>CASFXV010000001.1 GCA_949298795.1 uncultured bacterium
ATATGCTAAAGCCGTTGAATTGCTTTCATTAATGCTGACTGTTCCCGCAGAACGCACCTGCATAGACTGCGCCGTCAAGCCCCCTTGGAAAGTTGCCTTTTCAGACACTTTCAACCGTTCATATTGGCCTAAACGCGCAGGGTTGAAGTTTATGGTTTGAATGACTTCCGCACGCAGCGGAAGTAAAGCAAAGACAAAAAATAGTCCTGTCAACAATATATGTTTCATAGCCACTCTCCTTAGGGGCATAACAGCCTTAATAACGACACAGAAAACCTCCGCGTAACCCTTATACACGGCTGCTTTAAAAGTTAATCTAACAAAAAAAACCAAAAAAGTCAAGCCCTATTTAAACAAATAAAAAATCCGTTTGGGAAACCCAAACGGATTAATAACAAAACCTGTTTTCTATTTGCTTAGATGGGCAAGGAACGCCAGGGCGTCCTCCCGCGTGAGGACTTTGCCCTCCGCCTGCGCTTCCGCCACTTTTTCCAATATTTCCCCTATTTGCGGGCCGGGCGGAAGATGCAGCGTATCCATCACGTCTTTGCCGTTAATCAAACGGGTGGGATTCATTTTTTTAGGCTGGTCAAAATATTTGCTAAACAGTAAAGACAATACCTGCATATGCCGCAAGGTTTTGCCGATATTGGCGGTTTTTTTGGCGCGTTCCAAACTCATTATCCGTTCCCCGCTGCGGGGAATGATGCGTTTTAGCTGGTAGTCCGTCACGTAGCTGGTATAATCGGCCCAGCATAATAATAATAAGGGAAGGGCGGCTTCTGACAAATCTTTAAAAAAATGGTAGGCGCCGCGGTCTGTAATAACGTCGTTGCTGGCTAAATTGCTGGGGCGCAAATGCTGCCCTATCATGGCGCAAATAAGCCGTATATCCGCCCGGCTGTAATGTAACTTCTCTAAAATGGCTTTAGCCATACGGGCGCCGCGCTCCTCGTGATAAAAGAAACGCAGCCTGTCCCCCACTTTTTTGGCGGTGGCGGGTTTGGCGATATCATGCAGCAAGGCCGCCATTTTTAGCAAGGATTTGTTGGCAACATAAGGTTTTAACTTTTTGGCATACTTAGGAAAAGCTCTATCCAAATGCTCCAGCAAATATTCCATGCGCTTAAATACCGCCAACGTGTGCGAAAGCACCCCGCCGGCCCCGTAATACACACGCGCGCAGGAGCGCTGTTCTTCCAACACCGGGAACAAAGCCGTAAGCAGGCCGCTCTTTTCCATTAACAGCAAATGCTCGTAGGATTTGGGGGTATTAAACAGGCGGGTCAGCTCTTCCTGTATGCGTTCCCCGGCGCTTTGCCAAATAAGGGACGCATCTTTTTTTATTTGTTTTAATACGCCGGCGTCTATACTAAAATTTAATTCCGCCCCGCAGCGAAAAGCCCTTAGCATGCGCAAAGGGTCTTCTTTAAAAACTTTAGCGGAGGTAAGACGGATTTGGCGCTCTTTCACCGCCTGCAAGCCGCCGCAAAAGTCTATAATTTGGCTGCGGCGCAGGCCCTTTAGCAAAACCTTGGTTTGTTTATTTTCTTTTTTAACGGCAACGCAAACCGGCTGGGTAACCGGGTAAGCCAAGGAGTTGAACGTAAAGTCCCTCCGAAGCAAATCCTCTTTTAAATTTTTGCCTTGCCAGGCGCACACGTCTATTTGAAGCCCTTCCCGCCGGGTTACCAAACGCCAAACGCCAAAGGCGGGGTCCATCTCAAACACGGCGGCATTTAGTTTTTTGCCCAAAGCCAGGGCCACGGTTTTTACGTCTTGCTGGGGAAGGGTGATATCCACATCGCCAGACCACCGTTTTAATAAACTGTTGCGCACCGCACCGCCTACGTAAAAGGCCTGCGGGGCTACTTCTTTTAAAACGGCGGCTAAATTGACAGACATGACTTAAAGCGTTTCCTCCGTCTTTACTTGACGCTCTGCCAGTTTGGCCACCGCATCTTTGCGAAGCTCGCGCTTTAATACCTTTTTAAGTGCATTTTTAGGCAGTTCGTCCACAAATTCAAAATCGCGCGGGCGTTTATAGTTATCTAAATGTTGTTTTAAAAATTTGCGGAAGTCATTATCCGAAAGTTCCGCCCCTTCTTTTTTAACCGCGTAGCATTTTACAAATTCACCGCCGCGGCCGTCCGGCACGCCGATGATGGCGCACTCCTCAATGGCCGGGTGTTCGCAAATAACGGCTTCCACCTGGGCGGAAAACACTTTAAGCCCTTTGATGATAATCATGTCTTTTTTGCGGTCTTTGATAAAGATAAAGCCGTCATCGTCAATTACGCCGATATCCCCCGTTTTAAACCAGCCGTCTTGGGTAAAAGCGTCCTGCGTGGCCTTAGGGTTATTAAAATAGCCTCTGAACACGTTGGGCCCTTTAATACACAATTCCCCTTCCTGGTTGCGGGGAAGTTCTTTGCCGTCATCGTCCAACACTATTACGCTTACGGCAGGCAGAGCCGGCCCCACGGATTTGATTTTTTGAAGTTCCTCCGTATTCACGCTTACCACCGGGCTGGTTTCCGTTAAGCCGTATCCTTCCAATATAGGCACGCCTATTTTTTGTTCAAAGCGGTCTTTAATTTCCTGCGTAAGCGGGGCCGCGCCGGATACCGCAAAGCGCACATTTTTAAACGGCCAGAACTGTAAATACAGACGTTTAAACCCTTTGGCTTCTTTAGAAAGCACCGCGTAAATTTGCGGCACCGCCAAAATAAGGGTTACTTTTTCCGAACCCATTGCGCTAAGCCAATGGCTGGCGGGCATGATGTTAGCCACAATAACCACTTTTAAGTTAAGGTACAGAGGGATAACCACGCACGTCGTCCACGCAAAAGAATGGAACATGGGCAGCAGACACAAAAACACGTCCTCATCGGTAATTTTAAAAATCTGCGCGGCGGAAATTACGTTGGAGGCCAAATTTCCGTGCGTCAACATGGCCCCTTTGGGCAGGCCGGTAGTGCCGGAAGTGTACAAAATAAAAGCCAAATCGTCCAAGCCGGCGCAGGGGTTGGAGGTTTCTTCGTGATAAGTGGATTTTTCCACCTCGTCCCAAAATGTAAGAACGGCCGGATTATCCTGCACGGAAGAAGGGATTTCATCCGTAGAAAAAATGTATTTGATATCCGGCAGGCTGGGCAGCACTTTTACATAATGGCGGATAAACTCCGCCTGCGTTACCACCGCTTTGGCGCCGGAATCCTTTAAAATAAATTCCAGTTCCTCCGGCTTGGTCACCATAAAATTCATGGGAATGCATACCGCCCCCAATTTATATAAACCGAAATTGGCCACTACCGTATCTATGGAATTGCGGTGCGCCACGGCTACGCGGTCCCCCTTGCGCACGCCATGTTCAAAAAACATATCGGCCGCACGGTCCACTTTCATTAAAAGTTCCATGTAGGTAACCGAACGTTTTGTACCGGCTTCCACCAAAGCGGTTTTATCCGGAAAACGAAAAGCGCTGTCCGCCAACGCGGTGTACAAATCTTTGCGTCTAATCATGTGCTGCACCTCTGTAACACGATAAACTTTCTTTCTATTGTAGTAAAATTAACCTTGGCGCGGGTCCAAAATATCCCGGAAGGCGTCCCCCAGCAGGTTCCAACCCAACACAAATAAAAAAATCGCCCCGCCGGGGATAAAAACCGTATACCAATAAGCCAACGTATTGCCGCTGGTGCCCAACACCCAGTTGCGCGCCATGGCAACCAGCTGCCCCCAGTCCGCCGTGCCGGGCTGAGCCCCCAACCCCAAGAAAGACAAAGAAGCCGCCGTAAGCACAATGTAACCTATATCCAAACTGGCTACCACTACGGAAGGATAAATGGAATTAGGCAAAATATGCCTTAACATAATGCGGGGCCCGCCGGCGCCCAACGCGCGGGCGGCGGTAACAAAATCCCGCTGTTTAACAGATAAAATATCCCCCCTTACCAAACGGGCGTAAGAAGGCCACGCCACCGCGGTAAGGGCTATCATCATATTTTTTATATCCGGCCCCAACATGGCGGCAATCACCATAGCCAGCACCAAAGAGGGCACGGCAAAAACCACATCGGTTAAACGCATAATAACTTCATCGGTCTTGCCGCCAAAATAAGCCGCCATGCTTCCCACCAACAGCCCAATTAAAAACGCAAAAAACGTAACGGTTATACCTATCTTAAACGCAAACCGGGTTCCCCATACTACGCCGTAATACAAATCATATTGCTGCTCCGTTGTGCCAAACCAGTGGGAAGCGGACGGCGCCTGCGGCTCAATGGCATAACTGCTTTGGGGCATTTGATACGGGTTACGGGCATTATCCACCGGCGCTAACACCGGGGCAAACAAAGCGATAAAAGCAAAAAAACAAACCAACAAAAGCCCCACTAAAGAAGTTTTATTTCTGGTAAAACGTTTAAAAATACGGTTCTGTAGCATAATTAATCCAACCTGATGCGCGGGTCAACCGCCGTATACAAAATGTCTGAAAACAAATTACCCAACACAAATAAAACCGCCACCATGAGCGAAAACCCCATAATGCCCGCAATATCCAGCTGCTGCGCGGCAATTACGCCGAAACGCCCGATGCCGGGATATTCAAAAATCGTTTCCACAATAACCGTTCCCCCCAACAAACGGATAAATTGTATACTGGCCAGCGTGATAACGGGAATAACGGCATTTTTCCCCGCGTGTTTATAGGTAATTTGCCATGGGGCCAACCCTTTGGCGCGCGCCGTGCGCACATAATCTTTTCCTAATTCCTCCAGCATACTGGAACGCATCACCCGCACCATTAAAGCAAAAGAGCCGATACACAGCGTAACCGCAGGCAACACCAAATGCGAAAGGACGTCCCCAAACACACGGAAATTTAAATTTAATAAAGAGTCCACCAACAAAAACCCGGTATAGGAGTGGAAGTCCCCCCCGTGTACAATCATATCCGTGTATACGGAATATCCCCCCGGTGAGAACCAACCCAGCCGTCCGTAAAACAACATTAAAAGCAAAAGCCCCAGCACAAATATCGGCAGGGAAAACCCCCCTACCGAAAACAACCTGGCCAGTATGTCTTGCCATTTGTCTTTTTTTACCGCCGATACGCAACCAAACCACACGCCAAAAAACACCACCAAAATAATGGTTGCCACCGCCAGCTGCACCGTGGCCGGCAAATACGCTTTAATCGCCTGCCCTACCGGCATATTGGCGCTTTGGCTATAGCCCAAATCCCCTTTTAACGCGTTAGCCAGCCAATGGCCGTATTGCTTAAAAACGCTGTCACGCAGGCCGTATTTTTGGATGACTTCTTCCAGCGCGCCCATTTGGCGGGGGTCTTTAATGTACAAAGAAGCGCGCATTTCCGGGCTTAAACGCTGGGTGAGAAGAAAAAGCAAAAAGGTTACCCCCAGTATAACTACGGGTAACAACAAAAGCCGGCGCAAAACATAGTGAAACATAAAACGCTTTTTCCTCTCACTGGTGGTTATTTTTGGTATTTAAGTACGGTACCCATTACAATTTTAAAAGCCGTAAAAAAGGGTTTTAATTCCAAATATTCAGCCGTAGTATGGCATTTCTGCACGCCTACGCCCAAGTTGGGGAGCGTAAAACCAAAATCGCTCAGCACATTGGCGTCACAACCGCCGCCGGAAGCACAAGCGCGCAGTTTAACGCCCTGTTCTTTGGCGGACTGGGTTACTAATTTTACGATGGGCGCGTTTTTGGCCACGCATACCGCCCCATAACGGCGGGACGTTACAAATTTAATTTGAGGGCGCAAAACTTTGCCGTCCACTTTTTTTACGAACAGTTTGGCTGCTTTATCAAAACAGTCTTTCATATGGGCAAGCTGCTTTTTTAGTTTGGCTTCATTTAAGCTGCGCGCTTCCCCTTTAATATAAATATCCTCGGTTACAATATTGGTAGCCGCTCCGCCTTTAATAATAGCAAAGTTAGCCACCGTTTCTTTATCTATGCGCCCAAGCTTCATGATAGAAAGTGCTTTGGCGGCCAGCTCCAGGGCGGAAATGCCTTTCTCCGGGCAGACACCCGCATGCGCCGGAACGCCCTTTATCCATACTTCCACATCGCTTACGCACGGGCCCTGGATAAGCAGTTCATCGTATTCTTCATTATCTAAAATAAGGCCCTCGCGGCTTTTTAATTTTTTATAATCCAAATTTTTGGCCCCGCGCATGCCGCTTTCTTCCGTAAGAGTAAACAAAATTTCCAGCGGGGCATGCGGAATTTTTTGTTCTTTCAAAGAGGCTAGCACCTCCAAAATAATGGCAATACCGGCTTTGTCGTCCCCGCCTAAAATGGTGGTCCCGTCAGAAGTAATACGGTCTTTTTTAACAATGGGTTTGATGCCCCGGCCCGGAGGGACGGTATCCATATGGCAGGATAAAATCATCGGCTGGCTTTTTTTACTGCCTTTAAAGGAAGCAATAATATTTCCTTTGGCGTTTGTTTCATACTTGGAGCCGGCATTATCTACATACACGCTGCAGCCCAACGCTTTTAATTTTTTTGTCAGTAATTCCTGCATGGGTTTTTCGTGAAAGGATTCGCTGTCCGTACGGACCAGCTCCAAAAAAGTATCCACTAAACGCTTTTCATTTATTTTCATGCTTCCTCCTATACGGCAAAAGAGCTTTTTTTGTTCTTAAAAGGCAAGGCCGCGCACGCGCAAAAATGCCCGGGGCGCACTTCCTTAAGAAACGGCGGCGTTTGGCAAAACGCGCACGCATAAGCGCAGCGCGCAGCAAACGGACAGGGATGATTTTCCATATCCGAACGGGATGAAAGAGAAACCGCCTCCCGCTTTTTTTGGCGGGCAGGATCCGGCACCGGTACGGCGGAAAACAGCGCCTCCGTGTACGGGTGTTGGGGGTTGGAAAACAAATCCTCCGCCGGCGCATATTCCAAAATGAGCCCCTTATACATAACGGCTATCTCATCACACAAAAAACGCGCCACGGCAAAATCATGCGATACAAACACCATGGACAGCCGCCTTTTTTGTTTTATTTCTTTTAATAAATTTAAAATCTGCGCTTGTACGGACACATCCAGCGCCGATACCGGTTCGTCCGCTATTAAAATTTTAGGGTCCAACGCCAAAGCCCGCGCAATGGCAATGCGCTGGCGCTGCCCGCCGGAAAATTCATGCGGGTAACGGGTTAAATGCTCGGCGGACAATCCCACTGACTTAAGCAAATCTTCCAACACTTTACGGCGGGAAGCTTTTTCTTTATACAAACCGTGTATATCCAGCGGCTCTGAAATAATCTGGCTGACGTTCATGCGCGGGTCTAAGCTGGAATATGGATCCTGAAAAATAACCTGCATCAGCCGGCGCATGTGTTTGAAACCCGCTTTAGACAGCTTGCTAATATCTTTCCCGTCTACAATTACTTGGCCGGAAGAAGCTTTTTCTAACCCCAAAATAATTTTAGACAGGGTTGTCTTTCCACAGCCGGATTCCCCCACCAGCCCCAACACTCGGTTTTCTTTTAAACAAAGCGATACATCTTTTAAAACCGGGGTTTCGTCTTTCTTGCCAAAGGACAAAAAACGTTTACGCGTATAGGTTTTATATACGTTTTTAATTTCTATCAAATTCACGCTTTTTCCTCCAGCAACCAGCAAGCCGCCTGATGGCCTTTTTTACCAAACAGCGGAGGACGGTCTTGAAAGCATTTTTTTAATGCACGGCTGCAGCGCGGTGCAAACGGGCAGCCGGGGCATTCCTTCCCCGGTATGGGCGGATGACCGGCAATAGCAGGTAAAAAATCTTCTTTCTTGTTTATAGACACTAAAGAATTTAACAAACCTTGCGTATACGGATGAAGCGGGTTTTTAAAAATAGCCTGTACGGAAGCCTTTTCCATACATAACCCGCCATAAAGAACCAGCACTTCATCGGCCACGTCCGCCACCAGCGCCAAATTATGCGTAATAAACACGGCAGACATACCGGTCTGCTGCTGCAAATCTTTTATTAAACGCAAAATTTGGGCCTGAATGGTAACATCCAGCGCAGTGGTGGGCTCGTCGGCAATAAGTACTTGCGGTTTTAAGGCAAGGGCCATGGCTATCATCACGCGCTGGCACATCCCGCCGGAAAACTGGAAAGGATATTGGCCATAACGCCGGGCCGCGTCGGAAATACCCACTTTTTTAAGCAGGCGCACAGCCAGGGCTTTAGCGCGTAATTTGGAAATCTTGCGGTGGGCAAGGATTGTTTCCTGCAGCTGCTCTCCCACGGTAAGCACCGGGTTTAAGCTGGACATAGGGTCCTGAAAAATCATGGATATACGCGCCCCGCGCAGCTTACACAGCTGTTTTTCAGATAAAGCAACTAAGTCTTGCCCTTCAAACAAAACCCGCCCCCCCTCTATATTTGCAGTAGGGGGCAATAAACGCAAAAGGGAAAGCGCATGCACCGTTTTCCCGCTGCCCGATTCGCCCACCACAGCCAACACTTTTCCTTTGGGTAAAGAGTAGGACAAACCTTTAAGCACTTGTACGGTGCCTTCTTCGGTAGAGAAAGAAACGCGCAGGTCTTGCACGTCCAACATAGCGGGGGAAGAAATCATCGTATTTATTATACCAATTTTACGGCGATATATTAGAAGAAGAATCCCCGCCGTATCCCGGCGGGGATGAAGATAAAAGCTTAATTATCTCTAGGTTCCGGGCAGGCTTCCATCCGTCCGTCCGTACAACAATACTCCGCCGGGGTATCCGTACCGCAGAAATCAGTACATAATTCCTGCCCGGCGGAGTTGATGCCGTGGCAGGTTAAATCTTTAGCTTGGTAAAATTGCATTAACTCATACTGATATTGCAGCTCCCCTTCCGAAGCGTGCCGGCGCGCGGTGGCGCTTCCTAAACGAAATTCGGTTTCCGGCTCTAAAATAATGGCAAAACCGTTGCCATGGTCTCCGGTGACAACATCCCCTTTCGTATAGTAAACATTTCCCTGCGCCCCTTTCGGAGCGACCGAAAGGCCCCGGTAATCCGTAGCATACCGGTTAAATTCCATAAACTTATGGCGCTGGGTATCCGCCAAGGTACCCAGTAAGTTTTGGGCCTCTGCCATGCGGCTTCTTTCCACCGCTTTAAAATACTGAGGCAACGCCATACCGGCCAGTATAGCTATAATTAACACCACAATCAACAATTCTATTAACGTAAACCCTTTATGCATGAATCCTCCCAACCGATACATACTATGCCTGTCAGTCTATCAAAAAGGGGGTATAACGTCAATCATTTTTACTCCTCATTGAGCTGTATTTTTGCTACACTATTAAGTATGAAGAACGTTTTTCTCCTTTTTCTAGCGGCGTTATTGTGCGCCTGCGGCCAACACGCCACCACCCCGGTTACCCTGCCGGACGGATTTACCCTCAACGCGCGTGTAGCCGATACGCCGGAAAAAATAGAAAAGGGGCTCATGTTTGTTACCAAATTGCCGGAAGGGGACGGAATGCTTTTTCTGATGGATGAAGAAGAAGAACAGGCCTTCTGGATGAAAAACACTTTAATAGATTTAGACATTATTTTTATAGGGGCGGACCACGTTGTCAACCAAGCCCATGAGTATGTACCCCATTCTTATACTTACACGCCGGATGCGGAAGTAGCCGTTGTGTATGGTTTTGGGCAATATGTGCTGGAACTGCCGGCCGGGTCCATCTCCCGCCACGGCATAGTGCCCGGCTCTAAAGTTTTATTTACGGCGGATGAAAAATGAAAAAACTGTGCATTTTATTAAGCGTATTCTGCTTGTGGCAGCCCGGGTTTGGAGAAAAAAACGCTTTTTCAGCCCTGGAAAAACGCGCACAGGACTATTTGGTGGGCCTCATCAACATAGACACTTCCGAACCGGAACCCAACGAACTGCAAGCCGCCCGTTTTATTTACAAACAGCTCAATAAATACGGCATAGACTGGGATATTTTAATCCCGCGCAAAAACCGCGCCAACTTGCTGGCCCGGCTAAAAGGGTCAGACCCGGAATTAGAACCGCTGCTTCTCATTTCCCATTTAGATACGGCCGCCGCGGCGGACAACTGGACTTACCCTCCTTATAAAGCCACGGTGGAAGACGGGAAAATTTACGGCCTGGGCGCAACGGACGCAAAAAATTACACCGCCGTCTACTTGGCTTTATTTACGTGGTTAAAAGAACAGCAAATTCCGCTTAAGCGCGATGTGATTTTTCTGGCTACCTCCGGTGAAGAAGTAGGAAGCGACACCGGCCTAAAATGGCTGGCCGGCAACCATTGGGATAAAATTAAGCCCGGTTTTGCATTAAACGAAGGCGGCGGGATTATTGTAGACAAAGACGGCGTATCCATTGTATTTGCCGAAGCGTCCACCAAAATGTATATGGACATCAAAGTAACGGCCTATGGCGTAGCCACGCACGCCGCCATGCCCACGGAAAACAACGCCGTGTACCGCCTGTCCCAAGCGCTTTCCAAAATAGCGGCATACAATCCCCCCGCACGCATGACGCCCACCGCTTTAAAATTTTTTAAAACCATCGCCCCCCTGCAAGATGAGGACGGACGCACCACCATGCACTTTTTGCTATCCGGCAATGAAAAAAACAGCCAAATGGCCGCGGAAATTATTGCCATAGACCCGTTCTTCCGCTCCCAATTAAAAGACACGGTAAACCCCACCATTATTTCCAGCGGTAATGACGCCGGCACTTCCGGCGGGGAAGCCAGCGCCGTGTTAAACGCGCGCCTCTTGCCGGGAACGGACCCCGACGCTTTCTTTGACGGTTTAAAATCTTTGTTTGAAGGGGACGAAAGCATCAGCCTGGAAATTATAGAAAAACCGCAAATGCCGTTTCCGGAGCCGATGGACGGATCTGATGAACTTTTTGTTTCCATAGAAAAAGCGGGCAACCGCCTGGTTCCCCATTCCATTACCGTGCCGGGCATGAGCCCCGCCTCGGGAGACAGTGAATTTTTACGCCGCTTAGGCGTTATAACTTACGGCCTGGGCCCCAATATGGACCCTACCGGCGAAAACCGCACCCACGCGGCGGACGAATTTATCAGTTTGCAGGATTTGTCCGACCAATTAAAATTTGTAGGCAGCGTGGTGTATGATTTTGCCGCCGGGCAGGAATTCCCCATTAATGACGCGGCCCCCGCCGCCAAAAAATAACAGGACATTATGACAAACACACCCGATACACAAACCTTAGCGCAGCTGCGCGCTTTTGCGCGCGCCGAAATAACCGAAAGCCGCATTTACCGCCGTTTAGCCGCGCGGGAAAAAAATCCGGATAACCGCCAAGTGCTGGAACAAATCGCCGCCGAAGAAGAAAAACATTACGAGCTTATTTATAAAGAAAGCGGTGTAACCGCCCGGCCGAATAAATTTAAAATTTTTATATACTCCCTGCTGGCCCGCGTGCTGGGCCTTACTTTTGCCATTAAGTTAATGGAAAACGGGGAACATGGCGCGGTAAAAAATTACGCTCAATTTACCCAATACCCCACCATTTGCGAACTGGCCAAAGAAGAAGACGCGCACGAGCAAAAGCTCATCGCTTTAATTAACGAAGAAAGCCTGGCGTACATGGGCTCCGTGGTGCTGGGGTTATCGGACGCGCTGGTGGAATTTACCGGTGCGCTGGCCGGGTTTACTTTTGCCCTGCGGGACCCTAAACTCATCGCGCTGACCGGGGCCATAACGGGCATAGCGGCGGCGCTGTCTATGGCGTCTTCGGAATATTTGTCCTCCAAGTCAGAAGACACCGGCAAACACCCCGTGAAAGCGGCCCTTTACACAGGGGCGGCCTATGTAATTACCGTAGCCGCATTGGTCAGCCCGTTTGCGCTGATGCACAATGTGCTGGCGGCGCTGGGGGTGATGCTGGGGGCGGCCTTGGTGCTAATTGCGGCTTTCTCTTTTTACTATTCCGTAGCCCGCGGGGAAAATTTCCGCCGCCGCTTTGTGGAAATGGCCTGCCTTAGTTTTGGGGTAGCCGGGGTAAGCTTTTTTATAGGGTATTTGTTAAAAACCTTAACCGGCATAGAAGCTTAAAAACTACTTAAAACAAAAAAACCGGGTATAAAAACCCGGGGTTTTTTAGGAAAAATGATTTTACAGCTCCATAGTTAAATCTATGGGGCAGTGGTCAGAGCCTAAAATATCCGTCAGTATCTGCGCGCTTTTTACTTTAGGGGCGGAAGGCGCGTCCACCATAAAATAGTCTATCCGCCAGCCCACATTGCGTTCCCGCGCGCGGGTTTTGTAATCCCACCAGGAATAATGTCCGCCCTCTTTTTCAAACAACCTAAACGCGTCTACATACCCTTGGGTAAAAAATTTGTCCAGCCAGGCGCGTTCCTTGGGTAAAAATCCGGTTACGTCTTCGTTTTGTTTGGGGCGGGCCAGGTCCAGCTCGGTATGGGCGGTGTTTACGTCCCCGCAGGCAATCACAGTTTTGCCGGTGGCAAAAAGTTCTTGGCTTTTTTTCAAAAACGCGTCGTAAAAACGCAGTTTAAAATCTATGCGGTCTTCCCCTTGCCCTCCATTGGGAAAATAAATATTTAAAAAATAAAAATCCGGGTATTCCAATATCAGGGTGCGCCCTTCGGCGTCAAACTCCTCTATACCTAAACCGGGCGTTACGTTTAAGGGTTCTTCTTTAACGTAACAAGCCACCCCGCTGTACCCTTTGCGCTGGGCGCTGGCAAAATAGGCATGGTATCCCTGAGGGTGGGTTAAAGCGGCGGAAAGCTGCTGCGGATCGGCCTTGGTTTCCTGTACGGCTAAAATATCCGCCTTGGACAGAGCCAAAAAATCCAAAAAACCTTTTTTTTCTATGGCGCGCAGGCCGTTTACATTCCAGGAAATAAAGCGTTTAAACATAATGTCCCCCCGGCATAAGCCGCAAGTAAATTGGTATAATGATTATTATAATAAACTTCATAAATAAGGCGGTATCCCCCCTCAAAATTAAACCCGCCGGGAGTAACAAACCATGATTAGAAAAGGAAAGTTCTATTTTACTTCTGAGTCCGTTTCCAAAGGGCACCCGGATAAAGTCTGCGATCAAATTTCAGACGCTATTTTAGATGAAATCTTATCCAAAGACAAAACCGCGCGCGTTGCCTGCGAAACGTACATCACGAGGGGACTGGTTGTAGTAGGCGGGGAAATTACCACCCGCACCTGGGTAGACGTTGAACAAATCGCCCGCAACGTAATAAAAGACATCGGCTATACCGATTCCAAATTCGGTTTTAACGGCGATACGTGCGCCGTGGTAAACGTAATCGGCAAGCAATCGCCAGACATCAGCCAAGGGGTGGACGTAGGCGGCGCCGGGGACCAGGGCCTTATGGTAGGCTACGCCGTGAACGAAACGCTGGAATACATGCCCCTGCCGCTGGTGTTGGCCAATGATATTTTGAAAAATTTGGAAAAAGCCCGCAAAACCAAAACCCTTCCCTATGTGGGGCCGGACGCCAAAAGCCAGGTAACCGTGGAATATGTGGACGGCAAACCGCAGCGCGTGGACACCATTGTTCTTTCCACCCAGCACACCCAAGACATTTTGGATAAAACCGGCAATAAAATTACCGAAAAATCCAAAAAAGAAATTGAAGCCGTAGCCATTTTGCCCGCCGTCAAAAAATGGATAGACAAAGACACCAAAATTTACATTAACCCCACGGGCAAGTTTGTCATCGGCGGGCCGCAAAGCGATACGGGCCTCACCGGCCGCAAAATTATTGTAGACACCTATGGAGGCCGCTGCCCGCACGGCGGGGGTGCCTTCTCCGGCAAGGACCCGACCAAGGTGGACCGCTCCGCCGCGTATATGGCGCGCTATATAGCCAAAAACATCGTGGCCGCCAAACTGGCCAGCGAATGCACCGTTCAAATCGCCTACGCCATCGGGCGCGATGAACCTGTAGGGTTTTACGTGGATACGGACGGCACCGGCATAGTGGCCGATGAAAAACTGGCCGCCGTTGCCAGAAAAATTTTCCCGCTTACGCCGCGCGGCATTATTGAGCATTTTAAACTGCGCAGCCCCATTTATTTGCAAACGGCCGCTTACGGGCACTTCGGCCGCAAAGGCCTGCCCTGGGAAGCCACAGACAAAGTGTCCGCTTTGCAAAAAGCGGTTAAATAATTGTTATCCCGGGTCACTCCGGGATATTTTTTAAAGAGGAATCTTTATGACTAAATCCAGAGTACAAGACGCAAAGAACCGCCATAAAAACGGTTACAACTGCGCACAGGCCGTAGCCTGTACGTATTGCGATTTACTGGGCATGGACGAAAAAACCGCCTTTCGCGCGGCGGAAGCTTACGGGCTAGGCATATCCAAAAGATACGCTACCTGCGGCTCCGTGTGCGCAATGATTATGCTGGCCGGCCTTAAAAACAGCGACGCCAATTTGCAGGCCCCGGCGTCTAAATTTTCCACCTTTGAATTAGGCGGCAAAATGATGGACCAATTTGAAAAATGGAACACCTCCTGCCAATGCGCCGACCTGCGCGGCACGGACGGAAAAACAGACCGCCTGCGCTCCTGCCGCGGCTGCGTGGCGGACTGCGCCCGCCTGGTGGAAGACTTCCTGTTCCCCGGCCAGTTTGAAAAATACGAAGAACGTTCCCCCGAGGAGGAATAACAATGACAAAAAAAGTTTGCATGATTGTAACCAATGGGTTTGAAGAAATTGAAGCCATCGGCACTTACGCCATTTTGCGCCGCGGCGGGCTGGACGTGGATATTTACAGCTTGGCCGGTTCTCAAGCCACCGGCCGTTTTGGCGTAACCTGCGCTAAATTAATGCCTTTTAACCAAATAGACACCGCCCATTACGACGCGCTGGTTATCCCCGGCGGGCCGCAATTTAAAGAATTGGAGGCGGACGCGCACGTCCAACAAACCATACGGGACTTTATGGACACCGGCCGCATCACCGCCGCCATCTGCGCCGGGCCCACTATCTTGGGCCGCGCGGGCTATTTAAAAGGGCGCAAATACACCTGTTTTACCGCCATGAACCAAGACTTTGGCGGCATGTATCAGGAAGATTACGCCGTAAAAGACGGCAATGTCATTACCGGCAAATCCGCCGCCGCCACCATAGACTTTGCCTTTATGGTGCTGGAAGCCGTAGCCGGCAAAGAAACGGCGGACCAAACCAAAAAAGAAATTTATTATAAGTAATTTCTTTAAGCAATCAAAAATATCCGGCCCCGCAAAGGCCGGATATTTTTATATGTTTAGCTTAAATTTGTTATTGCAATAAATACATACTACCCTGCTGCACGCCTCCCATACTTTTGCATATCTTGGGGCCTAGGGTTGTACTTTTATTCCCGGGAATACAGAAAATTTTACTACTTCTACCACCACGCGAATGGTCTAAATACATACGCAAAACCACGGAATATGGTTCGCCGTAAGTAGAAGGGTATGCATCTACGTAATCATCAGTTTTGGTAGGGCCGCCCTCATAATTATAATGGGTATTTTCACAACGGTACTCTCCCCCGGCCTCATCTTCCGTACAACCGGGCAGACTGATATCCAAGCCGCCAATTCTGTCCGGCGGATATTCTCCATTCGCCAAGCGGTATACTTCCAACGCGTTTTTAATGGTTCTGAGGTTAGGCATCAAAGAACCCGCACGGCTCTTTTCCACCGCTACCTGATACTGCGGGAGCGCCACCGAAGCCAAAATACCTATTATCAATACCACCACTAGCAGCTCTATAAGCGTAAATCCTGCGTTCTTGTTCATGGGTTGATCCCCTCCTCAACTCTTGTACAAACCCCACTATATCAAAAAAAAAAAACAATGCAAGACCCATTAAAACAAACACCCCAAACTGGTTGCCGGGGAATGATTTTATTTAAAAACTTATAGTATGTTCTTTAACCTATTTTCACATAAACCATATTCCCCACATTAGACCGGGGAACACCCTCTTTACCTACGGGCTAAAATCCAAAACAGGTTGAAACATCACAAAATAAACAAGGCGGAAAAAATATTTCCGCCTTGCAAATATACCGCAACAAAAACTTCTTTTATTAATTGGTAAACCGGTAGGAAATTTCCCGCCCTTCCCAAATAATGCGTACTTTGACGGGGTGGTTCAATTCATGCTCTTTTACCGCGCCCCACGCCATCACAATACGTTCCATTTGCGTTTGCGCGCCGTGCAGGCCGGAAACGCCCATAATAATTTCTTTCGCGTCTGCCACCGCCGCCACTTGGGCAATGGCGTAAAAAGCGTCGTTGGATTGCACCATCACCGGGGTAATGGGCAGGCCGTATTTTTCCGCCAGGAAAATAACTTGCGTAAACAGTTCATGCTCGTCCACCGCGGCGGAGCGCATATCCTGCCGGTAAAGCAAATTTTCCACCGGTTTGGAATACAGCACAATAACGTCGGTATCGTCCGGGTTGACGGTACGCAGGGTCTCTTCCAAGTGATAAAGATGTTCGGGCGTTTTTACCGCCACCAATACGCGGTTAGGCTGGGATAAATCTTCCAGCGCGTCTTTTAAATCCAAAGACGTTTCCGCATTCACCCGTTCCCGGTAGCCTTCCTCAAACATGGTGTTGGCTTTTTTGGCGTTTAGCCGTTCCGAAAGCGTAAACACCGCATATAAAAAGATAGTAAAAGAAATACCCGCCACCGTGGCGATGGATTTGGTAAACAGGTTTACCACCGCAACAGAAAGCAAAAATAAACTCAATAATCCCAAACCCACGGGAATATAAAAATTTTCATAACGCACGTTTAACGGGAATAAAAAATCCCGCTTTTCCCCGCGGCGTTTAAAACGAAGCGCCATAATGGCGGCCGCCTCCAACACAAAACACCACATCACGCCAAACGCATATGCTTCACCCAGCAAATATACGTTTCCGCCGGAAAGCAAAATAATCACCGCCTGCAGCGCGGCAATCAGGTGTATCACATGATAAGTAGTTCCGTACTTGCGGTGTATTTTGCGGAACCAATCCGTCAAAATGCCGTCTTCGGCAATGCGGTTCATCAGCGCGTTGGAGCCGATAAGCGAAGTATTCACCGCCCCGCTCAACATCACCACACCGGCCACCACCACCAGGGTTTGCATGAGCAGCTTTAATAAGTTGGGCCCCGCCATGGACATAGCCAACCCGGAAAGCAAATTGTCCCCGTATTTGCTGGCAATTAAATCCGGCGGGATAATAACGGCAGATAAAAAGGTAAGCCCGCCTGTAAAAAGCAAAGCGAAAATAAAAATAAGCAGGGCGGCTTTCTTTAAATTTTGCGCTTTGGGATATTCAATTTCCCGGTACACCTGGGAAAGCGTTTCAATGCCGGACAGCGCCAAAATACTGTGCCCAAAAGCCATTATCATGCCCAATAGCCCCACGGCTTTCATCCAGTCTATTTTGCCGGCCCAGCCCAAAGCGTCCGGCGCAAAATTCAGCTGAGTGGGCGGTACATGCGCCCCCTGCAAAGCAATAGTGATAAAAGACCATATGGCCAGCAAAAAACAAACCGCTAAAGAAAACGCGATAATTTTGGCACTCTTAGAGCTGGACTCTTCTATCCCCTTTACGTTCTGACGCCAAAAATATCCGGTAACCAATAAACCAAAAACAACGGCAACCCCTCTTTCCGGCAAATGAAAAGACGCGCCAAACTGCGTCAAAAAAGAATTAAACAGCCCCCCCAAGTAATGCCCGGCGGTTACGGCGCTGATAGGCCCGGTGAGAAGGAAATCAAACACCAGGGCGGAGGCGGCCAGTTTGGCCATGCGGTCCCCCAGCCCTTCCCGCACAATTTTATAAGCGCCCCCGCGCACAAACAGGGAGCAGGCCTCCAGCTCCAACATAAGCAAAAGCCCCGCAAAAAGCATCACCGCCAAAATGTACCACGGGAAGGCCGGCCCAAACGCGCGCATGGCGAGGCCTCCCGCATAAAACGCGCTGGAGCCAAAATCACACAATACAATAGCGGCTGCTTTCCAAAAAGGAATAAAGGTTAACATGGCTGTAGTAATTACAACCACTTTTTTAACACGCAAAGGACTTTGCGCAGAAGGTGTAGAAGAAGACATGGCTTAACGATGCCCTTTTAAACGGGCTAAAATTTCTTCCGGGCTGCCTAAAGCAGCCAATTCGTCTATAAACTCCGGCTTAAAGGTTTCCGCCAGGGAAGACAATATCTGCAAATGGCGCTGAAAAAACACCGGTTTAGCCGGAGACAAAAACAAAAACATGGCTTTGATAGACAAATTAGGATTTACCGGGTCTTGCGCCGCATTGGGCAAAACGGCCAAGGCGGCCTTAAAATCGGTAATTTCTTCCAGGCGTGCGTGCGGAATGGAAAGCCCGGTATCCAAAGTGGTACTGATGCCTTCCTCGCGCTTTAACACTTGGGCCAAAATGTCGGCCCCGTCCAGCTTGGGGTCCTGTTTGCAAACGGCGCTTACTAATTTTTTAATAAGCTCCGTTTTGGTACTATTTCCCCTTTCCACTATAATTTCCGCGGGGGAAAGCAAACGGCCTAAATTAAATTTATATGGTTCTTTTACTGACATATCTATAGCATTTTTATGTTAACAAATATCTATTCCCCTTGGCAAGACGCGCCAAAAACAAAAAAGCGTTTCCTTACTGCCCGCAAAAGATATAAAATAGAATTAAGATGTTAGAAAGCCTATATAACACCCTTTCTGCCGGAAGAACGCCAGGCAAGCAAGATTTTAACGCCTCCAAAATGTTTTCTTTGTTGGAAGACCCCTTTGGCATTTGGTGTTTCTTCCATGCCCCTAAAGAAGAAGCCGTAAACGAAATTAACCGTTACGAAAATTTAAAAGTGCGTACGGACAGAAACGCCCGCGACGAATGGATTAAAGAAGAATTTCCGCAAGTGGTTTTTGTTGCCGGGGAAACCGAGTCCGAACGTTTTAAAAATACCTTAAAAGCCATGTTGGAAGGCCAAAGCGCCATTGCCAACGCCGTGCTGTGGAACCTGCCGGAAAACGTATACGGAAGCATTAACCTGTTGGTAAAAAGCACAGACGCCAAAAGTAAACTGGGCGGCTGGTATTACCGCATTTTCCAGTTTAAGCGCGCGCATGACTTAAAGGAACATTACGCTTTGCAGGTAAGCCTGCTTAACCGCATTTTAGGCTGCGTGCAGGGCTTTACCCCTTACCAAACGCGCGTATTTTTGAAAGACAAAACCATAGACGTAGACTACCGGGACCATGAAGAACGCCTAAGCCGGGAACTGGCCTTCTGGCGTTTAATACGAGACGGCAAAGCCCGCCCGGAAGCCCATAAACCCCCCAAGGCCGCCAATTCCCCTTGGCGGGTATACGCCAATAAAGTAGTGGCCCAAACCAAAGATTTACTGATGTTGCCGGCCTTAAGCGCACAAATGCGCCAGGCTTTAAAAATTAACGGTATTTTTACTACGGACGATTTAGCCAAGGCGGATTTAAAATTTTTAGAAACTTTTTTGGAAGAGCCTTATGCGCAAGACGCGTATTACAATTCCCTGGCTTACCTGCACAACAAACCGGTGCTGCGGGAAGCGGGGCACTTTCCCCCTCCCGCCAAAAAGCGCAATTTGTATTTTGATTTTGAGGCTACGGAAACTTTCACCAAAAACAATGTTTCCTTTGTCTATTTAATAGGTATTTGGGATAAAGAAGAAAACAAATACGTCAGCTTTGTGGCCAAAACGCCGGAAGAAGAAATACACATTTTTGAACAGTTTTACGATTATATTAAAGATTTTGACAACACCGTCCTGTACCACTGGACGGAATACGAAGTTAAAAAAATGCGTAGTTTAGCCGCCAAATACCCGCAGGACGCGGCCAAATTAAACGCCCTGTGCGATATTTGTTTTGATTTAAAAGTAGCCGTAAACAAGGCGTTCTATCTGCCGGCGCCCAGTTTTTCACTAAAGGCGGCGGCCCCGGCGTTTGGTTTTAAATGGCGCCAGGACGACTGCGGCGCCATGGACAGCATGGTCTATTTTACCAACTGGCTTAAAACCGGAAACGAGGACCTGCTTAAAAAAGTGCTTATGTATAACGAGGACGACTGCGTAGCCATGTTGTACTTGGAAGACAAATTAAAAAATGCGGAAGTATTGGACTTTAAACATGACGCTTCAAATGCAAACGCTTAAACTGGCTTTAGAAACAGCCGGCCGCGCCGTGCGCCGCCGCTTTGGCAAAGTGGGCTACCGCTTAAAAGGGGAAGCCAATTTGGTAACAGAAGCGGACCTGGCCAGCCAAAAAGCGGCCATTCAAGTCATAAAAAAAGCGTTTCCCTCCCATGATTTTTTAGGGGAAGAAAACGCCCGCAAAAATACCGGCTCCCCCTACACCTGGGTGATTGACCCTATAGACGGCACCACCAACTTTGCCCATACTTTTCCCCAATGCAGCGTATCCATTGCGCTTTTTTATAAAAACCAAGTGATACTGGGCGGGGTGCTAAACCCCATTACCAATGAAATGTTTCTGGCTCAAAAAGGCAAAGGCGCCACGTTAAACGGTAAAAAAATACACGTGTCTAACGTAAAAAAAGTGCACGAGGCCCTGCTGGTGACCGGATTCCCCTACAACCGAAACGAAATCATGCCGGAACTTTTACACCGTTTTGAAAACTTCCTGCGCGCCGGGCATGACGTACGCCGCCTGGGCTCGGCCGCGTTGGATTTATGTTGGCTGGCCGCCGGCCGTTTGGACGGATACTGGGAACAAAACCTAAACCCCTGGGACGTTGCTGCCGGCACGCTGGTACTTACCGAAGCCGGCGGAAAAGTGACCGATTTTAGCGGAAAAAAATGGTCCAAAATGCAAAACTTTGGGCGGCAGGTGTTGGCCTCCAACGGCAAAATACATGCGGAAATGCTAACTGTCCTGTCCCGCTGAAAAGATACTTTTCTATAAAAAGAAATGCTTTTAATATAAAGCTATTTTGCCCGATGTGTGCTATAATGAAAAGTGGAGCATGGGCCGTTCATTGCTCAAAAAGGGGTTTGCATGTCTATCAGTGTTATCAAACAATACAGCGTGTTTTTAATTAACGAACCCGGCGCACTGAAAAACTTCGCCGAGCTTTTTGTGCGGGAAAATGTAAACATTATTGCCATTTCCCAAGACGTCCGTTATGATGCGGCCGTGGTGCGTATTGCCGTAAAATACGACGAAGAAATCAGCCACGCGCTTACCAAAGCCGGCTTTACCAGCGTAAAGACGGACGCTATTTGCTTGGACGTGCAAGACCGCCCCGGCCTAGCCAGGGATATTGGCGCCGTGCTTTTTAAGCAAGGCATAAACATTACCACCATTTACGGCTCCGCCATGGAAGACGGCATGAGCCGCTGGATTATTGTGGTAAACGACATTACCAAAGCGCTCAACGCATTGGAAAGCAGCGGAGAATTTAATTAATTCCCAATGATTATAACAAACACGCTTCAGCCGTATGGCAGAAGCGTGTTTGTGTTTTAAACGAAGATTTTCCAAATAATTAAACGTTTCGCATATAACAAAAACCCATTAAAATACCGCCGGATATTTTCTTTCCGGCGGTATTTTATTTTTAAAAAACTTAACGCATGATACGTTTTTGGTCTTTCATTTCTTTCTTCCAAGCTTTTTGGGCCAGTTTATATTTGCGCTCCGCCGCGCCGGAAAGCAAATCTTCCACCCGCTGGGCTTTTAAATCGTCCCACTGGGCTTCGCTTTCAGCTAATTTGCTTTCCCAATGGGCCAAGTTGGCTTTTTGCTGGGCAATGCGGGTCTTTATGCTGGAAAGGCCCAAATCCATACTTTCAGATACAATTTGATAAAGTTCTTCTTTAATGGCCGGTTTCTCTTCCGCGGAGGCTTTTCGGTAACGTTTTACCAATTTATTAATTTGTTTGCGGCGCTGTTTAAAAGCTTTTTTGGCTTCTTTTTCATTTTCAAAAACAGGCAACACTTTTTCTGTCCGCGCCTCTTGCTTTTGCTGCGCTTTAGGCTGGGGCGCCGCCTCCGTTTTTACTTCGTCCTGGGCCATACATACAATTCCCCACAACAACGGGAAAAACACCAATAAATACTTTTTCATTTTTCCGCCTCAACTTCCCACCGTTTTAGAAAATAAATGAATCACCGCCACCCCGGCAATAATCAGCCCCATGCCCAGCATGGCGGGCGCGTCCGGCTTTTCATGAAAGACAATAAACGCCAAAAGAGCGGTAAGTATAATGCCTACCCCGGCCCAAATGGCGTACGCCACCCCTAAAGCCATTCCTTTTAACGTCATGCCCAACAAATAAAAAGAAGCTGCATACCCGCACACCGTCAACACGGCGGGCCACAGGCGGGTAAAACCATGGGTGGCCTTTAACGCGTTGGTGCCAATAATCTCACACACAATGGCACCCATTAAAAAGGCATAATATTTCCACATGCGGTTAATCTTCAACAGCCGGGTCTTTTATTCCGGCTTCGGCAAAGCCTTTGGCGCGTAATTTGCAGGAGTCGCAATGCCCGCACGGTTTTTGCCCGCCGGCGTAACAACTCCAAGTTAATTCAAACGGAACTTTCAGTTTGGCGCCCAAGCGCACAATATCCGTTTTAGACAGCCGCATCAACGGGGCCAACACTTCCACCCCTTCACTGGTTCCCATTTTGGTACCGCGGTTAATGGCTTCCCCTGCCGCTTTGAAGAAAGCGGGCGTGCAATCCGGATAACCGGAAAAATCCACCGCGTTCGGCCCGGCCACAATGGCGTTGGCACCCACCGAATCCATCAAAGAAGCCGCTATGGACAAAAACATCAAATTGCGCCCCGGCACGTACGTAGAAGGAATCTTGCCCCCTTCTATTTGTTCCAGCGTTAAATCCGGCAACGCTTGGTTTTTATCCACCAAAGAACTGCTTTTAAGCCAAGGGAAATGAAGCTCTATTTTATGTAATTTCACCCCTAGTTTCTTGGCGATAAACTCCGCGGAAACCACCTCCCGGTCATGACGCTGGCCGTAGGTAATGGTAAGGGCTTCGCATTCATACCCCTGGTTAAGCGCCCAATACAAACAGGTGGTGGAGTCCAACCCGCCGGAAAAAAGCACAATGGCTTTTTTCTTTCCGCCGCGAGACGCTTCATGAACAGCGGGCATTTTTTCTTCCGTTTTCGCAGCGGGCTCCCCGCTTTGTAAAATAGAGTCTACCGGGTCCATTACGGGTTTTATGGTGACGGTATGTTCCCCTTTTTTATTAAATGTTTTTAATAAATCTTCTTTTAATTCTTCTTCCTCTTTGCGCACCGTATTTAAAAACCCGCGGAACAACCCCGATAATTTAAGGGAGGTGCTGGTTTTAGCTGGCGCGGACGAAGGCCGCTGAGGCTGCTGTTCAACAGTCCCCATAGAAGCCTCTTCCAAAGAAGGCATGGTTACTTCCGGCTCTTGGGAAGATTGCATAGGGGCCTCCCCCGTCAAATGGCGGGGAGCCTGCTCCCCATACGGGAAACACACCGCAAAATCCTGCCCTTCCACAAACTGAAAGGTAGGAATAAGCGCAAGCCCATTCACCTGAAAAGCAATTTTGGCGTCTTCTTTAGCGGTTTTGGGCCCTTGTTTTAAAAACTCCATATACCGCAAGGTATTTTTGATGTCGGAAACGGTATTTTCCGCGTTGCCAAATCCCTGTAAAAAATCCTTTAGCGCGCTGACGCACATAAAGTCTTCCACGTCTTCCGAATCCCCAAACAGCCCGCTGGGCACCAAAAGCACATCGCGGCTTAAACTTTTTAAATGCGTAGCCAATGTATAAAAGTTACAAAAACCGCCCATAAAAATACCGCAAGCCTGCTGGGCCGCAAATACGGCTTTGGTACCGGCCGTAGTGACCACTAAAGCCGGAGTTTTAGGGTCTGCTTTAGCGGCTAACGCAGGAGAATTGTCTTTATGTTCAAAACCGGCCGGGAATTCCAACTCAGAATATACTTCAAACTGCGGGTGCTCCTCTCTAAATTTCATAGCGGTTTGCGTATCCTCAAAAACCAACACATCCCGCTTGCCCGCCTGCAACAGCTGGCAAACGGTGGTGGCGCTGCGAAGCACGTCCACCACTACGATGTAATCTTTCCACAGTTTGCATTCTTCTTTGGTTTTAGCTATTAGTACGTTCATTCAAAATCCCCAACACTTCAAAATCTTCAATGGCTTTTTTGTCTTCTTCGGACAAATCATCCACATATTTTATGGCGTAAATAATTAACGTTACTTTGGGTACGGCGGCGCCGTCTTCGGCACTGTTATACTGGCCCAACAGCATGGCGTCCGCCCCTTTGGAAGCTACAAACTTACGCCCTCTTTCCACCCCGCGGCGCAGGGACTCCCGGTCCGGGTCTACATTTTTAATGCGAAGCAAGCCCAAATTCCCATACGGGCGGGTAATATCATCCCGGCCGGTCACCAACTCCACTTTGCCCGATTTGTTAGGCGGAAAATCCGGCCCGATGGCAATCCAGTCCATATTTACATGGTCCAGCGTGGCACAGCCCGCTAATGCAAATAATACCGCAAATAATAAAATTAGTTTTTTCATACGCCTCCCCTAATATATTTACTTGCGCGCAGCCAGCTGCCCGCAAGCGGCTAAAACGTCGTTCCCCATACTTTTGCGTATGGTAACGCCAATTCCCATCGCTTTAACGGCGGCGGCAAAATCTTTTACTATTTTGTCGTCCGTTTTGGCGCCGCGCCCCAAATTACACGCTATTAAATTTACGTGCAACAAATAATTGTCTTTAATGCCAAAAATCCATTTGGCCAGTTTACGGATATGTTCCGGCCGGCTGTTTACATTTTCCAGCACGGAATACTCCAAAAATACCTGCCTGCCCGTCATGGCAATGTATTCTTCCACCGCTTTTTGCAGCTCTTCCAAATTAAAACGGCGGTTAACAGGCATCATCTTGCTACGTTCGCCGTCGTCGGCGTTGTGCAAGGACACGGCCAAATTGGCCTGCGGCAAGTCTACCGCCAGTTTATGCAGTTTATCGGCTATCCCCGCGGTAGAAATGGAAATATGCCGCGCGCCGATATTCAAATAATCCGGGTTGGATAAATCCCGCGCGGCTTTTACAACATTTAAATAGTTTAACAGCGGTTCGCCCATACCCATAAACACCACGCTGGATATACGCTCGGCCAGTTTTTCTTTGCGCACGTATTGATACCACATTAAAACCTGGTCCGTAATTTCTTCTTGTGTCAAATCCCGCTTAAAACCCATTTTGCCCGTACTGCAAAAAGAACACCGCAGCGGGCACCCCACCTGGCTGGATACGCACACGCTCCACGTATCCTGCGGTTTTAAAAGAACGGTTTCAATTTGAAGTCCGTCTCGCAAAGTAAGCAACGCCTTAGCGGCTTTGTCTTTCTGGGAGAAAACCATTTTGCTGACTGTAAAACTTAAAAGAGGATATTTTTGCTTTAGTTCTTCCCGTACGGAAGCGGGCAGAGAGGTGGCCTCATCCCAAGAGGAAATGCCTTTTTTAAAAACGGCCTCTTGTACTTGCGCTATGCGGAAGTTAGGCAGCCCCAGCTGTTTAATGTGTTCTTTTACGGCTTCAAAATTCATACATGTACACCTATATATAGATTATATTTATTTTACCATTTTATAATAGGCAAAAACCGGTTTAAAATTAGATTTTAAGACGGTTTTGCAACGAGGGTGAAAAAACGGCATTATTTTAGTATAATACCAGCACGATGACCCAAGAACTTAAATTCAGCACGGCCGGTTTCCGGACCGTTACCGCGGACGGCATGACCGCCCAGTCCGTACAACGTTTAGCTTACGGGATTTCCGAACATATTTTGGAGCATCCCTTCTATGGTTTTGAAGGTACCGGTTACCAAAAACACTGCCAGGAACGGGGTAAAAAACCTAAAAAACCATTGGTTTTGGTAGGGCATGACACGCGCTTTCTTTCCCGTCAGTTTGCGGCGGTGGCAGCCAACGCGCTGGTGCAAAGCGGCATTACCGTAAAAATGGCCGAGCTGCCCCTCCCCACCCCGGTGGCCGAATGGGCGGTGCTTAATGAATGCGCCGTGGGGGCCATTGTCATCACCGGAAGTGAAAGCGAATACTATGTAAACGGCATTAAATGGATTTCTTATTACGGCGGTATTGCCAACAATGAAATTGTAAGCGATATTGAACGCCGCATACCGGCGCCCTCTTCCCAAATTTTAAAAGCGTCTTCCACGGATTTTGATTATCTCAACGCGGCCGTCATCGTTACCAAAGATATGCGCAAAGACTATATTGCCCATATTGAAAAACTGCTGGATGTAAAAGCGTTAAAAAAATCCAAACTTAAAATAGCGGTGGACCCGCTTTACGGAACGGCTAAAAATTACTTCCGCGATTTGCTGGAAAAATACGGCGTTACCGTAGAAGGCATTCACGAAGAAACGGACGTGGTATTTGGCGGAAAAGTGCCCAACGCGGGGCCTGTCAGTCTGCAGGAATTAAAAAAATTAGTTATTTCCAAAAAAATGCATTTGGGCATTGCCTGCAACCCGGACTGCGATAAATTCGGTATTATTGACAGCGACGGAAATTGGGTTTCCCCCAATGAAATTATCCCCATGTTGCTGGAACACATTGTACGCAACAAAAATATTAAAGGGCGCGTATGCCGCAGCGTCATTACGTCTAATCTGTTAGACCAAGTGGCCAAAGCGCACGGTTTAATGCTGCGCGAAACCCCGGTAGGCTTTAAGTATATTACGGAACTAATGACCACCGGCCAATATTTGCTGGGAATGGAAGAATCCGGCGGGATTGCCATTGCAAACCATATCCCGGATAAAGACGGCCTGCTGGCCTGCTTTCTAATTGTGGATATGCTGGCCGTGGAAGGCAAAAGCTTAAAGCAGCTGCGCACCTCTTTCTACAAAAAATACAAACCGCTGTATGACAAAAAAGTCAGCATGCCCAAAACGGAAACGGAAATCAACCGCATTATGGAACGGCTGGATATTAAGCCGCCGCTTTCCATTAATAAAACGTCCGTTTGGCGCATTGACTCTACCGACGGGTTCAAATTTATTTTAAAAGGCGGCAGCTGGCTGGCTATACGCCCCTCCAGCACGGAACGCCTAATCCGCATGTACGCCGAAGCGCCGGAAGAAAAAACACCCGCCGCGCTGATTAAAGAAGGCAAAAAAATTATAGACAGTATTATTTAGCCCCGCTTTTTACGCGGGAGGGAGAAAGTATGCCCCGCATTAAAAAAATAACCGCAAGAGAAATTTTAGATTCCCGCGGGTTTCCCACCGTGGCGGCGGACGTGTTGCTGGACGACGGCACCGTAGGAACCGCCAGCGTGCCCAGCGGGGCTTCCACCGGTTCCCATGAAGCGCTGGAACTTAGAGACGGGGGAACACGCTATAACGGAAAAGGCGTTTTGAAAGCGGTGGAAAATGTGGAGCGTATTTCCCAACAACTGGCGGGGATGGACCCGTATGACATCCGCCTGATTGACGACAGCCTGCTCGCCCTGGACGGGACGGAAAACAAAAGCAACCTGGGCGCAAACGCCATGTTGGCCGTTTCCATGGCGGTGCTGCGCGCCGGGTGCCACCACGCGCGCCTGCCTTTATACAAACACCTGCGCAACGTGTATGATTTGCATTTAGACACTTATCTGCTCCCCGCCCCCATGCTAAACATCATTAACGGCGGCAAGCATGCAGACTCCGGCCTAGACGTGCAGGAATTTATGATTTTGCCGCTTTCCTTTCCCACTTTTGCGCAAGCCCTGCGCGCCGCCAGCGAAACGTATCATACGTTAAAGGCGCTTCTTAAAGAACAAGGCATGGTAATCGCCGTGGGGGACGAAGGCGGCTTTGCCCCCAAAATAGCCAAACATGAAGACGTATTCAAAGTTATTCTTGCCGCCGCCAAAAAAGCGGGATACCCCAACATGGCCTTGGCGATAGACTGCGCCGCCAGTGAATTTTATAAAAATAATCAATACCAGTTTGAACGCGCCTCTTACTCCGCCCAGCAAATGACGGATATTTACGCCTCTTGGTGCAAGCGCTATCCGTTGCTTTCCATAGAAGACCCTTTGCAGGAGGACGACTGGGCCGGCTGGCAATACATTACCCAAAAACTGGGCAAGAAAATCAACCTGGTGGGGGATGACTTATTTGTTACCAACCCCCTGCGCCTGCAAAAAGGCATAGAAGAAAAGACCGCCAATTCTATTTTAATTAAGTTAAACCAAATAGGCACCGTATCGGAAACGGTAGATGTAATACAAAAAGCGCACGCCGCCGGATATACCGCCATCGTTTCCCACCGTTCCGGCGAAACGGAAGACAGTTTTATTGCGGACTTGTCCGTAGCCGTTAACGCGGGAGCCATAAAAACCGGCGCGCCCGCGCGGGCGGAACGCACGGCCAAATACAACCGCCTGCTGCAAATTGAACTGGAACTGGGCGAACAAGCCGTATACGCCAAAGACGCCGTATTTAAAAAATGATTTCCAACGAACTGCGCCGTTTTATACACAAAAACAAAAAACCGCTGCTGGGGGTGGTGATACTCCTGGCGGTGGTTCTTGCGTTTTTGGGCGGAAGCATTTTAAGTTTGTTTCACAATAAAATGGAATTAAAAAAATTAACCCGCCAAACCATCCAGCTGGACGAAGAATACCAGCAATTAACCCAACGCTTAAAACTGCTTAAGCAAGAAGACCCAAACTATTTGGAAGAGTTGGCCCGCACGCGTTACCATATGACCAAGCCGGGGGAAATGGAATTTCGCTTTGAAAAGCCGTAACCATTTAAAGGAGTTATTATGAATATTGACATTTTAAACCTGGGTCCGATGGATAACTGCACTTACTTAGTTACCGAGGGAAACCAAGCCCTTTTAATTGACCCCGCCTGGGATATGAATTTTATCAGTCATACATTAAAAACCAAAAATTTAAATTTGCTGGCCGTTTTGTTTACGCACGGGCATTTTGACCATGTCAAATTTTCACAGGAATTATTAAAAGAGCATGGCCTAAAAGCCTATATTGAAGAGCAAGACGCCAATTTAAGCGGCATAGACCCGCAATACTTACATACTTATTCTGGCGAGCAAAACCTGCAAATCGGCCCGTTTGCCGTACACATTATCCCCACCCCCGGGCACACGGCCGGCGGGGTTTGCATACAAATACAAAACGCGGTTTTTACGGGGGATACGCTTTTCCCCGGGGCGTGCGGGCGGGTGGATTTGCCCTCTTCTAACCCGCGCGATATGCGCAAAAGCCTGCTTACATTATCCAAACTGCCGGACGACACGCAAATTTTTTCCGGGCACAGTTACGGGGGGAAGTCCAGCTCGTTCATTCAATATGAGCGCCAGCACAACCCTTTTATGCGCAACGCCATTAAAGACGAGGATTTTATTTAATGCACCCGGTACTTTTTAAAATAGGTTCTTTTGAAATGGCCAGCTACGGCCTGATGACCGCCCTGGGCTACGCGGCGGCGGCTTGGTATTTGGTAAGAAAGCTAAAAGAAATCCAACTGGACAAAGACACTTTTTGGAATTTGATTTTTATCGCCTTTGTAGGTGCCTTGGCCGGCAGCAAGCTGCTTTATATTATTGTATCTTGGCCGCTGTTAGGCGATACCCTGGCGCAAAAGCTAACCAATATTGTGCAAAATTTCCGGTACGGCTTTGTGTTTTTTGGCGGAATGATTGCTTCCGTGGGGGCGTTAGTTTGGTATATAAGAAAAAAGAAATTGCCGCTGCTGTCTACGGCGGATTTTCTAATTGTGGGCCTGCCTTTGGGGCACGCGCTGGGGCGCATAGGCTGTTTTTTGGCAGGCTGCTGCTACGGCCGGCCTACCAGCTCCCCTTTAGGGGTAGTATTTACCAATCCGGATACGCTCGTTCCGCCCGAACTGCGCGGCATTCCTTTGCACCCCACGCAATTATATGAATCAGCCGGCAACATACTTTTGTTTATTTGGCTGCATTACGCCTATAAAAAGAAACACAAACCCGGCAGCATTTTGCTGCAATACGTTACCGGTTATGCGGCTATGCGTTTTATCATAGAGTTTTTCCGCGGGGATTACCGCGGGGCGTATATTTTAGGAATGTCCCCCTCCCAAGCGCTGGCGGTTTGCACGGTGTGCGCCGCGGCGGCTGTATATTGGTTTTTTATGAAGGAGCCGAAACATGGCTGAAAAAAAGAAAATCGTGTTTGACGGGTACTCCCGCCGGTTAGACATTTTTGTATGTGACGAGTTGGAAAAATTCCCCCGCTCGCTTATCCAGCGTCTGATAAAAGACGGCAAAGTAACCGTTAACGGCAAAGCGGTAAAACCGTCTTGGCCGCTGACGCCGGGGGAAACGGTGGAAATAGAAATGCCCTCCAACCAAAAGACCGCCTCCTCTTTAAAAGATTTGCTTATTTATGACGATGAAGATTTTTTTGTCATCGCCAAACCGGCCGGCATGCTGGTACATCCGCAAAGCCCCATTTGGGAAACCAACCCGGAGGCGGTGTTCTCGTTTGAAGAAACGTTGGTATCCGTTATTTTGGCTAATCCGCCCAAAGGGTTTGACATGTCCACCCCCCGCGCCGGCTTGGTGCACCGCTTGGACCGGGAAACCAGCGGGGTAATGCTGGTGGCCAAAAATGCCATTTTTCAAAACTGCATGACAGAGCTTTTTGCCCAGCGGGAAGTGCGCAAGACGTATCATTCCATCGCCTGCGGGGAAATACCCGATGATGAAGGCGTGATAGACGTACCCATCGGCCGCGTAGCCGGCGGAAAAATAAAAGCGTCTGACCTGGGGCGCGAAGCCGTTACCGAGTACAAAGTATTAGAGCGCAAAAACGGCTTTACCCGCGTACAATTACACCCCGTTACCGGGCGCACCAACCAGCTGCGCGTGCACTTAAGCTGGCTGGGTTACCCCGTACTGGGGGACTGGCTGTATAAAGGGGCCACCGCGCCGCGGCTGATGCTTCACTCCCGCCAGGTGGAATTTAAACACCCCTACACCGGCAAAAAGCTAAAGTTTGAAGCGCCCGTCCCGCCGGATTTTACCGCCGCCTGGGAAAACGTTGCCCAAACTAAAAAATAAGCTCTTTTATCTCCCCGGGCAAACCCCGGGGTTTACCTGACAAAGAATAAATATACTTTGCCAAACAAAGAAAGATAGCCGCACAAAAAATAAAACCCGGGCTGCACGCCCGGGTTTCTATTTTTGCAAAAAACCAATTACAGGTTTTTTTGGTACAGCCGGTAGCGTTTGCTTTGCCAGCATCCGCATTCCAAAATGCCGCGTATAATGCCTTGGTTGTCTTCCAGCACCCAGGAAAGTTCCGCCTCATTCCATATGGCAACGCCATGGTCTATAATATGCTTAATTAAAATTAAATCAATGCCGCGGTGGCGGTGCTGCGGAGAAACGCCCAACATAATCAGCCGCGCGTCCTTAATCCGCCGCCACGCCCACAGCGCTTTTAACACGCGCCACGGGTTGCATAAAGAACCTTTCAGCTCTTTTAACGCGTGGTTCATATTGGGTATGGCAATATAAAAGCCGGCCGGCTCCCCATCCACTTCCAACACGCAGGTGCCTTCCGGGCGGACCACCATTTTCAGTTCCTGCACCATATCGGCCATTTCCTGCGCGGTAAGCGGAACAAAGCCCCAATTATCCGCCCAAGCTTTGTTGTAAATATCCCGGATGATTTGCGCTTCTTTCTCAATATTTTTTAAATCAATGCGCCGAAGCGTAATACCCGGCTGGCGCGCACAGCGGGCGCATACTTTTAAAAACCGCTCGGAAAATTTTTCTTCTTTGGTGCGGTGAAAGGCCAGTACGTCTTTTATCTTGGTAAATCCTTCCGCCATAATCAAATCCGCATAATAGGGGTAATTATACGGCATCATGATAGCGGGCATTTTGTCAAAACTGTCCACCAACAAGCCGTATACATGGTTGCTGGAAGGGTTTGCCGGCCCGCGCATGGCGTTCACCCCGCGTGAGCGGAGCCAATTTTCCGCCGCTTCAAACAAAGCGTGGGAAACATCGTCATCTTCCACACAGTCAAAAAATCCAAAAAAGCCGATGTGTTCGTTATGGTACTCGTTATGGGCACGGTTGATAAGCGCCATAATGCGCCCGGATAATTTGCCGTCTTTATAGGCCAGAAACATTTTATTTTCGCCGTGTTTCCAAAAAGCGTTATCCGGCGAAAGCAATTTGCGGGTATCAGCCTTCAGCTCCCCCACCCAATACGGGCTTTTTTTATAAAGCTGAAAAGGAAAATCAATAAATTCGGTTACGTTCTCTTGGGTTACTTCTTTGATTTCAACCATAGGGGCCCCCTATTAAAAGTACAAAACCCCGCCTAAGCGGGGTTTTGCGTGTCTGATAAATTTATTTAATTATGCCCACCGCGCGGCCCGCCTGGGCAAACGCGTTGATGATTTTTTCCACATGTTCATCCGTATGCGTAGCCATCAGCGTAAGGCGCATAAGCGCGTGGCCGGGGGGCACCGCCGGGCTGACCACCGGGTTAGAGAAAATACCCAGCTCGTGCAAGGCGCGCCACATCTTAAAGCAGTTTTCATTGCTGCCCACATGCACCGGAATAACCGGCGTGGTGCTGTGCCCTAAGTCAAAACCCAAGGCGCGCAAACCGGCTTTTAACTTATCCGTCATGCGGAATAAATTATCCCGGCGGGAAGTGTCGTTCTCAATCAATTCCAGCGCTTTGGTAATAGACGCAACCGAGGCCGGCGGCAGCGCCGCGGAAAAAATTTGGCTGCGCGCGTTGTGGCGGATAAAGTGAATGACGTCTTCGTCCCCCACCACAAAACCGCCCACCGTGGCAAACGTTTTAGAGCAGGTGCCCACCACCAGGTCCACCTCGCCGTTTTCCAAACCAAAATATTCACAGGTGCCGCGTCCCGTTTTGCCGATAATTCCCGTGGCGTGGGCGTCGTCCACAATAATGCGGGCCCCGTATTTCTTGCCGATTTTGACAATATCTGGCAGCGGGCAAATGTCCCCTTCCATGCTAAATACGCCGTCCACAATAATCAATTTACCGGCTTCTTGCGGCAGTTTGGATAGTACTCTTTCCAAATCAGCCATATCATTGTGTTTAAAGCGCACCATTTCCCCTTCGGAAAGTTTTACCCCGTCTAAAATGCTGGCGTGGTCCAACTTGTCCACAATGGCGTAATCGCCTTTTTTAAGCAGGCAGGAAACTACCCCTAAATTCATCTGGTATCCCGTAGAAAAAATAAGCCCCGCCTGTTTGCGTTTAAAACGCGCAATGCGCTGTTCCAGTTCATCGGCCGCTTTGGTGTTTCCGTTCAAAAAGCGGGAGCCCGCGCAGCCGGTGCCGTATTTTAAAGCGGCTTCGGAGGCGGCTTTTTTCATTTCCGGGTCATTGGCCAAACCCAAGTAGTTGTTGGAACCGGCCATAATATACGTTTTCCCGCCGATAACCACTTCCGGCCCCTGCGCGGACTCAAGCGGCTGGAAATAGCCGTAAATGCCCATGCGCATGGCCAGTTTGGCGTCTTTATAATTCCTGCATTTCTCAAAAATATCAGACATTTTCTATCCCTTCAGCAAAAAACCACACGCGCGCACGGCAAGCGCAGCGCGGGCGGCCTTACTTACTTACCTTTTTAATAATATTGGTGGTGGAACGGCCTTTTAAAAGGGCAAAACGAACCACTTTCTTTGCAAACTCCCGCCCGACGATTTCAGAAGGTTTGTAGTCCCCTCCTTTTACCAGCACGTCCGGCTGCAGAAGTTTAATCAAATTGTACGGGGTGTCTTCCTCAAATATACACACGGCGGAAACGCTTTCCAGCGCGGCCAAAACCAAGGCGCGGTCCCCCTGCGGGTTTACCGGACGGGTGGGCCCTTTTAAACGGCGTACGGAATCATCGCTGTTTATTCCCACCACCAGCACATCCCCTTTAGAGCGGGAAAATTCCAACACGCTTACGTGCCCCGCGTGCAAAATATCAAAACATCCGTTAGTAAATACAACTTTTCGGCCCGCCGCGCGCTGGGCCTGCACAAATTTCTTTAAGGCGCGGCGGCCCATGATTTTATTTTTTGCTTTCACTGGCTTTTTTATCCTCAGCCATCATGCGTTCAATCAGGCCGGTATCCATATTCCCGGCAATAAAATCCGGGTTGTTTACTATTTTCTGATGAAAAGGAATGGTGGTATCCACCCCGCCTATTTGAAATTCACCCAAGCAGCGGCGGCAGCGGGCCAGCAGTTTGGTTCTGTCCGGCGCCGTTACAATCAGCTTGGCAATCAGGCTGTCATAATAGCTGGGGATGGTGTACCCCGTATATACATGGCTGTCCACCCGTACGCCCAAACCGCCGGCGGGAATCCATTCCGTAATGGTGCCGGGGCAGGGAGTGAAGTTGCGTTCGCTGTTTTCGGCATTAATGCGGTGTTCAATGGCGTGGCACTTGACCGCGCCGGCCTCTTTTTGCGTAACGTGCAGCGGCTCCCCTTGGGCAATTTGAATTTGCATTTTTACCAAATCATATCCGCAAACGGATTCCGTCACCGGGTGTTCCACCTGCAGACGGGTGTTTACTTCCATGAAATAAAATTCTTTATTTTGCGCCATTAAAAATTCCACCGTGCCCACCCCGCGGTAGTTGGCGGCTTTGGCCAGGCGGCAGGCGGCCTCCTGCAATTTGGCGCGGGTAGCTTCGTCCACAAACGGGGAGGGAGATTCCTCCACCAATTTTTGGTGACGGCGCTGCATGCTGCAGTCACGCTCGGCAAAAGCAACCACGTTGCCGTAATTGTCAGCCGCCATTTGCACTTCAATATGGCGCGGGTTTAAAACCAGCTTTTCAAAATACATGCGGTCGTCGCCAAAGTTGGCTTTGGCTTCGCCCTGGGCGGTTTTCATCATGCGGTCCAGGTCTTCTTCGCGCAGGCATTCGCGCATGCCTTTTCCGCCGCCGCCAAGCGCCGCTTTAATCATAATGGGAAAACCGATTTTGCGCGCCACTTCGTGGTAATTCTTTCCCACCACGCTATCAGAACCGGGGGTGATGGGCACACCGCCTTTTAAGGCAATCTCGCGCGCGGTGGATTTAACGCCCAACATTTCAATGGCTTGCGCCGTGGGCCCAATAAACACAAGACCGGCTTCGGTCACCGCGCGGGCAAAATCCGCATTTTCAGAAAGAAAGCCATACCCGGGGTGTACCGCGTCCGCCCCCGTTACTTTGGCGGCGGTTACCACGGCGTCTATATCCAAATAGCTCAGCGGAGAAGGCGCCGCCCCGATGCAGACGGCTTCGTCCGCCATGCGTACATGCAGGGAGCTGCGGTCCGCCTCGGAATAAATGGCGACAGACTTGATATTCATTTCCCGCAAGGTGCGAATGACCCTAAGGGCAATTTCACCGCGGTTGGCAATTAATACTTTTTTAAAAGGGGTTATGGTTACTTGGGTAGACATGAACAACGCTCCTAGGGTTCAATGAAAAACAACGGCTGGTTAAATTCCACCGGTTTACCGTCTTCGGCAACGATAATGCGCAGCTTGCCCGATACTGGAGCGGTAACGGCATGCTGTTTGGAAACGCTTTCCACCAGGCCTAAACAATCCCCTTCTTTTACGGCGTCCCCTTCTTTTAAAACCAGATTTTTACCCTTGGCGGCCGTTTTATAAATGCCAATGGCCGGAGCGAATACAGCAGACAAAGAACAGGTAAACTGGGCGGGTTCCGGCAATGCCTCGCGCGTTTTTACTTCAATGGAGTCCCCGTCTTTTTCATAACAAAATTCAGCCAAATCAGTCGTTTTAAGCCAATCGGTTACTTCTTTAATTAACTTTGTATCCATGGTTTCCTCTGGTTAATAAGTTAAAAAATCTTATTTTTTATTTTACCATTTTTATCCGTTACGCGCACAGGAGCCTAATCCTTTTATATATAAGCGCAAGCCCGATAAAAATGCTAATGTGCCAATATGAAAAGAATCGTTCCAATTATTCACCTGTTGTTTTGGCTGGCCGTGTGCCAGCTGCCGGGTTTGGCGGGGGCGGGCGCCGTAAAAACAAATTTAGATTGGTACCACACGCTCAGCCGCCCGCCGTTCACCCCGCCGGACGCTGTCTTCGGATTGGCCTGGGGCATATTATATATATTGCTGGGCATATGCGCCTGGCTGGTATTTAAAAACGGCGGGCAAAAACAGACCCAAGCCCTTGTTCTTTTTATTATACAACTTGCGTTAAACAGCTTATGGACCCCTCTGTTTTTTGGCGGGCACCTGCTTTGGCCGGCCCTATTGCTGCTTGTTTTGTTACTGGCCGAAGCCGTTTGGCTTTTTAAAGTAATCCGCGCCCGGCATTGCTTAAGCGCTTGGCTGTTGACTCCTTATATAGCGTGGCTGCTGTTTGCCTGTTATTTGAATGCAGGCTTTGCCGTACTAAACTAAACGCACAAAGGCCCGCGGCAGCGGGCCTTTGTATTTATTGCCAAATAAAGCGCTAACGGCGGCGGTACTTGTTTACCAAATCCACCCCTAATTTCATGGCACGGTAAAACGTGCTGTCCAATAAAGTGGAAACATTTTCCACCAAGTCAAACGCAGAGCGGGTCTTTTCCACATTTTCCGCAGTGACAACCGTTAAATATTCCACCGATTCCGCCGTGCGGTACAGTTGCAGCATGGTACGTACGATAAAAATAACCATAACCACAAAAGCAATTACTGCCACTAAAACACACCATTGATAGAAATCCATAAGGCCCCCTTATATTTTTTTAAATTAAACCAGTTTCACACCCAAGCGTCAAGTAAAAATAAAGAAAAAAGACCTATTTTTCTTTCTAGGCCCGCCAACGGCTTTTTCATTTTTAGAAGAGAAAACTTCAAAATCACTTTTTTGCCAGTTTTTAGCCCTCCTTTTTTATCTACCGACAGGTAAAGCAATTTTAACTATATTTTAAGCAAAAAAAAGCATTTTTCCACCCCCCCATGAAGCCCGGTTTGACAAAATGTTTTTTATAAATAATAATGTTTCTTAGCCCGGTTTTAAAACATCTTTCAAAACAGGGCTTCGTTGTTAAAATCATATACAACACCCTTTTAAAAACGCCTCCGGTACGACGGAAACGGACCGGATAGGGTAACGCATAAAGTTTTATTGCGCGGCGGTAAAATTATTTAGGATTGGACAAAATTATGGAAAACGCAGAAGTCATCACCAGTATCGTAAAAAGAGACGGAACCACCCAGCAATTTGACCCTAAAAAAATTACCAAGGCCATCGCCAAAGCGGCGGAAGCCACGGGCGAATTTGACCTGGAAACCGCTAAAAAGCTGACTATCCGCGCCATTAACATTATTCAGCAGCTCTACGCAGACACGATCCCCAACGTGGAAAACGTGCAGGATATTGTGGAAGACGTACTGCTTACGTCCAATTACCATAAAACCGCCAAAGCGTACATCTTATACCGTGACCAACACGCCCGCATGCGTGAAATATCTTCCAAGTTTAATGTGGACTTGGTAGACCAATACCTGCAAAAAATTGACTGGCAAGTAAATGAAAACAGCAATATGGGGTATTCCCTGCAGGGGCTGAACAACTATATCTCCTCTGAAATCAGCAAAGTGTACTGGTTAAATAAAATTTACCCGGAAAACGTGCGCCGCATGCATTCGGAAGGGGATTTTCACCTGCACGACTTAGGCCTGTTGGGCGCTTACTGCGTAGGCTGGGATTTGCAAGACCTGCTGCTCAGCGGTTTTAAAGGCGTGGTGGGCAAGGCCGAAAGCAAACCCGCCAAACACCTGCGCACCGCGTTGGGGCAAGTGGTGAACTTCTTTTACACCCTGCAAGGGGAAAGCGCCGGGGCGCAGGCTTTCAGCAATTTTGACACGCTGTTGGCCCCCTTTATCTATTACGATAAATTAACGTATGATGAAGTAAAACAAGCGCTGCAGGAATTTTTATTTAACGTAAACGTACCCACCCGCGTGGGCTTCCAAACGCCGTTTACCAACTTAACCTTGGATTTAACGGTTCCTTCTTATTATAAGGACCAGCCGGTCATCATCGGCGGCAAACTGCAGGACAAGACGTATGGGGAATTCCAGGAAGAAATGGATATGCTTAACCGCGCGTTTTGCGAGGTGATGTTGGCGGGGGACGCCAAAGGCCGCGTGTTTACGTTCCCTATCCCTACGTATAACATCACCAAAGATTTTGATTGGGACAACCCCAAACTGACCCCCTTATGGGAAATGACGGCCAAGTATGGTATTCCGTATTTTGCCAACTTTATTAATTCCGACATGAACCCGGAAGACGCCCGTTCCATGTGCTGCCGCTTGCGCATTGACAACCGCGAACTGAGAAAACGCGGCGGCGGGTTATTCGGCTCCGCCCCGCTGACGGGCTCCATCGGCGTGGTAACCATCAACTTGCCGCGGCTGGGGTATTTGTCTAAAAATGAAGACGAATTCTTTAAAAATTTAAAAGACCGCATGGAAGTAGCCAAAACCAGTTTGGAAATTAAACGCAAAATCATTGAGCGCTTTACCTCGGGCAATTTGTACCCGTATATGAGCTTCTACCTGCGCACGATTAAGCAGCGTTTTAACGAATACTGGAAGAACCACTTTTCCACCATTGGGCTTGTGGGTTTAAACGAAGCTTCCCTTAATTTAATAGGGGAAGACATCGGCACCGAAAAAGGCCGCGCGTTTGCGGAAAAAACGCTTACTTTCATGCGTGAAACCTTGGTTAAATTCCAAGAAGAAACGGGCAATAACTATAACTTGGAAGCCACCCCGGCGGAAGGCACCTCCTACCGCTTGGCTAAGCTGGACAAAGAACGTTACCCCGGTATCATCTGCGCCAACGAAGCGCTTTACAAACAAGGCCACCAGCCTTTTTACACCAACTCTTCCCAACTGCCCGTAAACTATACGGACGACGTGTTTGAAATGCTGGATTTGCAAAGCACCATCCAGTCCAAATACACCGGCGGCACCGTACAGCATATCTTTACGGGAGAAAGAATAAAAGATTTGGAAGCGATGAAGAAATTCATCAAAACCGTGTGCGAAAAATACACGCTGCCTTATTTTTCCATCACGCCTACGTTCAGCGTATGCCCCAAGTGCGGCTACATTGAAGGCGAACATTTTGAATGCCCCAAATGCAAAGCGGAACGCATGCAAGAATTGGAACACCAAATCAAACTGCTGGAAGAACAGCTTTACAGTAAATAGTATTACCTTTTTTAGGCAAAAAATAACCTAAAAAAGCAGTTGTAACCGCACGCATAAAACGCTATGCTTTATAGTAAGGGTTGGCGTGCGGCCAACAAAGAAGTAGACGTATTAGGAGAAAAGAAAATGACCGCTCAAGAAAGACAAGTAGTTGAAAACAAAATTTCCGAACTCAAAAAAGAGTTAAACGAAGTACACGGCTCCAAGTGTGAAGTTTACTCCCGCGTGGTGGGGTATTTGCGCCCGGTACAAAACTGGAACAAAGGCAAGAAAGAAGAATTTGCCCTGCGCAAAAATATGCATGTGGAATGCGGCTGCGGGGAATAAATTAAGGTTATTTTCTAAAGGCACGGGTTCCCATGAAGTTAGGCGGGCTGATTAAATTTACATTGATAGACTTTCCGGGCCGGCCGGCCGCCGTGGTATTTACGCAGGGGTGTAATTTCCGCTGCCGTTACTGCCACAACCCGGAATTGGTTTACCCGCATTTATTCTTGGAACCCATGCCTGAAGAAGAATTATTCTCTTTCCTCAAACGCCGGCAAGGCACGCTGGAAGGCGTGGTAATCACCGGCGGAGAACCCACCCTACACGAAGACATACTGGATTTTACCTCTAGAATAAAAGAAATGGGCTTTGCCGTTAAATGGGACACCAACGGCACCCGGCCCGACGTACTGCGCGAAGCATATAACCGTCATTTATTAGATTACGTAGCCATGGATTTAAAAGCCCCGCTGGAAAAATACTCCGTCATCACCGGGGTGGATTTTAACCCGGCCGTGTTAAAAGAGTCCATGAAACTCATTAAAGAATCCGGCATTCCCTACCAATTTCGTACCACGTACGATAAAGAAGTACTGACTGACGAAGATATTACTGCTATCCGTTCATTAACGGACGAACAACACTACCGTGTGCAGGAATGCCTGCCCGTGGCCAAAGAAAAAGCCGCCCTTAAAGTAATGCATGAAGAACTATAGTAAGAACTTTTATTTTATCCTTTTTGGCGCGCGCCGCATCACAACCACCTTTTATTGTATAGGATGTGCATAATCTCAAAAGCAAAATTTCTATGCGGGCAAACGAAAATATATTTTGTATTTATTATTTGTTCCAGCATGCATAATAATCTAAAGAAAAATAATATACTTTGATCATATAAAGAATTTCACCTTCTTCCTATGTTACGGCCAATAAAAATCCCTTTGACCATTTAAGCCAAAGGGCAGGCATTAGAAAAAGACTATACAAATAATACAGCTTTCACCACAACCTATATACATCTGCACCGCTAACGCTAAAAGAAGGTTCAGTAAGACCTGTTAGGCTTTTGCACACACGGGTGGCAAAGTCCTTATTACTATAATAAGCATAACAGGAGGCATGTTGTGGTGATCTGTATAGATAAATGAGTAATACCCCCGAAACACGGGCATCAGAAGCCACCAGATATTGGGGCCCATTTTCTAGATGAGCAGAGGCTTTTCCTTTGCTGTCAAAATAACACCAACCGTCGTGCACCCCTGTACCATATACAGCACAATCAATATCTAAATCACGAATATCTTGGGCAAAACTGCCATTTGCCATATAATAACGTTCTTGGGCTTGTTGTATACTGCGCAACATGGGAATCATTGCAGATATACGCGTTTTGGCAACAGCTATTTGGTATTGCGGCAACGCTACCGAAGCTAAAACACCTATTATTAACACCACTACCAGCAGCTCTATTAACGTAAACCCCGCATTTTTTTTCATGACGTGTACCCCTCCCTTTTGCGTGCACAAAACCCACTATATCAAAAAAAAAAAACAACGCAAGGGCTTTTTAAATAAAGACAAAAATAGACACCTATTCCCAACAACAAGTAAAAATACAACGTGGCATATAGAGTAGGAAAGGAAGTTGGCAATAGGGGTTGTAAACTATATTAAGCTGCAATAAACATTCCCAGCTGGAGGTTTTAAAACATATAATAAAGAAATCCGCCCTGAAGGCGGAGTTTTTATTGCAAAACAAAACCGCCCCTAAGGGCGGCTTTTATTTATAGATAAACGGCTATTTAAGATCTTTTTCTATGGCTTGGGCCCAAGCGTCCAGCTCGTACTGCAAGGAACCGTACACATTTACGCTTTCCATATTTACAAAGCGGGATACCACCAAGTCCGCACCGCCAAAACCGGTTTTAATGGGTTTGTTAATTTCCTGGCTAAGCAAAGCGGCTAAAGCCGGGTTATTTTTACGAAGCGCATTATGCGCATCCATCACGCCGGTTAAAGACTGCAAGATAATAGAAGCGTTGTAGTCTTTCGCCTTAGCAATATAACTGCGGCTGGAGGCCAAGCGGCTTAATACGGCGCGGGCAGCGGGGCTTTTTAAAGCAGCGGCCTGGTCTTGCGCCAACTGGGCGCCCCAGGCGTTAAACTCATCTTGCAAAGAGCCATACAACACAATGCTTTCACGGTTGATTAATTGGGTAACGGTCAACTTTTCCCCCCACCCGGCTTTAAAAGGAGCGTTCACTTCGGCCGATACCGCTACCGCCGCCGCCGGAGAAACTTGCCGCAAATCCTGGTAAGCTTCCATCACTTTCACCAAAGATTGGAACGCCCAGCTGAAATTGGGTTCTTTCATGCGGGCAATCTCATTTTTGGCTACAGCGGAAGAAGTAATAACGGCTTGTTTTAGATGGGTAAGATCCGGCTTTTGGTTAGCCACCGCCTTTGCAATAGCAGAAGCGACAGCCCCCGCCCCTTCCGGAGCAGCAGCCGCATTAGGAACAGCAAAAACAGCCGTTGCCACTAACAAACTAAAAACGGACATCAGTAAGTCTTTTTTCATATATTCTCCTTTATTAGAAATGCTTCTTACTATTAGGATAAAATTTACCTGCGTTTGAAACAAGAGACTTTAGACCTATCCCCAGCCTGGGCCCCATCTAGGACCTACATAAAAAAACCCCTGTTTTATAAGGGGTTTTTATCTTTCTCTCACTTAGTATTTAAACTGGCCCTTTTCATACACCGTAATGACCTTGCCGCTTTTTAAACGGGCTTGGACCAGTTTATCCTCCGTATTAATTAAATCCCAATGCAGGGCGGAAGAGTTAAAACCCAGTTTCTTTTTTAACTCAGGCGTTAAGCGGGAAATATTCCCGCTATAAGTATCGGCATAGCTGGCGCCCACCGCCACATGGCAGTTGCCGTATTTCCCGCCGAAATTTTCATCATATAAAATATCCGCCATAAACTTGGTAATTTTTGAAAAACGCCTGTCCGTTAAAGAAAATTCCCCAATTTGGCAGGCTCCTTCGTCCATAGCCAGCATTTTGCGCACAAAATTCTGCCCCTGCTGGGCGGTGGCCTTTACGGCGCGGCCGTTTTTAAATTCCAGCTTAATTCCTTTTACGTAGTTGCCGCTTCGGTAAGAGGACAAATCCGCAAAGTACACCCCGCGCGTGCCGCGCCAATCCGGCGAGGTAAAAATTTCAAACGAGGGGATATTGCACCCGCCGCCTGATATAAAGCGGCGTTTTTCCCCCAGCAATACTTCAAAATCCATATGGGCGGACTGCACGCGAAACGTCTCCACCGGCAAGGAAGACAGCCACTTGGCTATTTCTTCCATCTGGGCGGTTACTTCCTGCCATTTTTTGACGGGGTCCTTCTCATTTAAAAAGCAGGCGCGCGCAATTTGGGCCGCATATTCCTTTACGCTGAGCCCGGCGCGTTTAGCCAGCTCCGGCGTGGGGTAGTTGCACAATGTCCAGGAAAAAAGACCTTTCTGTTCGCGCGCGTCTAAAATTTCCCTAAGGGGCTTGCGCGCTACGGCCGCTTTCGCCAAGCGGGCGGGATTGGTATTTTTAAGGCTGGTTAAATCCGCCGGGGCGCGTAGAGAAATCAGCCCGTTAATTCCCTGCTGCAGTTCCTTATCCCACGGAGAAACAAAAGTTAATTGTTTATCGTCCCCCAGCGTGTAAAACAAACGGGAGAACTCTTCCGGGTTATCCTGCCGGGCGATGACGTGGAATTTATTTTTCAGCATTTTTTGGTACAAGCTTTGCGCCAAAGGCAGGGCTAAAGGTTCATACCGAAGCAACACCACATCATATGGTTTAAACTTGCCGTTGCGGCGGGCCGTTTGCAGGGCCCAAAGCATTACATCGGCGTATTTATCGGTTTGGGTTTTGGTTAAAAACATTGGTTTCCCCCTCTGTAATTATAATGTTATAATACAAAAAAAGACACCGGGAGAAAATATGAAGAAATTTGTTTTATCCTTTTTACTGGCCTACACGGTGCTGCCTTTATGGGCCGACGTTTCCCCCAAGCCGGAAATGCAATTTAATTTTATCTACAATACGGCCGACAAAGCCCCCATCGCGCCGGACTCCAGCGAACAAATCCAATGCGAGGACAACCAGTGCATGGACCCCAAACCTCTGGGCACTTACGGTTTGCAAAAGCTATATTGTTCCCCGGAAAAATGCTTTTCCATTTCGTACGGATATGCCCACTACCAGAAGCTGATTATCGGTTTTAAAGATGGGAGCCAAAAAGAAAGTAATATCTTTAAAACGCCCGCGGCCCTGCGTTCCACGTTTAACGTATATGTGAATGACGACGGGCTGGAAGTAAAACTCTCCCCCGAACAAAAACCGTACAGCAATATCACCCGGCGGGATGCTTGGGCTTCCTTATTAATTATTTTAGCGCTGGAACTGGCCGCCGCGTGGGCCTCCATTTCCTACATGCATAAACCGCTGCGCATTTTATACGCCGTGGCGGGAGCCAATATACTCAGCATGTTTGCCACGTGGTTTTTCTTGGCGGGATACATACGGGAAACGGCTTTCTTGTGGATATTCTGCCTGTTGTTTGAAAGTGTTTTTATTTGGATTTTTAACCGCAAATACCTTACGTTAACCAATGCCTTTAACCTAAGTTTAGCCATGAACGTAACCAGCTATTCCTTGGGAATGATGATTTCCTTCTGGATAGCTCCCTGGCTGTTTTAATCCATAAAAACCCCGCTTAAAAAGCGGGGTTTTTGTTTGTATTCAAAAACATTCAAGAGAGATTGCCATCACCATCATCCCAGCCACAACCCCCCAAATTACTTGGTGTCCGTCCCCATATTCATGGGCGGTGGGAAGCAGTTCGTCCAGCGCAATGTACACCATAATCCCGCTGATAAGCGCAAACATCACGCCAAAAGCGGCTTCGTTAAGTAAAGAACGCAAAAGCAAAAAGCCGATTAGCGCCCCCACCGGCTCCGCCAACCCGGAAAGGGCACTATACCAAAACGCTTTGCAGCGCCGGCCCGTGGCGTGATATACAGGCAGTGCGACAGCCACCCCTTCCGGTATATTGTGTATTCCCACCGCCACGGCAATAGAAATACCCAAAGAAGTATCATTCATAGACGCCATAAACGTGGCCAGCCCTTCCGGGAAGTTATGCGCCGCCAACGCCAACGCCGTAAAAATCCCCAAATGTTTTAACTTGGCGGATTTATCCAAAGTGTGTTCTTCCACATGGTGGGAAGGAAGCAGCGTGTCTATCAGCCATGCCAGCACAATGCCCGCAAAAAACAGGCCCACTCCCGTCCAGCCCGCCGTGCGCGCGCCATATAAGGCAGACAGGGCTTCTTTGGCTTGGGGTAAAAGTTCCATAAAAGAAACATAAATCATTACCCCGGCGGAAAACCCCAGCCCTAAAGACAAAACCCGCAAGTTTTCTTTTTTGATGACAAATGCCAGCGCCCCGCCAACAGAAGTAGCCGCGCCCGCCAAAAAACTTAAAAATAAAGCGTGTAATACTTGATTATTCATATGTATACTATACTAAAAATAAGTTTTTCCCAAAAAGATATAATACCTGTATGTCCGCAACAACCGATATCATTGTAACCGATGAATTTAAAGACGCCCTGGCCCTGCTGGAAAGCCGCCCCGCCATTAAGCCGCTTATTTTTATAACCGGCCGCGCGGGTACCGGCAAAACCACCCTGCTGAAATATTTTTCCGCCCATACCACGCGCAATTTGGTGGTGCTGGCCACCACCGGCCTGGCGGCCATTAACGTACGCGGGCAAACGGTTCACTCCTTTTTTAGGCTAAAACCGGGCAATTTGCTGGACGCGGAAAATTTAAAACGCCTTCCGCGCAAAACGGTGGACGCGCTGGACACCATTATCATTGATGAAGCCTCCATGCTGCGCGCAGACCTGCTGGACGCGGTGGACCATATTTTGCGCATTTCCACCCATTCGGACGAGCCCTTCGGCGGCAAACAACTCATTTTATTTGGGGATTTATACCAACTCCCCCCGGTGGAAGAAAAACCTTCCGGCGGGTTGTTTGATTATTTCCGCGCCGTTTATAAAAGCCCTTATTTTTTTGAGGCCCGCGTTTGCCGCCGCCTGCCTACCGCCGTATTTGAACTAAAGCGCATCTTCCGCCAGCAGGCTGACCCGGCCTTTGCCCAACTGCTTAACAAAATACGCGAGGAAACCATCACACAGCCCGAACTGGACACCCTGCTTAACACCCGCAAAACCACCGCCTTGCCGGAAAGTTTTGACGGCAGCATCATTCTATCCCCCACCAACCGGGAAGCGTCCGCCCGCAACAATTTGTACCTGTCCAGCCTGCCCGATAAAGAATTTACTTACGAAGCGCAAATAGTAGACGCTTTTAAAACCAAAACCCCTCCGGCGGAACAAACCCTGCGCCTTAAGCAAGGGGCCAAAATTATGATGCTGGTAAATGACGACAACTGGGTAAACGGAGACATAGGCACCGTATACGCTTTGGGGCCGGATTTTATTAAAGTGGAGCTAAAAGGCAACATTTACACCGTAGAGCCGCATATTTGGGAAGACATTAAATATGAGTTCAATCCCCTTACCCAAAAGCTGGAACCCAAAGTGCAAGGATTTTTTAAACAATATCCGTTAAAGCTGGCCTGGGCCATTACCATACACAAATCCCAGGGGCTTACGTTTGACAGTATTTATTTGGATATCGGCCGCGGCGCCTTTGCCCCGGGGCAAACCTATGTGGCCCTGAGCCGCTGCCGCACCCTGGCGGGTGTACACTTAAAAAAGGACATCACCGTGCGCGACGTATATTGCGACCCGCGCGTAAAAGCCTTTTTCAACTATGTGCGCGCCAACCGCCCGCTGTAACTTAAAAAAACCCCGTATGTACGGGGTTTTTATCATAAAAGCGGCCTTACAACTAATTAGCGCACCAACCGGCAGTTCCATCACTACAGCAGGCAGATACCGGCGTATCTATGCCGCAAAAATCAGCACACAAATCTTTTCCCGCATCATTTACGGCGTGACATATAATGTGTCTTTGGGTGTAATACCGATATAAATAATATTTATACTGCAAATCTTCCCCTGCGGAAACACGGTCAGCAGAAACGCCGGGCTCCCCCAATACAATATAGAATCCGTTTTCACTGGTCCCAGAAACAGCATTCCCTTTTGTATAAAAGCTGTTCCCGCTCACATTTTTAAGAGCAATATCCAACCCTCGCAAAGAAGAGGCATACCGATTTGTCTGCATATATTTGCGTTGCTGAGCCTGCACTAATATATTAATCATATTTACGGCTTCCGCCATGCGGCTGCGTTCTACTGCTTTCAAATATTGCGGCCATGCCATGGCAGCCAATATGCCTATAATTAATACCACCACCAACAACTCTATTAGGGTAAACCCGGCTTTTGGGACCATGAATCTCCTCCATATATACATGGTCTTATTATATCAAAAACCATCAAAAGATAAACAAAATTTTATTCTAATAAAAATAATCTATAATAATAAACGTCTGCTAAAGAACCTAAATATAAAAACCCCGGCGCAAAGGCCGGGGCTTTTTTAGCATAAACAAACTTATTTGTTATACGGGGTGAGGGACTCCGTATAAATGGTGCGAACGGCTTCTTTATCCGCCTTGGTAGGGGCAATGCCCAACAACCCGCCCAAAGAAGGCGTATTGAAAGCCAAGTCTACCAGTTTTTCCACATCGGAAGCTTTGAAGCCTTCATCTTCCAGCTTATGGGTGGAACCCACGGAGAACAGCCATTTTTCCACGCCTTTGGCTACGGCCTGTGCTTCCGCCGCGTCCCCTTTCAAACCGGGCACGATAGGAGCCAATACGTCCGCCAAAGTGGCCGGGCGCGCCGTGTAAATGTTTTTAAGCACAGCCGGCAACAACATGGCCAACCCCAAGCCGTGGGTCAGGTTCGGGTTCACGCCGGAAAGCGGGTGCTCCAACGCGTGCGTATAGTGCAAGAGACCGTTGTCAAAGCTGATACCGGCGATTAAAGCCGCATACGCTAAGAAATAGCGGGCTTCCAAGTTGGACGGATCTTTTAAAGCCACCGGCAAATATTCGTGCACCAATTTCACCACGGAAATAGCTAGGTCAATAGCATACGGGGAAGCCACTAGTGTAGTGGACGCTTCCACCACGTGGTTTACCGCGTCAATAGACACGTAGCGGGTTTGGTCCTCAGACAGACCGGTCATCAAGGCCGGGTCGTCAATGGAATAGAGCGGGTAGATGCAATCGTAAGCAATGGCCGGTTTGAAGTTCTTTTCTTCAATGCTTACCACGGCAAAGCGGTTGGCTTCAGAGCCGGTTCCGTGGGTCAGGTTGATGGCGATAATCGGGGCGGCTTCGGTAGGAGTAAAAGTAAACTCGTAGAGTTCTTCCGCCGTTTTGCCCGGGTTCTTCATCAAAATAGCCACGCTTTTGCCCGCGTCAATAGCCGAGCCGCCGCCAATAGCCAGCATGGCCTTGGCGCCAAAATCAGCCGCCAGTTTGGCCGCTTCGTTTACATGGTGCGTATTGGGGTTGGGGGTTACTTTGTCATAATGAACATAAGTAATGCCGTTATCGGCAAAGGCTTTGGTGACATGGTCCCACGCGCCAGTTTTTTTATAGGCGCCGCGGCCCGTCATTACAATCAGTTTATCCAATCCGCGCGCTTTTAAATCTTTACAAATATCCCCTATTTTGGCTATGGCCCCCACGCCAAAATAAACGGTGGTGCGGCTGCGGATTTCACGTACTTCGTTAATATTAATGTCTTTTTCCCACATATAAACCCTCCTAAAAATATGCGACTGCCTTCCTAATTACTATAACATTTTGCAGCCCGGAGTAAAAGACCTAACCGGGCCCTTGCAAAACCAAAATTTTCCGTTAAAAACCCGGGGCGTAAACCCCGGGCAATTAAACTGCAGTATTGCTAATAACCAAATGGTTCTAAGAAACGGCGGTAGGAAACCTCGTCCCCGCCGCTGGCTTGGCGGGCCTGCTCTTCCAAATACGCTTTGGGGGATTTCCCGCCCAAGGCGGCAGAGGGCTGTTGGGCGTTGGCCCCGGCTTTAACCAATAACTTATAAGCGGCGGCTTTTTGCTGTTTGGCGGCTAAATCAATGGGGCGAAGGCCGTTGTCGTCAGCCAAATCCGGGTTGCCTTTTTGCAAGGCAAGGCCTTCCAAAAGCATGGAAAACACATTGCTGTCTCCCACAGTGGCTAACAATAAATAAGGGGAATTTTTCCCGTCATTGACCCTGGGGTTTACATTGGCCCCGGCTTTAATCAGGTAGGCTATACGCGCAAAGCCCGCGCGGCGTTGGTTAGCCTGCGCTTCACGCTCGGATTGGCGGTCAGCGCTTCCGCCGTCCAATAAAATAAATTTGGCACCCACATTTTCCACCGCCACCATTAACGCCGTGCGGCCGCCCTCAAAACTAAAAGCGTTGACGTCCGCCCCGCGCCGGATAAGCGCCTCCAGTTCCTGCCAGCTAAAGGCCTTGTTGCTGTTAATCAGCGCGACAAAATCCGCCTGGGCTTGTGCGGCTCCGTTTTGCTGGGCCTGCTGTACACGGCCGGAGAGCACCTCGCTCAACCCGGCCGCCTGCACAGGAAATACCCCCAATAAAAAAAACAATGTAAATAAAATTTTCATATGTTTATTTCCTCTTATAAAATGGCTTTATACTAATAAGTATATTAAATAAAAGGCTTTTATCAAGCGGGCCTAATTATTTATAACACTTTGCAAACCCAACCAATTATGCAAAAATATATATATGGTTAAAAATACCGAAAACAAAACAACTGTTATTGAACCGGAAATTTTGGACGAAAAAGGCCAAGTAATCCATAAACCGGCCGACCACGCCCGCCCCAAAGGGGACAACGGCGGCTTTTTTGGCGGCCTGCTGGTGCTGGCTTTTGGGTTTTTGATGACGCTTTTAGTGGGTATTTTTACCGTATGCGTGGTGCTGCCGCTTATGCTAATTGGCAAAATTTTAGGTTTTCAAATACATACTTTTCGCAAATAAAAAAGCCCCGGTTAAACCGGGGCTTTTTAATAACAGCGGGCTATGATTAGAAATATAAAATCTTAAAGCCCAGCATTAATTCCCAATCCTGCGAGTATTTATTCCCCGCCAAATGCCACCCGCCGCGGATATAGGCCGACGTGCCCACATTAATCATGGTACCCAATTCAAACTCACCAATCAGTTCCGCCTCGGATTTATTTACATAATCCACCGTGTAGCGGGGGTCAAACTCAAACCACCAGTGGTTGGGGGATACATAACCCAAGATCATGCGGTAGCGGCTTTCGTTAATGTCTTCCCGGCCGGAGCTGCCCGCAAAAGAAAAAATATGGCGGTATTCCGTTTCCACAAAGAAACGCGGGCTTAACTTCCACACTAAAAATATTTCCGGCTCGACCACCCATTTGCCGTCACCCAAATCCCGGTGGGTAGCGGTGGGCATTACCAGTTCGGACCCAACCCCATAAGAAAACACTTTATCCGGGGAGTATTGGGTATAATACCCGGCTACCATAATATCCCCCAAGCCTTTTTGGGTGTAATCCCCGTCCGACATACGCAAAACAGGAATTTCGGACTGGAACTTCCAGTTTTTATTTAATTTAAAAGAAGGCTTTATTTCCACCGTAGCCACTGTTTTGTTGGCGCTGTCATCTTTGGCTTTAAAGCGGGGTTTAATTTCCAAAGAAGTAATGTTTTCCGTAGGCAAAATCCCCCGTACGTATACCTCATCCTGCACATAGGCAAAGGCAGGGGCATACAGGCTGGCAAACAAAACCAACCCCATTAATTTTTTCAACATACAAGCTCCTATTCAATGAATATACTGTGATACACTAATATAAGAGATAAAGGCAGTTTGAATATTGTAGCAAAAGAGCGTTTTGGCTTTCAAACCAAGCTTTTTAAAAGCAATTATGCCAAAGGCAAATTAATTTGATATAATAATTAAGTATTTCTTATACCACACACCGTTTTTGGAGAGGTGGCCGAGTGGTTTAAGGCACAGTCCTGGAAAGACTGCATACGGGAAACCGTATCGAGAGTTCGAATCTCTCCCTCTCCGCCATTTAAAAAAGCCCTTGGGTAAAACCAAGGGCTTTTTGTTTACGCAAATTTTTGTTAAGCGCTGCGTTCAGTGGGCTTAATGAAACTGTTCCCCCACTAAAACCTCTTTCTCTGGGGAAGCCTGCAAGCCGTTTAACCATGTTACAATTTTATTATCCACCGCGCTGTTATAAGAGGCGTCTAAATTATTAAACGCCGCACCCGCCAGCAATTGGGTGTTTTTGGCGTTGGCGCGCACGTCTTTAAAAAAAGATCCGTAATTGCTGCCCTGGGTGGAAAAAAAGGCCACCGGTTTGCCTTTAAAATCCACCCGCTGCAAAAAAGCCAGCACAGGCGTAGCCGCCGTATACCACCATACCGGGGAACCCACAAAAACCGTATCATAAGCGCTCACGTCCGGCAACGGCTCCTGCAAGGCGGGGTACTCCCCTTTGCTCAGCTGTCTTTTAACAAGCAAGGCAAACCACGGCACTTTGCTAAACGGTTTTTGGGTTTGTATTTCATACAGCTCCCCGCCGGTGTAATGCTGTATGCGCCGGGCCACTTCCTGCGTGTTTCCGGTTTTGGAATAATAGATAATTAAAACTTTTCCCAAAGACGCGCTGTACGGCACGCTTTGCCCCATGTACGGGGCCATTTCCTTTTGGTTTCTGGCGGCCACTTTACGCAAATGGACAATTCCGCCCGCCGCACTGACTAGAGCAATAATAAGAATAATGCCCACTATAATTTTTAGCATGCTGAACCCTCCTTTTTATTCTTTTTTGAGGAAGCCTTTTTGCCCAGCCACCCAAACAAGCCGCCAGATACATAATAAGAAACCGCCGCATATAAACACCATATGGCAAAATGCTCCCAAATAAAACTACACAAACTGACGCCTTCCCAACTGCTAAACGCGCGCTGCAACACCAGTTTAGACCCTATATGCCAGACAAAAGAAGCTTTCACTCCATACAAAACCAAGCAAAGCATAAACAGGGCAAACGCCCACTGGCCCCATTTTCCCAGCCGCCGGCCCAGCCAGCCGGTAATCATACTGCCGTGTAAGCCTAAATGGACACCCGCCAAAATAAAGCCCCAATAAGCGGCCGCCGTATGCCAGCGGCGGGCCGTCCAACCGCCGGAAACAGGCAAAAAATCAAACACATCGCGCGAGATAAGCACCCCGCTTACCAGCACCGCCCCCATAGCCGCCAGCAAGAACAAATTAATTACCGTCCATACACCGCGGTACAAGGTATAAGGGCCGCGGAATAAATTTTTATACCAAGCCCAGTTTAATATATTATGGACTATAAACAAAGCCCCCAGCAACGCACCTATAATTTCATGCGCCAAATTACCGGTGCCATGATGCGCCAAAGCCAACAGAAAGAGGGCGCTCATCAGCGCGTCCACCAGAATTTTCAGGAAAATTTTGTGCCGCATACGGCGCCCTCCTTGCTATAAGCAATCTATTTATTTAAGGCCTAATTGGGTTAACCAAGCCTGTAATTCTTTTTGCGGAGCGCCTGAAGAACGCCCGGCAAACGCCACGGGGGAAAGCACCTTCGCCCCAGGCAGCTGACGCTGCAAATCCCGCCCGCAGTTTTGCATTCCGCCTCCGCCGTGGGTAAAAAACCCGGCTACTTGTTTTCCCTCCCAATTATACTGGGACAGGAAAGACGACACCGCCGGGGCCACCGTCCCCCACCAGTTAGGGGAACCGATAAATACCACATCGTATTGTGCCATATTTTCCACCCGGCCGGAAAGCTGCGGCTTAAAACCGGCTTTTATTTCCCGCTGGGCCTGGTCCACCAAGTCCCCATAGGCGGAAGGGTATGTTTCCACCGTGTTGATTTCAAACAAATCCGCCCCCAGAGCCGCGGCTATCTGCCCCGCCACCGCTTTTGTATTGCCGGAATAAGAATAATAGGCCACTAATATTTTTTTACCATTAGAGGCGGCTTTTGTTTCCTGTGAAACCGCAGCCGCCGCGCCGCCGGCCTGTTCCGGCTCCGCGGGCGCTTTTGCGCACGCCGCAACACCTAACAGCATCGCCCCGCCGCATAATACACTGCAAATATTTTTCCTCATTCTATTGACTCCTTTCATTACCTAAACACAAATTTTTAAAAATTTATTTATATTCTTTATCGCTCACCGGTTCCAGCCAAGCGGTAGAACCGTTTTTATGGGCATTGGTTTCCAAAGAAATATGCACAAACCAACTGTCCGGCGCGGCCCCGTGCCAATGTTCCACGTCCGGCGAAATAAGCACCACATCTCCTTTTTTAAGCGTTCTTATTTCTTTTCCTCTTTCCTGGTAACGCCCTTCCCCGTTAAGCACCAGCAAAATCTGTCCGCCGTCATGTTTATGCCAATGGGTGCGTGCGCCGGGCTCAAACGTAACATTGCCGATAGGGGCCTGAAACACTTCGTCTTTAGGGTTTAACATATTTAAATACGTGGTACCGGTGAAAAATTTACCGTAAGGGTTTACTTCTCCTTGCATAAAAATAGTATCAATGGGTGACTTTTTCATTTGCTTTTTCTCCTTGTTATCAGCCTGCACAACCCCAACACCTATCACAAATAGTATAACTGCCGCTAAAGCCGCCTTTTTTATAAAAAAATACATGCGCCCTCCTTGGTAAAGAATCCGGGATTAATTTGCCCCTTTGCGGGCGTTTAATGCCTGTTCAAACACTTTCTGCGCGTTGGCGGCAATTTGGCGGCCCAGCTGGTTTTGCAAAACCGCTATAACGCCTTGCATTTCCGGCTCCGTAACGCCCACGTTCATCGCCATGCCCATATGGGCTTGCAGCTGCGGGTTCACATTGCCTAACGCGCCCAGCGCGGAAACGGTGGCAATTTCTCTGTCTTTAAAAGAAAGTACGCCGCGGGCAAAAATATCGGCAAACAAATGCTCCTTTAAAAAGGTGTCCGTGCCTTGGATAAACACTGGCGGGCGGGAAGGCAAAGAAGAAGCGGTAAGCACCTCTAAATTTTTCTTTCCCAACTCATATTTGTCCGCCCCCTCAGGCAATGCCTGCGGGGCGGGGCCAGTTTCATCCTTTAAGCCTTTTTCAGCCCGCGCTTTTACTACGTTTTCCAACACGCCGGCCGCGTTTAAACACCGGGGAAAACCGGTATACGCATACAGCTGCAAGGTAATTTCTTTTAATTCATTAATGCTCAGCTTGGCGTTTAAAGCCTCATTGTAAGCGGCGGATAATTTCTCCAAATCGCCCACGGCAGCCAGCGCCGCCACGGCGGACACGGCCTCTTGTTTTTGTGTCAAACTTGTTGTCATATGCTCCTCTTTGGCGGATACCGCCGCCGGCAGCAACACTGCGCAGGCTAATACCCACAAAATTTTAACGGCTTTCATGTATCCTCCCTGCATTAAAACGCCAAAACAAATCCTTTGCGGCGTTTTGGCCCCGCCAACCCGGGGCCTGCACCAAACAGTATAAACCCTGGAGTTAGCTCCAAGTCAAGCGTTTTTGCTAAAAACCGGGTTTCAAAGATTTTTAGGCACTCTTTTGGCGGGGTTTACTTTAGCAGTTTTTCCCGGCTTGATACGCTTCCTGCCAGGCCGGGGTGTTTTTCACTTCACCCGCCTGCCAGGCGCCCACCCCGTAAATAACGGCTTTTTCTTGGGAGTTTTCCAAACAATCCTCGGTAAACCCGCGCAGGGCTTCCAGCGTGCGGCGCAGGTTCTTTTTTTCGGTATCGGCGGCGGTTAAAATAAAATAAAAATCTTTGCCGGATATTTCCGTATAACGCGGAACGGTGCGGTCTATAAACGTTTTAAGCTGCCCGTCCATAGAATAAAAATAAACAGGCGTGGCCAATACAATCACGTCCGCCTCAACCAGCTTACCCAGCACGGGGGCCATATCGTCTTTTTGCACACAACGGTGCGTATTGTTGCACACCCCGCAGCCCAAACAATAATGAATATTCTTTTCCCGAAGGGAAATTTTCTCCACGTCGTGCCCGGCCTCCCGCGCGCCGCAAATAAACCGCTCACACAAAGAATCGGAATTGCCTCCCTTTCTGGGGCTGGCGGAAATAACTAATACTTTTTTCTTCATAATTTCCTCTATTGCAATAATTTTTTCTCACACGCCACAATGCGCTCTTCATATACTTCCACTTTATAATTTAGGCGCTTTAACACCTGCTGCATTTGTTTAATGCGGGCTTGTAATTTGTCCCGCTCGTCAATAAGCAACTGTTTGCGCTGTTTTAAGGTGCGGTTTCCTTTGCGGTAAAGCGCCACGTAGCGTATCAGCGTTTCAATGGATAAGCCCGCTCCGCGCATACATTTAATAAATTCCACCCAGCCGCAGTCCTCCTGGGAATAATCCCGCACGCCGCTGTCCTTCCTGGTTACGGGCGGGATAAGACCCACTTTTTCGTAATAACGCAGGGTGTCGGCCGGCAGGCCGTATTTTTCGCTCACTTCAGATATGGTCATAAAGGCGCCTCCTTACCAACTTATTATAGTACTTGGAGTTAACTCTAAGTCAAGCCTAAAAAAAACGCCCGTAATTATTTACGGGCGCAAAGCAAACACTTTCACTCAAACAGATACGGCAGATTGCCGGGTTTTCCCTCTCTCACTCCCTGTGCAACGCGCCAACAGCGCGCACGCGCCGGAACATGCCGCACAAGCCACAAAAACAATCCCGGTGGAAAGTAAAATGTTCCCCATACCCACTAAAGGGGACACAATGCTCCCCAACAAAAACCCGCCCGCGCCAAGCACGGCCGAACCGGTGCCGGCTTGATTGCGCACGCAGTCCATCGCCAGCGCGGTGGCAGACGTAAAACCAAGCCCCAACATAAAAAGCATAGCAAACAAAATCCCTTCAAAAACCCATATTCCGGCCCCGGCCAACAATACGCCCATGACAGCCGCGCCGCATATCAAGGCGCCGGCGCAGCTGGCCAGCACGGCGCTTTCCTGCCTCTTAAACTTGGCTGACACCGCGGCCCCCGCCCCAATAGCCACCGCGTTGACGGCAAAAAATAAGCTAAACGCAAAGGGAGAAAAACCGTAATGCTCCTGTATAATAAAAGGGGAAGAGGCTATATAACCAAACAATATTCCCTGCGCAAAAGCCGTTTGCAAAACGTAAAAAACAAACTTGCGGTTGCGCAATACCTGTTTAAATAAAGAGAAGCTTTTCCACAAGCTTTCCCGGGAACGTTTTGCATGGGACAAAGATTCATTAAAATGCACGCAAGCCCCCAACAATACCAGCCCCAACGCCAACAATACCGCAAACACGCCGCGCCAAGTGGTTACTTTTAACACGGCGCCGCCCAACACCGGGGCCGCCACGGGAGCAATGCCGTTAATGGCCGCCACCACCGCCAAAGCTTTGGCTAAGTTTTGGCCTTTGAATTTATCGGTAGCAATAGAACGGGAAATAACAATTCCCCCCGCACCGGCCACGCCTTGCACAAAACGCAGCAAAACAAACAGTTCTATGGTGGGAGAAAAAATACACCCCAGCGTGGAAAACAAAAACAACACCATAGACGCCAAAAGCGGCACCCGGCGGCCGTATTTATCGCTAAGCGGGCCAAACACCAACTGGCCAGACGCCAGCCCCAGCATGGAAAACGTCAGTCCCAGCTGCACCATGGAAATGCTGGTTCCAAAATATTGAGTCATGGACGGCAGACTGGGCAAATACATATCGGTCACAAACGGGCCGAAAGCCGTCAGCATACTCAAAAAGACAAATAAAAAAAAGGCAGAATTGTGCCTTTTTGCGGAGTGTCCCTGCCAGGTTTTTTGTATTTGTTTCATATAAATAGTGTATCTTTTTTGAACGTGTTTTTTCAAAAATCAACGCTTTGCCGCACCCGGTATGCCGCGCACAAATCTAACCCAAATACGCCCCTTGAAAACAGAACCTTTTAATATATAATTAAGAAGCCTGAACATTACTTTATACACAAGGGGATTATATGGACAGAATTATTTATTCACCTATGAAATACGTACAAGGCCCGGGTGCCTTAACGCGCCTGCCGCAATACGCCGCCGGCCTAAGCCAAAGCGGCGCCTACGCCGTTATGGGGCCGCATATGGTAAAATACCACGGGGCCGGGCTGGAAGAAGCCTTTAAAAAAGAAGGAGTATCCTTAGCCATACATACGTTTGGCGGGGAATGCTCCCAAACGGAAATTAACCGCATACTGGCGGATTTGAAAGCAAAAAAGGCGGGGGTAATTATCGGCATAGGAGGAGGCAAAACCTTAGATACCGCCAAAGCCGTGGCCTATCACGCCGGGCTGCCGGTGATTATTGCCCCCTCTATCGCTTCTACCGACGCGCCCTGCAGCGCCCTCTCCGTCATTTACACGGACGAAGGCGTTTTTGAAAGCTACCTCATTTTAAAACATAACCCCAACGTGGTGCTGGTAGACACAGATATTATAGCCAGTTCCCCCGTACGCATGTTGGTGGCCGGCATGGGGGACGCGCTGGCTACGTATTACGAAGCCCGCGCCTGTTTTGCCTCCGGCAAGATTACCACGGCGGGCGGCGCGTCTTCCATCACCGCTTTAGCCATAGCCAAAGCCTGCCGCGACAGCCTGTTTAAAGACGGCCTGCGCGCCAAGCTGGCGGCGGAAGCCAAAACCGTTTCCGCCGCGCTGGAAAATATTGTAGAAACCAACACCTATATGAGCGGGGTGGGTTTTGAAAGCGGCGGCCTGGCCGCGGCCCACGCCATACACAACGGGCTGACGGTGCTTCCCGGCGGGCACGGCGCCATGCACGGGGAGAAAGTGGCATTCGGCTTGTTAACCCAGCTGGTGCTGGAAAACGCCCCGGAAGAAGAAATAAACCAAGTGCTTCATTTCTGCCGGCAGGTGGGGCTGCCCACCACGCTGGAAATGTTGGGCCTCAAAGACGTGTCTGACGAAGACCTTAAAAAAGCCGCCCAAGCCAGCTGCGCCGAGGGTGAAACCATACACAATATGCCCTTTGCCGTCACGCCGCAGGCGGTGTTTAGCGCATTAAAAGTGGCTGACGCGCTGGGGCATTAATAAACACGCTTCTTTAAAAAGGCGCTTCAAAACGGGGCGCCTTTTTTGCGCCCTTTGGAAACCAGCCCCCTATAAATTGGTAAAATATAAATAAGCGCGTAAAGTCACATTACGCGAAGAAATTAATTAAGCAAGAGGACTTAATCATGTTACCCAAAGCGTATGAACCGCAGGAAGTAGAAAAAAAATTAGTGGATAAATGGCAGCAGGCCAAATTATTTGCCGCCCATATTGACCCCAATAAAAAACCGTTTGTTATTGTCATTCCGCCGCCAAACATTACCGGCGCCTTGCATATGGGGCACGCGTTAAACGATACCTTGCAGGACGTGCTTATCCGCTCCCACCGTATGTTTGGGGAATGCGCTTTTTGGGTACCGGGGACGGACCACGGCGGCATTGCCACCCAAAACGTAATTGAAAAGAAACTGGCCAAAGAAGAACATAAATCCCGCCATGACCTGGGCCGCGAAGAATTTGTAAAAACCGTGTGGAATTGGTATAACGACTGCGGCAACGCCATATTCAACCAATTTAAAAAAATGGGTTGGAGCATAGACTTAGACCCCGAAAATCTCCGCTTTACCATGGACGAGGAGCGCGCCCAATCCGTTTATGAATGTTTCCGCCGTTTGTGGGAGAAAAAATATATTTACCGCGGCAAACGCTTAATCAACTGGTGCGTGCGCTGTTCTACCGCTTTGTCCGATATTGAAGTGGAGCACGAACAGCACGCCGGCAAATTATGGTATCTGCGTTATAAAGGGGAAGACGGCTCTGACGGCATCGTCATCGCCACCACCCGCCCGGAAACCATTTACGCAGACGCGGCCATCGCCGTAAACCCCAAAGATGACCGCTATAAAGACATGGTGGGCAAGAAAGTAATTATCCCGCTGGCCAACCGCGCTATTCCCGTCATTGCCGATGAAGCCGTAGAACTGGGATTTGGTACGGGCGCTTTAAAAATCACCCCCGCGCACGACGCGACCGACTACGAAGTGGGCCAACGCCACAACCTACCCATTATGACCGTCATTAACGACAAGGGCAAGATGACGAACTGCCCCGAAAAATACGTGGGTATGGACCGCGAACTCTGCCGTAAAGAAACCGTAAAAGATTTGGAAACCGCCGGCCTTTTGGTAAAAGAAGAAAAATACAACAACGCCGTTTCCACCTGCTACCGCTGCCATAACGCCATTGAGCCGTTTATGAGCGAACAGTGGTTTGTAAAAATGGACGAGCTGGCCAAACCCGCCATTGAAGCGGCCGAATCCGGCGAATTGCGCTTCCACCCCCAGTCTTGGAAAACGCCCTTTGTAAACTGGCTTAAAAACATACAGGATTGGTGCATTTCCCGCCAAATTTGGTGGGGGCACCGCATACCGGTATGGTATTGCCGCCACTGCAGCCAGGGCGGCCTGACCTTTGCCACAGACCAGCAAGGGCACGAGCAACTGACCAAAGTTTCTTTTGAAGACGGTGCCAAACCCATTGTTTCCTATAACAAACCGGAAAAATGCCCCGTCTGCGGCGGGCACGATTTGGTGCAAGACCCGGATGTGCTGGATACCTGGTTTTCTTCCGCCCTGTGGCCGATGTCCGTCTTCGGCTGGCCGAAAGATACCCCGGAACTCAATTATTTCTACCCCACCACCACCATGGTTACCGGTTATGAAATTTTGTATCTGTGGGTGGCGCGTATGGTAATGACCGGACTTGAGTTTAAAGGAGAGCTTCCCTTTAAAGACGTATTCTTAAACGGCATTGTGCGTGACAAGCACGGGCAGAAAATGTCCAAATCTAAGGGTAACGTCATTGACCCGTTGGACATGACCGCCAAATACGGGACAGACGCGGTGCGCTTTTCGCTCTTAATGCAGGCCATACCGGGTAAAGACATCCCGTATTCCGAAGACAGCATCACCGGCGCGCGCAACTTCTGCAATAAAATTTACAATGCTTCGCGCTTTATCTTAATGAATATGGAAGGCATTGAGGGCCCGCTTTCCATGCCCAAAGACATTACCGAACTGGCCGACCGCTGGATTTTGGACCGCTACACCCACGCTATAAAAACCGCCCGCGAAGGCATAGAAAAATACAACTTGGCGCTTACCGCCAATACGCTCTACCACTTCCTGTGGGGCGATTTTTGCGACTGGTACGTAGAACTGGCCAAACAACGTTTCCAAACCGCCGATAAAGCAAAAGTAATGGCCTTGTGCGTAAACATCTTATACGGCACGTTAAAAGCCTTGCACCCGCTTATCCCGTTTATTACGGAAGAAATAGCCGCCTCCCTGCGGCCTTATGTGGGGGAGAAGGAAGAATTCCTGCTCAACCAGGCCTATCCTCAGTTTGACCCGGCCTTAACGGATAAAGAAGCCGTGGAAAAAATGACGCTTTTGCAAGGCGTTATCAGTCAAATCCGCACGATACGCTCCCAATTCAACGTGCCGCCGGCTTTAAAAATTACGGCGGTTCTCTCCGCCAAGACGGAAGATGAGCTGGAAGTGCTTAAAGCGTATGAAAATTACATTACGCTCATGGCCAAGGTGGGCGATTTGCGCATCGGCGTAAATATGGAAAAACCCAAACAAACCGCCACCGCCGTGTATGAAAACATCACCATATACGTGCCGTTAACCGGGCTGATTGATTTTGAAAAAGAAAGAAAACGCCTGGAAAAAGACCTGGGTTTGGCCAAAGCCAACATCGCCTCGCGCGAGGCGCGCTTGGCGCAGGAGAATTTCATTAAAAACGCGCCCAAAGAACAAGTGGAAAAAACGCGCGAAGAACTGGCCGCCGCCAAACTGGCGCTGGCCCAAGTAACCGCTTCCCTGGAGGATTTAGCCTAATGAACAAACGCACCCTTATTTCCGCCCTGCTTGGCGCAGGGCTGGCCTTGGGGCCGATATGCGCCCACGGGCAGGATTGGAAAACCATCACCCGTTATGAAAAAGCCCCCGTTAAAGAACAATTAACCGAGCGCTTTTTAAAATACGTAAAAATGGATACCCAAAGCAGCTCCGATACGGACCAAGTCCCCAGCACCAAAGGCCAAAAACAAATGGCCAAGCAGCTGGCTAAAGAACTTAAAAAGTACGGCGTGCAAGATGTAAAAGTAAACGAGTATTCCATCGTTACGGGGCAAATTCCCTCCAATATAAAAAAGGAGGTCCCCGCCATTGCTTTTTTGGCGCATATGGATACGGCGCCTGAAATTTCCGGCAAAGACGTCAAACCTCGCGTCATCCGCAAATACAACGGGCAGGAAATTGTGATTAACGCGGAAAGCAAACTGGCTTTAAACTCCTACACCGCCCCGCTTTTAACCAAAGCCCACGGGCATGATTTAATTGTGGCTTCCGGCGGTACTCTATTGGGAGCGGACGACAAGACCGGCCTGTCCATTATTATGACCATGGTGCAGTATTTGTATGACCACCCGGCCATTTCCCACGGGCCCATTACCATTGTGTTTACGCCGGATGAGGAAACCGGCGCCGGCATTGAAAAACTGGATATTGCCTCTTTGGGGGTGGACTACGCCTACACCGTAGACGGAGAAGATTTGGGCGAATTAATGACCGAAAACTTTAACGCCAAAGCCTTTACCATTGTATTTAAAGGCAACAGGGCCGTACACCCGGGTGCGGCGCAAAACTCCGCCTTTGCCGACAATTTGCTTATGGCGTCTGACTTCCACACGTTACTGCCCCGCCAGCAGCGGCCGGAAACCACGGCGGACAAACGCGGCTTTATTTATGTGGACGAAATATCCAACCAAGGGGATACTTCTACCATCAAAGGCATTATCCGCGCGTTTTCTGACGAGGAATTTGCTTCTTTAACCTCCACCGTGCAGAACGCTTTTAATACCGTAAAAGCCATGAACCCGCGCGCCGCGGGGGCCACGCTGGAATTTAAAGACGAATATAAAAATATGAAAAATTCCCTCCCGCCGGATATGATTGCGTTAACCAAAACCGCCATGCAGGCAGAAGAAATCACCCCCAAAGAAGTTTCCGCCCGCGGCGGGACGGACGGCGCCACTCTGGCCGCCGCCGGCATACCCGCGCCGGACATTTTTGCCGGCATGTACAATATCCACAGCGAGTTGGAATACGCCGATGTGGACGTAATGGAAGCTTCTTTCCGCACGCTGATGCGGCTGGTTACCCTGTGGGCCCAGCAGAATCCATCAAACAACGCAAGCCAAGCCGCCAATTAGCCCGTGCGTTTGCTTTAATTACCCCGCCCGCCTACCAAAAAAGCGGGCGGTTTTTATTTCCCCGCTATAAAAATCTAAGGCAAACGAACTAGCTGAACAAATAATATTTTTCTATAATTTAAAGGTTAAAGCAGTTTTTTAGCAAATAAGCCTTTTTATACGGCTTATATATAATTTGAATCTGTTTTTGGAACCGTATGAAGAATACGGTGAGCTGCTGGGATACCGGCGGCACAATGGAAATCCAAAAACAGTCGTTTTAAGCACAAGACAAACGGCCTAATTACCCGGTTGTTTTGTGCTGAGTGCTTTCTGCCATAATTTTATGGCAGAAGGCCACGGCTGTTATTATTTGGGTTATTTCCATTGGCTCAAATATAACAGCCGTTTTATCATCTCGCCTTATCTCCTGTTATACAGAGCCCTTTTTAAACTGGAGATAAAAGATGACTTTATTTAATCCATTTTTTATTAACACGAATTTATGTTACACCCAAAAGGATTGCCAAGACTTACCTACTTTCTTAAATAATATTGCAGGCAATACAGGGAACTCTTACATTGCCTACAGTGTACTTAAATTACTGTACGGGAAAATATTTCCTGTAGCAGAAATAAAAAATTTATGGTCTTATAATTTTGATAAACAAGACGAATTAATTGCGCAAATAAATAATCAATACTCGCATGTTATTTTATTTTTACAAGACCAAATCCGATTGGAACAATCCTATGGAGTCCAACCAGACTGGAAAAAGATAAACGGGTTCTTATCCAAGCTTAAAAAGCCGTTTATTGTATTTAGTTTAGGTGCCAATGATTTTGGGCAAAACGGCCCGGACTGGTGGAAAAAACTGCCAAAAGATTTTCTGCAATTTTTACATATTGTATCCGAGCACAGCGTTTCGCTTGGGGTCAGAGGCTTGCAGACCTTGGAAATTTTAGAAAAACTAGGAATAAAAAATGCAAAAGCAGTGGGCTGCCCCACTTTCTTTGAAACAGGCCCTAACAAACAAATAATAAAAAAACCATTAACAAAGAGTACGGATATTTTGAGGGCCGGTTCTTTAGATTTTAGAAGCCAGCGCCTTTTATCAGGAGTAATACAAGATGAAACCGCTCTGATCGAATTACTGTATTTCAAACAATTTTCCACAACCCCGTTAGCAACAAAACCGTCTTTCCCTTTTTTGTTATCGATAGCCACAGGGGGAATGCGTTGCTTTGCGGGAATAGAAAAATGGAAAGAATTCGTTTCCCAATTTACCTGCTGTATAAGCTCCAGGATGCACGGCGGGATTTTAGCCTTAAACTGCGGGGTACCCGCCGTTTTGGTAAATAAAGATTTGCGCGCCAAGGAAATGTGTCAATTATTTAAAATACCTAACTTTGCCCAAACAGCCCGCCAATATAGCTGGGAAGAACTTTACCAGCAAGCAGACTTTGAGCCTTTAAACAAACAATATCCTGTTCTTTATAAAGCTTTTACCAGCTGGCTGGCGGAAAACGGCCTGACTACTGAGATAATAAAACAAGCCCGTCAAACAGCCGAAAATATTCCCCCCATACAAGAACCGGAACTGCCGCCCAGCCCACATTTTTCACAGTGGTTGGATGACATACTAAAAACCAAATACTATTACATTCCCACACAGGAACTTATCAAACTGCTCATACAGAAAATATGACATGCCGTCATAAAAAACGTTCAAGCTGGCAACAATACCCCCCTGACTACTCTTTAGTATGCCATATACAAAAACCCCGGAGATTAAACTCCGGGGTTTTTCACCAGGTTACAAGTGTTAAGTTTACGATTTTTTGCGAAGCATTTGAAACACAAACGAGATACCTATCAACACAATAGACACGCCAAATAAACCGATGATTCGGTATCCCCCTTCCAAGGCCCACACGTCGGAAAAGAAAAGCTTAAACAAAGCCAGCCCTATCAACATCCAACCTATTTTGGACAGGAAACTTTTTTCTTTTCCCCAGCCCAAAAACAAACAGGCCGCGCCAAACACAGTCCACCCCAACGTATACACAATGGCGGAATTAAACGAGCCAAATACATCTAAATTAATGGCACTCTCTCCCTGGGAGAAACAAACCGCAATTTCAATATGCATCAGTATAAACAACAACAGCCCGCCCAGTCCCTTTAAGCAAGCAATAAAGCCGGTTTCCTCCTGCGGTTTCCAGGCGCAAGCGGCATACAGCATAGCCGCGGCCGGAATGCCAAACTCATACAGGAAATGATTGATAAACAGCAAACCGCCTTCATTTGCCGGCACCGTATATTGCGTACAAAACAGCACACGCAAAAAGACAATCCCGAGCAACACAAAAGCGGTGCGCGTTAATCCTTTATGCAGCAATTTGCGATTAAGCCATACCAGCGCGGCCCCTTCCAACGCCCAAGCAACGTCTACCCATCTGCCGCTAAATTGCAACGGGAAAAACGCCGTAAAGAAAAATAACCCCGCCCCGGCCAGCCAAGCCAAACGGCTGCGCTGTATTCCTTCTTCAAGCGGCTGCCAAGAAAGGGTTAAATAGGTTGCCGTGAAATAAATCAAAGCAAACAGGGCCGCTAGCAGGCCGGAATGGACATCATAATACCGGTCCAACGTAAGGTGAAGCATTACAAAAGCCGCCAGGCCGGAAACAGCCGCCATCGCCCAAGCAAAACGGTCATTAAAAAACCGCTGTTTAAATACAAACGGCAGCAACATAAATACCGCATTTAACGCAATCACCAAGCTAATGAAAGCCGGCAGGTTGCTTTCCGGGTTGCCCAAAAAGCAGGTAAGCTGGAGCAATACGCTCCCCACCAAAGCCCCGGGCAGAATTTTCCCGCTTTGATATATGTAAGACAAAAACAGGCACAACACGTTAAGCCCCAGTACAAAAGGCAATATTAACAGGAATTTCTCCGGCATTCTGCCCGCTACGCTCAAAGTAAGCAGATAGGGCATCAGCGCGGAAAGGGAAACCGCTAAATTGGCAGAAGCAAAACGCGAAGGCATCACCCACCGGGTTATACCAAAAATGAAAAATACCGGCAGCAGCCCCAAACATAAAACCACCAAGTAAGACATTTCTACAAACTCAAAGCTAGGCTTTAGTCCGATTAATGCCACCAAAAACAACAGCGCCGCAAATAGCGCAGCCCATACTTTTCTTGAAGCGGCGGCAAACAAAATAGAAATCCCCATTAATACGCACAACAAAATACAGCTAAACAGGAAAGACTCCGCCCCTTCCGTTAACCCTTGAAATACGGCAGGCAGCATCAAAAACGTGGGGAATAAAACAGCCCCCACACCAATAGGCTGTTCTTTTCGTTTATATAGAAACAGTTCCGCCCCGCCGTTAATGGCGGCAAACGCCACAAAGGTTAACAGCATAACCGCCGGGCTGATTAAATCCTGCAGGCGGTAGGACCATATCCACAAAGCCGCAAACACAAACCCTTTGCCTATGCGCCAAGCCAGGCTGTGCATTTCTTTATCCCGGCAGGTTAAATAGACCAGCAAGAAATTAAGCCAAAGCCCCAACGCCAAAAAATACAAAGAGCGCGGCAGAAAAAGCACATTCACCCAAACGCCCGCCAAAACAAACCATAAATTACCCGTAACAAAAAACCCCAACAGGCTGCGGGTATATCCTTTTAAACGCTCGGCATATTTCCAAGAAGCAAACGCCGCACCCGCCGTATGCAGGACGCAAAAAACACAAAAAGTAACGCTGCCGGCACGCAAACCGCCGCAGAAAGCTATTATCAGCTGGCAAAGAAAAGTAAACACCAAAGAGCTAATCAGCAAGCCGTCCCATTTGCGCAACAAGGCGGCGGCCGCCGCGGCTATATTAATACAAGCCACATAAGTGAAAAAGAATAAGGCATGGTCACTTCCTACAGACAACAGAAACGGCGTTATAAAACCGATAATCTGCGCCAAAAAGCCTACGTATTTGGCCTGCTTCCATATGGCTACCCCAAAAGACAAAAAAGCAATACAGGCCATTAAAGTAAAAGCGCCGCTTGCCCCTAACAAATGGTAAAAGACGTAGGCGCCGTATACCGCTGCGTACAGTATGGTAAGCCCCACCCCGCTTAATGTATCGGCCGTGGTTTTAAGATTGGGCCTTTTTATTATTAATCCCGCCGCCAGCAGCAGCACACCTAAAGAAGCGCTTAACACAATGCGCATGACCGGGCTGATTAAATTATTTTCAATAGAATATTTAATCCAAAAAACCACGCCCAAAAACAGGGTAAAACCACCTATCCATGACAAGGTTTGAACAAGGGTAAAGTTATGCCCCTGCGGCGAGGAACTTGCCGGGGAAGCTTCGGCCGTTTTTTGTTCTTGCGTTTGGGATAATGCGCCAGCTGTTTCTTGGCCGGCGGCGGGGATAGAAGCGCCCTCCACGGCTGCCGCCATAACCGGCTGAGGCGGCTGCGGGGACGGATCTGCATCCGGCAATACGTTTTCTGACGGGGTGGAAATATCTTGTGCAGGCGAAGCGGCCTCTTCTTGGGCGGAAGGTTCCGTGGGCGCGGATTGTTCCTTTTGCAGCGCAGGGGCAGCAACTTCCGCTCCTTTTGCACGCAGCTGGTTTTCTAACATTTTTACGCGGGTTTTTAAATGCCCAATCTGAACAAATATAACCACAAACAAAGCAACCGCAATGAAAACAAACATAAATAGCCCCCTTATTTAAATGGTCGCTGTTTCAACATACCCACTGTCAGATAGCAGACATCCTGCTTAAACATTTTTTATTGTATCATATATTGTATATTAAGTGTCAGAATACAAAAAAGGAAAAATAAAATAAACACCACGTTAGGGGGTCTTATGAATAAAAAACACATACTGCCGCTGGTATATTCCATTTTGTTGTCTTCTTGGGGATGTATTGGGGAACAACCCAGCCAATCCCAACAGCAGGACCAGTCTTTCCCATATGCTACCAATGACATAAAACAACAAATAGCGGCCAAGGTGTTTCAAGTAAAAGAGCCCATTGCCCCTGATTTTTTTGAAACAATCAATTATTTTCCCATCATGCAAAAAGTACTGAAAGAGGGCTACAACGTTTTTGGAACGGACCCCAAACAACAAGTTTTTTGGTATTACCTCATGCGTATGAGAATACTTATCCTTCAATCCACATCCTCCCAGCCGACAGATGACTTAGGCATTGGTATGGAGTATTTAAATATGTTGGGGGCTCCCGCCCGTAAATTTTTAGAACAAAACAAAGAAGAGGGCGTAAAAATATTTTCCGACGTTATCCGTTACGAAGAAACTTATCCGTATGATATTGCACAGCAAATAGAAGAGATTGAAAAAATAACCGTGGAAACCCTGCCCCAAAAAGCATATTTGCTGAATATTAATTTCCCTTCTGAAGCAGATTGGGAACAAGCAAAAAAAGAGCTGTCCCCCGAAGATTTTGCCAAATTACAGGAAGAATACAAAGTATCACCGGAGCAATTAGAAAAAACTAAACAACAAGCCTTGGAACAACTGAAGGAATTTCCGCGGGAAGCGGTTTCCAAAGCACGCCAGCATGTGCTTCAACTATTTAAAGCAGACTTGGAAATGCTGCAAAGCAACAAATCCCCGGAAGAATTCATAGCGCAAAAAAACCGCGAAAACAATATAACGGAATATGACATAGGCTTCACCGCCCCGTTAAATTATCCGGCGGCGTTATTTTTTGCCGAGTTTGTTTTAGATGAAAAAAACGACGATAACCGCTTGGGAGTGAACCCTTTTAACGCCATAGAATACGGAGATTGGACCTTTACCAAACACCGTATTTCTTTGGGAGATGCAAAACCGCTGCCCCACGCGTTGGATTTGATGTGGTACTCAGCCGCTGAAAACAAAAGTTATTTATTGGAGACCAAGCTTCCTTTGGAAAAAATGGCCCAAATCGCTTTTTCTCAAGAAGACGACCACACTACGGAATTTGTATTCGGCCTTGCGCCGTTTGGCACGGTAGCTTTATGGGCCCAAGACCCCAATACGCATGAAATTTCTCTCTTGGGCAGCTTCCAGGCAAAAGAATATCCCCTAGCCTTTGAAGACTTCAACCGGCGGATCCAATCCCCGGCAACCAATTGGGAAGAATACCGAAACGAACTGTTAGAACAAAGGCCTGAAGCAAAACAATATTTAGCCGAGCACGGCCTGCCCGCCGCTGACGTTTTTCAACAATTTAATAATGTTTACAACACGGGCATACGGGTAGAGTTTCCTAACGCAAACACGCAGCTGGAATCTTTTAGCATTACTTATTTCAACGGGGAAACGGAAAAACTATCCGCCGCTTCCGCACCTGTTTCTAAACGGGCAAAAATCAAGAATGTCACCCTAATGTATAAAGAGGACAATACATATGATTTTGCTTCCTATTTGTTTGTAAGCAATCAGGAAGCGCAAGACAATAAAATATCCCACCAAGCCTATCAAACCGTCTTTGCAGACAACCCGGACCAGCCGGGCGAAATTGTTTTATCTTTTGATAAAGAAAAGAAAGCTTGGAAGATGGATGTTTCCGCCAACGGGAAAACGCAAAATATTCCCCTGGAGGAATTACGCTTTAAAAATAAATTTGAAGAATACCGCTCCCCTGTCTACTACCAGCCCCAGGCCCTGTGGAAAGGCACCAAACCGGCCGAAGCCGAAACCAAGCCGGTTATTACACCTGAAAAACGCAACGAAACCTTAACCCAAGCCATTTTGAAAAATGACGATAATTTGTTCTTTCAAATGCTGGAAGAAGGGGCGGATATCCATTACCAAACCCCAAACCAACAAACCATGCTTTCTTTGGCTGTATCCTATGGGAAAGACAAATTCGTACAGAAATTGATTGAACTGGGAGCGGATGTAAACGAGAGGGAACCTGCTTCCGGCTATACGCCCCTTATGCTGGCCTGCCAAATACAAAACCTATCCATTGTAAACCAGCTGATTGCAGCCGGGGCCGACGTAAACGCCCCACGCCGGCTCTACAACCAAGACCTTGCCGAAAACCCTTTAAGCATGGCTTTGGAAACTAAAGACGAAGGAATTATCAACGCGTTACAAGCCGCCGGAGCCAAAGAACCCCCGCAACAGCAAGAAGAACCCGCCGCCACCGAAAACCAGGGCCAGCCAGAAGCGGACGGCTTTTCACCCCTTGCCATGGCCGTAGCAAGCTCAGATACGCCGCGGGCAAAAGAACTTATTCAAGCCGGAGCAGATGTAAATACCAAAATACCCGGGGTAGGGAGCGTGCTTCTGTTTGCGTGCAGCACCGGCAATGCGCAAGCGGCGCAGGCGCTTATTCAAGCCGGGGCCGATGTAAATGCTATCGGAGACGGCGGCTACACCCCGCTTATGCTGGCCTGCAGCCAGGGCAACCTGGAAATAGCCAAAATGCTGGTGGCGGCCGGGGCCGATGTAAACGCCCAGCATATTATGAACGGGCAACCCACCGGGTTAAATCCGCTTCAAATGGCTGCCGCGGGCGGATTTAATGATTTGGCCCAATTTCTAAAAGACTCCGGCGCCCATTAGCCTAAGTTTATTAAAAACAAAAAACGCTCCGGTTAAACCGGGGCGTTTTTATATTCCATTATTATTACATAAGCCAGCGTAAACCTACAGAAAGGAAAACTTCCGTCTTGGAACCGTCGGCGCTGTGAGTGGCAAAGCCCAATTTGCTCATTAAATCCACATCATCCGCCAGCACACGGCTGTATCCGCCCGCAATACGGAAAGTGGTGTCACTGTCCCCGCCGTCTACGCGTTTGCCAAGCAAGCCCAGGCTGGCTTCCACATCAACGGAGCTGATTTTATCTACATAATATTTACCAAGGCCGCCCAAATAAAAGTCCGTAGCGCTTTTGCCTTGGTCCGTGCTTCCCACAAAATCAAGCGCGGCAAAACCGCCCCACGTCCATTCTTTAACGGCAGAAGCCTGGCGGCCCACCATAGCCCCCAAACCAAAATCCGTAGAACCTTTGGCTACACCGTCCGGCTTATTATCCCAGGGGGAATCAAAAATGGCCGGGCTAAAATGAACCCCTAAATCCAACAACAAATCTTTTTCGGCAAAATTTTCGCTGGCGCGGTACCTAAGGCCAAAATCCGGGTCCGTTAAACCGTTTTCCTTATAATTATCCATTTTCAAATTAGCTAACCCTAAAGAAACATAGGCTTCCCAACGTTCAGCCAACCCATAGCGAAAGGTTTCTTTAATCCTCCACATTTTGGCGCCGTCCCCGCCCTCATAATTATTCATATAACCCAATTCGCTGTCCAGCAACATGGCAGATGGATTCAACATAAAGAAAGGGTCCGTTGCCGCCGGCTGAGCCAAAACCGGCAAGGCCGCCGCAAACATCAAAAACGACAGTAATGCTTTTTTCATACAACCTCCTAATAATAAGATAGAACATTGTATCCATTTTTTTTTGTAAAAGCAATTCCAAACGACACGCTGGCCCCAAGCAGATTTTTGTCCGTCGTATTCGTTCATAATCGTGCGGGATAAAAACCTATTTTATAAATAAAAAACCCTTTGACTTACTGGTCAAAGGGTCTAATTTTTTAAAATCTTACCGGGGAAGGGACTTGAACCCTTAAGCCCGAAAGGGCAATGGTTTTTGAGACCATCCTGTATACCAATTCCAGCACCCCGGCATAAAATCTACTTATTTATTTTAGCAAATAAATTTTAAAAAGAAAACAGTTTCCCCAGTCCCATTCCCGCCATAGGACCAAAGACCCTTGGTTTCACTCTTTTGGGAATCTACAATATAAGTATGAAAAGGTTTCTGATCAGTCTGATATTATTCGTCTTTTGCCCGTGTTTGCTTCCGGCCGGAACGCTAAATGTGCTTATTCTAAAACATGCGGCCAGGACGGAGCTTTCTTTTGCCCAAAATTACGCCGTTGTAATAGGGGAAGACCATTTTTACGGTCCTATCGCTAAAGAAAACCGCCTCTTATTGGAAAACGCCAACGGCAAAATACGTCTTACATTGCACAACCCGCAAAAAAACACAAAAAAATCATTAGGAATAGCCAAAGAAAAGATAGACATTGTACGTTCTTTGGGCAAACAAGTGGATTTTAATGCGCCGCGGGCGGTTTCTTCGCTGCAGAGCCGCCCCCTTCCAGCCGGCAGATTAAATTTGCCTAAAGACGCCCACCACACTAGCCCCTTTGTTACCCTGCGCCAAGCCGCTTACGGGGGAAACATCACTTACAGCGGGCCGCTTACCGTATACGCCAAAAACGGCATTAACATTGTGGAAACGGTAGCGCTGGAAAATTATGTTACCCAAGTGGTAAATTGCGAGCTGGGCGGGGAAAAATCCCTCAATGCGCTAAAAGCCCAAAGCGTTATGGTGCGCACTTTTGCTTTGTTTATGGTACAAAACCGTTTGGCCGAGTTGGAAAAAGGCAATCAAAAATGGGCTTATTTCCAATTATTCTCCACCCCGGTTGACCAAGCCTATAACTGCCGCAAACGCGCTAATGATAAAGAGCTTCCTTCCGCATTGGTTAAAAAAGCAGTAAAAGAAACGGCCGGACAAGTGATATTAAGAAACAAAAAATTAGCCCGCGTGCAATATAACACCTGCGCCAAAAGGACGCTTCCCAAAGGCGTTATTTGCCAAGAAAGAATGGTAAAAATGGCCCGTTCCGGCAAAGACTACAAAGCAGTGCTGACGTCTTTTCTGCCGGGCACCCATGTAGAGGTTTACAATATGCAATTCTTGTCTTCAGAAACGGCACACCGCTTAAGACAAGCCTTAAAATCCACCGCCAGATAAATTTAAAAAATAAAACCTTCCTTGATAACGGAAGGTTTTATTTTTCGCCCAGTTAAAAACGCGGTTTGGAGCGGCGGCGCAACGTGCGTTTTTTGGTGTTTTTCTTTTGCGCAACCGCCGGCTTGGGATAATAAAAATCCAAAATTCCCTGATAAATGGCTTTGGCAAATTTGGCCCGCCCGGCCGGGTCTTGCGCCATTTCTTCCTGTTCGGGCAAAATAATATAGGCGTTTTCCACCAAAATACTGGGGAACTGTGGAATGCGCGGGATAAACAAAATATCATTGGCTATTAATCCGTTATCCGGCAGCGGCACATAGCGGTTAAACGCTTCATACACCGCTTTAGCCAGCGGCAGACTGTGCGGATAATTATAATAGACCGAATATCCCCTGGGGCGGGAAAGCGGGTTGAGCGTTTCCGGCAGGGCGTTATAGTGAATACTTACAAAAATATGCGCATTTTCTTTTAAGGCTTTATTATAGCGCCCCTGCAAACTAATGTGATTATTGCCCCGGCGGGTCATAATCACATCCGCGCCAGCTTCCTTTAATAATTTTTCTACATCTTGCGCAAGCGCCAAATTAGCCTCATACTCCAAAAACCCCGTAGGGCCTACGGCCCCGTCGTAAGGAACGGTCCGCTTAGGGCTGTGCCCGGCGTCAATTAAAATGCGCGCGCCTTTTAACGGCTGGTTTTTTTGCGGGCTTAAAAGCGGCTTATGCATTAAATCCAAAAGCAGGGTGCCGTTTTCAAAATCATATCCATGGCCCCAAAGGGAAATGTCTTTCTTAAAGTGAATAATAAATTTAACCGTATCCTTGGCGGGATAAACCCACTCCACCGAATCCACCACCGGGCTGGTGGTGTCTAAACTATAGTTTTCCCCAAAACCGCGGGTATAATAAAAAGTAAGTTCAAAGCGGTCGTTAAATTCCTGCACCTGAATAGGCACTTCCCGCAACCCCTGAAAGGACAGGCGGGTCTTTGCGTCCGTTACCGAGGAAGACATTTCATTAATATAATTTTCTTCATATCCGCCAAAAGAACGTATTTTTAAGCGGTCGGCTTCCAGCCAGGCGGACTCATTTTCATTTAAAGCAATACGGTATAACCCGTTGGACAAACCGTTTAATTGCACCCGCCCGTAAGCGCGGTAAAAAGGATATAAGTTTTCTTTTTTCACCGGTATTTTGCGCAGCTTAATGCCGGGCAGCGTAATTTCCGCCGTGGTAAACGGGTTTTTACCGTCCAAAATTTTAATGCGGCCCGGGGCGGTGATTTTGGCTTTGGTGTTACCGGGGGCGTGCTGCATGCGGTAAGTTACTTTTACCGTTTTGGGTTTTTGGTCTTGAGCTATTAAATATTTGGCCCGGTAAACGCCGGGGGCAGAGGAATCCTCTTTCATGATAATGTTTTTAGCCCCTTTTAAGCCTGAAAGCGTATAACTTACCTCTGTACGCGGGGTTCCCCGTACGGACAGTTCTATTAAATCCCCCGGCACCAGCTCCACCGGGGTTTGGGGGTAAACCTCTTCCGGGTCAAACTCCGCTTTTTCAAATAATTTTTTAATGGGCATGCCGGGCACTACCACCGTGCGCTTGGCTTGATAGGTTTGCCCTTCGCTTTGGGCGGTAAGCAAAAACTCAAAATCCCCGTTTTCCACAGGCAAAAAGGCAATAAACGCGCCGTTTTTGTGTACGGGGATTTCTTCCCCATTAATGTCTAAAACAGGGTCTTTTAAATTTAATTTACCAAACAGAAAAATTTTTTTGGCTCCGCGCGACACGGTCATTTTTTCGTGCGGATACTGCACGGTAATGGGGGTGGAAGCGCTGTCCGGACCGCTTTGGGCAGGCAAATAAGGGGCCACCGGAATATCCTGCCCAAAAACGTTAAAAGCGAAAAAAAAGGGAAAAATCAATAAAAAAAGTGTTCTTTTCATCTTATAAAATGATAACATAAAATTATGACGGCATGCGATGAAATAATCGGCTTTTTAAACGCCTATTTGAACGTGTCCCAAATACCGGACGTCAGCCAAAACGGCCTGCAGGTGGACGGCCCAAAAAACATCAGTAAAATTGCTTTTGGGGTGTCTGCCGGCAAAGAGCTTTTTGTACGCGCCCATACCACCGGCGCCCAGCTCATTGTGGTGCACCATGGTATTTTATGGGGCAAAGAGCAGCGCCTTACCGGCGGCTTTGGGGAGCGGGTACGCTTTTTAATGCAAAATAACTTGGCCCTGGCCGGTTACCATTTGCCGCTGGATTTGCACCCGGTAATAGGGCACAACGCCTGCTTAATAAAACGCTTGAACGCAAAGGAAGTGGAGCCCTTTGGGCAATACCACGGCACGGACATTGGCTTTAAAGGCAAGGTGGATTTGCCGCGGGCGGAAGCTTGTTCTTTATTGGAAGAATATTGCCAAACCCAGGGCCGGCTGATTGCCTTTGGTCCGCAGCATGTCCGCACGGTAGGCGTTGTAAGCGGAGGAGGCTGGAGCATGCTGCCCCAAGCGGCCGAACAAAAACTGGATTTGTATGTTACCGGCTCTTTGGAAGAGCAAGTACAGGAATGGTGCCGGGAAGCGGGCATCAACTGCCTGGCCTTGGGGCATTACAATTCCGAAAAGCCGGGCGTACTGGCGCTTATGGATTTAACCCGCCGCCAATTTGGCATAGAAACTGAATTTATTGATGTTCCCAACCCCATTTAACCGGGTAGGAAGCGAGGTATACAATGCAAGAAGAAAAACAAATATTCTCTAAAATAGACGGTTACAAAGATTTAGTGGTGGAAATGCAAACCCGCATGATTGCCTGCCCGGCCGTTTCCCCCCACAGCGACGGAGACGGAGAAGACGCCAAAGCACAATATCTCATGGGGCTTCTTAAAACCATGAAGTTTGACGAACTTTACGTCATTAACATCAAAGACCCCAAAGCCAAAAGCGGCGTACGCCCCAATATCGTAGCCAAATACTATGGGCAGGACAAAAGCAAAAATTTATGGGTAATGGCGCATATGGATATCGTTCCCCCCGGGGATTTGTCTTTATGGAATACGGACCCGTTTAAAGCCGTTATCAAAGGGGACAAAATTTACGGGCGCGGTTCGGAAGACAACCACCAGGGGTTGGTTTCCGGCGTATTAACCGTTAAAGCGTTTATGGATTTGGGCATACGCCCCCCGTGCAACTATGCGCTGTTAATTAATGCGGACGAGGAGCTCGGCAGTGAATTTGGCGTAGTTGCATTGTTAAAAAAACACAAAAAAATATTTACCAAAAACGACGTTTTCTTAGTGCCTGACGGCGGAAACCCCACCGGCACCATGGTGGAAATTGCCGAAAAGAACATGCTGTGGATTAAATTTACCGTATACGGAAAACAGACCCACGCTTCCATGCCAAAATGCGGGGTAAACGCCAGCCGCGTTGCCAGCCATTTGGTGTTAAAGCTGGATGAAGCCCTGCACAAAAAATTTAATAAGCGCGACAGCCTTTTCGCCCCGGAAGTAACCAGCACCTTTGAACCTACCAAGCGCGAAGCCAACGTGCCCAATGTAAACACCATCCCCGGTACGGACGTGTTTTATTTGGACTGCCGCGTCCTTCCCTGCTATAAAAATGCGGACGTACTAAAAGAAGTGGCCCGCGTGGCAAAAGCGGTGGAAAAACAATTTAAAGTAAAAATCAAAGTGGAAGCCCCCATTAATGATACTTCTCTGCCCACGGATAAAAAACACCCCTTTGTAAACCTGGTGGTAAAATCCGCCAAGCAAGTTTACAAAAACCAACCCAAACCCATGGGCGTAGGCGGGGGTTCCGTGGCGGCGTGTTTCCGCAACGCGGGCTATCCGGCGGTAGTATTTTCTAAATTATTTGATATGGCCCACCAACCCAATGAGTACAGCAGCATCAAAAACACCCTGGGTGACGCCAAAGTATTCGCTTTGGTTGCGATGGGCATGAAATAAGAGGTTTTATGAAAAAAGGTTTTACGGTGGTTGAAATTATTGTAACTGTGCTTATTTTTGCCATATTAATGGGCTTTACCATACCGCGTTTTATCAACTTGGTAAATAAAGCCAAAGAAGGAAGCACCAAACACAAACTGGTTAAAATGCGCAGCGCCATTGCCGCGTATTACGGGGAACACCAAGGCACTTATCCGACGGATGATTTATCCTGCTTGGTGCCCAAATACATAGAAATGATTCCCCAGGCCACAATACCCGGCTTCCGTCCGTCCTCCCATGTAAGCACGGGCACGTTTGAGGAAGCTTTCTCCAAAACCGGCGGCTGGGCGTACGTAAGTGACCCGGAAGACCCACGCTATGGGGACGTCTTCGTCAATACGGATAAAGAAGACAGTTACGGCAAAGCGTGGAATACCCACTGACAATTCATATCCCCCGGTCAAACCGGGGGATTTTTATTTTCCTTTGCAGCCCCCCAGAAGAACAATCAAGACGTAAAATAAATTTGCCTTTTAGGACATTAGACCCATTAAACACTAGGACTTAAGCCCCTTTTCTGTTGTTACACAAAAAAATACGTTATATATATATGAATAAAAAAATACATTGCACTCTAACAGTGTTAGGAGCAATTGCTGTTTTACTCCAACTAACCTCTTCTTTGCAAGCGCAACGCTTGCCTAAAGGAGCTATACGGCGTTTAAAAGAAACCAGTCAACTATCTGCCGCTGTTACTAAAAACCTACAAAACAAGGTTTTAGCCGCCAGCAAAAAAGCTGTACAAAATAGAGCGAATGCCGAGCAGGTGGTCTCCTCTAAAATAAACAGCTATAAGAATATGGTTATAGATATGCAAACCCATATGATAGCTGCCCCGGCTGTTTCCCCACATGATGGCGGAACAGGAGAAGGAGCAAAAGCAGAATACTTGATGAATCTTTTTAAAACAATGAAATTTGACGAGCTTTATGTTATTAACATCAAAGACCCCAAATCAAAACCGGAGTACGGCCCAATATTATTGCTAAGTATTATGGGCAAAATACAAGTAAAAATTTATGGGTAATGGCTCATTCTGATGTTGTTCCTCCAGGGGATTTGTCTTTATGGAAAACAGACCCGTTTAACGCGGTGGTAAAAGGCGATAAAATTTACGGGCGTGGATCCGAAGACAATCACCAGGGAATAATATCTGCCGTATTAGCGGTAAAGGCCATGATGGACTCTGGCATACGCCCCCGCTACAATTATTCTTTATTAATTAATGCTGATGAAGAACTCGGCAGCGAATATGGAATCCTTCCTTTATTAAAAAACCACAAGGAAATTTTCACTCCTAATGACGTATTCTTAGTCCCTGACGCAGGAAATGATGAAGGAACCATGGTGGAGGTTGCCGAAAAAAACATGATGTGGCTCAAATTCAGTGTACTTGGCAAACAAGCCCACGCCGCATTGCCCAAATACGGGACGAATGCCACCCGGGTATCAAGCCAGTTGCTGCTCAATTTAGATAAAGCGCTTCATAAAAAATTTAACAACAAAGACAAACTCTTTAACCCGGAACCTACCAGCACGTTTGAACCTGCTAAGAGGGAACCCCAATCTTCTACTATAAACACTGTTCCTGGCCTAGACGTTTTTTATTTGGATTGCCGAATCCTCCCCCAATACACTAATGAAGAAGTATTACAGGAAGTTTCGCGCATAGTACAAGAGGCAGAAAAGAAGTTTAACGTAAAAGTAAAAGTGGAAGTGGTACAACACGAAAGCCACGTCCCTACAGACAAAAAACACCCGCTTGTAAATTTAGTGGTAAGATCCGCTAGAGATGTATATAACAACAACCCTAAACCCATAGGAGACGGAGGAAGCACGGTAGCTTCTTTTTTACGCGACGAAGGATATCCGGCGGTAGTATTTTCCCGCTTGTTTGATATGGCCCACCAACCCAACGAATACAGCAGTATTCAAAATACGCTGGGTGATGCGAAAGTATTCGCTTTGGTTTCCTTACGGATGAAATAGCTAATACAGCCGTTTAAATTGTATATTAAAAAGCCTCCTATTGCAGGGGGCTTTTCTTTTTGGTACAACTCCAGGCGGAAAATTTTATTTTTCACAACTAACCTTTTTCCCCTTATCAAAAACAATATTTTCTACGGGCCTTTTTCCAAACAAATCCAAAACATCATAAAGCTCCTTACAGACGCTAGCCCAACAATCATTTAATTACCGGCACGTAATGAATGTTTTTCAGACAAAATGCTAGAATATAGACTACTTGTTTTATTTCTATAAATTAACGAGGACTTTATGGAAACGCTTATTTTGGTTTTTTCAACCCTATTCGGTTTGATTATAGGAAGTTTTTTAAACGTATGCATTTACCGCATTCCCAAAAATAAATCCATTGTATGGCCGCCGTCTTTCTGCCCCAAATGCGGGGAACGCATAAAACCCTATGACAATATCCCCCTGTTCAGCTACATCTTTCTATGGGGTAAATGCCGCAAATGCAAGGCTCCTATTTCCATTCAATACCCCATTGTAGAAGCCGTCAGCGGGGCGCTTACGTTACTTTTTGTGTGGCACTACGGCTTAACGCCTTGGACGTTTGTCGTGCTGACGGCCGTATATGCGCTTATTATTTTGTCCGTCATTGACTTGGAATTAATGATTATACCGGACCGCTTTTCCCTGGGTTTAATTGTATTTGGATTGGCGTTTTCTTGGTGCAACCCCAACTTTGACGGCGTTTGGTGGCAAAAATTGCTGCAAAGCTTGCTGGGCGCCGGCGTAGGTTTTTTTGGCGTACTGGCTATTGCGCTTATTGGTACGTTCTTATTTAAAAAAGAAGCCATGGGCGGAGGGGACGTAAAACTAATGGGCGGAGTGGGGGCTTTAATCGGCTGGCAGGGCGTGATTACCACCGTTATTTTTGCTTCTTTCCTAGGGCTTATTTATTCCATTTTCTTAATGATTTTTAAAGGGAAAAAAGGAGGCGACGCCATCCCCTTCGGCCCATTCTTAAGCGCCGGGGCGCTCATTAATTTGTTTACGCTGATTGAATTTACGGATTTAACCATACAGCTGTAACAAATTTTATACACCGGGGTTTATACCCCGGTTTTTTATGGGCGGTTGAAAAGACCGCCGCCAAAAAGATATACTGCCAAAGGCGGCTTTTGGCCGCAGGAGGAAATTATGAGATACAGCGGAGTTGTAGCCCGCGGCATACGCATGCCGTTAATTAAAGAAGGGACGGACATTGTACCCGTCATTGCAGACACTCTGGCCCAAGCCGCCAAAGAGGAAAATTTTTCTTTTAAGGAAAGAGGCATTATTGGGGTAACGGAATCGCTGGTGGCGCGCAGCCAAGGCAATTTTGTTACATTAAAAGATATTTCCGCCTCCGTAGCCCGGCTTTTCCCGCAGGGGGACGTTACCTTGTTTTCCCCCATCTTCAGCCGCAACCGTTTTTTGCCTATGTTAAAAGGCATTGTAGCCGGCATTAAAGGAAAAGTGCATATTGTGTTTTCCTTGCCATCCGATGAAGTGGGGAACCCCTCCTGCGAGGACCCCTACGCCTACCAAGAAGGCCTTTTTGGGGAAGACAGCCCTTACTTTTCTTTCGTCCACCCCATTACCGGCATGAACTACCCCCGCCTGTATAAAGACATTGACCCGCAAAAAATAACCATTTCTTTTGTTTGGGGAATAGACAACTTTTTAAAATATTTCAACAGCCCGCATAAGCAAGTTTTAGTGTGCACGGTGCACAACCGCCAGGCCTACGCCAAAAAGCTGGCGGACCAAGGCTTTAAAGTGCATACCCTGGCCGACATATGCGCCCAGCCCGTGCGCCCCGAAAGCGGATTTAATGCGGAATTTGGCCTGCTGGGCTCCAACTATTCCAACGAAGACCGCGTAAAGCTCTTTCCGCGGGATTGCCAAACTTTTGTAGACCGCCTGCAACAAGCCGTAGAAGCCAAAACCGGCGTGCGCCCAGAAGTGCTTATTTATGGGGACGGCGCTTACAAAGACCCTTCCACCGGCATTTGGGAACTGGCGGACCCGTTGGTAAGCCCCGCCGCTACGGGCGGCCTAAGCGGTATGCCGCATGAAACCAAATTAAAATCACTCATAGACTCCGGCGCCGACGTGCGCCAAGCGGTACAAGCCAACTCCGGCGGGCAGGCCCTGGGCACCACCCCGCGCCGTTTGACGGATTTATTAGGTTCTTTGTGTGACTTGACCAGCGGCTCCGGTGATAAAGGCACCCCCGTCATTTACGTAACCGGTTATTTTGACAACTACTACACGGACTGACAAAAAGCCTTTTCAAACCGCCGGGCTGTTTTACAAGTCCGGCGTTTTTTATTTCTCCCATAAAAGAAAAACCCCGGGGAAACCCTGGGGTTTTTCTTACACCTGCTTATTTATTTTAGAACTTTCAGTTTTTCTGCCAGCAAATTAAACGCCTTGGCCCGGTGGCTGATGCGGTTTTTTTCCTGGTCTGTTAGTTCAGCTAAAGTTTGGGTGGTGTCTTTTACAATAAACAGCGGGTCATACCCAAAGCCGTTTTCCCCGCGGTAACCAAAACCGATGTAGCCGTCCAGCTTGCCTTCACAACTAATGGTTTGTCCATTGGGCAGAGCCAAACACGCCACCGTGCGGAAACTGGCCCCGCGCTGGTGTAACAAAAGCCCGTCCAGCTCCGCCAGCAGTTTGCGGTTGTTTTCGTCCGTGTCGGCATATTCGCCGGCATAGCGCGCCGTATGCACGCCGGGGCGCCCGTTTAAATAGCCCACTTCCAAGCCGGTATCATCCGCCACGGCGGGCAAACCGGTTGCTTTGGCGGCGTAAACCGCTTTTATGGCGGCGTTTTCCGCCAAGGTAGACCCGGTTTCCGGCGGGAGGGTAAGCCCTTTAAAATCTTTTAAGCTGACATATTCCAGCTTTTTCCCGCCGGTTTGCTTTTTGGGCAAAATAGCAAGAAGCTCTTTAAATTTATGCGGATTGCCCGTAGCAATTAAAATTTTCATACTTAAATTTTATTTCCCGTTAATAACGCCTTGTATTTTTTGGTCTTTTTTCAAAGCGTTTAACAATTTGGCTTTGGCGGCCGCGGAACGCTGCTGCGTCTTTTGGGCGCGCTGCGGCACGGAGGGAACGTCTTGCACAAATTTAACCAAATTCAACGCCGCTTTATAGGCAATAAACAAATCTTTCTCGCTCAGCCATTCCTTAAAGCTGTGGGGATTATTCTGCCCGGTAGGCAAGCAGGGGGCGCCAAGGCAAATGTCCCGTTTGGCAAACATAGCCGGGCCGGTTCCCGCGCGTTCTTTTAAGAACTTGGGTTCCACGCCGGCAGCTTGCAACGCTTTGCCTACCAATGCCTGGGCGGCCGGATGCATGCCGTCTGCCACGTTGGTATATTGCTTTACCACTTGCTTTTCAATCTTTACGTCATATTTTTGGGCGGCGGCGGCCACGGCTTTATCTAAACGTTTAAACCAGGCTTCCCCTTGTTTGGGGTCAAAAAAGCGCAGGCGGAAATCCACCGTTACCGTATTGTTTTGGGCGTCATAAGTGGTGTGGTGCGGTTCAATATAACCGTCTTCCCCGGTGCTGTAATTGGGCAAATCTTCCAGCGGGACCATGTCTTGAATAATGGCGGCCGCGGCAATGGTGGCGTTTCTGTACCCGTTGGTGGCGGCGTACGACTGGTGCCCGTTCACCCCATGGATTTTAACCAACGCGCCATAGGCTGAAAAATTGGCCACAATCACTTCCCCGTTTACGCCGGCGTCAAAATCAAAAGGGATTTCAGGATAATACAAATCCATATCCAGCCCTTCGCCGGCCATGCCGATGTCTTCATTCGGGGTGATAACCACTTGAATGGGGCCGTGTTTAATATTGGGGTTTTCGGCCAAAGTCTGCATGGCGGTTACCACGGTAGCCACGCCGGCCTTATCATCGGCGGAAAGCATGGTGTTGCCGTCAGAAACCACAATGGTCTGCCCTACCATGTTAGCCAGGTAAGGCTCGTTTTGGGGATTGATGATAATATTTTTCTCTTTATTAATGACCACGTCCCCGCCGTCATAATTTTTAATCACGCGGGCTTTAATGCCGCTGCCGGGGATATCGGGCGTGGTGTCATAGTGGGCGCTGAAACCCAATACCGGCACCTTCTTTTTAATATTGGAGGGGATATAAACATAAATGTATTGGTTTTCGCTCATATGGGTTTTCCAACCGGCCGGTTTGGCAAACAACTGTATTTCATGATAAAGCAAAGCCGCCGTGCGGCGCAGATTATCATTCATAGGGAAATCCATACTGTCATCCAACTGGCTTTGGCTGTCTATTTTGGTATAAGAAAGGAAACGCTCCAACAAAGCGGTGCGGTAGGAATCTTCCACCGTGGCAAATTTACCGCTTAAGCGGTTCTTTTGGGTTAAATCATGGCGAAGTTCCAACTCAATAACGTCTTCTGACGTAAGGAACTTGTTATCGGCCGTTTGGGCAAATACCATGGGGCATGCAAACAAAAAAGCGGCCAACAAGAGCAGGGTTCTGTTATGGTTCATGTGTTCTCCTTGGGATAACTAACTTAATTTTATTCTAATTAAAAATTCCGCCCGAACGCAAGGGCCAAAGGGCCCAATAGCCGCTAGGCCTTTAACTGCTATTTTATTAGGCACAAAAAACCCCGCCTGGATAGGCGGGGGCGGCATATATTGGATATATGGAAAGGATTAGTCTTCCCGTACAATGCGGTTGGTTTTACCGGATTTATGCAACTCTTTGGGGAAGCCTTCGTATTCCACCTTCCCCCAGCTGTGGGTACTGGCGGTTAATTCTTCCGAGGCGCGGCAGGAAATATCCCCCCACCCGTAAGCCGAAGCGGTAACGAACTGGGCCCGCAAGTCTCCGGCGTCAATGTCTTCGCGGCTGCGGTTTTCCAGCTCTACTTTATCCGCTGCGCCGCTAAATTCCAGTTCGGCATGTCCGCTGGAGCGGGCCACTAACGTATTGGCCTTTAAAATGCGCTCCACGGACACGTCCGCCCGGCCGGAAGCGTTTACCAAAATGTTTTCAGCCTCCACCCGTTTTAAGCTTACTTCCGAGCGGTCAGAAGCTTCTATTTCCAAATCTTGCGTTATGAGCCCGCGGGGGATTTCCACTTCCCCTTTGTCAGACGTCACAATTTTGGAAAGCTCCGGCCCGGTTACCCGCACCTGCAAATCTTTGCGTCCGCGGATAATAACCGGCTGGTCAAAACCAATATAAAGGGACCCTTTATTCACATTGACGCGGACTAATTTCACCAAGTTTTCAGAACCGTAAACCCGGGCAGATACTTCTTCCTGCTGGTCAAAAACCACATCAATATCCCCGTTTACCACTAACGTATTAAAAGGTTCCGCAATTTCCGCTTCCATGGAAATATAATCTTGGCTGGCGCGTACTTTTAACGTATCGGACGCAAAAACCACAGCCGCGGTTAATACAACCCCCATCATGCTAAACAGTATTTTTTTATACATGTTTTTCTCCTTATTTAAGTATCCGCCCCGCAAGCGGCGCGGACATATATTGTAACAAAACATATCCTTTATGAAAAGCATTATTAATAATTGTTCTTATTTTATGTTTGCTTTCTGCCCCCTTATTCTCTGGTAAAAATACGGCCCGCTATTGCCAGCGGGCCGCATAAAAACATACATCAAAAATTACTTCAGAACTGCAGCATTTTTATATAGTCTTTCAGACGCTTGTTAATTTCCCGCTTGGTCAGAGAAGCAAGCCGTGTAACGCTGAAAGATTCTATTGTAAAAGAGGCCATCACGTTGCCAATCATCATGGCGCGTTTTATTTCAAGCGGGTTATCCCAATTTTTTACGCTGGCCAAATAACCGGTAAACCCGCCGCCAAAGGTGTCTCCCGCGCCGGTGGTGTCATGCACGTGCTGCAAAATAAACGGGGGCAGCTGCGCCGTGCATTTTTTGCTTACCAGCATGGAACCGTTGGACCCCAGCTTAATAATAACGTACTTTACGCCTTGTTTTAACAGCCATTTGCCGGCTTGAAGCAAGTTATATTCCCCGGTAAGCAGACGGGCTTCCGTTTCGTTTAAAAACAAAATGTCTATTTTCTTTACTACTTTCAGCAAGTCTTTCTTTTTGGAAGAGATCCAATAATTCATGGTGTCGCACGCCACAAAACGGGGTTTTTTTACCTGTTTTAATACGGAAAGCTGCTGCACGGGGTCAATATTGGCCAAAAACACGGCAGACGCGTTTTTTTGCTTTTCCGTCAAGCGGGGCTCAAAATCTTGAAAGACGTTCAAATCCGTAAATTTGGTAATGGCGGTATTGAAGTCTTTATCATATTCCCCGCCCCAGTGGAATGTCTTGCCTTCTTTTACCTGCAGGCCGGACAAATCCACCTTCCGGCGCACAAAAGGCTGGCGGTAGGCGGAAGTAAAATCCGTCCCCACCACGGCCACAATAGAGGGCTTGGCAAAATAACTGGCACAGATAGAAGAATAACTGGCCGCCCCGCCCAGCACGCACCGGGCTTGGCCGTTGGCATTTTCAACCGTATCAAAAGCAACAGAACCTACAACCAATACATCGTTATTCACAAGAAATCCTATTTCAAATAAGTTTTAATTTCCACTTCGTTATTGAACTGGTCAAAAAACGCTTGCTGGGCCGTTTCCATTTTGGTATCCAACAAGGCGGAAGCAAAGTCCTCTTTATTTTTTTCAAAATCTTTCATATTCCCATGTTGTATTTTATAAGAATATTTAATTTCTTCGGGCGTCAGTTTATAATGGGAATACAATACCCCGCGGAAACGGTCCGCCAGTTTGGTTTTGCGCAGCTGGGTTTCAAACTCGGCAGGCGTCATGCCTAAAGAATGCTTTAACGCATATTCATACGCGATGCGGTTAAACTGGCCGCCGGCGTTAAATTGCGGCGCGGTTTGTATATCGTAAGCGATTTCATAATCCGCCACGTGCAGGCCGATGTTCTGCGCGGCTTGGTTTAATACTTCTTCGCTAATCAAGGCGGACAGCGTCTGCTGCGTAATAAACTTCATTAAGTCTTCATCTACATCCACCCCTTGGTTGCGCAGCATGCTGGCGCGGTCTTCCGACATTTTATAAAGGGAACGGTAAGAAATATCCGTTCCGCCCACGCTGGCGGCCGTAGTGCTAAAAGCGCCCTGGCGGTAAGAATCCAGCCCTAAATAAACAATACTTCCTATAAAAAAGGCCAAGGTGATGATTAAAATGCTTTTTTTATACTTGATTAGAAAAGATATCATGTTTTTGCACGCTCCGATATTTATTTTTTAGGCAAGGAGTCCGTTTCGGAAATTTCCTCTTCCCCACCGATGGCGCAATGTCCTTCAATGCGGGCGCCTTCTTCCACAATCATTTTTTTGGCGCGGATGTCTCCCTTAATGCGGGATTTGGCCAACACTTCCAACATATCCGCACAAATGTTTCCTTCAATTTCCCCGCCGCATACTACCACTTGGGCGGTAACGTCCCCGGCAATGCGGCCGCCGTCACCCACAATGACGTGGCGGGCGTTATCCACCGCGCCTTCCAGGCGGCCGTCCACGCGCAGGGAGCCCTGCACGCTAAGCGTACCTTGGAAATAACATTCGGCGCTGACGATGGAAAAATGTTCGCCGGATTCAAAATCGGAATCTTTCTTTAAAAAACCCATATAATCCTCCTAAAATTATTTAAAATAGTTGCGCGGATTGACAGGCTGCCCGTCTTTCCACACTTCATAATGCAGGTGCGTCCCCGTGGAACGCCCGCTGGAACCCATGGTGGCAATGGTCTGCCCGCGTTTTACCACGTCCCCCGCTTTCACGCGGATACCCGTTGTATGCGCATACAAAGTGGAATAACCAAACCCGTGGTCCACCAACACGGCCTGCCCATAACCGTTTACCCAACCCGTATGGCGCACCACGCCGTCCGCGGTGACCATAATGGGGCTGTCCGGCTTGCCGGCAAAATCCAACCCGTTGTGGCGTTTGGTGCTGCGGCGGCCAAACGGATCCAACCGATACCCAAAGCCGGAGCTGATACGCGCCGTAGACGGGCGTATAGACGGCGTGGAATGGAGCCCTTCGCGCGCGTTGGCGTAATACCAGGCAATTTCCTGAAAGGCGGCCAAACGGGTTTGGGCGGTGTCTTCAATCTCGTCTATATACTGTTCAAATTCCGCCGTGTCAAAATCTTTCAAATCTTTGCCAAACATGGCGTGGGCGCGGGCGTCCGCTTTTTCTTGTTTTTCTTCCCACCCTTTAGGCATATTAACAAATTTTCCGCCCGGCATGCCTAACATTTGCCGCATTTGGGATTCCGTTTTGCGGGTTAAATCCAAATATTTGCGTCCGCGTTCCAATTCGTCGGAAATAAGCTGCATTTTTACGCGCATGAGGCGGTTTTCCGCCTTCGTGATGTTATAGTCGTAGGCGCGGATAAAAAAGAATATGCCAATCCCCGTTACCGTTACCCACAAAGCAAACGCAAACACAACGGTAATCACGCGCACCTTAAATTTTTTGGACGAGCCAAAGCGCGGCATGATTAATATATCCACCCGCTCACCCAGCCAACGCCCCAACGAATTGATTATTTTATCCATCTTTTGTATTCTATCATATACAGAGAGGGAGGTGTGTTTCCCGTTTCAAGTTTACCTGTAAGGACATTTACGATGAAAAAATTCTTTTTCCCGTTGGTGCTGGCTTTGTTTGCGGCCGCCTGCCTGCAAGAACTGCCCCAAGCGCCTAAATTAGAAATAGAACTGCCCGTAGCCGGCAGCGAAGAAATATGGAAAGCCTCCGAACAAGAAGGCAAACCTGTGCTTATTTCTTTCATGGGTACCTGGTGCCCTTGGTGCAAACGCTCTTTGCCGGCGCTGGACGCGGCGGCCCAAGCGTTTGAAGGCAAAGCCGTAGTAGTAGGCGCGTTTGCGGACGCGGATGAAGACGCCGTACTGGAAGTGGTAAAAGAACACGAAATGAAAACCAAAGCCTTGTATGATGCCCGCCAAGCGGCGCAAAACATGGGCGTTTCCGGGTTTCCGCACATTATGTTGTTTGACAAAAAACACCGTTTAGTAAAAGTATGGAACGGGTACGGGCCGGATTTGGAAGTTCAGTTTCAGGAAGAATTATCCAAAGTGGCGGACTAAAGTTTACCAAACCAAAACCCCGGGCTAAACGCCCGGGGTTTTTATTTATGGAAATTTATCCTTGGCAAACGGCTTTTACCACTTGGGGGTCTTCCATACATAAATACACCACCGTTTTTGGGAAAACCTTTTTTAACAGCGGCACCAAATAACGGTATACTTCCAGGCGCTGCCCGTCCCCGTAGCGCATTTTGCCGTCAAAATCCAGCAGGAATTCTCCGTCCAGCAATTTACCGTTCGGGAAGCGGGTTTCCATCATCTTTTTCAATTCCCGGCTAAAGCGCAGCGTGCCCACGCTAATCCAAGCCACTTTGTCCGCGGGAACGGCTTGGGCAATGGCCTCTACCGTTTGGGCGTAATCTTGTTTCCAGCCGTCATAAATAATCACCGGGTCAAAATGAAAAGCCGTGCGGTAACCGGCTTTTACCACTTCGGCCGCGGCCGCCAGGCGTTCCTGCAAAGACGGGGTAAAATGTTCCGCCGTTTGAATAACGGGCTGCGCGTTGACGGACCACGCCGCCACCACGTTTTCCGCTCCGCCCGCCTGCAAAAGACCCTCAATATTTACGCTTTTGGTTTTAAACTCAAACTGCAAATGCGGGCGCGCGCGAAAGAAAGGCACTATTTGCCGGCTGTACTGGGTAATGTGGTCAAATACCAGCGAGTCCGTAAATTCCCCGCTGCCGATGCGGGGGCGGTCAAACGGTCCTTTATGAAAAGAGGCCGTGTCTATTTTTGCCAAAAATTCTTCCACATTGGCCGGCAACAAAACAGCGTGTAAATTTTGGTATTGCTGCAGGAAACAATATTCACACTCAAACCGGCAGCCAAACCCCAAATTGATTAGATTGTACCCGCAGCCCGCGGCCGCACAGCTGCAGGGGCAGGGTTTTAAAAAATCATATTTTTCACGGTGGATAAGCAGCGTTTCCGTACGGCGGGAAAAATGGGGGCTGCCCACCTGGGTTTTGCCGTCTGTTAATTCAAAACGGGCGTTGGGAAACAACTCCCGCACGCGCGCGGCCAGCGGCGCATTTTGCACGCTTTCTTCTATATACACCGTTTTGGGATAAAAGGGGCGCGGGGTTAAGTCCGCCCGGAGGGCCGGGTCCAGCTCCAGCTTGGGCAAATAAAAACGGTTGCGCGCGGCCGTTTTAAAATTAACGGGATAGCGTTTTTTTAACAAATGGGTTTTGGCTTTTTCAAAATTCCATTTTTCCTCTTGGGGAAGAATTTTGGGCAAGGGGGCACCGTCGCGCTGGGCGATTTCATACAAAAGCCGCACCAGCTCCCGCATTTTATTAACGCCCAACCCGGGCAACACAACGGATAAATAACTTTCAATATCAACGGGCCGCATGGGTTCCCTCCAAAAATTCCAAATCCCCGGGTTTAGGGCTCCAGTCAACCGCCGCGGCGTTTTGTGCTGCCTGCTGGGCCGTTCTGGCCCCGGCCAATACGCTGGTTACCCCGGGCATATGCAACACCCAGCCCAAGGCGATATGCGCGGGCGGAACGCCATCGCGCTCAGCCAGTTGGTTAATGCGCTGCACGAATTGACAACTGCGGGGAAAATTTTCCCCTTTGTAAAAACGGTAAAAATAGCTTCTGGCGTCGGCGCGGCGGATATTGGCTTCTTTTTTGTATTTAGCGCTTAATATTCCCCCGCCTAAAGCGCCGTATGCCAAAAAAGACAGGTTGTTCTTCTGCAACAAAGGCATAAGCATAAGCGCCCGGGCTTTTTGCGTATCCAGCAAAGAATAAGGGCCCTGCACGCAGGCAATTTCCGCCACAGAGCACGCGCGGAGAAGTAAATCCGGCGTGAAATTACACACGCCTATAAAACGTATTTTTCCGGACTTTTTTAAACGGGAAAGTTCTTGCAACGCGTCTTCCAGCGGGGTGGCCGGGTCCGGCCAGTGGATTTGGTATAAATCAATGTAATCGGTACGCAGGCGGCGCAGGGAGTCTTCCAGCTCCCGGCGTATGGAATCAGGCTTAAGCCAATGGTTTATCCCTTTGGCAAAACGCACCAACCCGCATTTGGTAGCCAAAAAAACCTGGTGGCGGCGGCCTTGCAAGGCTTGGCCCAGTACTTCTTCGCTATGGCCTAAGCCGTAAATGGGGGCGGTGTCTATCCAGTTTACGCCACTGTCCAGCGCGGCGTGCACCGCGCTGACGGACTGGGCGTCATCGGCCGGGCCCCAATCGCTCCCGCCGCCCATGGCCCAAGTACCCAGCCCAATGCGTGAAAGGTGTATCCCCGTATTTGCCAACGCCGCGTATTGCATTACCACAAACCGTTTTCCGCCATAAAACAACCGTCTTGCGCGGTTATACCGGCTTGTACGGCTAAATCATAAGCCGCTTGGGACTGCGCGCCGGGCTGGAACCAAATCTCTTTTACTCCCCCGTCTATACATTGCCGCACGGCCTGCGGCAAAGCCGCCGGAGGAATCACCATAATGGCCGTATGCGCCCGCTGGGGCAAATCCGCCAAGCGCGCATATAGCGGCGCGCCTAAAACCTGCCCGCCTTTTGGGTTAACGCCAAATACCGTAAAGCCTTTGGCTTGCAATGTTTTAAAAATTTTATGACCGTATTTGGCAGGCTCCTGCGAGGCGCCAAACACCGCCACCACGGGGTGCGCGTTCATATGTTTATGCCTGCGGCATGGTTAAACCGGCCATTCCGCCCATGGCTTGCGCGGCCATGGATTGGGAATCACGCACGGCTTTGTTAACGGCGGCTTTGATTTCTTCCCCCAGTTCGGCCGGGGTCACTTCTTTATACGTTTCAGCCAGTTTTACTTCTTTAATTTCCTGTGAACCGGAAATAGTGATTTCCACCAAATGTTTGGGGCCTTGCGCTTTTACCACCATGCCGTCCAAGCGTTTTTTTAATTCTTCCATTTGGCTTTTTAATTTCCACAAATCTTTTAACTGTCCCAACTTATCAAACATAATACAACCTCCAAAAGTGTTTTATTTATTTTAGCTTTTATAAATCCACTCCCGCAAACCGCCGCACAAAAAACACCGTGCAGCGCAGCGCGGCGCCGGGGAATAATTTTTCTACCGCCCGGCGGTACATTTCCAGCTGGGGCGCGTATTTTAAAGCGGCGGTTTGCAAATCACCTTCCACCGCGTCCGTCTTATAATCAGCCAGCCACAACCCCTCCGGCGTGCGGACTAGGGCGTCTATCTCGCCCGATACAGTTTGCCCGTCCTCATTAATAAAGGTAAAAGGGATTTCATAACCAACGGGCTGGGCCTGCAAAAACGGGGCAAACGCCTCGCATGAAATAAAATTCTCCGCCAGCAGGCAGGCCTCTTGCTGTAAGGTTTCGTCCGCCTGCAACAGCGCCGCGGCACGCGCCAAAGCGCGGGCTAAATTACGCTCTTTATCCGCCAAATACAGCTCCAGCGTTTTATGGGTTAAACTGCCCAAAGCCATGGCCTGCTGGTGGGAAGGGAGAGCGTCCCCCTCCAAATGGCTGGGGGCAAGGGTTCTCTTACGCGCACAGGCCAGCGCGTAGCGCGTTTCCCGCGCGGCGCGCGCCTGCTTCCAGCGCGCGAGTTGGGCGCCGCTTTGGCTATGCGCTGAGGCCCCAACCGCCTGATAAATAAATTCCTCCGGCGGGCGGTAAGCAATATAATGCACAGGCACGCTTAAAAGTTCCCGTTGCATTTGGGCGGGGCGGTTGTCCTCGTGCGGGTATAAACCCGAAGCCACAAAAGCGGCGGCCGGGGTTTTGGCATTGCCGGATAAATTGCCCGCTATCAACAGTTTTTCTTTGGCGCGCGTAAGCGCCACGTATAAAACGCGCACTTCTTCACAACGGGCGTGCTTTTTTTGTTCTTCTTCCAAAAACGCCAAATTTACGTCGCACACGTTTCCGGCGCGAAGCCCGTGCATATCATACTGCCAGGAATAAATATGCTGCGCCCGTTGGGCGGGAGAATAAGATTCTTTGCGGGAAACATCCGTAAAAATCACCACCGGGAATTCCAACCCCTTGGATTTATGCACCGTGGTCACACAAACTGCATCCAGCGCCTCATCGCTCACCACTCCTTTTAGCCGCTCCGGTTCTTCTTCTATCAACTGCTGGGCCTGCGCCAAAAACTGCCCCAGCGTAACCGGGGCTTGCTGGGCGTATCCCCCCGCCAAGGCGCATAGTTTTTCCAGGTTGGAAAGAGTCCTTTCCCCGTCGTAAGCCATAGCACAAAGCGGCAGCAGGAAAGTTTCCCGCTTGACGGCTTGCAGCAACTGCTCCAGCGCTACGCGCCCGGCGCGCGCGATAAACGAACGGATTAAGCGGTAAAACTGATTCAGCTCTTCGCTTTGGGTTTTGGCGAAAACGTTCAGCTCCCCCCGTTGGGAAAACTGAAAAATTTCCTCATCCGTAAACGCGCCCAGCGGCCCGCGCAAAAGCCCCGCCAAAGAAATTTTGTCGTCCGGGTCATCTATTACCCGAAGCAGGTTTAAAAAATCACTGACTTCCTGGTTTTGGTAAAAGTGTTTGTCTTCCTCTACATTAAATTGAATGCCGCGACGGCGCAGGGCGTCCAAATAAAATTCCTGCGAGGTGGACGCGCGGGATAAAAGCGCAATATCCCCATACGCCAGTTTTTTGCCGTTGGAAAGCGTCATCTTGCCCACATGGGCGCAAATCCAATCCGCTATAAACTGGGCCTGGTTGCGGCGCAGGTCGTCCGCCAGCGGGGTTTTATCTCCCCCGTCCACCACGGCCAATTCCACCGCGCCCGTACGGGCGGTTTTATCCGTAAAAATGGGTACATACGCCGGCTGAAACGCCGCGCTTTGCACCATAACCCGCCCGCAAACGGCGTTGGCCGCGTCTATAATTTCCGCTTCACTGCGGAAATTCTTTTGCAAAAAACATTTTTGCCCGCCTTGTTTTAAAATCAAATCGGTAAACAATTCATAAGCGGTGATGTCCGCCCCGCGGAAGCGGTAAATGGATTGTTTGGGGTCCCCCACCACAAATAATTTGCCGGGGGCCAAGCGTACATCCTGCCAGCGGGAAGCGTGGGAGGTTTTTTCTTCCGCCAGGAAAAGAAGCATTTCCCCCTGGACGGGGTCCGTATCCTGAAATTCATCAATAAACAGGGCGTCGTAATCTTCTTTCAGGCGGCGGCGCACGGCAAAATTATGCTCAAGCAAATTGCGGGTTTTAACAATTAAATCATCAAAACTTAACACGCCCTCCTGCGCTAAACTCTGGCGCACCTGTTCCACCAGCGGCTGCACCAAAGAAAGCGCCAAACGGAAAACCTGTTGGTTTTGGGGAGCCGCCTTTTGGGCAAAATCCGCCAAAGCTTCCGCCTCTTCAAAACTTTCTTCGTCCCAGCCTTTTGGGGCCTTGCCGGAAAAATCAATTTCTTCTTCCAAAGCGGGGCCGGGGTCTTTGCCTTGCAAATAAAGCGCCGCCCGGTTAAGTTCCCGCGCGCTTAACAAAAGCATTTTTTCCGCCTTGCGGGGGGTTTTTACCCCCTGGGAAAAACACGCCGCCATTTCTTGCGCGCGGGCCGCTTTTTGCAAACAAATTTTAGCCAGCATGTCCGCATGGGAGAAATAATCGTACTTTTCTATGCGCCCGCTGCAAAGCTGCCGGGCGAAGTTTCTTAAATCGGCAAGACTAACGCGGGAAAGAACGCTTTTCCACTCCTGTGCGCGGGGCGCGTTTACGCCCAGCTGCTCATCTAAAAAAGTATTCCAGGCCGCGTCAAACAAGCGCGCCGCGCGCGTGCCCGTATCAATTTGCGCGTTGGGGGAAAGACCGGCTTCCAGCGGGTAGGCGCGCAAAATATCGGCACAAAAACCGTGTATGGTGCCGATGGAGCTGCGGTCCAGCAAAGCCAAAGCCTGCTGGCTGCGTGACAAGATATCTTCCTCTTTTACGGCAAAATGCTCCCGCAGCAGAGAAAGGGTGCGGTCTTCCTGCTTGTTTTGTACGCAGAAAGCCAAACGCTGTAATTTAAAAATCAAACGGGTTTTAATTTCCGCGGCGGCTTTTTCCGTAAAAGTTAAAGCCACTAAACGCGGGGCGGGAATGTTTTGCGCCACCAAAGCCAAACAAAGCCGGTCAATAAGCAAAGTGGTTTTACCGGTTCCGGCGCCGGCCTCCACCACCATATTTACCCCAAGCAGGGTTTGCACTTTGGTGCGGTCTTCTGAAATCATGCGGGTATTTTCTCCTCCAACTCTTTAGCCGCCATACAGCGCAGGGCGCGCTGGCGCATTCTAAAAGCGTCTTTGCGGCAAACGGCCGCGTAACTGCAGTATTGGCAGTCCGCCGCCGGGCGCAAATAAAAATCCCCCTCTTTTATCAAACGGGCCAGCCGCGCAAAAAACGCGTCCGCCGCCGGCTTTAAAGCCTCAAACTCCTGCGGGGTTAAATCTTTGCGCTGATACCCTTTATTAATGGACATTAAACAAGAGCCCGCGCTCTGCCACCCTTTAAGAGGCTCCCACTGCTGCGCCAATAACACGTATAAAAACGGCTGAAAAATGCGTTTTTTAAGTATATCCTGCGCCAAAGATTTGCCCGCCTTGCGGCCGGATTTGTAATCACACACGCGGTAAAGTTTGCGGGAATGGTCCGTATCCACACGATCCAAAATGCCTTTTAAATGCAAAGAAACGGAAGAATCCGGACGGTAAACGCCTTCCAGTTCCCGCTCAAAATAAGCGGGAACAAACCCCTCCAGCTGGGCGGTATCCGCAAAGACGAATTCTTCCAGGGTGGATTGTATGTCTTCTAAAATTAAATCCCAAATAACCGGATAAATGCCAAAGCGTTTATAAGCGTTTGGCGGGTACAGGGAAAAAAGCGTTTTTTTAAGCTGCGCGCGCAGGCCGTCTGCAAATAACTGGTGCAAAGCGCCGGCTTTTACCAGTTCCGCATAAAAAGCAGCCAGCACTTCATGATAGGCGCTTCCGCGCAGGTTGGGGGCCAGTTCCTGCCGGCTGAGCGCTTCTTCCGGCTCGCCTAGCCCTAGAGCCCGGGACAAAAAATAACGCATGGGGCAGGAAGCCAGCATCATTAACGCCGAGGCAGAAAAACCCTTTTCGTTTGCCCGCGCAAAAATAACTTCCCCGCTTTGTACTTTTCCGTCATAAGGGGTTAAATCCCCGCGGGTGCATACACAAGCGCCGGCGGAAAGCCCCCTGCTTAAAGAAGGGGTTAACAGGCCGGCTTGCTCAAATTGGGTTTCTTTGTCTTTGTCCCCGCTTAAGGCGATATAAACCGCCATTTCCTGCGGGGTAAAATAAACGTCTTCCGTATACTCCAAACGCTCCAAAATGCGCCCGCTGACGTGCTGCACTTCTTTGGACTGCAAATCCACCCCGCAGGCGCGCGCCAACTCCGCCACGTAGACGGATAACACCGCCTCTTTGCCTTCGCCATCCGTACGCTGCCAGCATACAAACAGCCGTTCTTTGGCGGCGGTAAGCGCAATATAAAACAACAGTTTTTCCTCTTCCAGCCGCTCCCGCGTTTGGTTTATCCAATAACCCAAACCGTCCCGCAAAACAAAACGGTAATAATCTTTTAAAATGGGGTCTTCCGGCACGACGCGGGGAAAGATTTTCTCATTCATTCCCAGCACAAACACCACTTTAAACGAAAGCCCGCGCAAAGACAGCGCGTCCGTAAATGTTACCCCGCCGGGGTGGTTTACCCCCCCGCCGGCCGGGGTTTGGGCCAAAACGGCCGTTAAATCAGGTAAAAATTCCCCTTCTTTTGCCATAGGCCGTACGCTGGCGCGGCGGGTGAAACTTTCCAGCGTTTGCAATATTTGGCTAAGTAAAGCGTTTTCCCCTTCCGTTAAGGAAAGTTCGTCTATATTGCTTCGCAAATAAGCCCGGGCCATGGCGCACAAATCCTCCCACGGCAAGGGCTTGTTTAATTGCTCTAAACGGGTTTTGCAGTCCGCCAGCCAAGTTAAAAAGTCCGGGTCATAAAATTTCGTTTGCGGGGTGATTAAATCTACCCATTGGGCATAATCCCGGCTGGCCAGGCAGGCGTTTACCAACTTGCGCCAACGCTCTGCCTTGTATTTAAAATAAGGGGAAGTAACCACCGCCAATATCGTTTCACGCGCAAAGCCGTTTTGCGCAAGCGTCAGCAAATTTAAACAAAATACGCCAAGCGGGGTAACCCCCAGCAAATTCTCAAAAGAGGCGTTTAACGCAATGCCGTTTTGTTCAAAAATGTTTAGCATTTCCTGGCGGTAAGGCTCTGTGGAACGGGCCACTACGGCAATATCTGAAAAATCAAAACCTGCTTCTTCCACCAGTTTTAAAATTTGTTTGGCGGTATAAAAAACCTCCCCCCGCGCGCCGGGCGCCTGTACCAAGCGCAAATCTGGGCACGGCGTGCTTTGCCCGGGGTTAAACAAGGCTTGCCGCGCCGGGCCCAAAGCGCCTGGCTCCGCCGGGCACTCCTGCACCTGCACAGCACCCATATAATTGCTTTCAAAAAATTTACGCGCAAAAGAAAAAGCGGGCACTCTTTCATACGGGGCAAAAACCGTTACCGGGTAATGCCCCGCTATGCGGGAAAACAACTCCAGCTGGCGGCCCGTCATATCATAAAAGCCGTAAAAAACAATTTGGGAAAAAGACGCCAAATAAGCCGAATTTTCCGCCTGTTCCAACGCGGAAGAAAAAAACTGCGCGTACGAGCGGTACCCCGGCACTTGGGCGGTGGCTTGCAGGTACGCCTCGTACACCTCCACCAGCCACGTTAAGTGGGGAAGGTCTTCCTGCAGACGCGGGTCAGAAGAAGAAAGAAGCTGTTCCCGCAGTACTTCCGGTTCCGCCAAAGAGTCGGCCAAGTCCCGCAAAGAACTTTTTAACGCGCTGACAAACCCCCTCCCCGCCGCATAGCGGTTTAGGCCGGGGCGGGAAATAATTTCCCGTATAATAAAATCATGCAAATCATCATTGGGCAGAAGTTTTTTCTGCGGGGCGGGGTTTTGGGCGTCCAACTCGCGCATCAGGCCGTTAAAAGAAACAAAGCGTATATTGCACACCGCCTGGTACGCGTGCGCCAAACAATCACGCAAACGCGCCCCCACCCGCTGGGAGGCGCACACCACCAGCACCCGCTCCTGCGGCGTACGCCGGGCCGGGTTCATATACTTAACAAAAGCCTCTTCCAAGGCGGGATAGTTTGCGTATTCCAAGCGCATAAAATGATATAGTAATAAAGATAAATTTACTTTATTATTGCATTTTTTAAGGATACTTTCACCCATGAAAACGCTTATTTTGGTGCGCCACGCCCACGCGCTTGGCGCTTTGGAGGCAGGCGTACAAAAAGACGCTTTGCGCCCGCTTTCCCCACAGGGGCTGGAAAAAGCCGCCCACACCGCTAAACGGCTGCAAAACGCCGGCTGCCGGACGGAACGCATTTTGCACAGCCCGCTGCTGCGCGCCGCCCAAACGGCGGATATTTTATCCGGCGCGTTAAACGCCCCGTTACAGCCTTGCGCGGAATTAAACGGCATGCACGATGACCAAGCAGTGTGCGATTTTTTAATACAACAAATGCAAGAAGCCAACTGCCTGGTTGCCGTGGGGCATAACCCCAATATCGCCGTTGTGCTGCATTTGCTTACCGGGCAGACGCGGCACTTTTCCCCCGGTTCTTTTGCCATATTGGACATGCAAAACGCACAGGAACCCCAATTAATGAGCTTTGAGGAATAATCATGACTATTTTTGACGCCGTTTTACTGGGTCTTTTGCAAGCGCTGGGTGAATTTTTGCCTATATCCAGCTCCGCCCATTTGGTGCTGTTGCCTTATTTGCGCGGGCAGCAATACCAGGGACTCGCTTTTGATGTCATGCTTCACGTAGCCACCCTGCTGGCGGTGCTGTTGTATTTTTGGAAAGATTGGTACCAGCTGATAAAAAACGGGCTGACGCGCCCTTTATCGGACGAAGGGCGCACCATTTGGTATTTGGCTTTAGGCACGGTGCCCGCCGGCTTGGCGGGCGTATTGCTGGGGGACTGGGCGGAAACCACCTTTAGAAACCCGTTAATGATTGCTGTTTGCTTAATGGTGTTTGCCGTTATTTTGTGGGCGGCGGACCGCAAAGCTTCCAGCCAAACCGGCACGCTGTTAAATTTAAAAACCGTATTGCTTATCGGATGCGCGCAGGCGTTGGCCATTATGCCGGGGGTGTCCAGAAGCGGAGTCACCATTACGGCGGCTTTGCTGTTGGGGCTTTCCCGCGCGTCCAGCGCACGGGTGTCGTTTTTGCTCTCCGCCCCCGTGATAGGCGGGGCGGCGGTACTGGAACTGCACAACCTTTCCTGGGCGGAAATAAACGCCCCCTTTATGTGGGGGTTTGTCAGCGCGTTTTTAGGGGCACTTTTGGTAATCGGGTGGCTAATGAAATACATTAAAACCCACAGCTTTAACGTGTTTGTTGTTTACCGGCTGCTGCTGGGGTTGTTTATTATCGGGTTTTATTTTTGGAAATAATCTCCCCCAAACGCAAACTAAAAACGCCCCTTAGAAACAAGGGGCGTTTTTAATAGAAAGTTATTTGGCAAATTCCCGCGCTTTGTTTACGGTGGCTTGCACCACTTTTTCAAACAGTTGGTCCGCGCGGGTTTCTTCCAACACGGCCACACCGGCCGCCGTACAGCCGCCGGGAGTGGTTACGCTTTTTTGCAAAGCCGCCGGGCTTTGGCCGGACAGAAGCGCCATTTCCGCCGCGCCGGCCGTCATTTGCGCGGCCAGCAAATTGGCCGTTTTTTCCGGCAGGCCTAAATCCTGCCCACCCTTGGACAACGCCGCAATAACATAATAAATAAACGCCGGGCCGGAGCCGGAAACCGCGGTAGCCGCGTCAAACAAATCTTCCGGCAGTTCTTCCACGCGCCCCGCACAGCCGAAAATGTTCCGCGCGGTTTGCATTTGCTCGTCCGTTACATGCTGTCCGCGCGCCAGCAGGCTCATTCCTTTGCCTAAAGAAATAGGGGTGTTGGGCATTACCCGCACCACGGGAAAACCGGGCAGCGCTTTTTCCAACATGGCCGTAGCAGACCCCAACGCCACCGAAAGCACCAGCTTGGGGGCGGTTAATACGCGGGCGATTTCCCGCAATACTTCAGGCACTACGGCGGGCTTAACCGCAATAATCAGCACGTCCGCCTGGGCGATAACGCGCGCGTTATCGGTACAAGCGGTTATGTGAAAGCGGGAAGACAAATCCCGCGCTGATTTTTCCGTATGTACGGAAGCCAAAATGTCTTCACTGCGGTAAGAGCCGTAATTTAGTAATCCTTTAATGATGGCGCCGCCCATTTCTCCGGCGCCTAAAAAACCTATTTTCATTTTTTATCCTCTTGCAATAAATTTTTATGTGTAAATTTTTGCGCGTGCGGGCCCACAAAATCCCCCACTATCTGCCCCGTACCGCGCAAACGGTATTTATAAATGGTTAATCCTTCCAGCCCCACCGGGCCGCGCGCGTGGGTTTTGGCGGTGCTGATGCCTACTTCCGCCCCAAAGCCGTAGCGGTAGCCGTCCGCAAAGCGGGTAGAGGCGTTGTGGTACACGCCGGCGGAGTCCACGGCAGAAAGAAAGTATTCGGCTTCTTTATCGTCTTGGGTTAAAATGGCGTCCGTATGGTGGGAACCGTAACGGTTAATATGCAAGGCGGCTTCTTTGACCCCATGCACCGTACGTACGGAAAGTTCCGGCGCGCCGTATTCCGTATGCCACTCTAGTTCTGGGGAATACGCGCAGTCGGGAAAGCGCTCTTTTTCTTCTTCCAACGCGTGTACAGTTACCCCCGCCTGACGAAGCGCAGACAGCAAATTATTGACGCTCTCCTGCGGCCAGGCCGCGTCCACCAAAAGCGTTTCCACGGCGTTGCAGGCGGCGGGATATTGGGTTTTGGCGTCCACACAGATTTTTATTGCCAAATCCGCCGGGGCGGAGGGAGCTATATAAATATGGCATACGCCGTCCGCATGACCCAAAACGGAAATGGAAGTATTTTCTTTTACATATTGCACCAACGCGTTGGAACCACGGGGAATGACTAAATCTATATACGCGTCTTGCTTTAACAGTTCGGCAGCGTCTTGGCGGGAGTGCACCAAACTAAGCGCGCCCTGCGGCCAGCCGCCGGGCAAAGAAGAAAGCGCCCCCGTAAGAATTTTTAAAAACGCTTCGTTAGTATGCTGGGCTTCTTTGCCTCCTTTTAAAATCACCGCATTGCCGGATTTAACCGCCAACGCCGCAATTTGGGGAAGCACGTCCGGCCGGGCCTCAAAAATAACCAGTAACACCCCCAGCGGGCAGCTTACTTTTTGCAAAGTAAGGCCGGGCGCCATTTCCGTATATGCCAGCACGCGGCCAACCGGGTCCGGCAGGCGGGCTAAATCTTCCATGCCGCCGGCTACGGCGTTTAATTTATTTTCATCCAATTTTAAACGGGCAAACAAAGACGGCTTCATTTTGCCTTCTTTTACGGCCTGTTCGGCGGTTTGCAAATCCAGCTTATTGGCGGCAAACAACGCCTGCGCCCCCGCGCGCACCGCCTGCGCCATAGCCAAAAGCGCGGCGTTTTTTTGCGGCGTTTCAACCAACGCCAACAGGCGGGAAGCCTCTTTTGCTTGTAAAGCCAATTCTTGCGCGTTCATAAACATACCTCACAAAATGACAATATTGTCGCGGTGGATTACTTCATCATAATTTTTGCCGCCCAGTTTTTTGGCGATGTCTTCACTCTGGCAGCCTAAAATTTTGCCGCAGTCCGCGCTGGAATAATTTACCATGCCTTTGGCAAATTCGGCGCCGTTTTCATCAAATACGCTGATTACGTCCCCCACGTCAAACTCGCCCGCTACGCCTGTAATCCCGGCCGCCAGCAGGCTGGCCCCTTTTTGGCACAGCGCTTTAAACGCGCCGGCGTTTACCACCACGCCGCCCGTCATATTGGTGGAATAGGCTATCCACACTTTTTTACCGGGCAAATCGGCCACCGGCCTAAATAAAGTGCCGGTAAACTCGTCCGAAAACACACGCCCCAACGCGCCCGGCGTTTTGCCGTTGGCAATCACCATGGCGCAGCCGGAATGGGTAACCACTTTGGCGGCTTCCAGCTTGGTTTTCATGCCGCCGCGGCCCCGTTTGGAGGCGCCTCCGGCGGCGGATTCTATTTCCGGCGTAATGGCTTTTACTTCCGCAATCAGTTTGGCGTCTTTATTTTTGCGCGGGTCACTGTCATACAAGCCGTTGATGTCTGACAAAATGACCAGCAAATCCGCGTCCAGCCCGCCGGCTACCAGAGCGGAAAGTTTGTCATTATCTCCAAAGCAGACCTTAACCCCTTTGTCTTTATAGGCGCGAAGCTCGTTGGTGGAAACGGTGTCATTTTGGTTAATAATGGGAACCACCCCCAGTTCTAAGAGACGGCAGAGCGTATCGCGCAAACTTAAATAGCGGGGGCGGATGGAAAAGTCGTCCTCCGTTAAGAGCACTTGGGCGGTGGTAAGGCCCAAAGCGGCAAAGCCGTCTTCATAAAATTTCATCAGGCCGCACTGGCCCACCGCCGCGCAAGCCTGCTTAATGGAAACCAAATCCGGCATTTCCGTTAAATGCAAACGCTGCGCGCCCAGCCCCACCGCGCCGGAAGTAACCACAATAATCTCTTTGCCTTTGGCTTTTAAGCGGGCCATGTCTTCCATAAAAGAATAAATGCGCGACAGCGCCAGCCCCCCCTCCGCCGATGTAAGCACATTGGTGCCGAATTTAAAAACAATGCGTTTTGCGTTTTTGATTAATTCATGCATAAATAAATATCCTCTGCAAAAAAGCCCGCTTGGTTAAGCAGGCTTTGGAAAAAATAAATTATTCTTGAGTTTGTTTCGCCAAAGCCGAATGTTCGCACCGGGTATTGAACGGACACTGCGCACAATGGGAAAGGTTGGGCTCAAAATCGTTTACTTCTATTTTTTTTCCTACTTCTATAAAAGTGTTTAAAATTTTATCTTCGTCAAACGCGTCAAAAGGGACGCTTTCGGTTTTATCGTACGCCACAAAATACAAAGTGGCCCGCCCGTTTTGCAGCCCCCACGCCCGGCGCGCGCCAATGGCGTAAATGCCCAGCTGCAGGGAATCTTTTACCTCCTGCGCAAAATCTATATCCGTGCCGGTTTTATAGTCTATCACTTCCCAGGAACCGTCCGGCCATTTGTCTATACGGTCAATTTTGCCGCGAAAGGTCCACGGTTTTTGTTCAAAAATAAATTCCCGCTCGGTGGCGTCTACCGTGGTTTTGCGCTCATACTCCCGCTGGGCGTAAGTCTCCAACATTTTTTTGCCTTTTAAGTACCACTCCATCTGCTCCCCGGCGCTGGAATAACCGGCGCCAAGCCAGCAGTCATCGTAAAAAGAGAGCAGTTCAGACGGGTCATTGCTTTCCCGGTGGTACTCTTCCAACGTGCGGTGAATGGACACCCCTAAAGAAGAAGCGGGCACCAGCCCCTCGCGCTTGCCTTCTATGTATTTTAATTTGTAGAGGAAGGGACATTCCTGATAAGTTTTTATTTTGGAAAAATTTAACTCGTAAACGTCGCTGTACATAAATCAGCCTTTATTTGTTTTATAGCGGAAAAAGTGCACCAGCGTATCGCCGTACTTTTCTTGGCGGTACATTTCAAATGCGTCCGGTATGGAAAATGCTTCGCTTTTATGCGTTTGCAAAATGACAATGCCGCCCGGGGCCAACAATTTAGCCTGGGCCACGTTTTTTAAAGCCGGTTCTGAGAAGGCCAACATTTTGTTGTTTTGGTCCCGGTAGGGCGGGCCCATAAAAATAATGTCGTAACCTTCGTTGTCACTGTACGAAAGCAGCCAATCCAGCGGGCGCAAAATATCCCCTTTAAGCACTTTGGCGCGGTCCTCAAACCCCAAATGGGCCAAGTTGCGATGGATGTTTTTAATACAGGCGGGCTCCCGGTCCACCATGACCGTTTTCTGCGCCCCGCGGGAAAGCGCCTCCAAAGACACGCTTCCCGTACCGGCAAACAAATCCAGCATAATGGCGGCCGGAACGCGCGGACGGATAATATCAAACAAGGATTGTTTGATACGGTCCGAAATGGGTTTTACGGGCAAGTTTTTAGAAACGGAAAATATCCGCCGCCCTCTGGCGCTGCCTGCAATAATGCGCATAAAAAACGTTTCTCCTTATAACTGGGCAATGCCTTCCTTAATGGCGTAACGCACCAGTTCCGCCTGTTTATGAATGGAAAGCTTCTTCATGATATTGTTGCGGTGTACGTGAATGGTGTTTAAAGACAAATTAAACGTTTTGGCAATTTGCTTGCTGCTGTAGCCTTCCGCAATTAACTGCAAAACTTCTTTTTCTTTGGGGGTAAGGCCGGTTACATCGCGCTTGCGGCCGGAGGTTTTGCCCAAAAAGCCCTGCACAATGTATTTGGAAACTTTGCTGCACAGGTAAAAACGGCCGGCGGCCACTTCGTGTATGGCTTCCACAATTTCATCTGCGGTGGATACTTTTACAATAAAGCCTTTTGCCCCCGCTTTGAGGGATTTTTCCACTGCTACGCGGTCATCATACATGCTTAAAATGATTACTTTGGTGGAAGGTTTCATTTTTACCAAACGCTGCACCGCTTCCACCCCGTTTAAAAGCGGCATGGAAATATCCACTACATATACGTCCGCATCGTTGGAAGAAGCCCACTCCAACAGTTCTTTTCCGTTGCCCACTTCGGCCACAACGCTCAAGTCTTTGCCTTTGCGTTCCAACACCGCTTTCACGCCGTCTCGCACGATAATATGGTCGTCCGCCAATACAATTTTGATAGTCATGGTCTGCCTCCGTACACTACCCGCGGGCAGGTAACCGTTATTTGGGTACCTTTGCCGGGTTCGCTTTTAATCTTTAAAGTGCCGCCCAAATAAGCGGCGCTGTCTTTCATGGCCAGCAACCCCACATGCCGTATGGAACGCTGTTTGGAGGGGACAAACCCCACTCCGTCGTCTTCTAATTTAACGGTCATGGTTTTTTCCGTCTTGCGAAGCACCAGCTTCACCTTTTTGGCATGGGCGTGCTTTACTACATTATTAAGCCCTTCCTGTATCACACGGTATAACATAATGTTTACGTTGTCAGAAGAAGGCTCCTCACACTGGTCATCCACCACCAGTTCGTGCTGGATGCCGGTAAACGCGCTGAAATTTTCCAACAGTTCGCGCGCCGCCCCTTCCAGCCCCAAGGCCTCCAAATGCGGGGGGCGCAAATTAACGATAATGTTTTTCACCCGGTCAATGGTGTTTTTGATTTGTTCGTCCAGCCGGGCAATATCCTGAAGCGCCTGTTTTTTGTTATTGGTGCGGACGCTGTCTTTCACCAAGGCCAATAAAGAGGTCAGCGTGACGGCTGAGGTACCTATTTCGTCATGCAACACTTTGGATATTTCCCTTTTTTCATCTTCCCGCGCCGCCAACAAAATTTGAGAGAAGGTGTGCTCCCCTTTCTCATGCAAGGCTTTTGGTTGTTGCAAGGCAGAGGACTTGTCCAAATTACGCACCAACCCCAACACATTGGCTACTTTTTTGTCATTGTCAAACAGCGGCAATAAAGTGGAATGATAATAATAGGTAACAGGGCCCCGGTCCAAACTCCACGCATATTTGACCACATTGCCTTTTAACGCTTGCTGGAAAGCTTTATCATGCAGGGCAAACGCGTCCGGCCCTTTGGCTTCTGTATAAAAACCTTCCGCGCTGCCAAACATAAACACTTTTTTCGTTTCCGGGTGGGCCACGTAAATTAAATCATATCCGTATATTTTGGCGTTATGCGCAGAAGCAACGGCTTGGGGGCTGTCTACATAAAAAGCCGCTTCGGCGCAGTGTTCCTTGCACGGGTAGATACACGTTTGCTTTTTGTTTTTTTCACAGGGCATAAATACCTCGGAAACGATACTTAGTAAAATTTTACTATTTTTATTCTTAATTTTGTACAAAAAGAGCTATGCCGTTTATACAGGTACTGCCCCGAAAATATCCTTAAGTTTGATATAATTTTAATAATATGAAGAAATACTTAAAAAAACTTTTTTCCACTAAACCCATTCTTTTCGGCTGTTTGGCCGGTTTATTTTTACTGATTATCTGCACCGCCGTATTTATGCGTTACATCTTTTCCGGCTTGCCGCCGGTGTATGAAATGGAGGAATACACCCCCTCCCTTACCACCCGCGTATATGACCGCAACAATAAACTGATACATGAATTTTCTATAGAAAAACGCAGCATGGTGCCCCTTTCGGAAATACCGGTGGACTTGCAAAACGCCGTGGTGGCTATGGAAGACCGGGAATTTTTTGAGCACGCCGGTTTGTCTTTTAAAGGTATTTTCCGCGCCGCCTTGCACGACCTTATCCACGTAAGCGCCAAACAAGGGGCCTCTACTCTCACCCAACAGCTTTCCCGCGGGGTGTTTTTAAGCCAAGAAAAAAGACTCATCCGCAAAATACGCGAAATTATTTTGGCCGTACAAATTGAACACCAATTCAGCAAGCAGGAAATTCTGCAGCTTTATTTAAACCAAATGTATTTAGGGCGCGGGGCTTATGGGGTAAAATCCGCCGCGAAACGTTATTTCAATAAAGATTTGTCCGAATTAACCACCGGGGAAGCCGCCATCATTGTGGGTTTGGTGCCGGCGCCGGAACGCTATAACCCGTTTACCAATCCGGAACTTTCCCGCCAGCGCAGGGATTTGGTGCTATCTGTCATGAAAGAGCAGGGCTACATCACCCAAGAAGAATACGAAGCCGCCAAGCAGGAACCCATGCCCACCCGCCAAACGGTAACGGAAGAATACAAACCCGGTTTGTATTTTATTGAGCACATCCGCCGCGTGTTGGAAGAAAAATACGGCACGGAAACCTTATGGAAAGGCGGTTTAAACATTTATACCACCGTGGATATTGACCAGCAGGCCGCCGCCGAGCAAATTATGAACGACCGCCTGCAAAAATTGGACGAACGCGTAGCCAAAAGCTTAGGGATAGACATTACCCCCAAAGAACCGCAGCCGCAAGAAACCCCCGAAGGGGAAGAAGCCCCCGCAGAAGAAGAAACCGAACCGGATTTTCCCCGTCTGCAAGGCGCTTTTATGGTGCGTGACGTAAAAACCGGGGCCGTACGCGTGCTGATAGGCGGGCGGGAATTTGACGAAAGCAAATTCAACCGCGCCACCCAGGCCAAACGCCAGCCGGGTTCTTCTTTTAAACCTTATGTATGGATGGCCGCCTTGCAGAAAGGCTACACCCCCGCCACATTGGTAAAAGATTTGCCCACCATGTTTTATAACGACGGCCGGAACTGGCGCACGTTTGATGAAACGTCGGACTTATATTCCTTAGATTTAGCCAAGCAGTCTTTTATCTCCTCCAAAGATTTTAACGTATGGGTGCCGCAAAACTACGGCGGACGCAACGAAGGGTGGATTACCCTGCGCCGCGGGTTGGAAAAATCCAAAAACCTGGTAGCCGTAAACTTAATTGACACCGTAGGCGTGCCGGCCGTGGTGCGCGTAGCGCGCAAAGCGGGAATTACTTCCGCCCTGCCCCGCGTGCCCGCTTTGGCCCTGGGTGTAAGCGTGCTGACGATGGACGAACACCTGGCCGCCCTCACCACCTTTGCCAATGCCGGCATTCATACCGATAACTACTATATTGAACGCGTGGAAGACGCCAACGGCCGCATCTTGGAACAGCATATTCCGATGGAAAAAGCCGCTTTCTCCCCGCAGGATTCTTACCTGCTTATTAATATGATGAAAGGCGTCGTACAGCGCGGAAGCGGGCGGTATGTATCGCGCCTGGGGCGCAATATTGCGGGCAAAACCGGCACCACCCAAAGCCACCGGGATATGTGGTTTGTGGGTATGACGCCGCGCACCGCCGCCATTGGCTGGATGGGATATGACGACGACTCCGCCTATGCAGACAAAATCCACCTGGAAGGCAGCAACACCGGCCATTGGTGGAGCGATATTATGGAAGAGCTCTTAAAAGACGAGCCTAACGACGATTTTGCCGTGCCGGAAGGGATATCCTTTGCGTATATCAACCCCAATACCGGCAAACTGGCCATGCCCACGGAACGCAATAAATTCTGGGAAGCGTTTATTAAAGGAACCGAACCCAAAAGCTATTGATTTTCCGGCAGGTTTATAAAACGGTTTTGTGTGTATGACTACACAGAAAAGCCAAAACAAAGCTGCTTGTTTTTACGGGCTGCCCAACGCGGCGGCCCGGGGCTATTTTTTGTGTGAAAAATTCCTGCATAAAGGGCAAAGCGTGGTGTTTGTGCGCGGAGCCCAAACGCAAGAAGACGCCCTGCACGCCGCGGTAAAAGAGTTTGGCCCCCAAAACGCGCTTTCCGTACACTTGCCGGAACAGCACATCGGCCGCATGGCGGCCCTTTATCAGTTATTACAAAACCAACAACCTTTTTTACTGGATATTCACCCGCAAGACCTGGAGGCGGCATTCCCTTCCGCCCAAGAATTCAAACGGCGGCTGTTTGAAGTGCACCGCGGGGCCACCCTGCGCCGGCAGGACTTGCTGGACGTATTGGAAAACGCCGGCTACCAACGTGAAGATTACGCCGAATCCCCCGGCCAATACGCCGTGCGCGGCAGCGTGGTGGACGTGTTTTGTTTGGACCAGCACCTCCCCCTGCGCTTGTATTTTTCCGGCCGCACCGTGCAGTCCATCGCCAGTTTTGACCTAGACACCCAAAACACCCAAGAACAAACGGATAAAGCCGTTATTGTGCCCCTGCGCTTTGAGCGGGAAGAGGATTCTCTGTCCGCCTATACCACCGGCGCCGTTTACGCGTTTGAGGAAAACCTGCCCCCGGAAGGCAGCTTCCCTCAAGCCGTTGTTTTATCCACCCTGCCCGCGGCTCACGCTACGGACTGCGGGCTGCAGGCTAATATCCGCTTTGGGGCCAACTGGCCCCTGCTGGAGCGGGAAGCCCAACAGCTAAAAAACCGCAACATTCACTTAACCATATGCTGTTTAAACCGCGGGGAGCTGGACCGCCTGGGCGAAATCATGCAGGAATACCCCACCCTATCCAAAACACCTATTAAAATATCCCCCCTTATACAAGGTTTTGTAAACCCGGGCAAGCAGCAGGCTTTTATCACTTCCTGCGAAATTTTAGACCGCCGCTACAATACTTCCGGCGTGTTAAAAAGCTTTACGGTGGAAGGCGCCAAACGGGTGCGCTTTAAAGAATTGGCGCCGGGAGATTATGTAGTACACCAAACCCACGGCATAGGCAAATACCTGGGGCTGGAAATTATGGATAAGGAAGAAAACCCCACAGACTGCCTGATTATTGAATACCGCCGCGGAAGCAAACTGTACGTGCCGATGTATGACTTTAAAAAAGTACAAAAATACATCAGCGCGGGGGGCAAAATACCCGCTTTGTCCGCCTTGGGCGGAACGGCTTGGCGCGACGTAAAAAAACGCGTCAAAGAAGAAGCACAAAAAACCGCCAAAGAAATTTTAAAGCTGGAGGCCCTGCGCCAGGCTTCCCCCGCGCCGCTCACCCCGGGGGACCCGCGCATAGAGCAGGAATTTGCGGACTCTTTCCCCTACGACCTTACCCCCGGCCAACAGCAGGCCATAGAAGACGTCCTGCGGGATTTAAATTTATCCCGCCCCATGGACCGCGTTCTAGTTGGGGACGTGGGCTTTGGCAAAACGGAAGTAGCCATGCGCGCCGCCTTGCGGGTGGCCGTATCCGGCAAGCAGGTAATGGTATTGGTGCCCACCACCATTTTGGCGGACCAGCATTATAAAACTTTTTCCAAACGGCTGGCGGGGTTCCCGGTTAACGTGCGCATGCTGTGCCGCTTTCAAACCCCTAAAGAACAGCGGGAAGTGGTGCAGGAAATCAAAAGCGGCGTGTGCGACATCATCATCGGCACCCACCGCCTGATGAGCAAAGACATTGTGTTTAAAGATTTAGGGTTGGTAATTATTGACGAGGAACACCGCTTTGGCGTAAAACAAAAAGAAAAAATCAAGGCCAAAAGCGCCGGCGTGCATACCTTAATGTTAAGCGCTACGCCCATTCCGCGCACGTTAAACCAATCGCTATCCAGCCTGAGGGACATATCCCTCATAGACACCCCGCCGCGCGGGCGCACCGCCATAAAAACCGTGGTAACCGCTTGGAACAATGAACTGGCCGCCGCCGCTATTACCGAAGAACTTGCCCGCGGCGGGCAGGTATATTACGTGTACAACAGCGTGCAAAGCATGGAAAGCCGCTACCTGTTTCTTAAAAAACTGGTGCCGGAAGCCAAAATCTGCATGGCGCACGGCCAAATGGACGAAAAACTGCTGGAACAAACCCTGTGGGACTTTAACCAAGGCAAATACGATATTCTTTTAGCCTCCACCATTATAGAATCCGGCATAGACATTACCAACGCCAACACGTTAATTGTGGAAAATGCACACAACTTCGGCCTGGCCCAGCTGTACCAGCTGCGCGGGCGCATCGGGCGCGGCAGCACCAAAGCCTACTGTTATTTATTCCACCCGGACTGGCTGTTTAAAAAACCCGCCCCGCAGGAAGAAGACAATTTTGCCCAGCTGGCCGCCGTACCTTGGAACCCCAAGCCGGAAAAAGACCCCACCGAAGAAGCCAAAAAACGCCTAGCCGCCTTAATGGAATTTGGCGAACTGGGCAGCGGCTTTAAACTGGCGCTTAGGGATATGGAAATACGCGGCGCGGGGGAATTATTGGGAGTCAAACAGCACGGGTACGTGAACGAAGTGGGGCTTAGTTTGTACTGTGATTTAGTGGCTAACGAAGTAAAAAAATTAAAAGGGGAACCCGTCAAGCGGGAGCTTCGCTCCACCGTTAATCTGCCTTTGCCGGCGTATATCCCGCCGGATTATCTGCCCGACGAAGCCGAACGGCTGAAATATTATAAGGAACTGATGAGCGCGGATGAAACCAAAACCCACCTGCTGCTTACCCGCCTGGCGGATTTATGCGGCCCCGTACCGGCGGAAATCATCAATTTAACCAAGGTGTTTGCCTTGTCGGCCCGCGCGGGGGAATTAAAAATACAGCATATTGACGCCAACGATGACAAGCTGGAAATTTCTTTCTCACGGGATTTTAGAATGCCGGCGGATTTTCCCTCCCTGCTTTTTAAACGTTACGGGGCGGCACATGTAGAATTTTTAAAATCCAATTCAGGCGACGGCATCCGCCTGCGTTTCGCGCCGGGGACGGACTTGGTAAAAGAAGCCCAAAACGCCGTTTGCTTCTTTCAAACGCTCCCCTCCGGCGCGTAAAATGATATAGTATGGGTATGCGCAATATTTTTTTATTTTCTGTTTTATGCGTCTTGTTGGCGGCCGCTTGCAATAAACCGGCCGAAGCCCCCGTTGCCGAAGAACCCGCGGAACCGGAAATCGCCGCTAAAGTGGGGGCCGTTATCATTACGGAAAAAGACCTGGAAGATAAATTGGTTTTCATGTCCCCCGAAGACCGGGACTTTGCAAAAACCTCCATCGGGCGCACCAATTTTATTAACGCCTTGGTGCGGGAAAAACTGGCCGAATTAGCCGCCCTGGACGCTAAGTTGGACGAGTCTGACTCCTATTTAGCCGCGTTGGAAGACAAACGGGCACAACTCAGAAAAATTTATGACGACTACGCCCAGCAGCTGCTTATCCGCTCTTGGTATGACCAGCTGGAAGAATCCGGCGCAACCGCGGTAACGGAAGAGGAAATAAAAAATTATTTTGACAAATACCCTTATGAAATGACCGTCAAACAAATCATCATTTCCAACGCCCAAACGGCGGACCAAGTACTGCGCGCGTTAAAAGCCTCCCCCTCCCGCTGGAAAGAGCTGGAAAGGCAATATTCCATCGCGCCGGAAGCCATACGCGGGCAAGAATTTTCTTTCATGCCCGGGGAATTTATACCGGAAATTGAAGTCATAGCGGCCAATTCCCCCTCCGGCAGCGTACAGGGATTTATCAAAACTTCCCAAGGATTTCATATAATAATGAAAGTTAAAGAAAAACGGCTTTCTCTTAAAAACGCCAAAGAACGCATAGAGCAAATTTTGCGTTTGCAAAAAGAAGACGCCGCTTTAAACGCTTTAAAAAATAAATACGAGGTGTTTGTGTATGAAAAAAACTAACCTAACGGCTTTACTGGCCCTGGTGCTGGCCTTCGGGGTGGGCGCACAGGCCAAAGTAATGGAATCCTCCGTCGCCACGGTGAACGGACAACCGGTACTCAGTTCCGAATACGATTCTTATTTGGAAGGCGTGCTGGAACAATACAAAGCGGCGGCTCCGCAATTTTTAGAACAGCCCTACGCGCAGGACGTACTGGGGCGCGAAGTGCTTAAAGAGCTTATTTCCAAAGAACTCTTATACCAAGCCGCCGATGAAGCCAAAATACAGGTAAAAGACAGCGAGGTTGACGCCGGAATTAACGAAATAAAAGCCCGTTTTATCGTAGATGAAAAAACCGGAAAAGAAGATCCTAAAGGCGCCGATAAACGCTTTAACGAAGCGCTTAAAAAGCAGCATATGAGCTTAAAAGCGTATAAAGAAAAAATCAAAAAAGACATCGCTGTGCGCAAACTGATGGAACAACGCATCACCGCCACGGTAAAACCGGTGGAAGAGGCGGACGTAAAAGCCTTGTATGAAGATGTGGAAATCTGCATGAAAGGCAACAGCAAAAAAATGAAAGCGCTGGAGAAAAAAGACCCGGCCCGCTTTAAAGAAGCCACCGCCATCGCCGCCAAATTAAAACAGCTTACGGCGGAACAGGTACGCATCGGGCATATTTATTTAGCCGTAACCAAAGACATGAAGCCCGAAGAAGCCAAAAAGAAACAAGAACTGGCCGTTAAAATCAAAGAAGAAATTGACGGCGGGAAAGATTTCTCCGAAGCCGTAAAAGAATATACGGAAGACAAAGCCGCTTTGGCCTCCGGCGGGGACATGATTTTAATTAAGGGCATCGCCCCCAAAGAAATTGACAATAAGGCGTTCTCTTTGGCCGTTGGCAAAGTGAGCGACCCCATTAAAACGGATCTGGGCTACCATATTATTAAAATTAAAGAAAAACGCGCCGAAAAAGATTTTGGTTACGATGATATCGCCAAAGATCTGGCCCAATATTTAGCCCAGCAAAAAATTCAAAACGCCATGGGCGATTATATCGGCGAATTGTATGACAAGGCGGACGTAAAAGTAACCATTACCTTTGAGTCCGATAAGCTGATTGAAGAAGCCTTGGCCCAACAGGCCCAAGCCGCCCAAAAAGCGGATAAAAAAGAAGTAAAATCCGAAAAAAAAGCGGACAAAAAAGAAGCTAAAGAAGAGAAAAAAGAAGAAAAAAAATAATTTCCGCCAAGCGGTTAAATTTATAAAATAAAGAGGGAGAAAACGCTTCCTCTTTATTTATTGGGGTTTGCTATGTTACAAAAACCGTTTATCGCCGTAAGCGCGGGGGACCCGCTGGGCATTGGGCCGGAAGTAACCGTAAAAGCGTTGCAAAACCCGGCCGTACAGCAAGCATGCCGCGTGATTGTAGTGGGGGAACCGCACTCGTTAGAGGCGGCCGGCTTCACGCCGGATCTGGCGCAGCTGCTTCCCATAGAGCACCCAAACGCCTTCGCCAAAACCAAACCCGCGCCTTGCAAATGGGCGGGGGAAGTGTCTTTTAAAGCGTTGCAAACCGCCTGCAAATTAGTGTCTGCCCACACCGCCAAAGCGTTGGTTACGGCCCCCATATCCAAACAAAGCTGGGCGCTGGCGGGCGTCCCGTTTACCGGACATACGGAATTTTTACGCAAATACTACGGCAAAACCGCTTTAATGATGTTTGTAAGCGGGGCGTTAAAATGCGCCCTGGTCAGCGAACATTTTGCCATTAAAGACCTGCATAAAATCATCACCCGCCAACGCATAGAACAAGCCTGTTTGGATTTTAACTCCGCATTAAAAAAGCTGGGAGTAAAACGCCCTCAAATTGCGCTGGCTTCTTTAAACCCGCACGGCGGGGACAACGGCCGCTTTGGCAAAGAAGAAGGGCAAACCATTCTGCCCGCCATGAACTATTTAAAAAAACACGGTTTGCGCGTACAAGGCCCCTTTCCCGCAGACAGCCTGTGGCTGGCGCACAGACACGGCAATTTTGACGGGCTTTTGTGCATGTATCACGACCAGGCCCTCTTGGGCTTAAAACTGGCCGCCAAAGAACCCATTGTGCACGTAACGGCAGGCCTGCGTTTCTTACGCGTTTCCCCCACGCACGGCACCGCTTTTGATATTGCCGGCAAAAACCTGGCGGACCCGCAAAGCATGGCTGCCGCCCTGCTGTTTGCCGCCCAACACGCCGGCTAATGTTTTCCGTCTATAACCGCGTTTATTTTGTTACAATGAAGGTATGCCCCGCATATTGCATTTTCCAGCGTTAAATTCCACCAACGCGTACGCCAAAGAACACGCGCGGGAGCTGGAAAGCGGCGCCGTTGTCTGCGCCGAAGAACAAACCGCCGGGCGGGGCCGGTTTAACCGCAAATGGTTTTCCGCAAAGGGCGGCTTATATTTTTCCGTTCTTTTAAAAACAGAAAACACCCAATACCTGCCCAACTTAACCCAGCTGATGGCTTTGTGTATTTGCCAAACCGTACGGGAACTGGGGGCGCCGGCGCAATTAAAATGGCCCAATGACGTGTTGGTAAACGGCAAAAAACTTTCCGGCATATTAAGTGAAGCGGTATTGGAACACAACCGTTTTTACGCTTTGGTAATAGGCGTGGGGATAAACATCCGGCAGCCGGATTTAGGCCGCGTGGGCCAGCCGGCCGTTTCGCTGGGGGAGCTGCATATTTCCGTCACCGCGCGGGAACTATTAAACGCCTTGCTTGCGCGTTTTAACGCCCGCCTGCCCAAAGCGCTGGCTGAAGGGTTTTCTTCCTTCGGGCAGGAATACAAAGCCTTGTTTCCGTACATAGGCCAAACCGTTTGCATTACCGCCGCAGACCGGCAACATACCGGAACCGTGCGGGATATTTCCTCCGCCGGGACTTTGCTGCTTAACACGCCGCAGGGCCCGAAGGAGTTTTCTATAGGAGACATGAACGCATGAACCTTGCAGAAAGTACCTCCTTGATGGACAGCGTAAACTTAACCATTATCGGCATGTTGGTGGTGTTTACGTTTCTTTTCATCATGGTACTCGTGATGAAAGTGCTGGGCTGGCTGGTGAAAGTATTGGAAAAATATTTTCCGCAGTCCGCTCCCGCGCCGGCCGCCGTGGCCGCCCGCGCGGATAATTTGGCGATAGCCGCCGCCGTGGCCGCCGCCAAGAGATTTACCGGTAAATGAGAGGAAGCCAAAAAATGAAAAAAATTGATTTTATGCTTACCGCTTTCCGCGACGGGTTTCAATCCGTATACGGTGCGCGTGTGCTGACTAAAGATTTTATGCCCGCGGTGGAAGCTGCGCGCCACGCGGGTATTACGCATATGGAATTTGGCGGCGGGGCCCGCTTTCAGGCGCTGTTCTTCTATTGCAATGAAAACGCTTTTGACATGATGGACACGTTCCGCAAAACCGCCGGACCGGACGCCAACCTGCAAACCTTGGCCCGCGGCGTAAACGTGGTGGGGTTAGACAGTCAGCCTTCCGACGTTATTAAAGCCCACGCCCAACTGTTTAAAAAACACGGCACCACCACTATCCGCAATTTTGACGCGTTGAACGACGTAAATAACCTCATTTACTCCGGCCAGTGCATTCACGACGCGGGCTTAAAGCACGAAGTGTGCGTAACCATGATGTCTTTGGCCCCGGGGTGGGACCCCACCGGCAAAATCCACACGGAAGAATTTTACGAAAAAGTCCTGCGCGAAATTTTAAAATCCGGCGTACCTTTTGATTCCGTCTGCTTTAAAGACGCGTCCGGCACCTCCACCCCCAGCACGGTGGGCAAAACCATCGCCATGGCGCGGCGCATCCTGCCGCAAGGCACCAAGATTGTGTTCCATACGCATGAAACGGCGGGCAACTCCATCGCCTGCTGCTTGGAAGCCATTAAAGCGGGGGCGGACTCGCTGGACTTGTCCATGCAGCCCGTTTCCGGCGGAACCTGCCAGCCTGACATCTTAACCATGTGGCACGCTTTGCGCGGCACGGAATACACCCTGGATATTGATTACAAAAAAATCCAAGAAGCAGAAAACGTATTTAAAGACTGCATGAGCAAATACTTCCTGCCGCCGGAAGCCACCGCCGTCAACCCGGAAATCCCCTTCTCCCCCCTGCCCGGCGGCGCGTTAACCGCCAACACGCAAATGATGCGCGACAACGGCACCTTTGACAAATTCCCCGAAGTGGTAGACGCTATGGGCGAATGCGTCAAACTGGGCGGATTCGGCACGTCCGTCACGCCGGTTTCCCAATTTTATTTCCAGCAGGCGTACAGCAACGTAATGTTTGGCCGCTGGAAAAAAATTACCCCCGGTTACGGCAAAATGGTGCTGGGCTACTTTGGCAAAACCCCGGTGGAACCCGCAGAGGAAGTGGTAAAAGCCGCCAGCCAGCAGCTGGGCTTGGAACCCACCGCCAAAACCCCGCTGGAAATTAACGACGCGGACCCCAAAAAAGGCTTAAAACCCGCCAAAGAAAAACTGGAAACCGCCGGCCTGCCGGTAACGGACGAAAACGTGTTCATCGTAGCCACCTGCGCCGACAAAGGGTTAATGTATTTGAAAGGCGAATCCAAAATAAACGGCATCCGCTGGGCCAAAGACGCCAAACCCGCCGCCGCGGCGGACGGCGCCAAAACCTGTAAGGTAACCGTAGACGGAACCGCCTATAACGTAAGCTTTGACGGAGACAACGTAGCTGTTGTAAACGGCAAACGTTTTGCCATTTCCGTAGGCGAAGCGGACGCAAACGCCGCCGCACCGGCCCAATCCTCCGGCGCCGCGCAGGAAGTAAAAGCCCCCGTACCGGGCGCCATTTTGCGCTTCAGCGCCAAGGAAGGGGACAGCGTTTCCGAAGGGCAGGAAATACTGGTGATGGAAGCCATGAAAATGGAAACCGCCATCAGCGCGCCCAAAGCCGGAACGGTCAGCTTCCTCGTTAAACAGGGGGACCAAGTGCAAACCGGCCACCCCATTGCGCTGATTAAATAGGGGGCGTTATGGATATTACCGTTGCATTAACCAAAATATTGCATACCACTTCCCTATACGCCATTACCTGGCAACAATTGGTAATGATTGGGGTGTGTTTGTTCCTGCTGTGGCTGGGCATTAAAAAACAGTTTGAACCGCTGCTGTTAATCCCCATCGCGTTTGGCGGGCTGTTGTCCAACATTCCAGTGGCGGACATGGCCGGCCCCAACGGGTTTTTGGGCATTGTGTACAACGCCGGCATACAAACGGGTCTTTTCCCGCTGTTTATCTTTATGGCCGTGGGCGCGATGACGGACTTTGGGCCGTTAATCGCCAACCCGAAAATGGCCCTATTGGGCGGCGCGGCCCAGTTTGGTATTTTTGCCACGCTTATCGGCGCCATTGCCATGACCAATATGCACATGGGGGATTTGTCTTTCACCATGAAGCAGGCGGCCTCCATTGGCATTATTGGCGGGGCGGACGGCCCGACGGCTATCTTTTTAACCAGCCGCCTGGCGCCGGAACTGCTGGGCGCTATTGCCGTGGCGGCGTATTCATACATGGCGCTGGTGCCGATTATCCAGCCCCCCATTATGAAACTGCTGACTACCGAAGCCGAACGCAAAATTAAAATGGAGCAGCTGCGCCCCGTAACCAAACGGGAAAAAATCCTCTTCCCGCTTACGCTGCTTTTGCTGTGCGCGTTTTTGCTGCCGGACGCGGCGCCCTTAATCGGCGCGCTTACGTTTGGCAACCTGATCAAAGAATCCGGCGTGGCGGAACGCCTATCCAAAACCTTGCAAAACGAGTTTTGCAACATCGTGACCATTTTGCTGGGGTTATCGGTAGGTTCCAAATTGCAGGCCAGCCAATTCTTAACCGCGCAAACGTTGGGTATTTTGGTGCTGGGGGTGGTGGCGTTCTCCATTGCTACGGCTTCCGGCGTGTTAATGGCTAAACTAATGAACCTGTTCAGCAAAACCAAAATCAACCCGCTTATCGGTTCGGCCGGGGTATCTGCCGTGCCCATGGCGGCGCGCGTATCCAACAAATTAGGGTTGGAGTACGACAAAAACAACTACCTGCTGATGCACGCCATGGGGCCCAATGTGGCGGGCGTTATCGGCAGTGCGGTGGCGGCGGGGATTTTGCTTTCCCTGCTTGGCAAATAAAGTTTACCAAAACCAAAAACCCCGCTTTTACAAGCGGGGTTTTTTATACTTAACCTGATAAGCCGGTGTATCCCTAAAAAATGTTCATTCCGGCGCAACAAAACGGCATGTTTTTGTTGGCGGAGGGGAATAAAACACGGCAGCGGTTTTGGGAAAAAACCCCGGGCCTACAATGCCCGGGGAGTTTATAAACTTTTTAGCGCTTCCACCAACCGCTCAGGCGGCAGTTTACTTTGTTCCCCTTCGCAAAACAAAGGCTTCACCCCTTCATAATTAGGGTGCCAGACGGCCCAATTTTCCCCTTTATCCTGGTAAGCGGCAAGAGTTCTTTTTTGCAAAGCGCAGGCGGCATGCACCCAAAAAGTGTCCACCGTCAGCACCCAGTCCGCCCGTTTTAATAACGCAACCGATTGAAAAAGATCCTCCCCTTCAAAAATAAAAACATTAGGCAAAGACTGCCCCTTCATAAGAGTTTTTAAGCGGCCTGGTTGGCCCAATAAAATAATTTTATCCGACGCAAAGGCCCGCGCTACGGCGGCAATTTGCCCGGCGCTGAAAGAGCGGTGGCGGCTTGCCCCGTAAGGGCAAAGCGCCAATACCCGCCCCGGCCCAGGCAAAGTAGCCATCAAACGTTGGGCCGCTTGTTCGGCCGATTCCGGAATGTTGAGTTCATAAGACAAATCACAATTTCCCTCAAAACCCGCATAGCGCAGGGCCGCTTCATAACGCTGGGTAATATGCATCCGGGTTAAATCCACTTCCTGCGTAAAGTTATATAAAGGATAGGCTTTGCGGTTAAAACCAAAAGCCCAGCGCGGATTTAATATTTTTAAAAACACCAGAGAAGACAGCGTGGGCACCGCATTTAAATCCAAATACAAATCATACCGCTCTTTACGCAAACGACACCCTAACAAAAACAAGCTGCCCAAACTTTCCGAAGCATAGTAAATATGATTGATTTTTTTATTCTCTCTTGCCAAACAGGCGTTTGCCTCCCCGGCCGCCACATCTATCCGCCCGTTTGGAAACAGCTGCCTCAACCCGCGAAACAATACCGAACTGACCAACATGTCCCCTAATTTGTTGTCATTGCGCAAGACTAAAATTTTTTTTACTTGCCGCGCGTCATATGGCACAAACGGCTTTTTACCCAGCACCAAAGAAATTATTTTTCCCCTCTGCAAACGCAACCAATTATTTTTACGGCAGTTCCAGGCTCTAAAATCCATATCTTACCTCTCCGTCTTAAAATTAGCGTTGCCTACCCCTGCCTTAGGGCATAATTTGTTTAACGCGCAAGCCGTACACGCGGGTTTGCGCGCGTTACACACGTTGCGCCCGTGCAAAATAAGCGCAATGGCTATCCAGCCCCAATATTCGTACGGGATAAGACGGGTTAAGTCTTTCTCCACCTTTACGGGGTCCGTCTGTCTGGTAAGCCCCAGGCGCAAAGCCAGCCGCTTTACGTGCGTATCCACCACAATGCCTTGCGGGGTTTTAAAATAGTCCCCCAACAATACATTGGCCGTTTTTCTGGCTACCCCGCGCAAGGACAGCAAATCCTGCATGTTTTGGGGGACTTCTCCGTTAAAAACTTCACAAATGCGCTTGGAACTCTCTATTAAGGACAGGGCCTTGCTGTGGTAAAAACCGGCGGAGTGGATGATTTCTTCCACCTCTTTGATATCCGCCGCCGCCAAAGCCTGCGGGGTGGGATATTTTTTAAATAAGTTTGGGGTAATGGTGTTTACGCGCGCGTCCGTACATTGGGCAGACAAAATCACCGCCATTAACAGCTGCCAGGCGTTTTGGTGGTGAAGCGGAATAATATGCTCCGGATAGAGCTTTTTTAATTCTTTAATTAACGCAAGGACCTCTTTTTTATTTTTCAGCGGCATAGGCGTTCCTGATCCGGCTGTATGCGTAAGCGCAGGCTAATATGAATAAATTCACCAAAATAATGGTGGCCCCGGAGGGAATATCAAACAAGAAAGACAAATATACCCCCGCCCATACCGCCGCCAGCGCCAGCCCGGCGGCCCAATACAGCACCTGTTTAAACGTACGCGCCAGCATAAGGGCGGAAACGGGCGGAATGATTAATAAGGCGGAAATAAGAAAAATCCCCACCACTTTAAACGCCAACACCACCGCCGCGGACGTAATTAAGGTAAGCGCCAAATTTACCGCGCGCACGTTAATGCCGCGCGTATGGGCAAACGGCGCATCAAATGAAGCGGAAACCAAATCCCGGTAAAACACAATGACAAAAAACAACAAAATAATCAGCAATACCGCACACAGGATAACTTCATCCGTGCCCACGGTTAAAATACTGCCAAACAAATAGCCAAACAAATCCGTATTAAACCCGCCGGCCAGGCTGGTAATAAAAATACCCACCGCCAGCCCCGCCGCGCTGATGATGCCGATGGCCGCGTCCCCGTAAATACGGAATTTTTCCGTCAGTTTTAAAATCCCCAAAGAAGATGCCATCACCACCGGAATAGAAACATACACCGGTGAAGCCCCCATTAATAGCGCCGCCGCCACGCCGGTTAAACACACGTGGCTGAGGCCGTCCCCAATTAAAGAAAGCCGTTTAAGCACCAAAAACACGCCCAACAGCGCGCAAATAACCGCCGCCAAAGAGCCCGCCAACAGCCCGCGCTGTACAAAACCGTAGCTTAAAAATTCACCCAGCATGGTCTTTCTCCCCGCAGTGGCAGCCCAAAGGGCAGTGCCCGTTATTATGCAAATGGTCTATAGTGTGCTGGGCAAAAGCGCCCAGCTTGGCGGCCACTTTTTCCGATTGGCAAAACTCCTGCTTGGTGCCGTAGAAAACCAATTCTTTATCCACGTACATAAATTTAGAAATGTATTTGCCCACTTCGCCCGTATCGTGCGTGATAAGCAAAATGGTTACCCCGTGGCGGGAGTTTAACTCCCCCAGCAAACTAAAAAAATCTTCCCGGCTGCCCGCGTCCAACGCGGCGGAGGGCTCGTCCAAAATCAATAATTCCGGGCGGCTTACCAGGGCGCGCGCCAACAGTACGCGCTGCTGCTGGCCGACGGATAAATCGTGAAAAATCCGTTTGGCGTAGCTTAACGTATTGGTTTTTTCCAATGCGTCATATACTTTTTTTAAATCTCCGTGGGTGACCCGGTTGTGAAAGCGCTTAAACCCCAGCCCCATAAAAACCACTTCTTCCACAGAAATAGGAAACCGGCTCTGCGCCACCGGGCTTTTTTGCGCCAGATAGCCTATTTTTTTCCAGTCTTTAAATTGCCCCAAATCCTGCCCGAACAAACGCACCGCGCCTTGGGCTTTTTCCAACCCTAACAGCACTTTTAACAAAGTGGTTTTGCCGCCGCCGTTGGGGCCGATGAGCCCCACATAATCCCCCGGCTGCACCTGAAAAGAAATATCCTCCAGCACCCAGGCCGTTTCATACCGAAAGCGCACCCCGCTGGCTTCAATTACGGCTGGCATTCAAGCCCCCTTTGCAAACTGGATAAATTGCGGCGCATTAAAGCGGCATAGGTTACATTGTTTTGCGCGTCCTGCAGGCTTACGTGCTCCACGGTATACAGGGGCAACAACTTGGCGCCCGTTTCTTTAGCCACTACGCCGGCTAAATTTTGGGAAAGGGCCTCTTCCGTAAATACATACGGCACGCCGGAATTTTTAACCAAATCCACCACCTGCGCCAAACGTTTAACGGAATGTTCCCCATCGTGTGAAGTGCCCGCCAAGGCGGTCAGCTCCAACCCGTAGCGGGAGGCCAAATTGCCAAAAGCCAAATGCCCCACATGCACAATGCGCCGCCGGCGGCACTGGGCAAGAGCTAAAGAAAATTCTTGTTCCAGTTCGTCCAGCTGCGTATTAAACGCGGACAAATTGGCGGCGTACACGTCTTGATGAGCGGGATCTTTTTCCTGCAAAGCTTGAGCAATGGCCCGGGCAAACGGACGCATATTGTCAAAATCCATCCAGATATGCGGGTCTTTGGAAGGCTTGGCTGATTGAGCCGCCTCCACCACCACGGCCCCTTCTTTTACGTTTTCCGCAATATCCGTTACCCACGGTTCTATGCGGCCGGATACATAAATAAATACGTCCGCCCCGTGCACGGCAATAATGGCCCCGGGGGTGGGCTCAAAAGAATGGGGCTCCGCATTGGCGGGAAGCAGCATAGACAAATCTATAAGCTCCTCCCCTATTTGTTTGGCTACGGTATAGGGTACGTAGCCGGAGGCCACCACTTTTATTTTTCCGTCCGCTCCCGGCCCTTGCGGGCGGGAGCTGTTGGCGGACCAAAACCAAAACACACCGCCAACCAACAATAAGAGTAAGATAAAAAAGAGTATTTTCTTCATAAATTTCCTTTATATATATTATACTTTTTTACTCAAGCGCCCTTTTTGGCAAACCCAAGCCCAAACACGCCGCACGGCATCAACCAACCCCGCCGCACACAGCACCGCAAACAAAACCAACACGGCAAAACGGCATACCAGCGTTTCCCCAAACAACGCCACGTTGCCCGCGTACCAGCTTTTAGGCAACGCAAACAGCCATACCGGCAGCCATATAATAAGAAACAAAGCAAAACAAAACCAATCCAAAGGGGATTTTCTATCCGCTTCGTCCACCAGCAACACAAAAGCCGGGAACAACAAAATGAGAGAGTAAAACCCGCTCATCTGCGGCACCAGCGCCATTAAACACCCCGCCAGCGCCCACGCCCGCCATGCTTTTTTGCTAAACCAAGCGGCCAAAGCCCCCACCCCTAGCACACTATAAGAAACGGCGTGTATCCCCGCCAGGGAAACCGGCTTCCCCAGCCAATACGACACCAGCATAAATGTATTGGGCGCGCTGACCTCGTACCCAAACCCGCCAAAACGCCTAAGGTAATTTAAATGCAGCTGCATATTGCGCCACAAACGGTTGTATACGGCTTCCGGACCGCCGTACAAAAAAGAAGGCAGTAACAGCAAAGCCGCCGTATAAACGCCCAACAGCAAAATGTCTTTCCAGCGTTTTTCCCGCACCAAAATAACGCCCAGCGCCAGCGGATAAATTTTGCTCGCCCCGGCCGCCGCCAGGCAAATAAGCGCCAAGTGGCGCACCCAGGGGCGGGGGCTGTCTTTCCAGCGCAAAAAGCCTAAGATTAATAAAAGCACGGGGAAAATAAAATTGGCCCGCTCAAACTGAAACAAAAACGGGGCTGAAAACAAAACCGCCGTTAAAAACAGCGCTCTTTCCGTTTTCTCCCCTTTTTTAATCCCTAAAACCAACGCGCAGAACAGGCATATCCCCGCTATTTGATACAACACATATAAGCCCGTCCCCTGCCAGCTGGCCCGCAAAGCGGCCGCCCCGCCCTGCCATATCTCCGGGGGGAAACAAAGACCGATTGCATTATAAAACGCCATAGGCAATGGCGGATACAAAGTGGCCGTGCCCGAAAGAGCGGAATAAACGGGATTAAAAAAATCCATGCCTATATCCCACTTATTTCCATAAAACAAATAGTATGGATTGACCGCTCCCGCCAGCACCCCCGCCGCCGCCACAAGCGCCCCGCTTAATACCACTGCGCAAAACAAAAAACTCATGGTATTTTTTTTATAAAACCACATACAAGCCGGTCTCCCGCGAAAGAAAAATAAACAGCCCAATAGGTATATTTTATAAAACTTACCCCGCTTAACAATTTACTATAATATTATTTACGGAGGTTTTTATACATGAGTTACTTGCTGGCGTTTTGTTTGGCCCTGTGTTGGGGCACGGCGTTTTTGGCTTCCAAAAACATGGTGGAAGCCCTGCCGCCTTATTGGAGCACCTTTTTCCGCGTGGCGGCCGGTTTGGCTTTCTTCATCGTATTATACGGGGTGCAGCGCAAAAGCTTAAAAATTAATCCGCGCGAGCTGTGGCGCCCGTGGCTGATTGGGTTTTTACTTATTTTATTTCCGTTTGCGGCTATTTCCTGGGGGCAGCGGTTTGTGGCCCCTACCATTGGCGGCATTTTTAACGGTACAGTGCCCATATGGTCTTTCATCGCCGGAGCGATTATTTTAAAAGGGGAAGACCGCTTTACCTGGCGCCGCGCCATTGGGGTAACCATCGGCATGGCGGGGTTATTGATTATCGTCTGGCCCTCTTTCACGTTAGGCAGTGACAAAATGGCCCTTTACGGCTGTTTTGCGTTTTTATTAATGGCGTGGTCTTACAGCTTAGGAAACGTCATTACCAAGCTGGTCATGGTGGACAATACTTCCGTTACGCTGGAAGCCAACACGTTCCACCAATATTTGTTTTCCGCCGTGGTGCTGGTGATTGTAGCCGCGCTGGCGGAGCCGTTCCCCCCCGCTTCGGCATTTAGTTTGAAGGTGGTGTTGTCCATTTTCAGCGCGGGTATTTTTTCTTCCGCGGTGGCATTCCTGCTGATGGTGGCCTTAATCAAACGCTGGGGGGCTACCCGTATGGCCTCCGTTACGTATTTCACGCCGGTAGTGGCCATGGCCAGTGATATCATCGCCCGCGGGCGTATTCCTTCCGGCATGGAAATCATCGGGCTTGCCATTATTTTTGTAAGCTTATTTTTAATACAAAAACCGGTGGACGCCAAATAAACCCTTTATGAAAAAAATACTAAACCTGCAATGCATCAACTGCGGCAAAGAACACAAAACCAGCGAAACGGATTTTGTGTGTACGGCCTGCGGCGGAAATTTGGAAGTGAATTATGACTATAAATTAATTTCCAAACGTTTCAGCATCGGCAAATTAAAAGACAACCGGGAATACAACATGTGGCGTTATATGGACCTGCTTCCCATTGACGACCACGACAAAGTGCCCAACGTACACGTAGGCTGGACGCCGCTGTACCGCTGCAAAAAATTGGCCAAAGAGCTGCATATTTCCAATTTGTTTATTAAAGACGAGGGACGCAACCCCACCGGTTCCATTAAAGACCGCGGAAGCGCCGTGGCCGTGGCCCGCGCGGTGGAACTGGATAAAGAAATTATTGCCGACGCCTCCACCGGAAACGCCAGCGATTCTTTAGCCTGCCTGACTGCCAGCCTGCCCATGAAGAGCGTTATTTTCGCTCCCACCTCCGTACCGGAGCCCAAACTGGTGCAGTTGCTGGTATACGGGGCGGATGTCATAGCGGTGGAAGGTTCTTATGATGACGCCTTTGAGCTGTGCAAACAAACCGTGGAACAATATGGCTGGTATTCCCGCGCGGCGGGGTTTAACCCTTATACGCGCGAAGGCAAAAAAACCTGCGCTTTTGAAATTTGCGAACAGCTGGAATGGGAAGCCCCGGACAAAGTAATTGTGGCCGTGGGAGACGGAACCATCTTATGCGGTTTATGGAAAGGATTTGTGGATTTTGCCAAATTGGGCATTATTGAATCCATGCCGCAAATGATTGCCGTGCAAGCCCAAGGAAGCGCCGCCATTAAAGAAGCGTTTGACGAAAAACGCGAGGTACGTTCCGTAAAAGCCCACACGGTGGCGGACAGTATTTTGGTAAATTACCCGCGCGATGCGGCGCTGGCTATGCAGGCGCTGGAAGAATCCCACGGGTTTGCCGTGTCGGTAACGGACGAGGAAATCATCGCCGCCATACCGGAACTGGCCCGCAAAGCCAATATCTTTGCCGAACCCGCCGGGGCGGCCACTTACGCCGCGCTGAAAAAACTGGTGGCGGAAGGAAAGATAGAGCATGACGAATCCGTCTGTCTGATTATAGGCGGCAACGGGTTAAAGGATACGGACTCCGCCTTAAAAGCGGTCCAAACGGCAGATATTATCCCCGCCAATATGAACGCCGTGCGCCAAGAATTAAAAAAGAAAGGGCTTATTGAAGAAGCCTAAAAATTCATATAAAAACCCCGGGTTCGGCCCGGGGTTTTTGTTTTATATGTTTTTATAAATTATTCTGGCGCCGCTACTCAAATTCACTCAGCGGGCAAATGCCGCTGGCGTCATCACAAGCGGGGCCAGGCTCCTGCGGCTGTTGCTGCGCCGCGCGCCCGCCTTGCATTTGTTTTAACGTTTGGGACTGTGTTTTTTGAAACATAGCCTGCACCTGCAGCAATACAAACAGCAGTACTCCTCCGGCCGCCAACACAATAACGGCCCCTATCCAGCCAAATCCTTTTTTATTCATGCTTTTATTGTAACAAAAAAAGATTTTTTGCCCAAGAAATTCCCCTTCTTTAAAACTTTTTTAATTTTCCGCAAAAAAAAACCTATTTTACGCCGAATAAATGCTACAATATAATGGCTGAAAACTATCATGCTTTTTTATTGTTTTATTCTTAAAAGGGTGAGGTAATACTATGACACAAAATTTATCGTCCTCCGCGCTGGTTAAACCCGCGGTGAAAGACGCAAAAGCGGAAGCCGATATTCCGGCTTCTTACGGCAAGACTGAAAGCTACCTTTTGCCTAAAGACCCGGCCTGGCTGTTTCTGTTTTGGGAAATTACCGCCGCTACCATTGAATGCATCAAAAGCCAATACAGCGCCGACGTATTAAACGCCGCTAAAACCATTATCCGTTTATACGACGTAACCGGCATCAGCTATTTTGACGGCACCAACGCCGTTCAATTTTATGATATGCCCGTTATTTTTGAAGCCCGCAGCTGGTACATCAACGCGCCGGCAACCGGCCGAAGCTACGTGGCGGATTTGGGCTACCTGACGGCGGACGGCCGCTTTATTTTAGTGGCCCGCAGCAACCAAACCCTGCTGCCCCCGGGCAAAATTTCCGATATCATTGACGACAAGTGGATGATTGTGGAGGGCGACTTCCAAAAATTATTGAAACTTTCCGGGGCGGATTACATCGGCCTGGGCGCCAGCGAGCTGATGCAGGTAATCGGCCAACGCTGGAAACTGACCCAGCTGCCTTCTTCCGGCACGCCTACGTCTTGGTCTTCCTTTGCTTTGCACTTGGAAAAACCGGAGAAAAAAGAGGACGAAGATATTTGGCTGAAAGCGGATTGCGAAATCATCATTTACGGTTCCGCCTCCAGAAACGCCACCGTGTCCATCAACGGCCAAATTATTGAATTAAAGGAAGGCAAATTCTCTATCCGCCAACACCTGCCCGCCGGCAGCGTGGTGGACTTGCCCATCAAGGCCCAAAACGCCAAAGGGGATAAAGTCCGCCAAATCAACATAAAAGCGCTTCGCGAACAGGGGAAATAACATGGCAGAAGAAAAAGGCTATCTAGCACTTGTATTACACGCGCATTTGCCGTTTATCAAACACCCCGAATACCCGGACTTCTTAGAAGAAGACTGGTTCTATGAAGCCATGGTGGAAACCTACCTGCCGCTTCTGAACGTGTTTGAAAATTTAACCAACGAGGGGACGGACTTCCGCTTAACCATGTCCCTCACGCCGCCTTTGTGCAATATGATGTCGGACCCGCTTTTAATAGACCGCTTCCGCCATTATTTAAACCAACGGGTGGAGCTTTCCGGCAAAGAAATAGAGCGCACCCGCGGTACGGAATTTGAAGCCGTGGCCAAGATGTATTATGATAAATTCCGCCGCTACCAAGACTTGTTTGAAAACCGCTACCACGGGCGGATTTTGGAAGGATTTAAAAAATTCCAAGATATGGGCAAGCTGGAAATTATCACCTGCTGCGCCACCCACGGCTATTTGCCCTTAATGGTGCATAAAGAAAGCGTAAACGCCCAAATCAAAATTGCCGCCAACGACTACCGCAGCCGCTTTGGCCGCAGCCCGCGCGGCATTTGGCTGGCGGAATGCGCCTATAACCCGGGGGACGATAAGTTCCTGCGTGATGAAGGCATCCGCTTCTTCTTTACCGAATCCCACGGCATTTTACACGGCACTCCGCGCCCCAAATACGGCATTTACGCCCCCGTATACTGCCCGCAAACGGACGTAGCCGCCTTTGCGCGCGATATGGAGTCCGCCCAACAAGTATGGAGCGCCGAATCCGGCTATCCCGGTGACGCCAGATACCGTGAATTTTACCGCGATTTAGGGTATGACTTGGATTACGATTACATCAAACCCTACCTGCACAGCGACGGCGTACGCCGCAACATCGCCATGAAATACTATAAAATTACCGGCAAAGTGCCCTTGAACCAAAAACAGGCCTACAACCCGCATGAAGCGCGCGAAGTGGCCGCCGTACACGCCGGCAATTTTATGTTCAACCGCCAGAAACAAATTGAATATTTAAGCACTTTGCTGGACCGCAAACCGCTGGTTGTTTCTATGTACGACGCCGAACTTTACGGCCACTGGTGGTACGAAGGGATAGACTTTTTGGAATATCTCTTTAAAAAGATTTATTACGACCAGACGGACATCAAACTGATTACTCCCAGTGAATACTTGGCAAAATATCCCGTCAACCAAACGGTGCAGCCTTCCATGTCCTCCTGGGGGGATAAAGGCTATCACGACGTGTGGCTTAACAGCGGAAACGACTGGATTTACCGTCATTTAATCAAAGCGGCCGAACGCATGATGGAAATGGCCAACCAGTTCCCCAATGCGGACGGGCTGCTGCGCCGGGCGCTTAACCAACTGGCCAGAGAATTGCTGTTAATGCAGTCTTCCGACTGGGCCTTCCTGATGACCACCGGTACCGCTAAGGAATATTCCACCAAGCGCACCAAAGACCACATACAGCGCTTTAATGAGCTGTATGAGCAAATCAAAGGCAACCGCATTAACGAAGCCTATGTGTATGAACTGGAACAGAAAGATTCTATTTTCCAACAAATAGACTATAACCACTATTCCAGCGCTTCCAAAGAAGCGGTATTAAAGAAATACCAATAATAAACCTTATGTGAATAAAACCCCGGCTGATTGCCGGGGTTTTATTTTTTAAAAGGCAGATCTTTCCACAAAACACCTGCTAACTGCCCCAAAATGGCCTCCTAAAGCTTCTACTTTTTAAAACATAAAAATAAAACGATGCGCTATTCTTCCCAGCCCATAAAACACCGGGCCGTCCTCCGGCTTGAGCGGATTTCCCCGTAAAGGCGCCGCTTCCACTCCGCCCCGCGTTAAACGATCCCCTCCGGTTCTAGCGCCTGGCCGGGGCTATGAAAACAGGGGCCCATGCCAGAATTTCTCATCTCCTGCCTCATAAAAAGTGCAGCCTTTTCAAATCAATAACAAAAAAATTAGGCCCAAAGACCCAAAATGCTTTGGGTCTAAAGACACTGGTTTGCACCTGATGAGTTTATTAGACTGAAAGTATGAAGAAAATTACCTTATGTTTAACTTTTATTTTAAGCGTTTGCTGCGCTTTTTGTGCTACCGGCCCGGGCAATGGGAAGAGAGCCCTCCGGCGTGTAGCAAAGCAACTAACCCCCTCCTCTTCCAAGACGGCCATTAAAGCGGAAAAAACCTTGTCAGAAATAAACCGGGAAACACAGCGCCTGTATTCCGGCGCCACTTACCGGCACCTGGGGCAAAAGTTAGATATCGTCATGTCGCCCTCCCCTTTTAAGCAATTATTAAACCGCCACCAGGCTTACCAACACGAAATTAATGTGATGACGGAAATTCTTCCCCGTGCTATGGCTTTGCATGCCAAATCCAAACCTTCAGAGGTGGCGTGGGTGGAATTGTTAATTAAAGACCAGGTAATTAACCAAACCCTGTCCAAGACTTTGCTTCAACTGCTGGAAAACAAAGACTATAAACAGTTAGCCCAAGAATTGTCAGATTATTATGCCATTCCGCTTGACCGGGATTTGGAAAACCTTTCCAAAAAAGATTTGCGGGAATTTGTGGTAAACAGCTCCTTAAATTACGCGCGCAACCACCCGCATAAACCCAATTTGCCTCTGCGGGAATTATTAAAATCTTGGAAAGTATCCGCCCGTACCAAAGAGCACTTGCGCAAATTTTTAGCCATACCGGAATTGTTGCATAACAACCCGGAAGAATTTAAAAAATTTGCCAGAGACGCCTATAACCAGCATCAGAAAGGGCTGAGCCAATCTATTAACGCCGCGGAAGTACAAGCCACTATACGCGCCTACTCCATAACGTTGGAAGAACTGCGCGCCTTTGTGGCTAAAAACCACCGCCAGCCTATGTGGAATGCCCCCATCAAAGAAAGAAGACTGTATAATACGCTGCAGCTTATTTTAACGCGCAACGTCACCAATACTTTTCTTGAAACGGAAACCATTAAACGCCAAATACGGGAAGTACTAAACCAATATCCCAACCGCTCTTATTATGATTTTTTGAAAGACTTTAAAGAGTTTCACGCCAAACATCAAAGGCTGCCGCAATCTTTGCAGGAACGCCCCTCTGCCAGCCTGCATGAGCGCATGCTGTATGATGAAATGGTGCGTCATATGTCGGACGGTACACTGACTTTACCCTTGAAATAAAAATTCCCCGGTTTTGCCGGGGAATTTTCAAAATAGACGCTATCCGCAATTACGGCAGCCGATACATGCTTCCTTCCAATACGCCACCCATGCTTTTACACACTCTTTCATGCCCGGTACAATAACGTGCGCCCGGTTTGGAAGAATGCTGTAAATACTGATAATAAGTTAACCCTTCAGGGAATACAACTGCCACCAAAGCAGCTGAAGATCCGGCCGTTACATCCGCCGTACCATTTAGCAAATCCACCTTTACCCCCTGTTCATTTCTTACATATCCGTCATCTCCCGTATTGATCACAGAAAAGCTGGCTGGCATATCCACATCCAAAGCAGATATTTTCCCCGTGTATTTACCATTGGCCAAATAATAACTTTCTTCCGCATCCGCCAATGTTTTAACCAAAGGCATATAAGAACCCAAACGGCTTTTTTTAACGGCAACCTCATACTGTGGCAAAGCAACCGCAGCCAATATGCCTATTATTAACACAACCACTAACAATTCTATTAAGGTAAATCCTGCATTTTTATTCATGGATTGTATCCCTCCCTATGCTTTGTACAAAACCCACTATATCAAAAAAAAACAATGCAAGACCCCGTTAAACACTGGCGCTAAATGCGGTTATTACAATAAAAACAGGCCGCTTAAAAGCGGCCTGTTTTGTTATAAAATACGGAACAAATTATTTGTATTCCAACTTCACCAATTTGTATTTTTTGGGCCCGCGGGGCAGAATGGCTTCAAATTCTTCCCCTTCTTTTTTACCCAAAACACCGCTGGCTAAAGGGGATTTTACAGACAACAGCCCTTTGTCCGGGTTAGATTCCATAGAACCCACCAACGTATAGGTAAACTCAATATCGGCGGCTAAATCCTTAATGGTAACGGTGGCGCCAATGCGGGCTTCACTGCGGTCTACCGCCAAATCATCGGTAATTTCAGCGTTGCGGAGCTTCATTTCCAAATCATCAATGCGGCGCAAGGTTTCGGCCTGTTTTTCTTTGGCGGCATGGTATTCCGCGTTTTCTTTCAAGTCCCCCTGGGCGGCGGCCGCGCCGATTTCCTCAGACAGCTGGGCTTTTATCTCCTTTAACGCTTTTACTTCTTTTACTAAATCTTCGTATTTTTTGCGGCTAACGTAAAACTTTTCCATAAAACACTCCTGTTACACTAAAGTTTACAATTTATACTTACGCTTTTCAACCGCGCCAAAAGTTAAAATTTATTATAATCGGTAATATGAAAATACTGCTTGCAGCCTTACTGCTTCTAGGGTATGTTACGCCGTTGGCGGAGGCAAAAACCCATGTGGAAATAGCGGATGAAAACGCCAAGTCCGTAGTGGCTGTTAATGTGATTAAAAAAGACGGCAGCACATTTACCGGTACAGGCTTTGTAGTGCACCCGGACGGGCTGATAGCCACCACCCGCCACGTAGCGGAAAACGCCCTGTATATGAATATTACTTTTAATACGGGGGCCGTTTCCGACGAGGCCAAACTGCTGTCCCAATCCCAAGAAGTAGATTTAGCTTTACTAAAAATACAGGCGGCTAACCTGCCCGTCATTACGCTGGCCGATTCAGACACGGCCCTCCCCGGGCAAATAATTACCGTTATTGGCAACCCCAGGCGCTTGCAAAACACGGTATCTTCCGGCTTAATCAGCCAAGTGCGTCAAAAAGCCAACGGCGTGCTTTGGCACCAAATCAGCGCGCCCATTTCCCCCAGCTCCAGCGGCAGCCCCGTATTTAATGAAAACGGGGAAGTAATATCCGTCGCCTTCGGCAGTTATAAAGGGGAAGGAAACCAAAATTTAAACTTTGCGGTCCCCTCCAACTATTTAACCCAATTAATGGAAACGGCAGGATATTCCCCCATTATCCCCATGCAACAAACGCAGCCTACAAGCAATGCGTTTGTAAGGCATATTCAAAAATCCTGGCAGATCTTAAAACGCCTGCTGAAAATCAATTAATTCCCCTTGAAAAATACCCTTTAAACGGGTAGACTATGAATAACCATTTGCGGGGGCGTTTTTACGCGGCCCGGACAATGGAAGATTTTTATTTATGTCAGAGGCTGTATATGAAAAAAACCATTGGCAAAACTTTTTTAATTATATGTATATGCGCGTTGCTCATCTTTTTACTTTTGCCGTTTCTGGAAACGCAAGAAACCGCCGGCGGCCAAGGGAAAAAAGCCGTTCCTCAGATTTTTACGTCTAACCCCCTTACGGAACTGGTAAACCGGCTGGCTTCTTTATTTAAAAAGAAAAACAAACACCCCGCCCAAAACGCCGCTTTGGCAGAAAAAGTTGCAAATAAAGACGCTTTAAGCGAACTATATGCGGACGTCCCGGCAGAAGTGGCAGCCCGTTACGCTATAGAAAGCGAGGAGGGCGGCAAAACACAAACCAGTTTGCTGCAAGCCACCAATTTTGATTACGGAAACGCCGCCATGCAGGATAAAGACGGAAACTGGGTATTGGTACGGCAAACGGCTCCCCAAGCCAACGCAAAAGGTATATACGAAATCAACACAACCGACGACGCCTACGACCGATACGTAAGACAAGAGAGAGCTTCCCGCTTTACCCCGGGGCTGGACGCCCCTTCCCGCCCGGCCGATTCCGCACTGGCACGCCTTTTAACGCCTATTAAGAATTTGCTTGGCAAAAAACAAAGCAACCCGGTGGAAACCATTCAGCGGGAACCAACCGCGCAGCCTGTAGCCACTTCCCAAGGGTTAGGCGGAAACCAAGACAAAACCCCCTCCCCGGATATTATCCGCAATACTTTTTCCCCGGCCGATCTTCCTTCAGGCTCAACACCTAGAATGACAAGAAGAGCGCCTGCCGGGGGGGCTTCTGCTTCTACAGCGGGAAATGTTTATTCCGGCGGGGATTTATTTAACCCCATGCTGGCCATCACGCGCGCCAGCGACTGGATTGCAAACCATCAAGACGAAGAAGCTTCCGATGAGGAAAAACAAAACAACCAGCAAAAACTGGCAAACATCATTTCCCAAACAAAGGCTGAGCTTTCCAATAAATTAACCCGCCAAGTACGGGAAGACGCCGGAAGTACCCCCGCGTCGGACAGGCTCCCTACCACCATTGGCTGCAAAGGGGAAAGCGGCTCTTTTTACGTTGGCGGCACCGCTTCTTGTGATACCATTCCTTCCATTACGCAAGACCCTAACGCCTGGATGAGCGCGGAAGAACAAGACAAGCAAAACCAACAAGGCAAACAAAAGCTGGTGGAAAAACTGAATTTGCCTGCCGGGCACCCGGCCTTGCCGGATGTGAACCTGCTGGTTGTATTGGGCAAAACAAAAAACGTGCACCCCCCGGATATGGAAAACAATACAACAGACACGCCTGAACAAAAACAAGCCAAAGAAGCCATTTCCCGTATTTACGAGCTGATGCTGGAAAAACAAAACTGCGCCAATGAAGAATGCTATTGGATACCTAACCAGCTGCAGCAATATCCCAGCGTGCGGGAAACGGTTATTTCCGCCGGTTTTAACTCGGTGGAAGATCCGCTGGGTTTATACAGCCAATGGGTACCGGAACTGGAACAGAAATTAGCGGAAGAAACCCAAGATGACGATTCAGGGGAACGTTTCATAACTATGAAAGAAGCTTTGTCCAAAAACGCCCCGGCCTATATCCCGGTAACACGCGCGCAAATGCAAGAACTGAACCGCCGCAATGATGACCGCAAGCTATTAAATCCCCAAACCCGCAAAGACCATATCATCTTTTACGTGGCAGACCCGCAAAACGCACGGGATATGTCCGACGTATTCCAAGAACACCCGGCCTTTTTGGTATGGGGCAAAGACGGCAGCGTGTTTGACCGCAGCGCCAATTTAAATACAGCCGCCCGGGCCGATATCTTGCAAAACGATTTAACCGAACGCGCCAAAGACATGGCGGTATTCGCCCAAGGGGTTATACAAGAACTGTATAGGGAAAACATCATTGACACTTCACGCCGCAAAGCCCAAAAAATAAGCACTATGAACGCTTCCCAGGCCACCCAAGCGCTGCAACAGAATTTACCGGACACACAAAAAAAGCCCTCCGGTAATAAAATCACAAACAGCAAAATCCCCGGGCTTCAGTTTGAAGAATACAAACCATAATAAAAAGGCCGCTGCTAACAGCGGCCTTTTTATATAAAAATATACTTTCCATTTCCTTCCAAAAACGGGTATAATTTATTAGCGAAAGGGTCTATGCCGTTTTTACCCTTTTTAAGGAGTTTTATATGAAAAAACTGATTCCCGTTTTAGCCGTCTTATGCGCTTTGGCGTTTGCGGGCGCTTGCCGCCATACCGAAGAACCCTACAACCGCTCCGATTATAAAAAAGAATACGAGCGTCTTTTCCGCCGTAACGTTTTTGCACAATGTGAAAACATGGGCACTTTCTACGCCACCTATTGTTTGGCCCAGCTGGACCAGAAACCCGCCAATAATGACCCTCGCTACAAAGTAACGTTTCTGCGCGGGCCGTTAAAAGGGAAAACCGTTTGGACTACCAAAGTAATCACCAAAACCATACCGGTGGACGCCGGCCCCCTGCCCAAAGGCATGGTGGTGCTGCGCAATTATGACAACCCCCGCCAAGCCTATGACGCAGACCACATTGACCGCTGGCACTTGGGCGTTGTTCATGACACCCGCAATATAGACAAAGGCAATATTGAGCTGGAATTTCCCCGCGACGCCAACGACTTTATGGCCGCACGCGAAAGTATTTATTTGCATAATATCCGCTATGTGGTAAAACCGGAAGTAAAAGACATACGCGTTTGGTTATAATGTGTATTAATTTAGAGATACAGGAGTGCTAACGTGAAACTGAAACAAGCTTTTTTTCTTGCTGCATTAACCGTATTTCCCTTGGGAGTTTGGGCCGCGGAAGGGGATCCTATCACTACCGAGACCATGCTTCTTGACGCCCCCACCGCCCAAGTGCTGGACCGTTACCAGGCTTCTTTCTTAACCCGGGCTTATGCACACGGTTCACTGATGGAAACCATAGAATTTGGCGTTTTTCCCCGCATCAATTTAGGCGTTTCCGTTGCCGTGCATGAGCTGGTGGGGAATTCCTCTTCCGTTAAGGTGCTGTCTCCGGATTTTCAGGCTAAATGGAAACTGTTTGATGGGGATTTATATCTGCCCGCCATCGCCATTGGTTATGACGGTCGCCGCTATGGTTATGGATATAAAGACCATTACTACACGTACCCGACAGATAAAAACAAAGAATATATGGACAACCGGAAAGGCGGGTATATCGCCCTATCCCGCGAGATTATCATTCCGGGGTTAAACGCTTCCGCCGGGATGAACTTCTCGGAATTTGACTGGGAAGAACTGTATTTTTTTACGGGTATGTCTTATGTATTTAGAGATACAATCGGCCTAGTGGCGGAATGGGATAATATACGCAATATCCGTGATTCGCGCTTTAACGCCGCCTTACGGTTTTATTTACACCCGTCCCTCTCGTTTGACGCAGCCGTACGCCGCATAGGCCGCGGGGATGAGGCTGAACGCATAATACAAATCCGCTACGTCGGCAATTTTTAGGGCCGTTTATAAATTGTTTGCGGCCTCGCGGCGCCCGGAAAGGGACGCAAACGGGGCCGCTTTTGTTTAAGAGGTTTTATGACAGAAAAATCCACCCAAACGCCTGCAAAAAATGCTGTGCCGCAGTTTAAACGCCGCACGATTTTTATTAAAAAATCGCTTCAAGTGCGTTACATGCTGATGATCATTTTCAGCGTCTTAATAGGGCTGGGGATTATGGCGTTTGAATTAACCGTTACGCTGGATGAAATTTTTGACCGCTACCCGGTACTTGTGCAGCCTTTGTATGACAACCTGCTTCCCATCATGACGTCTTTTGCTTACAAAATATCCTTATACGTATTGTGCGTGGTGGTTATTTCGGCGTTGGTTTCCCATAAAATGGCCGGGCCGGTATACCGTTTTGAACAGGTATGCAAAGCCATTGCCAAAGGGGATTATTCCCAACGGGTCCATTTGCGCCAGGGAGACCAACTGACGGAACTGCAGGACGAGTTTAACAAAATGATGGACAAAGTGGAAGCAGACATAAAAAATAAAAAATAAGGGGGATTATGAAAAAAATTTTTATGTTGCTGCTTGTGCTGTTTATAGCACCGGCAGTTTTTGCACAAAAAGAGTATGGGATTAAATTTTCCAGCCTGATTAATGACGACCTAACCCTGGAAAACGCCATCCGCCTGGGCTTGGAAAATAATTCGGACTTTTTGGCCGCACGCCAAGAAATCACCATTGCGGAACAAAAAGTAGCCGAGGCAAAATTTATGTATTTGCCTCAAGTTTCTTTGCAGGGCACGGCCACCTGGTTTAATTTAGATTACCCCATGGTGTTGCCGGAAGCCGTAGGAAACCGCTTTTTAATCAGCGATGACCTGCTGAAATTAACGGAAGATTCCATGAAAAACCAATTTTACGGCATTGGGGTAACCGCCACACAATATTTATATTCCGGCGGGCGCATTTCCAGCACGCTCAAAATGGCAAAAGCCAACTTAAAACAAGCGCAAAGCAAGTATGACACGGTGAAAAACGCCGTTGTACTAAATATTAAAAAAGCGTTTTTTAATCTGCTTTACGCACAGGAACACACCAAATTAACCGAACAAACCGCCCAGCAGGCGCAAAATTTTTATAGAACCTCCACGCTAAACGCATGGGAAAAAATACAAGCCCGGGCGGAGCTCGCCTCTTTAGTCGGCGCGCGAAACGAGGCCGTTAAAGAATTAAAAGACGCAGAACTGTCCATGCTGGTGGCATTGAATAAAGAACTAAACACGCACGTAAAAGTGGTGGGAAGTTTTAAACCCGTAAAAACGGATTTGGATTTGCCGCATTTAAACTTATGGTCTATGGAGTTTAGGCCGGAACTTAAATCCGCCATTTACGCGTTAGAATTGGACAGCCTGTCTATTGATTTGGCTTTATCCCGCCGTTACCCGGATATTATTTTAACCGGCAGCTATGAACAATTGGGTTATGATAATTTAGATTCCGTAAACCGCCAAATATCTTTGGCTATGCGCTTGCCGCTTTCTTACAATTTGGCCACACAGTCTGCCCAAAAGAAAGCAGAGCAAACCAAAAGCACGCTGCGCCGGGCCGCCATAGAAGACAAAATACACGTGCAAGTAGCCCGCGCTCATGCGGATATGCTTTTCTGGCAAACGGAAGTATTGCAGCGGCAGGAAACGTTTAATGAAATTTCCAAGCTTTTTTCCCAAGCCCAACAAACAGCTAAGTACGGAACAGCCCCCCTGCAAGCTTTAAACGCTTATTTACAAACCGGCAGCGCCTACTACACCGCCATTCGCAACAACTTAACCGCTAAGGCAGAGTTGGAGTGGGCCATCGGGCGGGATTTATAATATGCGCAAACCCTTTCTAATCTGGATAACCACCGGGCTGCTGGCCTTGTTGCCGGCAACCGCCGCTTACGGACTGGGAAGGCAAACGGATGATGACATCCTGCGGGATTTTTTATGGGAAGAATTTACCCAACTGCCTAAAAACAAACGCCCAGCGGTGGGGTTGGCTCTTTCCGCCGGAGGGGTGCGGGGGTTTGCCCACGTGGGTGTGTTGGAAGTGCTGGACAACGCCGGCGTACCCATTGACATGATTACCGGAACGTCTATGGGGTCTGTGGTAGGTTCTTTATACAGTGCGGGGCTGCCTGTATCCAAGCTATGGGAAATCAGCCGTCACATGACGATGGAAAAAATCACCCCGGATTTTAACGTAGGCGGCCTGCTGCGCTTTTTACTAGCCAAAAAATTGCCTTCCTCCAGCAACCTGCAAAAATTTTTTAATGAACAAATTGGGGAAATGCGCTTTGAGGATTTGCAAATTCCTTTTTCCTGCGCGGCGATGGACGTAAAAACCGGGGAACGCGTTTTATTTAATTCCGGGCCGCTGTCTATTGCGGTGCGCGCCAGCATGAATTTGCCCGGCGTATTTGAACCGGTGGAATACCGCCACCGCCATTTGGTGGACGGGGCCGTGGTGGATTATTTGCCCACGGAAACATTGCGTAAAATGGGGGCCCAGTACGTGATAGCGTCCGTCACCCCGCCGGATTTTTCTTCCCAAACGCCGCGCACCATTGCGGAATATTTCCTGCGGGTGGGAGACGTGCGCGGGGCGGCTATGATTGAGGAATCCTCCAAAAAAGCAAATTTCGTGATTACAAACCGGGTGTTGAATATTTCCACCTTAGAACTGGACAAACTGCCCAAAGCGGGGGAAGAAGGCATACTTTCCGCCACCAAAAGCTTGGCGGATTTACAAGAAGACATGCTTCTTAAAATGGGACATTATGTATACCAACCATAAATTTTTACTGACGCTTTTTTGTGTATGTTTTTTGGCTGCATGCGCCGGCCAGCCCGGCCTGCTGGGGTTAGACTTTGCCACCCGCCATGACCGAAAAGAATACGTCCAGGCGCGTGATTTATTTAATGAAGGCAAATACCAAGAAGCCATTACCGAATTAAGCGCCTACATTTATAAAACCAAAAACGTAAAACGCCGCGAAGTGCGCGCTTACCGCCTGCTGGGCCAAAGCTATGAACAGCTGGGGGATTTAAGCAAAGCCCTGGAAATATACCAAGAAGCGTTGGAATTCCACCCGGATGACGTACCCCTGCTGCTGGCGGCCGCCGCCCTGTATAAACGCACCGAACTAACGGACCGTTCTCTGTCGTTATATGAACACGCCCTTTCTTTAGAACCCAATAACCAGGATGTGCTGGCCGGCGTGGGAGAAATTTATTTAACCACCGGCTACTATGCCAAGGCCCGCTCTTATTATGAACAACTTTTTAAACTAAACCCTCAAGCCCAAGCCGTCCACCGGGCCCGTTACGCCCAAACTTTCTACCAGCAGAAAGACTATGCCAACGCTTTTATTAACATCACCATGGCCCTTTCCGAAACGCCGGACAACCCGGATTTTTGGCTCCTAAGCGCCAAAGCAAACCGCGGTTTAGGCCGCTTTAACGAAGCATTGGCAGACTTGGACACCGCTCTGTTGCTCTCCCCCCGCCGCCCGGATTTAGAAGCCTACCGCGCTTTGTGGCTGCACCAAGCCAAGCGGTATGCCGAGTCTGACTGGCAGGCCCGCCAAATACTGGATAAACAGCCCGGCAATGAACTGGCTCTTTTTGTGATGGCTATGAACGCCAGCGGCCAAGGGAAAAGCGAAAAAGCCAAATCCCTGCTAAACCAAATACGCCAAGGGGAGAAAGACTCTTTCATCCGCCGGTTTACGGACAGCCTGTTTTCCGCACCGGCCATTTCCCTTACGCAACCCCCCGCCAAACCCAACTGATAAGTAGAATTTTCTTTTAAACACACACATCAAAACCAAAATAAAAAACCCCGCCGGTTAGAGCGGGGTTTTTGGCACTAAAAACAAATTGCATTCTTTTTTACGGCTTAGATACAAAAGGTTTACGGTCCGGGTGTTTGCCCGTAGGAACCAGTTCTATTTCATCCACCAATAAAGAAGGGACGATGATAGCGTGTGCCGGATCCGAATCCTCGGAAAAATTGAAAATGGTTTCATCATCTCCCGCTGCCAGTATATCACGCAAAGAGCGGGATGTGAAATTTTCCAACTTGGCGCCGTATACTTGTTCTTTACGGCCGTCTTTTACATAAATGCGCGTAATGTTGGGCAAATCCTGCCTAGCGTTGGGCATCATTTCCACAATATAGCCGTATTCCAAGTCCAGCTCGCGGCAGCGGTCCAAGAGTTTCTGTTCCAGCTCTTGCTGGGATAAAGGCTCCTGGGGCGTAACAAACAAATTGGTGATGCCCGCGCGGGGGCGCTGGCGGTAAGAAATACGCGCATGCCCGTTGCTTTTTTTGCGGCCCTGCGTTAAACTGCGGCTAAAGGGCAAATCCAACAATTTGCCGTTGCTCACCAAAAGCAGGTTTTCAGCAGGAACCCCCTCAGCGTCAATGGGAGCGAAGCCCGCCAAAGAAACGCCTTTATATTCCCTAAGCAGGGGCTTGTCTTCCACCGTAAACTGCTGGGCAAATACCCGCTGGCCTATTTTGTCTTTAAATCCGCCGGCGCTAAGGTCCTCCCCCTCCTCCTGAAGCAAAGGCTTGGTGTTAGACACGTTAGACACAAAAAGGGAGTTTATCATCTCTTGCGCGGCGGCCGGCTTAAACAAAACAGGACCCACATAGGGGGTGGCTTTTTTGGCTGAATAGCCCTCACTGACCCATTTATAAAACGCATTGGCTTTTTGCAGCAGTTCTTCCTTAGAAGGCAGTTCTTCCAGCGTATACATCCACTGCGCCATAGGGCGTTGTTTTATGCCGTCTTTATTGCGTATTTGAGCTTGCAAAAAGACGTTCTTCCACGTGGTGTTTAGGCGCATTTTGCCGCCTTGGCTGTTTACGTACCATAACATGCTCAGCAAAACACGCACGCCGGCGGAAGCTTCTTCTAAATTCGGATATTTTTTAGCTTCGGCCGATAAAGCTTTTGTTAAATCTTCATAATAGGCGTAATCCAGCTCTTTCCATTGGGGTTGCGGCTCCAAGAAAGCCCCTTGTTTGGCGGGGGCGAAATCGGAGGATTTATCCGCCAGGTTTTTTTGGCGCATAAAAGCCTGTTTTTGGGCAAAAATTTCTACCATTTCCCGGTATTCCGCGTCCGTAATGCCCCATAACCCCAGACGCACGGCGTCATATCCGTCCCCCATTTTAAAAACTTCATTGGGGATGTAATAGTAATGGCTGTGCAAAAAACCATGGCTGTTTTCTTTTTTATCACCCACCACCATATGCACCCGGCCCATCAGCAGCCAATCATCGGACACGTCTGTGCTGGATACGGTCAGCTCCCCCCATAAGGATTCGTAAATTACCCCTTTGGTTTTGGTCAGCCAGTAGGCCGTAAAATACGGGCGCGGCGCATTAGGGATATGAAGCTGCTTTTGCGTGCGGGACAGTTCGTCCTGCATGGCTTTAAAGTACACATCGTCCTGCGCCCAGGAAAAAACGGGAAATAACAAACATAACAGAACAAAAAACTTTCTCATTTTTTACCCCCTTTAGAAGAATTTTCTGTATATGGGGGGCGCAAAATAGGCGGCTTGGAAGGATTTTTTTGCACCTTTTCCACTTCCATTTCCGAAACTAAAATACTGGGCGATACGGCCGACACCGGCACCCAGCCCGATTCCGCCCCGCAGCTGCCGTTGAACACGGCGTAATCGTCCGCCGCCGCGATGACTTTGCTAAAACTGGTTAAAGGCGTGCCCACCAAATCTACCCCGCGCACCATTTCTTTATGCCCGTCCGGATAGATTTTATACACCAAAAGCGGGTTTACTTTAAAAGCCTGCGGGGCGGAGGTTTCCGTCATGGTGAAACCGCCGGAAATGTCTTCAATAATTAAACCGTACGGTTTGCCTTGGCGTTTAATTTCTGCCAAAAGCTGCTTTTCCAACTCTTCATAAGAAACGGCCGAAACCGGGGTAATCATGGTATTGCCCATACGGGCCACGGCGCGGTTTCCTAAAGACTTGCGGCCATGCCCGTTGGACGCGGGAAACCCTTTAATGGGGCTGGAGCCCATAAGAAAATTTTTTAACACGCCCTTTTCTATCAGCAGAACGTCTTGGGCGGGGTTTCCTTCATCGTCATATAAGTAATGCCCGCGCAACGGCACCCCTTGAAAGTGGGAAAGGAGCGGGTTATCGCTCACGTTTAAAATGGGGGATACCACTTGTTTGCCCACGCGGTTGGTGAAAGTTTGGCCGAAAGAATCGCTTTTCTGGCGGTGCCCTTCTAAGCGGTGACCTAATATTTCATGGAAAAACACCCCGCTGGCGCGGTTTTTTAAAATAACCGGCCCGGTATAAGGTTCCGCCGCCGGGGCGGAAAGCAAACTTTTTAATTCCTGCGCCATACGGGCAAAATCCTGCTTCATGGTTTCCAGGGAAGGGAAGTCTTCCATAGTAATGCCGTCATATAATTCGTTGCGTTCCAGCACCATGCCTTCCGGCGTTTGCGCGCGGATAGCCATGGAATAGCGCCCCAAAACGCGGGGGATGCGGATGCGGCTGCCTACACTGTTTACAAAAAAAGTATCTTCTTGCGTGAGGGCAAAACTAAAAGAGCTTTTGTCTATAAAATCATACTCTTTTACCAGGGCGGAAAGCGTTTTTAAGCGCCGGGCTATTTCCTGGCGGTCATAGGTTACCGAAGGCTGCGTCTGGCAAAAAAGGGCTTTTTGGGGAAGGACAAAATCGTCCGACGTATCCAAACTGGCGGAAGACACCTGTTTGTTGCTGATGACATTATTATAATCATCCTGCGCCTTCTCCACCGCCTCTTGGGTGCCCCGCCACAACACATTGCGTAATACTTTTTGGGACTCAGCCTCCAGCGGGGCTTCTTTTTCCACTTGGCGGAAATTATTCCAAAAACCTTTTAATTCATGGGTATTATCCGTCTGCACGCTGCCTACGCGCACGTCAAAATCCACCCAGTTGGAGCGGCTGTCCGTATTTTGGCGGATTGCGCCCGCCTCCGCCGTGATTACCAGTTCCTGTACAGACGTTAACTGGTAGGACATATAATACACCGGCGGATTTTGTTTTTTGAGCGTTTTAAAATTGCGCATTAACTCGTCAGACAAAACAGAAAGAACAGGGTTTTTCTGCGCGTTGCAGCTGGACGCATAAATTGGAAGGCATAACACAAATAATAAAGGCATTAACAGCAGTTTCTTCATAAATCCCCCTTTTTTGTATTGTAGCATAATACATTTACGCCCGCTTTTAGTTGGCCTTTGACCTTAAAAATGATAAAATAATTTGGATTTATTACGCCGAGATAGCTCAACTGGCAGAGCAACGGTTTTGTAAACCGTAGGTTGTGGGTTCGACTCCCATTCTCGGCTTTCTTCTTTTCCCGCTTCATGGCGGGTTTTTTATTGTTTATCCCCCCTAAAAGCAACGGAAAATTTCATTTTCCTAAATTGCTATAATATAAAGGTATCTTATCTTTTTGGAGAATTATTGAATGGAACCTGTCAGCACTTCTGTTTCCGTGGCCATGTGGATTGCGTTTTGGGTAATTGTACTGGCCGCTTTATTTATTGATTTAGCCGTTCTAAACAAACACCACGGCAAAGTAACCATTAAAGACGCCGCCGTGATGGTTTGCGCCTGGGTGTCCTTGGCCGTTTTATTCGGCGGAGCCATTTGGCTGGTGGAAGGCCCCAACCACGCGCTGGAATTTTTTACCGGGTATGTGTTGGAGTACTCGTTGTCCGTAGACAATATGTTTGTGTTTATTATGATTTTCGGGTACTTTGCCATACCGTCCCACTTGCAGCCTAAAGCCTTGCTGTGGGGTATTTTGGGCGCGGTGATTATGCGTTTTATCTTTATCTTTATAGGGGTAAAACTTATTTCTGCCTTCTCGTGGACGATATACGTCTTTGGCGCGCTGCTTATTTTTACCGCCGCCAAAATGCTGTTGCAAAAAGAAGACGACAATTTTGACCCCAGCCAGTCTTTCATATTAAAAGTATTCAAAAAAATCATGCCCATTAAGACCGATTACCACGGCGAAAACTTTTTCATCAAAGAAGCCGGGAAATGGTTCGCCACCCCGCTGTTTGCCACGGTACTGGTAATTGAAATGTCTGACTTGATTTTTGCGGTGGACTCTATCCCCGCCGTTTTATCCATTACGCAAGACACGTTTTTAGTGTATTCCTCTAATATTTTTGCCATTATCGGGCTGCGCTCGCTGTATTTCCTGCTGTCCGGCATGGCCACCAAATTCCCGTATTTGAAATACGGTATTTCGGTCATTTTATTTTTTGTAGGCGTAAAAATGATCATCAGCCGGTTTTTCCATATACCCGTGGTAGCGTCTTTAGGCGTTATTGTGGGCATTTTGGTATTGTCCGTTTTGGCCAGCCGCTTCTTTCCCCCGAAAGAAGAACAAGCCGGTTGACAGGGTAGACAAAACGGCCCGGATTTAATAGAATATAAGGACCAAATTTAATTCAGTTATAAGGAAGGAAACTATGGCGTATAAATGTGCTGTGTGTGGCAAAGCCCCGGTATCCGGCGGTTCTTACAGCCACTCTAACATGAGAACAAAAAGAAGCTTTAAGCCCAACTTGCAAAAACAAAAAGTGATGTTGGACGGCAAAGCACAGACTGCGTATGTTTGCACTGTCTGCATCAAAAGCGGCCGTGCAGCCAGACCTACCAAATAGTCATACTTTTTGCGCATTCAATCAGCCCGTGCTTTCTATTAGTGCGGGCTTTTTTTGTTAAGTGAGGAAACGGTTTGATTAACTTTTATAAAACAAGCATAGCTTTAGGGGCCGCTTTGCTGCTGGTGCAGCCCGTATTTTCCGCTGAGGTCTTGGAAGAAGAAGTAGACCCCAACGGCCCGTGGATGATTTGTGAAATTAACGTAACTGGCCTTCGCAATATATCCAAAAGCACCGTTACCAAGGCCGCCAACGCCAAAAAAGGCGCCCTGTACGAACGGTATACCGTTTCTGATGATATTCATGACATTTCCGCTTTAGGCAATTTTGATAAAGTGGAAGTAGACATTTCCCGCATATCCGGCACCAAAAAAGACAAACAGTTTTTTCAGGAATATCCCTGCCACCGCATTACCTACATGGTGGAAGAAAAACCCATTTTTGACCGCTTAACCTACGAAGGCAGAAAACACCTGGGCAAAGGCGCCATCACCCAGGCCATGACCTTAAAACTAAAAGACCCTTTCAACCAAGCCAAGCTGGATTTGGACCTGGACCGCATCAAAGCCAAATACGCAGAAAAGGGCTACGTCAGCGCCCAAGTAAAGTACGAGCTTACCCCCATTGAATCCGAAAACACCGTAGAAGTAAAACTGATTATAGACGAAGGGGAACGCACCCGCGTGGAAGCCGTAAACATAAACGGGTTAAAGGAAATCCCGCTGGAAAAACTCCTCAAAAAATCCTCCAACCGCCCGGGCAAAGTGTATAAACCCCAAAACCTGCCCAAAGATTATGTAAAAATGATGCTTTACGGGCGCGATAAAGGCTACGCCCAGTTTATGATGAGCCAACCCAAACTGGATTATAACGAGGACAAATCCCGCGTAACCATTACGTATGACGTTACCGAAGGCCCTAAGGTGGATTTTGGCAAAACCTCTTTTGAGGGCAGCAACGTCTTTACCACCGAAGAACTAAACGAAAAAATCTACTACCGGGAAGGCAAACTCTACAACCAAAAAGATTTTGAAGACACCGTAGCCGCCATTCAGGAAGCCTATGCCGATAAAGGCTACCTGCAAGCCCGCGTAGACCCCCAATATAACGTGCAGGACGGGCTGTTAAACATCCGCTTTGACATATCCGAAGGCGGCATATTTTACATTGACAATGTAGACGTAACCGGATACGGCAAAACCAAAAAATACGTTTTTACAAGAGAACTGTCCATTAAATCCGGCGATTTGTACGACGCGGCCAAAATACGCCGCAGCCAAACCAAAATCATGAATTTGGGCTTTATTAACGACGTACAAATAGACCTCCAACCCACGGCGGACCCGCAAAAAGTGGACCTGGGCTTTAACGTGGTGGAAGGCCGCCCGGGCATGTTCCAGGCGGGGTTGGCCATGTCCTCCATGGACGGGCTGTACGGGGAAGTATCCGTCAACCACCTAAACTTTTTAAACCGCGCCCAGCGTTTAACTTTGCGTACGCTGTTTGGGGAAGACATTTTGGACTATACCGTCAGCTGGTCTACCCCGTGGATTTATGACAAGCCTACTTCTTTAGGGGTGGATTTGTTCAGCACCCGCCGTTACCGCTCCTTTTCCACCGACGACCAAGCCTATACCGAAAAACGCACCGGCGGCCGTTTGAGAGTAGGCCCCCGCTTTAATGACGACATTTATCAACTCAGCTTTGGTTACTCGTTTGAAAACATTGATATTTATGACATTGACGAACAATTCCAATGGGCGGAAGGCAAAAAACCGGGCAGCTATTTGGAAGAGGGAGATACCAACGTATCCACCATCAGCACGGATTTTGCCGTAGACACCCGCGATAACATTTGGGACCCCACCTCCGGCTGGCGCAACTCCGTTGGGCTGGCGCTGGCGGGCGGACCCATCGGCGGGGATTTGGATTTATGGTACTTTAACGCCCGTTCCGTATTCAACTATACGGTGCTGAACGTGGGCGGCAATTACCCCATTGTGTTTGTATTGTCCAACAAAATAGGCTCCGTACAGCCGTACGGCCGCACCAAAGAAGTACCCCCTTATGAAAAATTCTTCCTGGGCGGGGCCGACACCATCCGCGGTTATGACCGCGCCGGCGAAGTGGGGCCGGAATACGGCGGCGATATGTACTATGTCATGAATGCGGAACTGCGCTTCCCCATCGCGCGGGAAGGGCGGCGCAACATGGCGCAGTTTGCGTTCTTCTTTGATTTGGGCAACTCTTGGAATAAATTTGACGAGATTGACTTTAGCCTCGGCCCCAATGAGGACCAGTTTAAAGCGGGCGTGGGCGTGGGGCTGCGTTTTACCACACCGGCCCTGCCCATACGCATAGACTGGGGCTACGGGTTAAACCACAGAGACGGGCAGGACAAGTCCCACTTCTATTTCAATATGTCTAATATGATGTAACGGGCAGCGGTATGAAAAACAAAAAGGGTGTTTTTGCTTTGCTGGTTTGTTTGGCGGCCTTAAGCGCATGGGGGGAGGACGACTTATCCCTCACCCCGCAGGAAGCCGCCATCGTGCAAGCCATTAAAGCGCAAAACGCCTCGGGTACGCTCTCCGCCGCAGAAGCCCCCGCGCCGGACGCGGGCACCCAGCCGGTGGATGAAGACGCCATCCAACTGCCGGAAAGCACAAAACAACAAGCCTTTGCGGAAACGCCTTCCCCCCTGCCTCCGGAACCGGCGGAAGAACCCCCCTCCGCTATTTCCACCGCGCGGCAAACACCGGAAGCGGCGCCCGCCGTCCCCCCCACCAAGGAGCAAGCGGCCCCGTCTTCTGTAACGGAGAACGCCAAGCCTTCCGCGCAAGAGCCGCAAACGCCCGCAGAAAACGCGCCGCAGGCCTCCTCCGCGCAACAGCCTTTAGCCGAGCCGGAACCGGAAGAGGACCTTTCCCAGTATGAAAACAAATGCCTGACGGTAGCCTATGTGGATATAGACGAAGCTTTTAACAAACACCCGCGTACGGTGGCGGTAAAAGAGCAAATCCACCTAAAAATTTTAGCCAAAGAACAAGAGGTGGAAAGCGCCAAACAAATCATTTCCGCTCTAAATACTGAAAACAAAATGTTGGCGGCGCAGCTTTTACAATTAAAACCGTTCTATGAACGCATTGTGGTGCAGCCGCAGGAATTTGAACCCAAAATTGAAGAAAAGGCGGACTCTTTACTGCTGGGCAACATCATCAACCGGCTGTTGTTTTCCGGGGCGGAAGTCATTACCACGTCCCCGTTAAACACGCCGGAAGAATTGGAAGACATCACCGCCCGCATATCCGCCAACAAAAAAATTATTGCGGAAAGAACCTTTTTTATTGATAATTATAAATATGCCACCCGGGAAGAAATTTTAAAATTGGAAGAAAAAGAAGTAAAAGAAATTTTGAAAGATATTTATACCGAAATAAAATCCTTCGCCAAAAAAAGAAACATCGGCGCCGTGGTGCGCAAAGACGAAGTGCTATACGGGGAAAAACCCGTCAACGTCACTAAGGATTTTATCAACCGGTTAAAAAAATCCAAAAAGTACCGCAAAAAATAGTGCGGCCAAGAGGTATTATGAACATCACTTTAAAAGAAGCCGCCCGCATTGCCCAGTGTGAAGCCGCGGGAGACGAAAATTTTGTTCTGCGCCAATTATGCGCCTTGGACGAGCCGAAAGAAGACGGTATTTGTTATTTAACTAATTTAGAAAAACCGGAAGTGTTGCAAAACTTAAAAGCGGGCTGCGTGATTTTGCCGCTGGAAGCCAAAGGGCAGGACTTGCCTTTTAAAGGCAACATTTTGTACGCCAAAAACCCGGAATGGGCCTTCATCCTGCTGTTAAAATACGTGGATTCCCTGCGCGTAAAATATACGCCCGGCATTCATCCCACGGCCGTGGTAAGCCCCACGGCTAACATTGGGGCCAACGTAAGCATTGGGGCGTACAGCGTGGTGGAAGAAGACGCCGTAATCGGGGAAAACACCATTATTTATCCGCAATGCTATATAGGCAAAAACGTAAAAATAGGCAAAAACTGCTTAATTTACCCCCAGGTGGTCATACGGGAAGACTGCGTTTTAAAAGATTTTGTTATTTTACAGGCGGGGGCCAAAATAGGGTCCGACGGGTTTGGTTTTTCCTTCCACGAGGGGCGGCATCAAAAAATACCGCAAATCGGCAATGTCATTATTGAAAGCGATGTGGAAATCCAATCCAACACCTGTATAGACCGCGCCAAAATTTCCAGTACGGTAATCGGAGCCAACACCAAAATTGACAACTTAGTGCAAGTGGGCCACAACGTAAAAGTAGGCATGAGCAGCATTATGTGCGCCCAGGTAGGCGTTGCCGGCACGACGGACATCGGCAACGGGGTGGTGTTGGCCGGACAGGTGGGCTTGGCCGGACACATGAAAATAGGGGACCGCGCCCAAGTAGGCGCCCAATCCGGCGTGATGAACAGCATCCCCGCCGGGCAGACCTATTTTGGTTATCCGGCCATGCCGCAGAAAGAAGCCTTCCGCCAGTTGGCTATTTTGCGTAAACTGCCGGAAATGTATAAAGAGATAAAAGAATTTAAAAAGCAATTATCCCAAACCAAGAAACTTTCTCTCTTGGGTAAAATTAAAAAATTGGCAGGCATTAAAAAATTGGCAGGCAAATAATTTATGAGAAAAACACTTCAAAAATCCGTATCCGTAAGCGGCGTCGGGCTGCATACGGGCGTGCCGTCCACCATGACGTTTAACCCGGCGGAAAACGGCATTTCGTTTTTGCGCACCGATATTCCCGGCGCAGAGCCCATAGCGGCGCTGGCGGCAAACGTCAGCTCCACCCTGCGCGGCACCAATTTAAAAAACGCCACGGCCGAAGTATGGACGGTAGAGCACGTGCTTTCCGCCCTCAACGCTTTGGGCATAACGGACGTATTGGTGGAAATGGACGGCCCCGAACCGCCTATTATGGACGGCTCCTCTTTATTGTTTGCCAAAGCCGTGCAAGAAGCCGGCATCAAAGAACTGGAAGAAAACCGCCCCACCCTGAAAATCAACCGCAAAATCACCTACTCCAGCGGCAATATTTCCTACTCGGCGGAGCCGGCAGATAAACTGACGTTGAGTTTTGAGTACATTCACAACCATCCGTTGGTGGGCCGCCAAACGTACACCTTGGAGCTTACCCCGGAAAATTACCTAAAGCAAATCGCCCCCGCCCGCACGTTTGGGTTTGAAGAAGAACTGGAGTTTTTAAAAAAACACGGCTTAGCCAAGGGCGGTTCTTTGGAAAACGCCGTAGTGGTGGGCAAAGACAAATTTTTAAACGAACTGCGCTTTCCGGACGAACTGGTGCGCCATAAAATGTTAGACCTAGTGGGGGACTTAAGCCTCACCGCCCAAAATTTACCGCCTTTAAAAATTGTTTGCTCCTGCGGGGGGCACAAACACAATGTAATTTTTGCTAAACTGTTACTAGAAAATTCGGAGGACAAATGAGCGAAAGACGTGATACGCTTAAACATTTTTTAGAATTGCCTGTTATTAAAACATTAAACAAAGCAGACATTGAAGCCAGTATCCCCCACCGTGACCCGTTTTTATTGGTGGACGAGGTGCGTGTACTGGAAGAAAAAAAGAAATACTTAGGAATAAAACACGTCCGGGCGGATGAGTACTATTTTAAAGGGCACTTTCCGCAGAAGCCCGTTATGCCGGGCGTGCTGATAGTGGAAACTATTTCCCAAGCGTTTGGCGGAGCCATTATGAGCCAAATTTCCAAAGAAGGGGGAATCCCCCTGTTTTTAAGTATAGACAGCGCCAAATTCCGCGGTATGGTTGTGCCCGGGGACACGCTGGAAATGCCCATAGAAATTTTACGTCTTGGAAAGATTTCCAAAATTTATGCCGAGGCTTACGTAAAAGGCAAACTTTGCACGCAAGCCTGTTTGACTTTTATTTTAGGAGAAAACCTGCATGCCTAATATTCACCCTACTGCTGTTATAGACCCTTCGGCCCAAATAGACCGCTCCACCCAAATAGGCCCTTTTACGGTTATCGGGCCCAATGTAATTATTGGCAAAGATAACATCATCGGCCCCCACTGTGTGATAGAAAACACTACTATGGGCGATAAAAACCGCATTATCGCCAGCGCGTTTATCGGCGTTATGCCGCAAGATTTGTCTTATAACGGGGAAGATACCCGCGTTGTAATGGGCAACGGCAACCAAATACGTGAATGCGTTACCATTCACCGCTCCACTAAATTAGACGTTCCCACCTCCATCGGCAACAACTGCCTGCTGATGGCAAACTCCCACGTGGCGCATGACTGCCACCTAGGCAACAACATTATTGTTGCCAACAGCACCGGCATTGCCGGGCATGTTATTGTGGAAGACCGGGTGGTCATGTCGGGCATGGTGGGCATACACCAATTTGTACGCGTAGGCACTATGGCCATGCTTTCCGGCGGGGCCATGTTGCCGCTGGATATCCCCCCCTACTGCATCGCCCAAGGGGAACGCGCCCGCCTGGTGGGTCTCAATATTGTAGGCATGCGCCGCGCCGGCCTTTCGCGCGAAACCATTATGGAAATCCGCCGCGCTTTTAAAACCTTGTTCCGCGGCACCCAACGCCTGGAAGAAGCCATGACCGAACTGGAAGCCCAACACCCTTGCAAAGAAGTGCAGCATATGATTGATTTTTGCCGAGCCTCTTCCCGCGGGGTGGCGCTGGCCAAACGCAAAGTGAACGAAGCCGATAATGACTGAGAAAATAGGAATCATCGCGGGTGAAGGGAAAATGCCCCTCTACATAGCCCAAAAAGCTGAACAAAAAGGCTATGAGGTGGTGATTGCCGGCATTAAAGGCAACGCCCGCGAAGAGGACTTTAAACATATTACCGGCGTTTTCCGTCCGCTTAGGCTGGGGCAGCTGGGCGCCGGGCTGGAATTTTTTAAATCCCACGGCGTTAAAAAAATTTTAATGGCGGGAAGAGTACAACATACATCTATATTTGCCAATTTAATGCCGGACTTGCGGGGCGCAAAATTTTTGGCTTCCCTCAAAAACATGAGCACCCAGTATTTATTATCCCGCGTAATAGACGAGTTTAAAAAAGAAGGCATAGAATTTACCAATTCCGCTTTATTTTTGGAAGATTTCATGCCGGGCAAAGGGGTTTTAACCAAACGCCCCCCCACCCCGCAGGAAATGCAAGCGGCTTCTTTTGGTTTTAAAATAGCTAAAACCGTAGCCGGGCTGGATATTGGGCTCACCTGTGTGGTAAGCCAAAACGCAACCATTGCGGTGGAGGGCATGGAAGGAACGGATAAATGTATTCTGCGTGCGGGAGAGTTATACAAAAAATCCGCCGATAAAGAATCCGCCGTGGCCGTGGTGAAAGTGGCCCGCCCCCAGCAAGATGAACGCTTTGACTTGCCCGTCATCGGCAAAGGCACGGTGGAAAGCCTGAAAAAAGCCGGTTTTAAAATGTTGGCTTTTGAAGCCGGCAAAACCTTGGTTTTGGATTTAGAAGACGTAGTCCGCCTGGCCGATAAATACGGCATTACAGTAGCCGCCATTTAAGCAATAAATGGTCTCTTATCCAAGCCGGCTTGTATGCCGGTTTTTTTATGCTTTTCAAACTTTTTACAGGCTTTTCAAAAGGCCCCTTATTTGATAGTATTTAATAGGATACTTCCCCCCTTTTGCGGGAGGATATTTTGTCGTATTTTATTTAAGAGGGAAAAACATGACTAAAAGAACACCTATCATTGCCGGAAATTGGAAAATGCATAACACGCTGGCGCAATCCGCCGAGCTGATTGAAGGCTTAACCAAAAATTTTGAAAATAAACAAAACGCAGAAGTAATTGTGGCCCCGTCTTACACTTCTTTGGCTAAAGTGGCCGAACTATGCAAAGGCACCGCTATTCAAGTAGCCGCCCAAGACGTACACTGGGAAGACAAAGGCGCTTTTACCAGCGCGGTTTCCCCCGTGCAGGCTAAAGACGCTGGCGCCACCCACACCATCATCGGCCACAGCGAACGCCGCAGCGTGTTTGGCGATACCGATGAAATTTTAAACAAAAAAGTAGCCGCCGCTTTGCGCCACGGCTTAACCGTTATCTTCTGCGTGGGCGAAACCTTGGAAGAACGCGAAGCCAACAAAACCCTTAGCGTCATTGAAAGCCAGCTGGAAGGCGGCTTAAAAGGTTTCAGCGAAGCGGATTTGAAAGGTTTAATTATCGCTTATGAACCGGTATGGGCCATCGGCACCGGCAAAACCGCTACGCCGGAACAAGCGCAGGAAGTACATGCCGCTATCCGCAAATATTTAGCCGGTAAATATTCTGATGCGTTTGCCCAAGCCACCCGCATTTTATACGGCGGCAGCGTAAAAGATTCCAATGTGGATGAAATTATGGCAAAAGAAGACGTGGACGGCGCTTTGGTGGGCGGCCAGTCTTTAATTGCTGAAAAATTCCGCCGTATTATTAACTTTAACTAAAAGAGGCTTTATGAACTTGGCCAAAGTGATAGACCACACCCTGTTAAAACCCACGGCTTCCTTGGCGGATATAGAAAAACTTTGCCGGGAAGCGTTGGAATATGGTTTTTGCAGCGTTTGCGTAAACCCCTGCTGGGTTAGCGCGGCGCACGCCTTGTTAAAGGGCAGCGACGTAAAAACCTGCACGGTGATTGGTTTCCCCTTAGGGGCAAATACCACGCAGGCCAAGGTGTTTGAAGCCAAAAACGCGCTGGAAAACGGCGCCGATGAACTGGACATGGTTATCAACATCGGCGCTTTGAAAGGAAAAGATTATCAAACCGTCTCACAAGACATACGCCAAATCCGCGGCTTGGGGGACGGATTTATTTTAAAAGTAATTATTGAAACCTCTGAGTTAACAGACGAGGAAAAAGTAAAAGCCTGCCAGCTGGCGGCTGAAGCGGGGGCCGATTTTGTAAAAACCTCCACCGGTTTCTCCAGCGGGGGAGCCACCGTTAAAGACGTTGCTTTAATGAAAAAGTCCATTCCCGCCGCCATGCAGGTAAAAGCCTCCGGCGGCGTGCGCACGCGCGCGGATGCAGAGGCCATGCTGGCCGCAGGGGCCACCCGGTTGGGAGCCAGCAGCGGTATTAAAATTATTGAGGGCAAATGATTAATAACTGGGATATTATCTCTCGTATTGATCCGCAAACCAAAAGTTTGCTTTACAGCCTGGTAACCGACGGGACCGAGCATGACGCCCGGCTTATAGCCAAAAAGCTGGACGGATACGCTCATCCCCCGGTCCCGGCCGTGGCTCCGTTCGTATACCAGTTTGATTTGCCGTCTGATATGGACGAGGGCATGCTGGATAAAATTCGCACCGCCGTGGCGGAAGGCGTTGCCCAAACCAATAAAGTAAATCAGTTTGTTCCTGGCGGCGTATTGGGGGAACCTCTTTTCAACAAGGAAGTTACCAAAGAAGATAAAGATTTTCCTACATTTTTAACTTTAGACCCGTCTGCCAGCTTCTTTCAGCCGCAGGACAGCCAGTCCACAGGAAAAGACCAAACTGCTTCCAGCGAACGCCGTTCTATTAATTTAGAGGGTGCGCCCGATTTAAAGTTGGAACAACAAACGCTGCAAACGCCGGACGTACCGCCTGAAAAGGCCCCGGCGGTTCCGCAGCCTCCGGCGCCCCAACAAGAACAAGTACAAGAAGAGAAATTCCCAACCTCCCCGGAATCGGCAGAGCCTTGGCCGGCAGCGTCGGCGCCTAAGCCGCCGCAACATGCACCCCATGCCCAGGAGGAGAATCCCGGGCCAGAAAAAGCGCCAGCGGAACAATCCTTGCAAGAAGAAACGCAAACCGGCAACCCCATTAATGACAAAGACATGTTGATTAAAGACATGGAGGGGACTTTGCTGGACCAAATGCCGCTGGAAGACATTTTTGAAGCACGCACCAAATATGACATGTTTCTGGACGTAGACGATCCCCATGCCAATCAGCAGGCCAACAAACTCAGAGAACAAAGAATTGATAATTTGGCTGATGGGAAAGACAGCCTGGAAGAAACCTTTAATGTCTTTGAGCAGAAATTAAGAGAAGAAACCAATTTTATGGACGTAAATGATATTTCTGAACTGGAACGCATGCCGCGCAAGAAACAGGAAATATCGCTTACGCAAATTTCATCTCATAACGTAGAGGAAGAAAAAACACCTAAAGAAGTAAAACCGGAAGAAACGGCTCAAGCGCCCAAAGAAGAGGATTCCCTTAAACTGCACGGACGGGTTGCCCAAGAAGGCGAAGGAACCATTCAAATCCCGCAAGAAATTCCCACTGTGCCCAATATTGTTCCGTCCGCTCCGCAAACACAAACGGGAAGCACTTTAAAATTAAACCGCCGCGAAGATACTTCTATGCAATCGGTGTCGTTTAATCAAGTACAACAGGTGCCTGAACAAGGCTTTCAAGATCAACCCGGCGGGAAGCAGCTTCCGGAAGAAGTGGAACTGTTAAATACCGTGCCGCCCGTTCCGGGCGCTACGGTACGCCATTTTAACGCCACCCAGCACCCGCACCCTCCGCAAAGCGCTCAGCCGGAAGGGGATTTGCCGGAAATTACAATACGGGAAAAAATAGACTCTTTAGATAAAACATTCAACTTAGAAACAACCATGAATACGGAAGTTTTGCGCCGCACGTTTCAGCAAACGCTAAGCGGAACAAATCCTCCGCCTGCGTTGGAAAAACAAGCAGACACGGCAGCCCCACCCCCGTCTTCTCCGGCTCCAGTTACTGAAAAAGCGCCTAAACCGGCGGCTCAGCTGCCTAATACAAACAATACGGAACCGACTAAGCCTGAAAATATGCAGCAAATACCGGTTTCCCCAAGGCAGACTTTCCGTATCCGGTTAAAAAAGCCGTTAGAAAACGAAAAACTTTCTATAAATTTACAAAAAGACCAAAAGGCGGAACAACATATGGAAGAAAATATTGAAGAAAAAACAACCTTTCGCATTCGGCGAAAAACAGCTGCGCCCCAACCGCAGGCACCTCAAGCTCCGGCACAGCCGGCAGCCCCGGCACAGCCTGCAACCCCGGCACAGCCGGCGCCTCAGCGCCCGGCAGAGCAGCAACGCGTCGCTCCGGCACAGCCAGCTCCTCAGCCTGCCCCTGCACAACAACCGCAGCCGGGCATGTCTTTGGGACCGAATTCTTCCGGGTCAAAAATAGAAAAAACCAAAACCATTGACCATTCCATTGAACTGCCTTTATCAGAGCTTAAAAAACACAACTGGCCGCTGGAAGTTCCGCTGGTGCCCACGTTTACGTTAGAAAACATGGTCATATCCGTCAATCGCTTTGCGCACGCCACCGCCATATCCGTTATTGATTCCCCCGGTAAGTTATACAATCCGCTTGTTTTGTATGGACCGACCGGCACCGGCAAAACCCATTTCTTAAACGCCATCGGCTACGCCATGAGCCAAAAAATGGGCCAGGAAAATATTTTTATGACCAACGGGGTGCGTTTCTCCCGCGGGATTCAGCGCTACGTAATGGAAGGGAATATTGAGAAGTTTGAGAAATTCATGGATTCCGTTCAAGTATTGCTGATTGACGATATCCATTTGGTAGCCGTCAACGAACAGAACCGGGTGTATATTTCCAAACTGCTTAACAAGTTTTTGCGGGAACAAAAACAAATTGTCATTACCTCCAAATACCCGCCTGAATCCCTCGCTAAATTAGAGGAATTAATCAATTTTAAATTAGATTCCGGCTGGATATCCGAATTAAAAACATCTCAAGGTGCGGCACATTTTAAGATTGTTAAAAAAATGTTGACGGATAACGGAGTGGATTTAACGGACAACCAAGTGGAAGCTTTCTTTGGGGCCCCCAATATGACGCTTAGCACCGTATCGCGCAGCATACGGCGCATCAAAGTATTGGAAAACGTCATTTTCCCCGGTTTAACGGATGTAGACCGTTCCCAAGCCATGATTTTGGAAAAACTTCTTGCCACCAAAGGTGAAGATAAAAACAGCATGGTTTGGAAGCGGGATATAGACGACATAACCACCCTGCCCCCTTTTGGAAAAGGCGAATGGGGCAGAATAGGATTTTTCTATCCGCATAATAACTCTCAAATGATGAACTGGATGGTGTACGCATTGTCCGAACGCGCCAAAGAGCTGGGCGTAGAGGGCAGCTTTGAAATTGCCGTACGCTCCTCATACGCTACGGAAAACATTATATCTTCCGCCTTTAAAATCGCCAACTTGTGCGACAACAAAAAATTAAAAGGCGCGGTTATATTGGGCCCGTCCGTGCAGATATGTGACCCTTCCGTACGGGAAAATTTCTATGACATTTTAACGCATATGTTAGAGGTTATGTTAATCCGCTGCGGCATTATTAATATGGAAGACGTAAAACTGCCCAGCACATATGTCAAACTGATATCGGAATTATTGAGGTAAAAAATGAAACGCATTTGTTTATGTTTCGCGGCCGCCTTGGCGTTATGCGCCTGCGCGAGCGGCATGAAATCCGCCGTAAAAGACGGGAAAATAGCGCCGGAATTTAACGATACTTTGGTAGACAGCGAGTATTTATGGGTCAGAGGTTTTGGCGCCGCCAACCCGGACCACAAAACCGAATCCCAACGCCGCATCATGAGCCGCGAGGCCGCCATCGCCCACGCTTACCAGCGCGCCATTGAAGTATTGTACGGCGCCAATTTAGATGCAGACGTGCAAGTGGTAGACGCGGTTTCCTCCGGCTCCACCATTCACTCCTCCGCGGAAGGTTTGGTAAACGGCATGGAGCTGGTTTCCACCGAATATTTGGCTGATGACGGTTGCGCCGTTATCATGCGTCTGCCGCGCCAGCGCATCAGCGAAGCCGGCATTAACTTAAAGGAAAACAACTAATGAAACATTTTATTATTTCTTTGTTAGCCCTCAGCATTTTTACGGCGGCCTGCGGTTCCATACGCATAGGCCCCAAAGGGGAAGGGGAATACGTCATTGCGGAATCTTTGGTGCCGTATGACGAAAACAACCTGCGTCAAATGAAAAAAGACGGTGAACTGGCCGCCCAAAAACAAGCGGTGGAAAAAGTAGCCGGCGTGTTTATATCCTCCACCGCCACGGTGGACCAAGCCCAGCTGGTGGAAGACAAAATCACTTCTAAATCCGCCGGGTTTATCCGCCGCTCCCACACCCAAAAAGCCTACCGCAAAAACGACCAATGGTACACCCGCATTAAAGCCATGGTGCTGGTAAAAGACATTGGGGACGTGATTAAACAGTCCGAATCGGACGCGTTTGCCAAAAAAACAACCATTTTGGTGGCCTCCCGGGAAACGGTGGGAGACGAAGTATCTTTAAAGCAAGACTGCAAACAAGCCGTATACCGCGCCATGAAAGAACAACCCTTTGCCTTGGTAAACGGGGATAATTTAAGCCAAAACAATTTAGAAAGCCCCAACCAAACCATAGACAAAGCCCGCCGCGACGGCGCCCGCTTTTTAATTATTGCGGACGTGGAAACCAAACCCTTAACCACGCTGGCTACCGGGCTTACCTCTCCGTTTAAAACCTACCGCGCCAGCGTAAACATGAAAGCCGTTTCCACCAAAAATTATGAAGTGGTGGCGGAGTCTTCCCAACAATTAAGCGGTTTGGACCCGCTGGAAGACATCGCGGCGCAAAAATCCATTTCCGCCGCGTGTGAAGCCGCCGCCAAGCAACTGGTGGAGCCGCTCAACGCGTCTATTAATTCCGCCTTAAAATACAATTTGCGGGTGGAAAACGTAAATAATATAGAACGCCTGCGCCAGCTGCAGGACATTTTAAAAGAACTGCGCGAAATTGAAGATTTCAATTTGGTAAAGTACAGCAATTCCGCCGCGTATTTTGAAATTTCCGCCAATATTTCTTCCGGGGAAGAACTGGTGGCAAAAATTCTGCGCAAATACAACCAGAATTTTACGGTCATGAGCGTAACCCCGCAAGGAATTGTACTCAACTTTATTTAAATGCTCTCTAAGGTAAACGCTTGCGCCATTAAAGGCATAGACGGGTTTTTAGTATCGGTAGAGGTGGACATTGCCCCAGGCATGCCCACCTTATCCGTCGTTGGGCTGCCGGATACGGAGGTAAAAGAAAGCAAAGAACGCGTCATAGCCGCGCTTCGCAACAGCGGGTTTGATTTTCCGCTTAAACGCATTACCGTAAACCTAAGCCCGGCCGAACAGCGCAAAAGCGGCACCCAGTTTGACTTACCCATAGCCGTTGGCATTTTAGCCGCCAGCGAGCAGCTTTCCCCCACCGCCCGCCAAGCGTTAACAAACTACCTTTTTGCCGGGGAACTGGCGTTGGACGGCGCCCTGCGCCCCTGCGCCGGGGTGTTGCCTATGCTTATTTCCACCAAAAACGCCGGTAAAACGGCGGTTATCCCCCCGCAAAACGTGCAGGAAGGGAATATTTCCTCCGTCCCGTTTATTACCCCGCATACGTTAAGGGAACTGGCTGATTTTTTGGAAGGAAAACTTCCGCAAGAAGCGGTGCAGATAAACTTTATTCCCCCGCTGGCAGAGCCGGAAGAACCCGTGCTGGATTTTTGTGAAGTAAAAGGCCAGCCTTTAGCCAAACGCGCGTTGGAAATCGCCGCCGCCGGCGGGCATAACGTGCTGATGATTGGCCTGCCCGGCACGGGCAAAAGCATGCTGGCAAAGCGTTTTCCGGGCATACTTCCCCCGCTTACCCAACAGGAAGCGCTGGAAATTACCAAAATTTATTCCATTTGCAATTTAATGGGCAAAAGCCGCCTGATTACCAAACGCCCGTTTAGGGATCCGCACCACACCATTTCAGACGCGGCTCTTATCGGCGGCGGCACCAACCCGCGCCCGGGGGAAGTATCCCTGGCGCATAACGGCGTGCTGTTTTTAGATGAATTTGCCGAATTTTCCCGCTCCAGCTTAGAAGTCTTGCGCGAACCTTTGGAAAACGGCGTGGTGACCATTTCCCGCGCAAAGGAAAGCGTTACTTTCCCGGCGCGCTTTACGCTTTTGGCGGCCATGAACCCCTGCCCGTGCGGCAATTTGGGGCACCCGCACAAAGCGTGTACCTGCTCCCCCGCGCAAATCAACCGTTACCGCGCCCGCATATCCGGCCCGCTGTTAGACCGTATAGATTTAACCGTTAACTTAAACCCCGTTTCTTATGGGGACTGGAACCAAAAAACCGAAGGGGAACACTCCAGCGCCATTCTAGCGCGCGTATTGGCCGCGCGGCAGCGCCAGGCAAAGCGTTTTGCCGGTTCGGCCACCACCGCCAACGCGTTTATGACGCCGGCCGAAATTAAACAATTCTGCCCGCTTCCCGCCGGGGCGGATACGGTGCTGGAAGCCGCCATGCGCAAACTGGGTTTAAGCGCGCGCAGCCTGGACAAAATTTTGAAAACCGCCCGCACCATTGCGGATTTGGAACAAAAAGACCAAATAGAAACCCGGCATATTATAGAAGTGCTGCAATACCGCCCGCTGGACCGTAAAGGAGTGGCAGACATTTAATGAACAACACCATTTCCGCCGCCGAAAGGCTGGCACGCATACAGGTAAACGCTTTCCCGTACTTCCGGGCGGATTGGCTGGAGCGGCTGATACGCATTTTCGGCTCCGCGCAGGAAATTTTACGCCAAGACGCCAAAACCCTGGCCCAAGAAGCGCAAATGAACCCCGCCACCGCCCAGCGTTTTTTAAAAGAAGCCTTTTCCATAGACCCACAGCAAGAGTGGGACCGCACCTCCCAACTGGGCGGACACATTTACCTGCCGGAAGACGAGGAATACCCCCAGGCGTTAAAATCCATTAAAGAGCCGCCTATTGTTTTATATGTATTGGGCAAACTTCCCCCGCCCGAACAAGCCGCCGTGGGTATGGTGGGCACGCGCAAAATTACCCCCTACGGCCGGCGCGCGGCGGACAAACTGGCCTCGGAGCTCACCCAATGCGGGGTAACCGTCATCAGCGGGCTGGCCCGCGGGGTGGACAGCGTCTGCCATGCCGCCGCCGTACGGCTTAAAAAACCCACCGTGGCCGTCATTGGCACCGGGGTAGGGCGTTGCTATCCGGCTGAAAACCGTCCGTTGGCCAAAGCCATTTTGGAATACGGCGGGGCGATTGTGTCTGAACTGCCGGTCAACAGCCCGCCAAACGCTTTTCATTTTCCGCGCAGAAACCGTATGATTGCCGCCTTGTCCCACGTGGTAACCGTGGTGGAAGGGGAAGTGAAATCCGGCGCGCTCATCACCGCCAAGCTGGCCTTGGAAATGGGCAAAGACGTACTGGCCGTACCCGGGCCGATAGACGGCCCCCAATCCGCCGGCCCCAACCAGCTGATAAAGGACGGGGCGGGGGTTGTTTCTTGCGTGCAAGATATAATAGACTATATACCGGAGCCATTGCGCTTTGGCATCAGCGCAAACGCGCTGAAAGCCCCCCTTATCGCTAAACAGGAAGAGGCGGGGCTGGACGATTTATCCAAGCAGGTATTGGAAATAATAGGTCCCGGGGAAGCCAGCCTGGACGCAGTGGTGGAAGCCCTGCAAATAGACGTACCCCAAGCGGCCGGCCTGCTTTTTGAACTGGAAATAAAAGGCATACTGGCCTGCCGCAACGGCCTGTACAGCCGAAACAAATTTTAATTATTAAGGATGTGACCCCATGGCAACAACAAACGTAAAAGGAAAGAAGCTGGTTATCGTAGAATCACCCACCAAGCAAAAAACCATCAGCAAAATCCTCGGGAGCGACTATATTGTGCGCAGCTCCTTTGGCCATGTGCGGGATTTGCCTTCCAAAGACATCGGCGTGGATATAGACCATAACTTCACCCCTACTTATGTGGCGGTGGAACGCGCCAAAAAATTAATTAAAGAATTGGAACCTTTAGCCAAAAACGCCAGTGAAATTTACCTGGCTACCGACCCTGACCGCGAAGGGGAAGCCATTGCCTGGCATTTGGTGGAACTGCTAAAAATTCCGCAGGACCGCTACCAGCGCATTTATTTTCACGAAATTACCCCTTCCGCCATTAAAGAATCCTTTTCCCACGCGCGCAAAATAGATTTAAACTTGGTGGACGCCCAACAAGCCCGCCGCATTTTGGACCGCATTGTAGGGTATAAACTTTCCCCATTGCTTTGGAAAAAAATCACCTCCGGCTTATCGGCCGGGAGGGTGCAGTCCGTAGCCGTGCGGCTGCTGGCGGAACGCGCTAAAGAAATTGCCGATTTTAAAGAACAGGAATACTGGACCTTAAACGCCCAGTTTGAAAAACCCGGCGCCGCCCCCCAATTTTGGGCCCGCGTTTTAAAGTGGGAAGGCAAAAATGTGGAACAAACCACCACCTATCATTTATTTGCCGAAGATTACAAAGTAAAAACCACCGTATTTAATAAGCCCGAAACGCTGGCCCCCGTCAGCGCGTTGTTGCGCAAGGCGCCCAGCACGGTATTAAAGGTGGAAAAGAAAGCCGTTAAACAAAAGCCCAAACCGCCTTTTATCACCAGCTCCATGCAGCAGGACGCTTACAACAAGCTGGGGTTCTCTTCCCAAAAAACCATGATGACCGCCCAAAGCCTGTATGAAGGTATTGCCATTTCCGGCCAAACGGTGGGGTTGATTACTTATATGCGTACGGACTCTTTCAACGTGTCCAAGCTGCTGCAGGAACAGACCAAAAAATTTATTGCCGCCAAATACGGGGAAGACTTCGTCCCCGCCAAGCCGCCCGTATACAAAAGCAAAGTGATGGGCGCGCAGGAAGCGCACGAAGCCATTCACCCTACGGACGTAAACCGCACCCCGCAGGCTATGAAACCCTATCTGACGGCGGACCAATATAAATTGTATGAGCTGATTTGGCTGCGCTTTGTGGCCAGCCAAATGGCCGACGCCGTATTCAACACCGTAACCATAGACATTGCCGGCGGCGGGGACGAAAAACAATGCGTGTTGCGCGCCACGGGAAGAACGGTAAAATTCCCGGGGTATTTGTCCATTTACAAAGACGATGAGGACGATTCCGACAAAGAAGAAGGCTCCGCCCTGCTTCCCGTGCTGGCGGAAGGGGACCAACTGAACCTGGTGGAACTGGCCAGCAAAGACCACAAAACCACTCCGCCCCCGTGCTATAACGAAGCCAGCCTCATTAAAACGTTGGAAAAACACGGCATTGGCCGCCCGTCCACCTATGCCCCTACCATTAAAACCATTTTAGACCGCAAATACATCGCCCGCCAGCCCAAATCCAACAAACTGATTGCTACGGAACTGGGCATTACGGTAACGGAAAGCTTGAAAGGATTTTTTAAAGAAATTATGGACCTTTCCTACACCGCCGGCGTGGAAGAACAGCTGGATAAAGTGGCCGAAGGCAACGAGGGCTGGGTAAGCCTGCTGAACGGTTTTTACGACAACTTTAAAAAAGAGCTGGACGAAGCAGACAAAGGCATGCAGCGCCCCGCCGCCAAAGAAACCGATGAAAAATGCCCCATATGCGGCAAAATGATGCTTTTAAAGCACAGCCGCTTTGGGCAGTATTTGGTGTGCAGCGACTCTACCTGCAAAGGCAAAATCAATTTAACCAGCGAGGGGCAAAAAGTACAGCCCGAAGCCACCAACGAAGTGTGCGACAAATGCGGCGCCCCCATGGTGATACGCACCGGGCGACGGGGTAAATTTATGGCGTGTTCGGCCTATCCTAAGTGTAAAAACACCTATTCCATAGACGCCGAAGGGCACAAAGTGGCTTCCACCGGCCCCATTGTTACCAGCGTTTTGTGCGAAAAATGCGGCAAACCCATGGTGCTAAGAAGCTCCAAACGCGGATACTTTTTAGGCTGTTCCGGGTATCCGAAATGCAAAACCATTGTGAATATTTCCGATGAAGAAATAGCCAAAATAAAAGCGGAGCACGAAAAGAAAAACTCCGCCCAGTAAACATATGGAAAAATGGGTACAGGCGTTTTTATTGCATTTGGAAAATAAAAACTTTTCACCCAATACGGTAAAAAGCTACCGGGCTGACTTGCGTGAATTTACGGACTATACAAAAAAACGCAAGGTGGACGATTTAAAATTTTTTACGTCAGCCGTTATTCGTTCTTTTTTAGCGTCGCTTCCCAAAGAAGACGCCCGCAACACGGTGCTTCGCAAGATAGCGGCTTTGCGCAGTTTTGCGGCATATTTAATGCGCCAAGGGGAGTTGGCGCGCAACCCGTTTAAATTGCTGCCGGCGCCCAAACGCCAGAAGCTGCTGCCCAAGTTTTTAACCCAGGAAGAAGTGGAACGTTTGTTGGGCACCGCCGCCAACAGCCATTTGGCCGCGCGCGACAAAGCGCTGTTTGAGCTGATGTATTCCAGCGGGTTAAGACGCAGTGAAATCACCGGGCTTAAAATAAAAGACGTGGATTTTTTTAACGGGCTGGTAAAAGTTTTCGGCAAAGGAAGCAAAGAACGCCTGGTGCCCGTAACGGACGCGGCATTAAAAGCGTTAAAAGATTATCTGGCCTGCCGGGTGAATCCGGCGCCGGAGGACGCGCTCTTTTTAAACAACCGCGGAACCCCGCTTACCGGAGACGGGCTGGCCTATATTTTTAAAAATACGGCTATCAGCGCCCATTTGGCCCGGCGGGTCACCCCGCACAGTTTGCGGCATTCTTTTGCCACGCATCTTTTAAATAACGGGTGCGATTTGCGCAGCCTGCAGGAAATGCTGGGGCATAAAAGCCTGGCGGCTACGCAGGTATACACGCATGTATCGCTGGATAAATTAAAAAGCGTATACCAAAGCGCCCACCCTAAAAACAAGGAGAATTGATTTTATGATTGGTATCGGCGTAGATATTGGAGGAACCTTTGTAAAAGTGTTTGTAATGAACGAACACGGGGAAATTTTCCGTCAGGAAAAAATGGAAACAAACTACAGCAAAGGGCCAAAATTTTTTCTGCAGCAAATAGCGGATTATATTAACAAAATCCAACAAGAATTTGCTGACCAACGGGTAGCGGTAGGCATCGGCGCGCCGGGAGACGTGGATAACCAAAAAGGCGTTTTGCGCTATAACCCCAATTTAAAATTTAAAGACGTGAACGACTGGCCCATCGCCCGCATTATTAAAGAATTAACCGGCATTACCCCCTCCGTTGCTAACGACGCCACCTTAGCCGCTTGGGGCGTGTATGAAAAAGAATTAAACCGCCAAGGCACCAATGTATTGGTAGTTACTTTAGGTACGGGCGTTGGCGGCGGGCTGATTTTAAACAGGGAGCTGTTCCAAGGCTCTAACGGTACCGCCGGAGAAATAGGCCACACCAAAATAGCAGATGTACACAACGGCCCTTTATGCGGCTGCGGGGACCGGGGATGCCTGGAAGCGTTTGTGGGGACTATTGGCATTAAACGCCGGGTGATGGAAGCGGTGATGGACGCGCCGGAATCCGAACTGGCCAAAATGGTAGAGGCGGAAAAAGATTTTAAAATAGAGCTGGTTTCCCGCGCCGCGCAGAAAGGCTGCCCCGCCGCCAAAAAAGTGTGGGAAGACACCGGTTTTTACTTAGGCATTGGTCTAGCCAATTTCTGCCTCACGCTGGATGTGGATACAATCGTTTTAGCGGGGGGGGTATCCGGGGCTTCTCAATACTTTATGCCTTCTTTAAAACGCGTGTTGGAACAACAACAAATACAAACCCCGTTTAAGAAGCTTAAATTAATCACTTCGTCCAACCCCAATATCGGAGGCATCGGCGCGGCGATGTATGCGATCCACCAGGCATTAGTACACCCATGAAGAAATTAACCGCTTTTTTGCTTGCCTGTATACTGTCCTGTGCGGCCTACGCACAAGAAAAACAACTGCCCGCCCCTCCCGGGGAGGACGGTTTTGTTTATTTTACCGCTGACAAAGCCAATGTGGACCCTGTTGCCAAAACAGTAAATTTGGAAGGCAACGTAACCATTGTACAGGAAACGAAAGATAAAAAACGCCGCGTAGTAACGGGTGAAAGCATTACCTTGGACCAAGCCAGAACGGAAATTTCCTCCGTAGGGCCTATGACGGTAAAATCCTCCGGCGCCACTCTGCAGGGGGAAAATATGTCCGTCAATTACACAACCAAAGATTATTGGGCGGAAAATATTACTACGGAATATCCCCCCCTGCGGGTTATCAGCGCCAAAGAAATATCTTCCGTAGGCGGAAAAGAAACCCTGCGGGGCGCCACCTTGACTTGCTGCGACAATCCGGACCCGCACTATACCCTATCCGTAGGAAAGCTGACCGTTTCCCCCAAAAAACGCATTTTTGGCACCAATGCCGTTATGCGGCTGGACGGGTTCCCGGTGATGTATTTGCCGGTTTTTTGGCGTTCTTTAAAAACCGAAAAGCCCTTCGCCACCCATGTAGATTTTTCCCAAAGCAACAAGGTGGGGTTTGGCGTTTTAACTTCCACCGTGTTTGACCCCGTACTGGGGTTTAGACCCAAATTAAATTTGGATTATTACACCAAATCCGGCCTGGGTATCGGCACGGAAATCACTGCCATTACCACCCCCACTTTAAAAGGCAGCGGCGAGTTTTATTATATTCACGATAAAGCCAGCCCCATTGAGCTGGGCAAAGAAGAAATAAACCGCTGGGGCCTGCGCGGCGGATATTGGTGGGAAATTGCGGATTCTTCTGACCAATTAAACAATGAAACCGGCTCCCTATACCAACTGCAGACGCAGTTTCGTATGGTGTCTGACCCGTATTTTAACGACTCTTTCTTCCGCGGCAACCCCTATATTTTTATGCCGGACCAGCAAACCAACTTGTCAGTATCGCGCCAGACGCGCCGCTCTACCTTGCGCGTCAATTACGACCAACAAGACATTTATAATAGCCGAGAAAATAAATTTATAGCCCAAACCCGCACTCTGCCGGAAATAAAATACATCATGCACCCGGTAAACTTTTTGGGGCTGGCCAACCGCATAGAATCCAACTTCAACAATACTTCTTATATGGAAGAAGACTTCCGCCAAAGCGGTAACGCCCGCTGGACCGGGGAAAGAGCTTTCCGCCTGGCCCGCGGTTTAACCATCACCCCGGCTGTGTTTTACGACCAAACCATCACCTTTGCGGACCCGCAATACCAAGATAAAGACGCCTGGGTGGGCCGCGTAGGAACGGATTTTAACGTACAGACGGAAACCTTTCTGGGTACTACGGATTTTGGATACCGTTTTACTAAACGCCTGTCTACCGGTACGCTCAGTACAGACCACGATTCCTTAGATAAAGGCATTGAAGAAAACATTTTGTATTTAACCAATTATTACCGCCCCACGTTTGACACGTACGTCCGTTTTGGCACCGGGTTCAACCTTTCCAACACTAAGTTAAACCTGCAAACCGGGCAGCTGCAACAAGTAAACTGGGACCACCTAAAAAGCCGCATTGAGCCTTTATTGTTGGAAGCCGGATACAATTCCCCCGGGGGGGCCTTCCGCTTCTTTGTGCAGGACTTGTATGATTTAGAAGAAAAAAATCAGGCTTTTATTACGCAGATGGACTTTATTTATAAACGGCAGATTTTTGGCCTCGGCTTAAATAACTTTGCCGACCACCAAGACCCCAACTCCCGTTACCGCACGTATTCGGACGAATACACTTTTACCACATCGCTGGGGATTCGCCCCAACAACCCAAAATGGTTTATGGACGCGGGGATAGATTTCCGCATTAAAGACGACAGTTTAATAGGTTTTAACAAAATGCTGCGTTTTTCCTATACTTTCCACGACGCCAGGGCCGAATTTACCGTGCGGGACCGCAATGACAACCTGTCTTTCGCTTTCCGCATTAATATCCTGTGCGGCGGAGACCCCCGCAAACAAAAAGCCCTGCCGGAAGACAATTACTGGTATCCCTGGCGCGGCGCCAACGATTTAAGAGACATGTAAAAGGATGGTTACTATGGCAAACCCATTGATGTACCACAAACAAGGGTGGATAGAAGTAATCTGCGGCTGTATGTTTTCCGGCAAGACGGAAGAACTCATCCGCCGCGTGCGCACGGCGCTTATCGCCAAGCAAAAAGTGCAGCTGTTTAATTCTAAAATAGACACGCGCTACGGCATAGACAGCATTACCAGCCACAACCAAAATAAAGTGGCGGCCACATGCGTAAAAACAGCGGCGGAAATTCTGCCCCTGGTGCAAAAAGACACGCAGGTGGTGGCAATAGACGAAGTCAACTTTTTTGATAAAGCCATTGTGGAAGTATGTGAAAAACTGGCAAAATCCGGCAAACGCGTGATTGTGGCCGGCCTAGATACGGACTACCGAGCCGAACCCTTTGAAGTGACCGCCGCCTTAATGGCTAAGGCCGAATATGTAACCAAAAACCTGGCCGTATGCACGAAATGCGGCAACCCGGCCAGTTTTACCCAGCGTATTACCAAAGATACCAAACGCATCGTGGTAGGCACGACGGACGCCTATCAAGCCCGCTGCCGCCGTTGTTATAAAAAACCGGCGAAATAACCTCTTTTAAAACAAGAGCAAGTGCTGTTTTTATGTATAATAAATAAAAATCTTAAAATATTACAGGAGACTTACCCATGCAAAATCCATATGCCAATTTTTGGCGCCGCGTAGCGGCATTTTTAATAGACAATGTTGTGTTGGCCATTCCCATATGGATACTCACCGGATTCTTTTATATGTACTATATGCCGCAGTTTATGCTTCATAAAACAGAGGAAGAGATGGCGGCGATGTTTCCGTTATTGTTTTTGTTCACCATACTGTCCAATTTATTCTTTTTTGTTTTATTTATACTGTACACTTCCATCATGGAAAGCAGCTCCAAACAAGCCACTTTAGGCAAGATGGCTTTGGGTATTAAAGTAGTGGATAAAAACGGCCAGCGCCTGCGTTTTTGGCACGCCGTGGGGCGCAATTTGGGGAAAGTGGTTTCCTACTTGATTATGTATTTTGGCTTTTTTATGGCGGCTTTTACACGCCGCCGCCAAGGCCTGCACGACTTGATGGCCTCCACCTTTGTGGTAAATGAGGGTTATCAGCCCGGTCAACCATTGCCCGAAGCGCCTTTCCGCACCGGGTGTTTGGTTAGCACGATAGTGGTTATTCTTCTTCCGTTTGTCTTGGGGCTTATCGCCGCTATCATGATTCCTTTCTTAGTGGAAAACACCACGCAGCCGGCCCCCGTACGTTTATTGCAGGCGCAGATGAGCGCGCTGCGCTGGGAAAACATAACTCAAGATAATCCGCTTCAAGTTAATGACACTTCTTTTTATACGCAGGACGGAGATGTATACGCCACCCGTACACAGCCGGTTCCCTTTACCGTGCTTTTGCCAGCAGGAGAAAGAACCCTCTGCTGCTTGGAAGATGAAGGAGATTTTTGCCAGTCCAACGAAGTGGAACCTTGCATGTAAGATTATTTCTGCACATACCAAAACCCCGCCTAAACAGCGGGGTTTTATTTTTAAAATAAGTATTTTAACAGATATAAACTATCCGGGCTCTTGCGTTTAAAAAACACCTATTTCTTTACCCGCAGTTTGGCTCCGTCCCCAACTTTATTTTCCATCTGCTCCGGCACATGACGCCGCTACGTTGTTCATTAAACGCCCAATAAACATTCCACGCCTAAACTACGCGCTCATATCTTTTATTCAAACCCAAACATCTCCGCTCAGTGAGGAGATACCAAAAAATAAAACCCCCGGGCACCCGGGGGTTAAAAACAAAAGCTAGAAACTCCAATGCGGGGTATAGGAATTGCCCTTTAAATCCGCTATCAAGTGCGGGGCGCTGCCGTCCGCGTCCATCACGTACAGCTGGCGTTTGCCGCCGTTGCGCGTGGTGGTAAAGGCAATGAAACGCCCGTCAGGGGACCAGGTAGGGTCTTCGTTGGTGCCGGCGTCCGTCGTTAAACGGCGGATTTGGGTACCCGTTAAATCCACTAGGAAAATATCCATGGGGTGGAACGGCGCCTCCCTCCCGGCAAAAACAATCCATTCCCCGGTGGGGGACCATTGGGGCGTATCGGACCAGTTGAAACTGCGCGTTAAGGGGCGGGTTTCGCCCGTTTCCAAATTCATCACATAAATTTGCGGGTTGCCAGCGCGGTTAGACACAAAGGTAATATATTTCCCGTCCGGAGAGTAAGAGGGGGACCCGTCTACCGACGTTTTATTGGTTAAACGCGTCTTTTTATGGGTTTCCAAATTATACACATAAATGCTGGGGTTTTTCCCGCCGGAGCTGGTAAATACCAAGGCTTTGCCGTCCGGGGAAACACCGCCGATGAGCGACAGCCCCCCGCGTATAATCACCGGGGCGATTTTACCCATACGCATATCAATGGCAAAAATATCCGGGTTGTCATACTTATAAGTGGTATAGTAAATACGCCCGTCTTTAGACCAGCGGGGCAAAATGGAAATGCTTTTATCACTGGTTAATTTTTGCAGGTTTTGTCCGTCATAATCCACTACATAAATTTCTTTATGTTTGGTAGCGTCATTGGCAAAGGCAATTTTGGTATCGGCAATGCCCCGTTTGCCAATCAGGGCGGAAACAATTTGGTCCGCCGCCACATGCGCCAAACGCCGCAGGCTGGCCTGCGTGCCTTTATACGCTTTGGCAAAAACAGCGGTGCGGGTGCTTACGTCATATACATATAAACGAATCGTATAATTAGGGCTTTCATAAGAAACACTGCCGGAAAGCACATACGCCGCGCCTTGTTTGCCCCAGGCGCTTACACTGTCGGTAATATGTTTATTATCAAAAGCGGGGCCGTTTTCCTGCACGTCAAAATAGCGCATGTACATTAAATCGGCACGGAGAACTTCCTGCACTTGCTGTGCGGCTTGCTGGGCTTCCAGCCCCTGCGCTTCAAACGCAGGAATACCAAACCCCGGTACTTTTTGGCTTCCATAGGAAGTAATACCGATATACACATCCGTATTAGGCCGCCCATAGGCGGCGGAAAAAGCTCCGGCGGCGCATACCGCCAGCAATAATAATTTGGCAAGATTTTTCATAAATGGGTTAGTTTAATTTAGCAAGTTCCGCTTGTGCCTGGGAAGCTTCCGCCGTGCCGGGAAATTCCTGCACCACAGAAGCCAAATAGCGTTTGGCTTCGTCCGTCTTGCCCAAGGGCACAATGCTGCGTGCATATTTTACGCGCGCCTGGGCTGTTAACTTGCTTTTAGGAAATTTTTGCAGCAGCGTGGCATAAGCCACGGCCGCCGGTTTGGTTTCGGAAAGGCCGGTGTAAGCATCGCCCAAATAAACATAGGCTTGTTCGGCGCTTTCACCTGTAGGGTATTTGCTGATATATAATTTAAAACCGGTTACAGCGGCGGAATAAGACCCTTTATCCAAGTGGTTTTTGGCTTCCGCAAACAAATCGGACGGCAACATAGAAATATTCTGCCCGGCCGGCTGTTGGGAAACTTCCCCCGCGGACGAAGCCCCGGGGCGCACCACGGCGGAAAGATCGTCCAGCTTAGTGGAAAGGCGCACCATTTGCGCGTCCATCTGGGCCAGATTTTCGCTGGATACGGATAAATTGCGGTTTAAATCTTCCATCTTGGTGGCCAGCTCCGCCTGATTGGCCTGCATAACGGTAATGGAATCATTCAACTCTTTCAGCTGCAATTTCAGCGTGCCCATGTCACGCTCACTGGCTAAGCAGCCGGACAAAAGAAAGCCCGAACCTCCTATAAAAATAAGTTTAAAAACGTTTTTCATAGTGGTTCGGGCTCCTTTTGTGTAAAATTACTTATTTTACGATCAGCACAGTGTCAGCGCGGCGGTTTTTGGCCCAGCAGCTCTGAGTGGCTTCGTAGCAGACCGGTTTTTCTTCACCGTAGGAAACGGTGGTGATTTTGTCGGCTGCAATGCCCAAGCGGACATAGTAATCTTTTACTTCATTGGCTCTTTTTTCGCCCAAAGCAATATTGTAGGCGATGGTGCCTCTGTCGTCGCAGTTACCTTCCACAACCAATTTCACATTGGGGGCTTTTTCTTTGATCAGCTTGGCGTTGAGTTCCAAAATTTTGCGGTTTTCAGCGGTCAAGTTATACTTGTCCAGCGCAAAATGTACAGAACCCAAGTTCAGTTCCGCAGCGGGAATTACTTCGGTTACGGTTTCTTCCAGTACCATTTCGGCGGAAGAACCGGCGGTCAAGTCGGCGTTGGCATCGTCTTTAACATTTTTTTTGCAGGCGCTTAAGCCGGCGGCTAAAGACAAAACCAGAACAACTTTCAACAAGTTTTTCATTTGTTTCTCCATATTAAATATTTTGAAGCTACCCATAAATGATAGCAGACTTTTTGCCCGCGGGTCAATGCGCCGCAAGCGTTTTTATTAATTACTTAATAAAAGCTTGTACCGGGCCGCGGCCGGCGGCCCCAGCTATTTGTCCAACAAGCGCGCCAATGTTTTGCTAAGCAAAGCCGGGTTGGCCTTGCCCTTGCTTTTGCGCATCACGGCGCCCACCAACGCGCCAATGGCGGCTTTATTGCCTTTTTTATAATCGGCCACGGCTTTGGGGGCGGCGGCGATAGCTTCCTGGGCCCAAGCTTCCAGCTGGCCTTCGTCACTCACCTGTACCATGCCGGAGGCTTCCACAATGGCTTTGGGGCTCCCGCCGTTTGCCCAAATTTTATCAAACACTTCGCGCCCTTGGCGGCGGGTGATTTTGCCGCTTTCCACCATTTCCAATATTTCCGCCAAAACGGGGGCGGAGATGGGGCTTTGGGCAATTTCTTTCTTTTCGGCGTTAAGCATACCCAATAAATCGGTTTGTATCCAGTTGGAAGCCGTTTTTACCGATATGGCTTTGTTGGCGGTAACCTCTTCAAAATAACGGGCTATGTCTAAAGAAGAGGTTAACACGCCCGCGTCATAGGCGTTTAAACCGGCCGCCATAAATTTGGCTTCTTTTTGGGCGGGCAGCTCCGGCATTTGCACTTTCACGCGTTCCAGCCAGTCATGCTTAAGCACCAGGGGCGGCAGGTCCGGCTCCGGGAAATAGCGGTAATCCAGCGCATCTTCTTTAGAGCGCATGGGGCGGGTAATGTTTTTCTCTTTATCCCAAAGGCGGGTTTCCTGCACCACGTGCCCGCCGGCGTTTAACAGCTCCGTTTGGCGGGTGATTTCATAATGCAGGGCGTCTTTGACCGCTTTGAAAGAATTTAAATTTTTAATTTCACAGCGAGTGCCGAACTTTTCCTGCCCGACCGGACGCAAAGAAACGTTTACGTCCACGCGCAGTTCGCCTTTTTCCATATCGCAGTTGGAAGCGTCCACCCATTTCATCAGGCGTTTGATTTCGGTCAAATATGCGTAGGCCTCATCCGGGCTGCGCAAGTCCGGCATGGACACAATTTCCAAAAGCGGGCAGCCGGAACGGTTAAAATCAATTAAAGAATACCCGTCAAAATGGGAAGATTTGCTGGCGTCTTCTTCCAAATGGGCGTGGTGAATGCCTATGTTCTTTTTTTGCAAATTTTCTTTCGGGCCGAAAGTAATTTCTATGCTGCCGGCGCCGTTGATGGGTTTGTCGTACTGGGTGATTTGGTAGCCTTTGGGCAAATCCGGGTAAAAATAGTGCTTGCGGGAAAAAGTGGAATATTCGTTTACCTGGCACCCCAAGGCCAAGCCGGCTTTTACGGCCAGTTCCACCGCACCTTCCGTCAGTACGGGAAGCACGCCCGGCTGCCCGGTGCAGCGGGGGCAAATGGCGGTATTGGGTTTGGTTTCATCCCCCACACCGTTGGGGCAAGAGCAAAACAATTTGGTTTTGCTGGCTAGCTGGACATGGATTTCCAGCCCGATAACAGGTTCAAATTGGGTAGTCACGTTTATATATCTCCTAAATTATTATAATATCAAATATGGCAAACCTTTTTCAGCCCGTTTCTTACCGTAAAGGGGCGGTGTGGGCGGTGGGCTCCACGGCCGCGTGGAAAATATGCTCGTTTATCAACAGCATATTAATTGCCCTCTACTTTGGCGCCCATACCCAAACGGACATTTATTTTTACCTCATTATGATATGCGGCATGGGCGTGAACTTTTTGCAGCATATCAACGCCGCCGTATTTATACCCGAAGCCATCTGCGCGCAAAAACAATCCCCCCTCTCCGCCATGCGGCTGCTGAACGCGGTGCTGGTTTTTTACGTTTTATTGGGAGCGCTGTGCATTATTGCCGGGGTATTTTGTCCACAGCATATAGCGGGGGCGGTATCCCGCTTTTCCCAGGCGCAATTAAACCAAAATCTGCATATGGTAAGCTGGGTGTGCGCATTGTTTGCTTTTCAAATGTGGGCTTCTTTTCTATGCAATATTTTGGAAATGCGCAAACTGTTTGGCTCCGCCTGGCTGACGCCCGCCAATGCCTTGCTGCCGCTTATACTGCTTGTGGGCGGCGCGCAAAAATGGGGCATTATGTGCATGGTATACGGCTTTTTAGCTGCCAATGTTTTGCAAACCGGGGTGTTTTTGTATTTGCTTAAAACAAAGTGCGCTTGGCAGTTTACGTTAGGGACGGAAGGCTTCCACGCGCGGCTTAAAAAAAATTTGCTGACCAGCCAGGCGCTTGAATTAATCAGCCTGGTCAACTCTTGGATACCCGCCTATTTGATCAGCGGGCTGGGGAGCGGGCTGGTCAGCGCGCTCAATTACGCCAAGCAGTTATCTGATTCCCCCACCGAAATACTTACTTGGCGCGTATGCGCGGTAAATAAAATTGAACTAAGCGAAGACGCCGCACAAAAAGACAAACAGGCCCTTAACGTGCATTTCCTGCGCACCAACCGCCTGCTTCTTTTTATGCTTACGCCGCTGGCTGTATTCAGCTGTTTTTACGCGCTGGATATCATCCGCCTGTTTTTTGAAAGAGGCAACTTTACCCTGCAGGCCGCGCGCAATGCGGCGGCGTTTTTGCAGCCGCTGCTTATTATGATGCTTTTATTTATACCCATTACCATGCAAAACAATTTATTTTCGGCGGAGCGTAAATTAAAAGAAGCGTTTCCCTATTTGCTTGTATCCAATCTTATTTTTACCGGGGCGGTTATTTGGGGCGTTAAACAATGGGGCGCTTTTGCCTATCCCTATGTGCAAGTGGTTTGCTGCTTTATTGGTTTTGGCATAAATAAATTTTTATTTAATAAACATTTCCCGCATATTCAATATGGGCGGGCCATGCTGGATATGGCGCGTTTGGCCGCCCTGAATGTACTGGCTTTGCTTCCGGCCGCCGCGTGCACCTGCGTGTGCGGATTTAAAACCCCGTTTTTTACACTGCTTAGCGGCGGGATTGTTTTTTTAGCGGCCTTGTACGGCTTAACTAAATACAGCGGGGACTGGCAAATTTTTATAAACGCCGCACGCCAAAGCCGCCTGCCTTCCCCTTTTAAATAATTGTTTCCTCCCGGCATTATTCCAATAAAAACCCCGGGCGCAAAACCCGGGGTACATAAAATATTTTTTATTTTTCTTTAAACAGCCACCGCCGGCTGCGGCGCACCTGCCGCATACACCGCGCGTATGAAATACCGGCGCGCAAACACCATTTTAATAATTTCACCCGGGCGCGGAAACGGAGGTTTCGTTTTTTAAATAATCTGGCGGGAAGCAGCAGGCTTTGGCGGTTTTGGGTCAACAATTTTTCTTCCTGCGCCGAAAGGCCGTACATCTCCATAAAACTAAGCAAACACACCAAACGCACGTATTCAAACCCGGGCGCATAAACGGCGTATTGCCCGGACTGTATTAAATAATCGCGCGCGTCTAAAAAACCGTGGAACAATCCGACAAAACGTTCTTTGGAACTGGTACTAAGAGAGCCCTCCCGCGCTTGGCGGTAAAAATAAACCGCTTCTTTTACGGGGGCTATTTTCTTGGCGCAGGCAATGAGCTGTATAGAAGGGCAAATATCTTCCCCCGTCGGATAGGAAGAAAAAGTTAAGGGCGTGCTATCCCATAATTCCCGCCGGATTAATTTGCCGCACAGCGCCATAACGGCCGGGAAATTGCTAAACAAAAGCGTTTTTTTCTCTCCCTCCAAACAAGAGCGGGAAAAGGCCGCCATGTCTTCCGGCACGGCTTGGCGGGTATCAGTATAATAACGCACTAAAGGGCCTACGGACATATCCGCCCCGTTTGCCTGCAGGGCGTTATATAAACGCTCGCAATAAGTGGAAGGGATAAAATCGTCCGCATCAATAAACAAAACGGTTTCCCCTTCCGAACGGGCCAACCCGTTGCGGCGTGCGGCAGAAACGCCTTGGTTACTTTGGGACAAACAAATAAAATGGGAATAACGCTGTTTAAACTTTTCTATGATGCGGGGGCTTTGGTCGGTAGAGCCGTCATCCACCACAATCACTTCCGTTTCTTTCAGCGTCTGCGCGGCCACGCTGTTTAAACAGGTTTCCAAATATTTTTCCACATTATAAACGGGAATGATAATGCTTACTTTCGGGCGGCTGTACATAAGTCCTCGTAAGACTGGATATATTTTTCCAGGGAGAAACGCTCGCACACCTGCGGCGCCTGCCGGGCCAAACGCTGGCGGAAATCTTCGTCTTTCATTAAACGCGCCAAACTTTTGGCAAAAAGCTCACTGTACCCGGGTTTAACCAACAGGCCGTCCACCCCGTCGCGCACAATCACGTCCGGCCCGTTGCACACAAAACTGACAACCGGCACCCCGGCCGCCATGGCCTCCAACAACACCATAGGGAACCCCTCGGTGCGAGACGTCATGGCGTAAATATCACTATAGCGGTAAAACGCCGCCAAACTTTCCTGCGGGGGCAAGAACTGCACGCTGTGCTGCACGTCCAGCACTTCAGCCAAGTCTTTCAGTTCCGCTTCCAGCGGCCCCGCGCCAATAATACATAAACGCCAGGAAGGAAAATCCTCACACACCCTGCGCCAAGCTTCCAACAAATAATCAAAACCTTTTTGTTTCACTAAACGCCCCACCGCCAGCACGTAGCGCTGCCCTTGCGGCAAAACGTCCGGGCGGGGCAAATCGACCGACGGGGCGGGCAAGGCCGGGTTATAAATAATAGAAGTTTTCCATTTGGGGAAATAAAACGCCAAATATTTGCGGTCCCGCTCCGAAAGGACGGTCACCCGGCTGGCCAAACGAAGTAAAATGCGGCGTAAAAACTGCCACTTGGGGCTCCACGGGCAGGTGCGTATGTCCAGATGATCTGCATAGATGTAGGGAATTCTCAGCAATAGAGCGGCCCCCAGAATGCTCAGCGTCATAAAGCTAATCAGCACGTCCGGCTTTAAGCGGTACAACGTTTTTATCATGAGCCATAAACGCCAAAACCCGCCTAAAAAACCGGCTTTGGCAAATGCAGGCAAATCCAAACGCACCCGCTCCACCCCCGCCGGCACCGCATAAAAATCAGGCACGGCGTTGGAAAGAGTCAGCAAAGTAACCTGATGCCCGCGCGCAGCTAAACCGCCGCATAAATAGGTCATTACGCGTTCCGCGCCGCCAGGCCCCAAATTAGCCACCACACAGGTAATTTTCATGGAGGAAACTCCAAAAATAAAAACCCCGCGCCAAAACGCGGGGCAGAAATTAATTCAACAAGTCTTCAAACGCCCGGGCAAAATCCGCAAACGCATAGCGGTCTTTTAATTTAGAAGCTTCCACCGCTATCTCCACGCGTTTGCCCCAGTTTACCATCAGTTCGTCCAAAGCGATGGTAAAAGGTTCTTCTTCCCCGGCGTTTACAATCAGGCCGTTAATGCCGTTGGACACCAAAGCCACCACCGGGGCCGATTCGCACGCCACGCAAGGCAGTTTGCTGGCCATAGCGTCCAGCAAAATATCCGTATTTTGCGGGTTTAAAGCCGGGTAGGCAAAAATATCCGCGTTGCGAAGCAGACTGTAAACATCTCCATCTTCGGAAACGATTTCCGTGCTTTCTTCCAACCCGTTTTTGGCAATAAATTTTTTGAGCGCGGTTTTACCGGTGCCGTCCCCCACAATGGTCAAATGCCAAGAGGAGTGCGCCGGCGCCAGGCGCGCCCAGGTTTTAAGCAAATTATCAAAGCCGCTTTCTTTTACCAGCTTGCCTACCGCCACGATATTGTTCTCTTTCTTAAAACAATCCGGCTTATTGTAATTGTAATGTTCCACCCACACGGCGGGGTTGGTAACTTCCTGCACTTTTAAACCGGCATAGGGCTTTTTATTAAGCGGCTCTTCAGACGTGCGGACAACCAATACTTTTTTGGCTTTCTTTAAAATGGTTTTTTTATCTTTTACGGCTTTGTCTTCTTTAAAGCCCTCATTTTCCGCGTAGATAAAAGGAATACCCGCCTGTATGGCCGTTTGGCAAGCGGTTAAGTTCATAAAAGAAATAACAAATTGCGCTTCCGCTTTTTTCAGCAAACCCTCCAGCGTTTTAGGTTTGGCGACGGCGGCATATTCCACCAGCGGGACTTGGGTTTTGCCCTTCACTTTGCCTTTAACGGCAAAAACAACGGCCTCGTGGCCTTGCCCGGTCAGCGTTTCGGCCAGTTTAACCGCCAAGCGAGAAGCGGTGAAAGTTTTATTTCCCCCGGCAAAAATAGCTATTTTCATCGGTAAATCCTCCTGCATAAACCCTTTAATCTATTCTTTTGTATTTTACATAAAAAAGCCCGTTAAATAAACTAAATTTATAAAATCATTTTTCTTATACTCAAAAGGCATAAAAAAACCGCCCTTTCAGGCGGTAAATAATTGAAAAACTTGCGGGGACTGGATTTGAACCAGTGATCTCAAGGTTATGGGCCTTGCGAGATACCAGGCTTCTCTACCCCGCAATATTATTATACCACATTAAACCGCAAAAAACAATGCCGCCGGCTGTTAAAAACCGGCGGAATATCTGCAAAAACACTTAATTATTTATACATGGGATAGAAATAAATACCCATATACACCGGATTATCCACAAACCCTTTTACTCTGTCCCGCATGGCCCATAAGCCGGTGGGATGAACGGTATAAATCTGCATGGCGTCTTCATACATTAAATTGTGAGCCTGTTTATACAGTTCCCGGCGTTTGGCGGGGTCCGTCTGCACGACGGCATTATCTATCAGCTTATCTATTTTGGGGTTGCTGTAGCCTTGCGCCATGGCGTAGCGGCCATTGCTGTGCAGGAAAGGAAAATAAAAATTATGAGCATCGGCATAATCGGCAATCCAACCGCGCGTCCACAACGGCATTTGGCGGTTGGCAGTCTTTTCCAAAAAAGCCGCCCAGGTAACGCCGCGCAAATCTATTTTAAATTTAGGGTTTATGCTTTCTACATTACGTTTTAAAATTTCACTGGCAATTTGGCGCATATCCCCGCTGGTATTATAAGTCATAGTAAATTTAAAACCTTTTTCCCAGACTTGGCCGCCCCACGCCTTTTTAAAATATTCCCGGGCTTTATCCATATCAAAAGAATAGTGTTTAAAGCTGTCGTCATATTTTATTAAGCCTTTGGGGGCGGGGCCGATGGCTCTCTCCCCGCGGCCCTCCATAGATTCCTCTAAAAACGCGTCATAGTCAAAAGCATAAATAAAGGCTTTACGCAAATCTTTATCCTCAAAAAAATTGGAAGGAATACCGTTCCCGTCTAATTTTCCCGATCCTACATCCGGATTGGCCTGCATATTGATATTAAGCGTAAAGAAAATAACCGGGTCCGTACGCAAGCGGGGCAAATTATCATACACTACTACCCCCGGCCGCCCCTGCAATTGGGCAATGAATTTGGGGGAAATTTCCGCCACGTCCACATCGCCCGCTTCCAACATTAGGCGCACGGTGCTGGTTTCATCCACCGTCATCATGTGGATATTTTTTAATTTGGCCGGGCCAGCCCAATAATCTTCGTGAGCGGCTAACTGCAGACGTCTGCCCGCAATATTCCAGCGCACCAGTTTAAAGGGACCGGTCCCGTTTGCGGCATTAAAAAATGGAGAAGACTCTTTGGCAAAATTATTAAATTTTTTCCAGGTCTCGGCCGTGCCGTCCCAAGCGCCATGCTCTACCGCCCATTTTTTATTCACTACATATCCCCAGCGGGCTAAAATGCTTAAGAAAGGGGCAAAGGGGCGCTTTAACGTAATAACCACATTATCCCCGTCCACACGCACCGCTTTGGCAGCCTCTTCAAACGTTACGGTATATTCCCCGTTGTCTGCACGGGTGGAAGACACCCCCAAAATAGGCTCCAAAAGCAAACTGGAAGGACCGCTGGACACATCGGACAACAAAAAGCGCAGCAAAGAATAGCGTACGTCTTCCGGGGTAAGAATTTCCCCATTATGAAATTTGACGCCTTTGCGAATGGGAAAAGTGTACGTCAGGCCGTCGGCGGATAAAAGACCGTTTTTCACGCTGGGAACTTCGGTGGACAGAGAAGGCTCTAATTCTGTCATAGAGGAACCTTTAAATTTTAACAAGGTATCATACATATTTAACATCATGCCCTGGGTTACTCCGTCATAAGAGTAAACCGGATCCATAGACTGCATATCTCCTTTATGAGCCACTAACAGTGCAGAGTTTTCCTCATTAGGGGCGCAGGCAGCCGCCAGCAAAACGGCACAAAATACAGAAAATAACCCTTTTTTCATTTTTTCCTCACGATATAAGATACTCCCCTCTTATTTTTTAACCACACGCGGGCAAATTCCTGTGCGTCATAGGGGCGAATGACTTTTCCGGCCGTTGTGGCTGCCGGATCCGCCGTCCAAATCGTTCCTTTTTCATACCCGGTAATTAATACCAAATGCCCCGGGGTGGCAGCAATAGCCGGGTGGGAAAGTTCTCCTTTTTTATACCCCACACTGGCCAGAACTAAACTGTTTTTATTGACAAATTCCGGCAATTCCCGTAAAGAGGCAAACCGCCGCACAAAACTTTCCATTCCATACAGCCCTGCACAGGCTGTATTAAAAATCCAATTCCCGTAAATACCCGCAAAAGGGTCAAAAACTTCTTTCATCACCCGCAGCACATCGGTTTGGGCGCCAAAATAATTAAGCGCCATAGTAAGCGCGGCAGGGCTGCAAATGCGGCGGCGGTCTTTATGCTTCACGCATAATTGGGAAATAGGCTCCACCCGCGCGTTAAAACTCCCCTCCGCGGCGCCTTCCAGCGGGGCTGATTGAAAGGCGTTGGTTACGCTGGAAGCTAACAAAGTAACTTCCATATCCCCATATAAATTTAACCGATAGCGAAACGCCTCCGCCGCCGGCTCCAACACCAAGAAGTCCGTTTCCACATGCCCAAACGCATCCTGCTGCGCGGGAAAACTGCTTTGAAAATCTTTGGAAAACAAACCCAGCTTATAGAAACGGCTCCATTTTTTGCCGCGGCGAACTTGCGCCTCCAATAACAAAAGCCCATCCGTATGTGTGCGGTAATTGACAGATAAAACAAGCGTGCTAAACGGAAAAGGCGGTGTTATTTCATCAGACAAAACAATCTTTACGCCATCCACCCATTTTACATCTTTGGTTTCTGACGCATTGTGCAGCAGATTAAAAACAGGAGAAAGCCCCTTGGTTACGCTCATGCCTGCACCTAAAATAAAATCGGGGCACCCGGGCTCGAACCGGGAACCTCTCGGTCCCAAACCGAGCACTCTACCATTGAGCCATGCCCCGAAATCTGTCTATATCCTATCAGTTTTTAAACACGCTTGCCAAGCATTGTTAAAAAAATGCTGACAAAAAATTTTGTCAGCATCTATATATACAAATGGTTCCGGGACTAGGACTCGAACCTAGAATTAATGCTCCAGAGGCATCCGTGTTACCATTACACCATCCCGGATTAACAAGTATATTTTAGCACATTTGCCCAAAAAGAGTAAAATTTATTTGCCAAGTAAAGTTTTCCCCAAAGCCAAATATTAATTTGTTATAATAGTTATATAAATTTAGCGCCTATAGCTCAATTGGTTAGAGCAACCGACTCATAATCGGTGGGTTCCAGGTTCAAGTCCTGGTGGGCGCAGTCTTTTCTGAAGATAATGTAGTAAAAAATGTAGTAAATAAAAAAATCCTCGGGCAAAACCCGGGGATTTTTATTTTTGCTCTACATTAAACTTTTTGGTTTTTTGTAAGCGAAAAACCATTTTGTTAACCTTACCAAAATGGTAGGATATCAGCTAAAAATACACCCCCACCAAAATACCAAGCCGCCCGCGGC
>CASFXV010000002.1 GCA_949298795.1 uncultured bacterium
GGTTTGGAGGTAATATCGTAAATGACGCGGTTTACGCCGTCCACCTCGCTCACAATGCGTGAGGAAATGCGCTCCAGCACGTCATAGGGAATGCGGGCCCAGTCGCAAGTCATGGCGTCGGTAGAGGTTACGGCGCGCAGCCCCACGGTGTGAAAATAGGTGCGCTCGTCCCCCATGACTCCAACGCTTTTAATATTGGGCAGAAAAGCAAAATACTGCCAAATGGCGCTTTCCAGCCCGGCGCGGGCGATTTCCTGGCGAAGTACGGCGTCCGCCTCGCGGATAATATGCAGTTTTTCGGGGGTAATCTCACCCAAACACCTAACGGCCAGGCCAGGCCCGGGGAACGGTTGGCGCCACACCAAGCGGTGTTCCAGACCCAGTTCTTCCCCCAGGGCGCGCACTTCGTCTTTAAACAAAGAGCGCAAAGGCTCCAAAAGTTTAAATTTTAAATCTTTAGGAAGGCCGCCCACGTTGTGGTGGCTTTTAATCACGCTGGCGTTACCCGCGCCGCTTTCTATTACGTCCGGGTAAATGGTGCCTTGGAGCAAAAAGTCCATATGCCCCAATTTTTGGGCTTCTTCATCAAACACGGCAATAAATTCCCGGCCGATGATTTTGCGTTTTTCTTCCGGCTCCGTTACGCCGCGCAAAGCGTTTAAAAAGCGTTCCTGCGCGTTTACGCGTATTAAGTTTAAGCCAAAGCGGCCTTTAAAAACGCGTTCCACTTCGTCGCCCTCGTCTTTGCGCAAAAGGCCGTGGTCCACAAATACGCAGGTTAACTGGTTCCCCACCGCCTGATGCACCAGCATGGCGGCAACGGAAGAATCCACCCCGCCCGAAAGCGCGCACAATACTTTTTTATCCCCCACCAGCTCTTTAACGCGGGCGATTTCTTCTTTAGCAAAGTTACCCATGCTCCAGTCCCCTTGCACGCCGCACACCTGGTATAAAAAGCGGTGCAATAGAGCGCTGCCAAACGGGGTATGCAGCACCTCCGGGTGAAACTGAACGGCATACAAACGGCGGGAAGCATCTTCCATCGCGGCTACGGGGCACAAATCCGTTACCGCCGTAACCCGAAAGCCGTCCGGCAGTTTTTCTATATAGTCCCGGTGGCTCATCCAGCAGGTGTTTTGCGCTTCCAGCCCGGCAAACAGCGGGCTGGAGACGTCCAGCTTAATCTGCACTTTGCCGTATTCTTTAAAATCCGGGCTTTTTACTTTTCCGCCCAGCAAATGCGCGGTAAGCTGCGCCCCGTAACAAATGCCCAGTACGGGTATGCCCAGCTCAAAAATTTCTTTAGATACGCTGGGAGCCCCCTCTTCATACACGCTGGCGGGGCCGCCCGTAAAAATGATTCCTTTGGGGTTTCTTTCTTTGGCCGCCTGCACTATTTGCGTAAAGGGGACTACCTCGCAATATACGTGGTCCTCCCGCACGCGGCGGGCGATAAGCTGGTTATATTGGCCGCCAAAATCGGCCACTAAAATCAGTTCATTGGACATTAAAAGTTCCCCTTGGAATAGTTGGTTTCTTCTTTGGTAATTAAGATATCATGCGGGTGGCTTTCTATTAAGCCCGCGTGGGTAATGCGCACAAACTGGCTGTTTTGGGCAAAAGTTTGCAAGTCCTTGGCGCCGCAATAACCCATGGCCGCGCGCAAACCGCCGATTAACTGGTAAACCACGTCCGCCAGCGGGCCGCGGAAAGGCACGCGCCCTTCTACGCCTTCGGGCACTAATTTTTTGCTGTTGTCTTGGAAGTAGCGGTCACTGCTGCCGGCTTTCATAGCGGCGCTGGAGCCCATGCCGCGGTATGTTTTAAACGCGCGGCCGTTGTAAATGATGTTTTCCCCGGGGGATTCGGTCGTGCCGGCAAACAAAGACCCCAGCATGCACACGCTGGCCCCGGCGGCCAAAGCTTTGGCGATATCGCCGGAAAATTTAATGCCGCCGTCCGCAATAATGGGGATATTGTACTTGGCGGCCGCTTTGGCGCAGTCATACACGGCGGTTAACTGCGGCATGCCAATACCGGCTATCACGCGCGTGGTGCAAATAGCCCCCGGCCCAATGCCTACTTTAATACAATCCGCCCCGGCCTCAATAAGCGCCTGCACCGCCTGCGGGGTGCAAACATTGCCCGCAATAATTTGGCAGGAAGGGAAAGCCTCTTTTAACTGGCGGACCGCCTGCAGCACGCCCTGGCTGTGGCCGTGCGCCGTATCCACCACCAGCACGTCCGCCTCGGCATGGAGCAAGGCCTCCGCGCGGGAAAGCATATCCTTGGTAATGCCCACGGCGGCGCCCACCAACAGGCGGCCTTTTTCGTCCCGGGCGGAAAGAGGATATTCTATGCTTTTTTCTATATCTTTAATGGTAATAAGCCCTTTTAAGTGGGATTCATCATCCACCAGCGGTAATTTTTCTATGCGGTGCTTTTGCAAAATGGATTGCGCTTCCTTCAGCGAAGTACCCACCTTGGCCGTTACCAGGTTTTCTTTGGTCATAATTTCGCTGATGGGGCGGGCGGGATCTTTTTCAAAGCGCATATCCCGGTTGGTGATAATGCCCACCAGGCGGTTGTTTTTGTCCACTATAGGTACGCCGGAAATGCGGTATTTGGCGGTTAAGTTCCAAGCGTCCTGTAGCGTGTCTTCCGCCCGCAGGGAAAAGGGGTTGGTGATAACGCCGTTATCGCTTCTTTTTACGCTGTCCACCATATCCGCCTGTTTTTGGGAGGACATGTTTTTATGGATAATGCCTATCCCGCCTTCCCGCGCGATGGCAACAGCCATGCGGGCCTCGGTTACGGTGTCCATACCGGCGCTCATGAGCGGGATATTAAGCTTAATTTTTTGGGTAAGCCGCGTATTCACTTTTACGTCTTTGGGAAGCACGGCGGAGTGTTGAGGAACGAGGAGTACGTCGTCAAAAGTAAGACCTTCTTTGGAAAATTTTTCGTCCATGTATCAGTTAACCTTTCTTTTTATTATAGCGGTTTTCAAGCCGGGGCGCAAAAAGGGCCGGGGCTAAACCCCGGCCCCAAAAAGAACAGGAAAACTAAATCTCGTCCCACCCCTCCACGGCGGAGCTTTGGTTATAGGCGGAAATATTCACCTCAAAAAAGTTGCCTTTTACGCTTCCTTCGCCGGCGGTATCGGCAATTTTTTCCAAATGCGGGTAGGGGTTTTTGTCAAAGCCTTTAAACAAGGGCTCCAGGCCTATTTCCTGTAAACGCTGGTTGGTGATAAATTTGGTGTAGGCCTCCGTGCTTTGGCGGGTGATGCCCAGTACGCCGTCCCCAATAATGTGGTTGCTCCAGGCTATTTCCCGCGCGGCCGCCTCGGCAAACATAGCGTAGACTTCCTTCTCGTCAAAAAAATCCGGGCGGGTGCGCCAAATTTCCTTAATCATGTTGGAGAAAATAACACAGTGGACCAATTCGTCCCGGTTGATGTATTTTATCTCGTCCGCCGTGCCCATCATCAAACTGCGCGCGGCCAAATTGTAAAAAAAGTTGAATCCGTTGTAAAAATAAATGCCTTCCAGCAAGAAGTTGGCTATTAACACGCGGGCAAAGTTATGCGGGGTTTTGTCGTCCAAAAAGCGCTGGTAAATTTCGGCAATGTATTGGTTGCGCTCCAGCAGGACGGGGTCCTCGCGCCATTTTTCATACACGGCGTTGCGTTTTTCCTCCGGGATAATGCTTTCAATAATATAGGCGTAACTTTGGGAATGCACCGCCTCCTGATAGGTTTGAATGGCTAAAATAAGGTTTAGTTCCGGCGCGGTGATGTATTCACTGATGTTAGGCAGGTTGTTGGTTTGTATGCTGTCCAAAAACACCAGGAAAGACAAAATGCCGTCATAGGCTTTTTGTTCGGCCGGGGTTAACTCCGTATAGCTGCGCTTGTCGTCAAACAAAGAAACTTTTTCCGGTATCCAAAAGTTTTCCATCATCACGCGGTACAGTTTATTGGCCCACGTGTATTTAACATTATTTAAGTTAAATAAATTGGTCACGTTCCCGCCGATGATTTGGCGCACGGCAACGTCGTCATTTCCGTGTACGTTAAAAATGGGTTTTTGTTTCATGTGTTGGGTCATGGTAAAAGTCCTCTTATCCGGCGCAGCTGACGCATTCTTCCTTCTTGGCGCTGGTGCCGTCTTTTTGAATACTGCGGGTGTAATATAACGTTTTTAAGCCTTTTTGCCAGGCGTCCATAATGGTTTGGTAAATGTCCTTGGCGCGGATGTCCCGGTTCAAATTATAAATTAACTCAACGGACATCCCGGTATCTATCCATTTATTGATATGAGCCATAATATCCACCACTACGCGCTGGTCAATATTGCGGTTTTCCTGATAGTACCAAAATTTCTGTGCGATGAACGGCGGGCAATTGGGTATGCTGCCTTTGCCGTGCGTTTCCACAAAAAATTTGCTGTATACCGGCAGCACGCTGGCCGTACAGCCCTGTATTAAAGAAGAACTGGTGTTAGGCGCTATGGCCGTTATTTGGGAATTGCGCACCCCGTATTGTTTTAGCTCGTCAAAAATCAGCCGCCAGCGTTCTTTGAGGGAAGCGTTCTGCTCAAACCAATCTTGGCTGTGGCCCAAAATAACGCCGCGGCTCCAGTCCGAGCCCTCATAAGCGCCGTAGGCTCCTTTGGTTTTGGCAATATCAATGCTGGCCTGTATGCAATAAGCGGCGAATTTTTCAAACAACGCGTCCGCCGCCGGGGCGGATTTGGTATAAGCAATGTCACGCTTGGCCAGCCAGTCTGCCAGGCCCATCGCCCCCACCCCAATGGTGCGGTAGCGGCGGTTATGCAGCACGCCTTCCAGCACGGGCACCTCGGTAAAGTCTATCGCGTTATCCAACAGCCGCACAGACGTGCGGCACACGCTTTCCAGCTCTTCATCACTTTCAATATTGGCTAAATTGACGGACACCAAATTGCATACGTGAATGAGCCCGCCGTGCTCCTCGCGCAAAATTTTATCCCCTTCCAGCTTTCGCGCGCCAAACTGCGTGGGGCGCACGTTGCTGTGGGACTCCGTACACAAATTGGTGCCCACAATCAGCCCGTCGTGTTTGTTGGGGTTGAACCGGTTGAGCGTGTCTTTAAACGCCAGGTACGGCATGCCCGTTTCCACCTGGGACTTCATCATCTTTTTAAAAAGTTCCTTGGCGGACACAAATTTACACATTTCCAGCTTGCCGGACTGAGCGTCCGCCTCCAGCTTGGCGTAAAATTCGTTAAACGCGGGGCCCCACAGCCCGCTCATTTCCGTCCAGTACACGGTGCGGATTTCATGGGGGTCCACCAACAGCCAATCTTCATTGGCGCGCACTTTTTGCATGAACAAATCCGGTATGACCACCTGGGGGAAAATATCATACGCTTTCATGCGTTGGTCTCCGTTTTCGGTGCGCAGTTCCAAAAAAGCCTCTATATCCATATGCCACACGTCCAGCGATACGGTAACCGCCCCCTTGCGTTTGCCCTGCTGGTTAACAGCCACCGCCGTATCATTAATGATGCGTATCCAGGGGATTACCCCGCCCGAAGCGTTTTTAATGCCTTTAATGCGCGCCCCTTTGCAGCGCACGCGGGAAAGGTTTACCCCCACCCCGCCGCCGAATTTGGAAATGGCGGAAATTTGGTCTATGACGTAAAAAATAGAGTCCCGGCTGTCGTCCATTTGGGCGATAAAGCAGGAGCTTAAATTGCCGTTGGGGCGGCGCAAATTCATCAGAAGCGGCGTACCCAGCGAAATTTTACGGTCCGCCAATTTCTCGTATGTATCTTTTACCAACGCCATGCGTTCTTCGGGCGGCTCGTTCTGATGGGTTAATAAGGCAATGGTTAAAAACATATCCTGCGGCAATTCTACTATTTTATCGTTATATTCACACAGATAACGCTTAATAAGTAAATTGGCGCCGGCGTAATCATACACCATATCAAAAGCCGGGTTGATAAAAGAGGCCGCTTGGGCAATTTCCTGCGCGCTGTATTTGTCCGTTACTTGGGAGGTATACACGCCGCAGGCGGTATTTTCGGCCAGCGTGCGGGGATAATTATAAATATACCCGCGGGCGCGGCAGAGGCGGTATAAATCCAACATTTTTAAACGGCCGGCCACGTTTTTCCAATCCGGCTCCTGCAAAGACGTCATTTGCAAGGCCAGAAGCATTAAATGCTGCATGATTTGCGCGTCCGTGGCCGAGGCGTTGATAAACGGAAGTATTTTCTCCCGCAGTTTGGAAGGCTGCACGTGCAAGCCTTCCGTGGCGGCGGACAAAATTTGTTCTATCCGCCCGCCGGTAAGCGGGGCGGAAAAAAGAGAGAAGAAATTGTTATTCATAATTTTTCCTAATAAGAGGATAGACTTTTATTATAGCTAAATAAAACCCAAAAATAAAAAATTTTAAGGGTTAGTATTTCCCCGCTATACAACGGTTGGGAGCGCCGAGGATAAAAAGATATAATTTAAATAAGTTATGAAAAAGTTTTTCTTTCTTCTTTTCCTGTTGTGCACTTTCCCTTTGTGCGCCCAAAACCAAGACGGAAAAATCATCTCCCGGGTGCAAGCCCAAACCACCCGCATGAACCCCAAGGTGCTTTTGGAGCGTTTCCCCTTAAAACCGGGGGACCGTTTTACCGCCCAAGCGTATGACCGGGCCCAAGACGAACTGCACAACATGCGCGTTTTTAAAAAGCTGGATTTTACCCTTACCCCCCGCCCGGACGACAAACTGGACATCAACATATCCGCCGAAGACGGCTACTTTATCTTTCCGCTGGCGTTTGCCTCAGGCGGCGGAAAAAGCGTGGCGGCTTTGTCTTTGGCGGCGGGGAATTTATTTAAACAAGGGGAAATGTCTTTCTTCTTTGGCGGGGTCAGCCAAGACGGCTTCACCGTAAACGCCGGCACCGCCCTTGGCAAACACAGTTTTTACGCCGGTTACAGCAAAATTAATACGGACCAGCGCTTCTATAAAAATGATTGGAGCAATACCTTTGGCGTCTTTTCCACCTCAGACGACGAAGGTGAATACACCCAAGACCTGCTGGCCCAAGTGCACACCCGCAAAGAAAGTTTTACCTTCAGCTACACGCGCGAGTTAACGCCGGACCTAAGCCTCTTTTTGCGCCCGGAACTGGCGCGCTACCAATACGCGGATATTTCCTTAATCCGGCTGGACCCGGGAGCCCACAACGCCCTAACCGCCGGCCTGCAAATAAGCGACAATATCCGCAAAGGCGCCAACATGGGGGCCCTGTCTGGCTACGGGCTGACGGACAAGAAAAAAAGCCTGACGGACCTTCCCAAAACACGCTTTGGCCACGCCGGTAAATTGTTTTATACGGACGGCGGTTCCTGGTCCGCCAGCGATTATCGCATTTCCAAACTGGGCATACAGGCCACCTGGCTGGCTGAATTTAAAACCCGGCATTTGCTGGCGTTGGAAATAAAAGCCCAAGACGCGTTTCAGGCGCATTTCAGCGATGAAATTTTATCTACCGATTTGCTAAGCGGCCAAGGCCGCTATGACCGCCAACTCCGCGGGCAGCGCGGCGCCGGAGCCAGCGCAGGGTTTGTGTACTATCTGCTTCGCAACAATACGGGGCTTTTGTCTTTGGCCCCCTTTTATGAAACGGCCTACGTCTACCGCGCAGGACGTTACCTCAACCACAGCGGGGCCGGAGCTACGCTTTCTTACAAACTGTGGCGTTTCCCCTTCCCGGTGGGGATTAACTACACCCATAACTTAACGGACGGCAGCCACCAAACCGCTTTTGTGTTTGGCGGCGCGTTTTAAGCCAAATTTACAATAAAACTTCTTTTTCCTTCCCCGGCTTAGGAACTATACGCCGAAAACTATTTTTTTATTATAATAAAGAGGTAGGAGTGTTACTTCATCATATTTAAAAGGAGAAGCTATGTGGTATGGAATTGCGGCCCTGAGACCGTTTGAACAATATGCCTTGTTTGGCGTTTTGTTTATTGCGGTGTTAGGGCTTTTGTACGCTTGGTTCCTGCGCAGACAAGTACTGCACGAGGACGCCGGCACCCCCGAAATGCAAAAAGTATGGGGCGCCATACGGGAAGGCGCTAACGCCTACCTGAAAAGACAATTAAAAACCATATTGCCGCTGATCGGGTTGCTGACGGTTTGTTTGTTCCTGTCCGTATACATTGTGCCCGTATCGGCCGATTCTATGGAACGCTTTGCCGGGTTATCCCCCGAAAAAGTCAAACTGATTGCCGCTTTCGGCCGCGCTGGGGCTTTTATTTTAGGCGCGGTGTTTTCTTTATTAGTGGGCCAGTTTGGTATGCGTATTGCGGTGGACGCTAACGTGCGTGTGGCGGCCGCTTCCAAACGCAGCTTTGGGGACGCATTAAAAATTGCTTACCGCGCGGGCACCGTAACCGGTATGTTGACCGACGGACTGGGCTTGTTTGGCGGCACCATTATTTTTATCATCTTCGGCATCGCCGCGCCGGACGCCTTGCTGGGCTTTGGTTTTGGCGGCACGCTGCTGGCGCTGTTTATGCGCGTAGGCGGCGGCATTTACACCAAAGCGGCTGACGTAGGGGCAGACCTCGTAGGCAAAGTGGAAGCAGGCATTCCGGAAGACGATCCCCGCAACCCCGCCGTAGTGGCTGACTTAGTGGGCGACAACGTGGGTGACTGCGCCGGTATGGCCGCAGATATTTTTGAATCTTACGAAGTGACCATCGTTTCCGGCTTAATCTTAGGTATTTCTTTATGGAGAATTACCGGCCACCACGAATGGATTGTTTACCCGCTTTTGGTGCGCGGCATTGGGGTATTGTGCTCCATCATCGGCACCTACGCGGTGAAAGATTCCAAACGCTCTGCCGGCAACGCCATGAAGGCTATCTTTAAAGGCTATACCATTTCCGCCGTTATCTCCGTGGCTATTTTCGGCGTACTGGCTTACTATTATATGACCGAAGTGCCCGGCGGCTGGTGGAGACCTTTTGCCGCCACCACCATCGGCATTATTTTAGCCATTACCATAGACCGCTTGACCGAATATTTCACCGGTACGGATAAAAAACCCGTGCAGGAAATTAAAAAATCCACCGCCACCGGGTCCGCTACCACCATTCTTTCCGGTATTGCGGTAGGGTTTGAATCGGCCGTGTGGAGCACCTTGGTCATTGCGGGCGCCATTTTCCTGTCTGTAATGATTTTCGGCACCATTGACGGCTTGGCCGCGGCGGAGAAATTCACCTTTATCCTCTACGGCGTAGCCATGACGGGTATTGGTATGTTAACCCTGACCGGCAACAACGTGGCGATGGACTCCTTCGGCCCGATTGCCGACAACGCCAACGGCATTGGTGAAATGGCCTGGCACGGCAAAGAAGACGAAGAAACCAAAAAAGCCCGCCAAATCATGGCGGATTTGGACGGCGTGGGCAACACCACCAAAGCCATTACCAAAGGGGTGGCTATCGGTTCGGCCGTTATTGCGGCGGTGGCTTTGTTTGCCTCTTATATGGTGGACGTAAGCAACGTACAAAAATTGCTTAACGACGCTTGGGCCCAAGCCGGGGAAGGCAAAGCCCTTACGCTTTTATCCCAGGTGGGAATCGTCGTGTCAGACCCCACGGTGTTTGTGGGCATGCTCATCGGCGGCGCGCTGCCGTGGCTGTTCTCTTCCTTTGCCATTAACGCGGTAAGCCGCGCGGCGGCGCTGATTGTGGAAGAAGTACGCCGCCAGTTTAAAGGCGGGGTATTGGAAGGAAAAGCCAAACCCGATTATACCAACGCCGTAAACATTTCCACCGTGGCCGCGCAAAAAGAATTAATTGTACTGGCCGTGCTGGGCATTGTGTCCCCCATTGTGGTGGGGCTTGCCTTTGGGGTGGAAGCCTTGGGCGGTTTCCTGGCGGGTATTATCATATCCGGGCAGTTGCTGGCGGTGTTTATGTCCAACGCCGGCGGCGCGTGGGATAACGCCAAAAAAGTGGTGGAAGACGAACCCAGCGATATTGCCGCCAACACCGGCAAAGGGTCCGAACGCCACAAAGCCAGCGTGGTGGGCGACACCGTGGGTGACCCCTTAAAAGACACCGCCGGCCCCGCCGTAAACCCGCTGATTAAAGTAGTAAACATGGTGGCCGTTATCGTGGCGCCCATTGTGGTAAACTACCACAATGATTTCACCCCGCTTGGCAAAGTGGGTTGGTTAGTGGTTATTGTGCTGTTAGCGGTACTGAGCTGGGCCATTTTATCCAGCAAAAAACCCGCGCAGGACTTAACTGCCAAAAAATAAGTTTAACAACAAACAAAAACCCCGCTTAACAAGCGGGGTTTTTTATTTTTACAATATGCAGATTTAACGGGGCGGACAATCATACACCAGGGCGCTGTATTCCACGTTATTGACTACAAAGGGGCTGTTATAATCATAAGAGATATCCGTGTTATGCCAGCTGGCGCCTTTCACCCAAACGGTATTTCCCCCCATAGTAGCGGCATTATTGCGCAAATCCGCCGCTACCTGAGCGGACAAATCCGTCTCTCCGCGCAGCCAACCCGAAGCAGTCGGGTTGGCGTCCCCCAAAATACCCCCTTTAAACACGCAATTTTCAGCGGGTTTCTGCATAACCAGACGAACGTTGGCGCCGGCTTGCGTAACGGAAGCTTGCGTTAAAGAAGCGGCTTCTTCTTGGGCTGCCTGTTCCAACCCGGCGCACGCACCGGCAAACACGACCAGCAAAGACAAGTAAAAAATTTTTTTCATATTCCTCCTTTTTCTGCCAAAATTATAGCAAATACCCAAATGTTTTTGATAATATGGATAAAAGAGGTCAAATGATGGGGATTATTATTTTCACGTCTTTCCTGGTACTGGTAACGGGGCTTATCCTGCTGGGCAATACCCGGTCCGCCCGCATGCGCCGCTACGCCAAGCGCAACCACGCCCAATTTGACCGGCACCGCAGTTCCCTAACCACCCCGCTAAGCGCCGGGAAGCTGGAAATATTAAAAGAATATTTTCCCTTATTTCGCCACGTGATGACGTTTGTGGACAACTTGGCCTTTATGCGCTTGGCCGACGCGGAAATCTATAAAGACGAAAGCCCTAACGCCAAACCCGTTTGTGTAACCTTGTTTACGGCTGAATTTAGAAACCGCAGTTTTCCCATATTAAAAATAGCGCCGCTGGGCTCCCCTTTTTACGCTTCCCAATACATGACGGTAAAAACCAATATCCCGGAAATTGACCGCAATTACCACATCAGCGCGCCCAACCAGGCGGCCGGCCTGCTTTTTACCCCCTATTTAAAAGGACTGTTAAAAACCCGGGATAACATTTACTTGGAAGTAAATGACAATGCTTTTTTATACCACGAAAACCGCCTGCAAACAATAGAAGATTTGGAAAATTTCCACTGCCGGGCCGCCCAGCTTTTGGCGGAGTTTGGCAATACCATGATTAATTTAGACAAACCCGGCGCAGCCACCATAAACGCCGCCGTAAAGGCGGCCCCAAAGCCCAAGGCGCCGTTCTCTGACGAAGAATTTAACGCCAAAGCCCAGGCCATGCTTTCCGTTATGTGCCCCAAAGAAATTGCCCGCACCCACGGCAGCGCCAGTTTGCGCGGTTTTTGGGGCATTATTTTGCTGGTGCTGCTGTTAGCTATCCCGGTGGTAGGATGGCTTTTATTAAAAAATTTCCCCCATTAAAAAACCCCGGGTTAGCCGGGGTTTTTAATAACAAAGAGCCAGATTATTTTTTCTCACCTTCCGGGATGTTAACCCCCAAACTTTTTAAGAAAGCCCGGTTATTATACGGGCGGCCCAAAAATTTCTCCACCATCTCATTTTCATCATACACGGTGCCGGGCGTATAAATATACGCGCGAAGCTTGGCGCCCAACTCCTGGTTAAACAGGCCCTGCTCTTCAAACTGGGAAAAAATATCCTGTGCTATTACCAAAGACCAGGCGTACACATAATACCCCACGTCGTAGGGGTCAGTCAAAGACATAATATGCCCAAAACTGGCTTGCGGGTAGGTGTCTTCGGTCATTTCTATGCCGGTAATGTCTTTCATCATTTTGGCATAAAGTTTGGTGGTATTTACCCGGCGGTTTTTGGCATGGGCTTCCAAATCAAACTGGCCCAAAAAGTTTTGCCGCAAAAAAGCGGTGGCTTCCCCCGCGTGGCGGGCCTTAACCATAGCGGTTATCAGTTCGTCCGGTATGGGCTGGCCGGTTTGATAGTGGGCGGATATTTGCTTAAGCACCTGCGGCTGCCAGGCCCAGTTTTCCAGCAATTGGGAATGGGTTTCTATATAATCCCAGGCTACATTGTCCCCCGTTAAGCTGGCGTATTTGGACGTGGCTAAAGACATTTGCAGCACGTGCCCAAATTCATGAAATAAGGTTTCCACCTCTCCGTGCCCCAGCAAAGAAGGAACCCCGTTTGCCGCCGGGGAAAAATTGGCCGCTATCACCACCGAAGGGATTTGATAGCTTCCGTCCGGCAGTTGGAAACGGTCCACAAAAGACCAGGTGGCCGCGTGGGTGTATTTGCCGTCGCGCGGGTATAAATCCATATAAAAATAAGAAATGATTTCCCGGGTGGAAGCGTCTTTAACCAGCCAGGCTTGCACGTCCGGGTGCCAAACGGGCAGGTCCGCCTTTTCAAAAGTCAGGCCGAAAATCCCGCCAAAAATTTCAAACATGCCGTCTATTACTTTTTGTGCGGGGAAATATTCTTTTATTTTTTCATCATCCACTTGGTAATAGGCTTTTTTATATTGGTTTGCCCAATACCCCAGTTCCCAGCCGGTAAGCTGGCGGCTGTCCGTTCCCTGCACTTTGTTTTTAAGGGCCAGATATTCCTGCATTTCCGCCTGGGCCAGCGGGGTGATTTGCGTTTGTAAATCCTGCAAGAAAGCACGCAAATTGTCCTGCGTTTTTGCCATGCGTACGGGAAGCACAAAATCCGGATATTGTTTATACCCCGGCAAAGCCGCCTGTTTGCGGCGCAAGACCAAGGTGTCTTCCAACAGTTTTACGTTTTCTTTTCCGCCGCGGCGGGCGAACTTGGTTTGCAGTTCTTTACGGGCGGCGTCGTCCTGCGCGTTGGCCATAAAGGGGTTATAGTCCGGGTATTTCAGCGTGACAATGTAGCGCCCGTCCTCCGTGCGGGACAAACGGTTTACATACGTTTCCCCCATGCCTTTTAATTGTTCCGGCGTAAGGATAATTTCATCCTTATAATTATTTAAATTTACGTTATAGCGGGTGATTTTTTCCAAACGCTCATCATTTAGTTTTAAGTATTTTTTTAATTTGGCGTCGCTTAAAGACATGCCGGCCCGCTCATAGCGCTCCAGCCATTTGGCAAGCAGGCGGGCTTCTTCGTGTTCTAATGTTGGATTGGTTTGGGCGTATTCTTTTAACGCACGGTATACGTCCCGGCGGGAAAAGATTTCCGCTTTCTTTTTGCTGCCTATGGTTTCCAACCGGGCCGCGGCTTCACGCACATCAGCATCTTTATGAAAATAAGCCAACAAAGACAAATTTTTAGGCACAAACCAATACTGCGTATAGGCATTTTCCAACGCCAGTACGGTATTATTAAAATTCCGCCGGGAAACAGGCACCGCCGTTAACGCGGCCAAATTCTTTTCCAATTCTTCAGAAGCGGACGCCTCCAAAGAAGCGATTTCCTGCGGGGTATAGTCAAAGCGAAGATGCCCCTCACGAAACATATCACCATAAGCGCCGGCAAAAGCGGCGCAAGGCAGTGCAACGGCTGCCAAACCTGTAAAAAATTTATTCATATTGTTATTATAGAAAATATGGAACCGTTCCCTGCCTAAACGCGTAATTTCCTATAATATATATATGGATAAAGAACAAGACGTTATCGTAGCCAAAAGCGCGGGGTTCTGCCCCGGCGTAAAACGCGCCATAGATAAAGTGCTGGAGCTGGAAGCCGCCGGCAAAAAACCCATTTACACCATTGGTCCGCTGATACACAACAAACAAGTAACCGATATGCTGGCCGCCAAGCAGATTACTTCCATAGACAAGCCGCAGGAAGCGCAAGACAAATCCGGCGTATTGGTTATCCGCGCGCACGGCATTACGCCGCAGTTTCAACAAGAAATTGAATCCTGCGGCATGGAAGTGGTGGACGCCACCTGCCCGCTGGTAAAACGGGCGCATGACGTTATCTCCCAATACGCCAAACAAGGCTATGATACCGTAATTGTGGGGGATGGAGGACACGCGGAAGTAATCGGCCTGTTGGGTTATACCCAAGGGCGCGGCACCGTGGTATCCGGCCCGGAAGAAGCCCAAAAACTTCCCCCTTTTAAGAAAGTAAACGTAGTATCCCAAACCACGCAAAAAGAAAGTGTTTTTTATCAGACCGCCCAAATTATTAAAGACAAAGCGGACGAATGCCAAATATCCAACACCATCTGCCAACCCACCAAAGACCGCCAAAAAGAAACGGTGGAACTGGCCAAAAATGCGGATTTGGTCATTGTGGTGGGCGGCAAACACAGCGCAAACACCGCGCGCCTGGCCCTGCTGTGCCGCGGCCTAGCCCCGCAGGTGCTGCACATAGAAACCGAAAGCGAACTGCAGCCCGAACAAGTGCTGCGCGCCAAACAAATATTTATTACAGCCGGGGCCTCCACCCCCAACTGGGTGATAGACAAAGTGGCTAATTGGGTGCGCCAAACCCGCCAGACACACAACCGTTTTTCTTTGCCCACTTTCTTTTATAACGGGTGGAAGTTCTTTGTAAAATACTCTTTTTACACCGCGTTCGCGGCAATGGCTTTGGCTTATGTTTGTATGAAGTTGCAAGGGGTGCGCACGGACTGGAAGTTATTATGGTTTGCGTGGTTGTTTGTGTTTGGGTTAACTTCCGTTAACCACGCGGCGGAGCAAGCCCCCACCCGCGTAAGGAATTTGTCTTACACCTTGGGTTTTACCGCCTGTGCGGGGGCGTTGGTATTATCGGCCTTTACCGGCTGGCAGGTGTTGCTGTTGGCGGCCATCTTTTTAGCGGCGGGGATTTTTTACCCGTTTAGGCATATACTGCACTCCAAGATAGCCTCTTTCCCCGGCACTAAAGACGTTGCCACCGCGCTGGGCTGGGCGTTTGCCTGCGCCTGGCTGCCCGCCTATGCCCATGGGGTGCCTTTTCATAAAGCGGCGTATTTGGCCGTATTCTATGCGGGGCTGTTGGTGTTTACGCGCTCAGTCACGCTGGGGTTTTCTTCCGCCAATAAAGATTTAATGGTAGGCAAGGAAAGCTTCTACAAAGCATTTGGCATGACCGCCACCAAATGGGCCGTTACGTTTATTTTAACCGCGCTTACCGGCGCACTGGTTGCTTTATGGTTTATGCCGTGGAAACCGCTGCTGACGGGTATGCTTCTTATTGGGAACGTATACACGGTTTTTATTGTAATATATTATTATAGCCATGTGACGGCCCGCAATATCAAGCAAGAAACTTTAATTGACGGCCAATTCTTTATTTTATGGCTGTTTTGTTACCTGACCAAATTATTCTAACAGGTACAAGGGGTAAAAATGACGATTAAAAAAATTGGTATTCTGACCGCCGGCGGAGATTGCCCCGGCTTAAACGCCGTGGTGCGCGCCGTAAGCAAAAACGCCCTGCAGCACGGCATTGAAGTATTGGGCTTTAAAAACGGTTTTGACGGCTTGGTACGCAATGAGTTTGTGCATATTACCAACGATTTGGTATCCGGCATTTTAACCTTAGGCGGCACCATTTTGGGAAGCAGCAACATCGCCAATCCTTTTAAGTATACGCTGGCGCCGTTTGGCTCGGCCGAAAACCCGGCGGATTTATCCGGCGCGGCCTTGCATAATTTTAAAGAAAACCAGCTGGACGCGCTGATCACCATCGGCGGGGACGGCACGCTGCATATGTCCCAGCAATTTGTAGATTTGGGTATGCCCATTGTGGCCGTACCCAAAACCATTGATAATGACCTCTCCGCCACGGACCAAACATTCGGGTTTGATTCCGCCCTTTCTATTGCCACCGAAGCCATAGACCGCCTGCACACCACGGCCCAAAGCCACCACCGCGTGATGATTGTGGAAACCATGGGCCGCTACGCCGGGTGGATAGCGCTTCGCTCCGCCATTGCAGGCGGCGGGGACGTGGTGCTTATACCGGAAATCCCGTATAATGACGACGTAATCGCCAACTATATTTTAGAACGCCGCAGCCGCGGCAAGACATTCAGCATTGTGGTAGCGGCGGAAGGTGCCAAAAACGAAGCGGGCGAACAAGCCGTCACCCGCACCGTAGCCGGCAGTACGGACCCGGTGCGCTTGGGCGGAATCGCATACAAATTAAGCCAAATGATTGAAGAAAAAACCAAAATTGAATCCCGCGCCTGCGTACTGGGGCACACCCAACGCGGGGGCACCCCCACCGCTTTTGACCGCTGGCTTTCCACCCTGTACGGCACCAAAGCGCTGGATATGGTACTGGAAGGGAAATTTGGTTATATGGCCAGCCTGCGGGCGTTCCAAATGCAGGAAGTAAAAATTGCGGATGCGATTTCCAAATTAAAACGCGTTGACCCCTACGGGGCAGAAGTAAAAGCCGCGCTGGAAGTGGGCATGAGCTTTGGCTCGGCTGACATCGGCTAAGGAGAAAAAATGAACGAAGCTTTAGACATTATTTACGGCATTCACCCGGTTATGGAAGCGCTGCGCAGCAAAAAGCGCAACGTCACCCAGCTGTTTGTGACCGACGGGAAAGCCGGGCACCGCCAAGTGGAAGAAATCATCCGTTTAGCCAAACGCAATAACGTAAAAGTGGACCGCATAGAACCCCGCGTATTGGATAAGCTGACCCACGGCGCCAACCACCAAGGCGTGCTGGCTAAAATCCAGCCCATTAAATTAATGAAACTTTCCACCGCGCTGTATGAATCAGACGGAAATAAAAAAGACCTTTGGCTGGCCGTAGATGAAATGACGGACCCGCAAAACCTGGGGGCCATTATCCGCAGTGCGGCGTGTTTGGGCTTTTCCACCATTATTTTGCCCCAGCGGCGCACGGTGGGCATTACACCGGCGGTATACCGTGTGGCCTGCGGCGCGATTGAAAACATTAATATTGTGGAAGTAGCCAACTTAAACACCGCGCTCATTGACTTGAAAGAAGAAGGTTTTTGGGTATATGGGGCGGATATGGAAGGGCAGTCCATCACGGAAACGGACTACGCCTCCCCCGCCGTGCTGGTAATTGGAAGCGAAGGATTTGGCATACGGGAAAAAACGGCCGAAAATTGCGACCAAATCATCTCCATTCCGCAAAAAGGCGGAGTGGAAAGCTTAAACGCTTCCGCCGCGGCCAGTATTATCATGTACGACATGATGGCTAAAGTACAGCTAAAAAAATAATACCGCTAGAACTTTATTCAATCCCCGTTTAGGCAAACGGGGATTTTTTATTTATGTCTTTTTCGGGCCGCCACGCCGCCCCATAATAAACCCACCGACCAAATAAAACAAAATGCACGGAGGACGAACACGCCCCCGTTCTAACCCTTATTTATTCTATTTGCCAAAGCCCTTGCCCTGCGCGTAAAACAGGGCACCAAGCACCGCGCATAAAAGACAAGTTTGTACAAGTACCAAGCGTCTCCGGCTGGCAGAAAGGGCGTTTGTTTGCTTTCCATAAAAAAGCGGAGGATTTAAATCCTCCGCTTTTAACCGTATTTGTATTCAAAAAAGATTAACGCAAATAAAGATCTATGGTGTCTATTTGGTTATCAGTTTGGTCAAACACTTTAAGGGTTAATTTACGGTCCACAATTTCCCCCAAAGCATAATGATAGGCCGCCACATAGCGTGCGGTGGAAGAATCCCCCGTTATGCGTTTTTGCGGTTCCTGGCCGGCGGCCCCCAAGGTAACATACGTTACCCCGCGCACATTGGGCTCCCCGCGAAACATGGGGAAGGTACGCTCATAATTGGGGGAATTGCCTTGCAAAACCAAATTTACCTTATAATTTTCAAACAGTTTAATTAATTTGGAAGCGGCCTCATTATTAGGCGTAATCGGCCCCGTGGAATATAATGGGGCGTTAATCACCACAATTTTCCATTTTCCTTCCACATTGGAAGTAAGCGCCGTTTTCAGCCATTTCATTTGGGCGGAATCCTCTTCCAAGCTGGGCGCCCATACAGCGCCGTATATGGCATTGGCATCCAAAAAGATAAAACGGGCGTTGGCGGTGTCAAACGTATAATATTTGGGAGTGCCGGGGCCCCAGCTCATGCTGTGAAAATTAGAATAGTTGGCCCGCAGAAAAGATTTACTGCTTTGTTCCGCGCGGTCCGGCCCGTATTCATTCGGCCCCAAGGCAACCAGCAAAGGCTTGCGGGCCAACACATCTTTAAACGGGGTAAAAAATTCCCGGTCGGCGTCGGCATTTAAACCGCTGTGCGTGATGTTTCCGGTATGAATGAAAAAATCAGCCTGTCTTTCTTTCATGCGGGCCGCCAAGGCGCGGCGGGCTTCAGCGGCAAAATCCGGCGGGACAATGCCGTCTTCCCCCTCAACCGGCTGAGGGGCGCCCGTATTGCCCAGCGCCAAGAATTTGACCTCTTTGCGCTCCGGAGAGAATAACGTGCGAAAACTTCCCTCCAGCGGGGCTTGTACCCCGTCTTGGGCTTGGTTGTATACATACAAGCGGTAGCAATAATCCTGATTAGGCACTAAACCATACAAAATGGCTTTGTGGGAGGTGGAAGACGGGGTAATCGTCATCAGTTGGTTGCAGCGCGGGACGGGGCCGTATTCCAGCCAAGAAGGCGTATCCTCATCCGTCTGCCAACGCAAGACCATGGTGCTTTGGGTAGGGTCTTCTATATACGGGCCGCGCACAATCTGCGCCGCGGCGGCAGGCAACAAGGCCGCACATACTGCAAAAAAGGTAAAAACGGTGTTTCTCATATCTTTATTTATTTTACTAAAATATACCCGGCTATAGGCCAGTTAATAAAAGTATATTAAAAAACCCGCGCGGGCTAACTTAAATTTTGCTAAATTAATAGTATGAGAAAATTATTTTTACTTTTAACCTTAACCGCTTTTCCCTCTTTTATGGGACAGGCAAAAACGTTGGACGCAAGAGCGTCTTATTTATGGTCTTCCGATAAGAACCAAGCCATGGCTTCCTTATCCGTAGCGCCCACTTATAATACACGGGCCAGCCTAGTGGCGCGCTATGTGAAAGACATGCAGGATTATTCTTTCGGCCGTTTAAAAGACCCTATTTATTCCGTCTATCTTCCGCTGATCTTTCAGCTTGAATTATTAGATATTGAACTGACCCCGTTTTATTATTTTAAACACAATGCCGATAACCCTGCCTATCAAGACGCCTATGCCTACGGCGGCACTTTTGCATTAACCATGTTAATGGAAAATGACCAAGTAAACGACATTTACACCCGCGCGCGTTTGGGCGCCACTTACGCGCACCAACAAGGCACCTTATTTACTAAGGACGCCGCACCGGAAAACACAGACTATGCCCAAGTGGCATATTTCTTACAGTTAAGCCACAGCATGTTCCAAACCTACCGGTTGGAAGCCACCGGGGCGGCCTTTCAATATCCGGACGGGATTACCGGCGTTACCGCTTTTCGCGGGGTATTAAACCAACAAGATTTAGTGGCCCTGCAAACCCTGGACATTACGCGCGATTTGCGCAAATACGCTTTAGGCGGGCGCTTTGTACGTATGTGGGCGGAGTCAGGCTCTACATTATATATCGGCTATTCTTTTACCGAAAATTACACGGCCGACCCGGACCATTCTTTTATTATCGGCAATTCGTTCCCTCTTGTGAAAAACGTATTTTTTGACATGGCCTACAACCATATAGAAACAACCAGCCACAAAAATAAAAGAGACATCTTTTATTTAGGGTTTGGAACCTCATTCTAGGATAATATTATGAGTGAAAAAGATTTTAAAGAAAAAGACGCTTCCAACAAAATTTTATCGCTGGTATCGCATAAATTAAAAACCCCGTTGTCTATTATTAACGGGTATTCAGAAGCTATTTTGTCCCAAGCGGGAAAAGAAAAGTTTTCTCCTTTTACGTCCAAAGCTTTGGAAGAAATCAACAAACAAGGCGGCAAAATGGCGGAATTGGTGGATAAGTTGTTAAACTATAACAAAATATCCGCCATGAAACCCGCTGACTTAAAGAAAACGGACATCAATTTAAAAACCTTGGTAAAAGAATGCGCTTCCCGCGCTATCGCCAAAGATGACGATTCCGCCGCCCCGGCGCCCGCTGCCTCCGAGCCGGCCGCCAAACGCGGAACCTATATAGAAATTGACTGCTCGGAACGTTTAAGCGTACACGCGGACAAAGAAATATTAAAAGCCATGCTGGAAGAAATGCTGGATAATGCCATTAAATTTAATAATAAAATGGAAAAAATCATCAAGCTTCAATGCGCTAACCACGGAGATACGGTTTCCATCTCCGTGCGCGATTACGGCGCCGGCATACGCCCGCAGGACGTAAACCGTATTTTTGACCCCTTTTACCAAGTAGATGATTATTTTACCGGCCAAATAAACGGCTGGGGGTTAGGCCTGCCCATGCTGAAAAACGGGGCGGAATTGCATGGAGGGACGGTAAATGTCGTGTCAGACCGGGGCCTAGGTTCTATTTTCACCGTTACGCTGCCCATACAATGAACTCTTTAGACTGTATACAAGAAGCCACCACTCAATGTGAAGCGCTGCGCGGCCAGCTGACTGCTGATGCCCGCCTGCTGGCGGAATTTTACCGCCGGCTGGAACAAATATCGGCCCAACTCCATAAAAATATGGACGTGCGGGACCAGTCCTTTGCACAAGAATTTAATGACTTTTGCCAAAACTTGCGCACAAATACGGACAAGCAAGAAGCGGCCTGGGCTCAAATACGCGCCCAAGCCCGCTCTTGGACTAAGGACGATTACGGCGCAGACATGGCCCTGCCGGCAAAAGGATTTAACAATAAAGCCAAAACGCTTTCCCGCATGTGTGACGAATTTACTACGGAATACCACCGCTTTTACCGTTTATATCAAGGTTATACGGCACAAAAGTTAAATGTATGGCTGTTAACTTCCTGCGCAAACGCCGTTAATAATATTACGGATAAGGTGCTGTTTTTGGCGCGGGAAATTGCCAAAAACGCAGAACGCTACCGGAGGCTATAAATGTTTAATAAAGAAAAACCTCTTTACTACTACCAAAAAACCAGCACCATTTGCCTGACCATTATTGCCGCAGGCATTGTTACCGCCATGCTGGTATATACCAAAGCGGTGCTTATTCCGTTGGTTATATCTATCTTCTTATACACCATTCTAATACAAATGACCAACCTGCTGCGCCATAAGCTCTCTTTCCCCAAGTGGCTGGCGGTAAGCTTTTCTATATTGGTTTTTTTGGCATTGTTTGCCGCCATTATTTTGTTTACCGTTAATTCTATCGGAGATTTTTTAAAAGGGGCGGAAGTATATAAAGAAAACTTGCTGGGCACCGCGCAGGATCTTTTAACCCGTCTTCAACACCACGGCATAGAAATTGACCAAAATTCCGTTATCACCGCGCTAAGAGACTTGCCTTTATTTAATTGGCTCAAAAACTTTGGGGGCAAGTTATTCTCCGTAGTATCCAACGCCACGTTGATACTGTTGTTTATGATTTTCTTTTTGCTGGGCAGCAAAAAAACCCCGCCCATTACCAATGAAACAATTAAAGAAATGCTCTCTAACGTGTCAGTTTACCTATCCGTAAAGTTAATCACGTCTCTTTCTACCGGGATTATTATTGCCATTATCTTGCTGGCTTTTAAAGTGAAACTGGCCCTGTTGTTTGCCTTATTTGCGTTTCTGCTTAATTTTATCCCTAGTGTGGGTTCCATTATCGGCGTGCTCTTGCCCGTACCGGTATTATTTTTACAGTTTGGTTTTGGCGGACATTTATTTTTAATAGTGGGATTGTTAACCGCTACGGAGTTTATCATCGGCAACTTGGTGGAACCCCGCTTTTTGGGGGACGGAATGGATTTGCACCCCGCCGTGGTGATAGCTTCCTTAATCTTTTGGAGCTTGGTATGGGGCGTGCCGGGCGCGTTTTTATCCGTACCTATTACGGCTTCGGTCAAGATTATATTGGGGAAAATAAAACACACCCGCCCCGTGGCGGAACTGCTGGCGGGAAGGCTGCCCCACTAAAATTTTCCCCGGCGTCCGCCGGGGATTTTTTATTTAATTATCTCTACACGCTATGAAATAAATAAACATGTTTGGAAAGGGCGCCTTTTCAGCAAAAAACCCTCTTGAAAAAGGAGATTTTTCCCACAATCAAAACAAACCACCCGCCTGCTTTCCATATCCCCTGAAAGAAGAAGCCCCCACGTTGAAAAACGTGGGGGCTTCTGGTTGAAATTAGCTTATTGGGGCATTTCTTCCCTTACTTTATTAAACAAATTACTGGAAGTGGCACGGGTTAAAAACGCTTCCCATTCTTCGGGCGACATTTCAAAGTCATCCATTACAATAGAAGAAATCTCACGGGAAGATTCTTTCCCTAATGCCTTATTTTCTTTTATGTATTCCCGTTCCAACTCTACATAACGGCTGGCTACGGCATAATCAATATCTTCCTGCGTATAAGGAGAGTCCTCCCCCAATATGGCAGAAGTTTCTGCCTCGTCAGTATTTTTATTGTCAGTGCTTGTATCCGGCTCAGCCTCAGCGGGCTGCAGCAGCATAATAGAATCTTCTTGTTCTTGAGCCGAATCCGTTTCCGGAGACAAAATAACTTCTTGAGCGGAGGGAATATCTTGCACATTTTGGTCCCCCGCGGGGATCAACAGCTCTTCCTGTGCAGGAGGCATGGAAGGATTAATCTGCGGGTTTTCCACCGGCGGCGTATTAACCACCCGCCCAGCCAATAAATTAGAACAGGCGCTGGGGTTTACAATAAAATAAATACTCAAAATGATGAAAACCAAAACGGCAGCTTTTAGAAGAATTTTTACCATTGTATTCTGCCTCCTATGCAAATAGAATACAATATTTTGGAGTTTATTAGAAATTATTATTTCCTGTCTGAACGGCGTCCGCTGCGTCCCCCTGCAATACCTGCACGCTTTGTACGTATTGCGGATTGGAAAAAATCTGGCCTACCACCTCTGCAAACTGGGGGGTTTGCATATGTTTGTTTATCAGCTGCCGCACTTGCGGGTATTTTTGTATAACAGCGGTTAAATTCGGGCCGCTTAAGTCCAGCAGGGTGGTGGCCTCCCCCTGAGTTAGTTGGGCCAGCTCTTGGTTAAAAGATTGGAGGGCCTCATTATTTTGGTAATCAGAAAAAATGGACTGCAGCGTTAAATCCGCCTGTTGGGTTTCTTTCTCCGGGGAAAGGGGGGTTCCCCCAAAAAAGATTTCTTGCTGCGTTTCGGGGCTATACGGAACAGGCCGGGAAGCCGGCTGAGCCTGCGGCATGCCTAACGTAATGGGTACATTTTGAAAAGTAAAATCAGAGGATTGTTCCTCTTCTTTTTGCAATTTATATTTCTCATACGCGCGGTAGCCATTAATCGCCCCGGCAGAGGCGATTATGGCTATCATCGCGCAAATATAAAACCAACTGGTTTTAGACATTTATAATACTTCCACCAATTCCACATTAAACACCAAAGTGGAATTGGGGGCAATCGGCCCTAAGGGGCGGTTGCCGTAGGCGGTGTCCGCCGGGCAGACAATTTTCGCTTTGGCGCCCGGTTTCATATATTGAATGGCTTTCGTCCAGCAGGGGACTACGTCCGTCAATTTAAACGTGGCGGCTTCCCCGCGGTCGTAAGAGCTGTCAAACTTGGTGCCGTCAATCAGCGTGCCCTCGTAATTTACTTTTACGGTAGAATCCGCCTTGGGGGATTTGCCTTTCCCTTTGCGGGAAAGCTTTATCATTGCTCCGTTGTCTAAGGTTTTCACGCCTTTTTCTTTTTTAAAGTTGTCCATGTATTCCTGTTGGGCGGCCTGACGTTTTTGGCTGATGATTTCCGCGTCTTTTTGGTACTTTTCTATAATTTGGGGTTTATAGTCTTCCAATTCGGTCTGGGAGGATTTATTTAACAAACTGTCACGCATACCCTGGGAAAGGGCTTTATAGTCGTCTTCGTTATCCAAAATAAGCTGTTTCTTTAAATTATCCCCCAACAAAAAACCCAAGGAATACAACATTTTATTGCGTTCGGCCGGGTCCTGCGGCTGGGCGGCTTCGGCCGGTGCTTGCTGGTCCGACGCGGGAAGCACCTGCGCCCCCTGCGGAGCATCCTGCGCCATTAACACGGCCGGGGCAAACAATAAAGTTAAAGCAATTAATTTTTTCATTTTATTCTCCTATCTTATTTTTAAATATTCATACATACGCTGCGAAATCTGCTGGGCGGCCTTATCCCCCACGCCTTCCATACTGCGGCGCAGCGAGTCCGGCCGGCGGGAAGTACCCGCCCGGTCCTGCACGTGGAAACGGGCAAAAGTAACGCCTAACGTTTCGTCCACCATGCTTACGGACGCCCCGCTGGAACACCACTCCAAACCTTTTACCCGGTCAGAAGAATAGTCGTCCACCGTGGTTTCCACCAATACGGTTAAAGGGGCGTCTTCAACATCGCCCTGGGCCACCCCTAAGCCCAGTTGGTTTAAAGAATCGGTAATTTTGCTAAGCAAAACCATGTGCTGCGGGCCTTGGGTTTGAATAGACACTTTTACCGCTCCCATCGCATTTTTTAACGCCTCTTTGTATTGGGCAAATTCCGCTTGGCGGTAACCTTCCTGCCCCGCGTTAATAAAAGCGTAAAGGTCCTGGTATTCGTTGCGCTGCGCCACCAACGGCTGCATATTAAAAGCCAGTTTCAGCGCGGCAAACGGCTCCGGCCCGGAAGAAAGGCTTTTGGCAAAACCGGCCAGCTTGGCGTCCAGCGCGTCCATGGGCACAGCCAACATCTTTTGGGCGGTTTCCCGGTCCAATACGGCTAAAGCAAAATAATTTTTAGGTGAGGAATTTTTTTCTTTCCAAACTTTTTCCACTTTTGCATTAGCCAAAATATCATCCAAAATCTGCGGATCAGACACTTCCACCGCGTTTTCAAACGCTTTTCTCATATTCTTAAGCGCGGCGGCAGAGGCGGTCTCTTTGTCTCCCCCTTCCCCGGCTACTACATAGTAGCGGGTTTGGTCAAACAAAGACACTTGGTAACTAACTGTATTTTTATTTACATGGGCGCAAGCAGCCAGCAAACCCGCCGCCAACACCATAAACCATTTTTTCATCTGTTCTCCCCTTTTATTTGGCCGTACGGTGGTGAAGGAAGACCCTCTCCCCCGCGCGCACACGCACCGGACCGAAATTATGTTCACCTATTATATTACCATATCCGTCTTGAAACCAGAGTTTTATTTCATGCGTTCCGGGCGCAACAAATATCCGGGACAAACGCACCTCCGCCGGTAAAGTAAACCATTGGCGGGTATCCGCCGTTTCCGTAAGCGCTCCCAACAAATTAACAAACATTCCGGCTAATTCCCCTACGGTATCATCTTGGGCGGCCTGGGCGGCGGCGTGGCGCGCCTGCACCACCGCCGTTTGTTTTATCACCGCCCGCGTAGCCAAACGAAACAGCATAGCCGGGGTGCGTTCTCTCAAATAATTTTTGGCCAAAGCAGAAGTATCCTGCACTTTTTGCGTAGCTTGCGCAAACAATCCGTCCGCCGTTACAAAAGAGCTCTTGGTTTGATAAGGCTGATCTTCAAACACCGGGAAAGACAGCGTAACGCTCCGGCCCGTAAGCCCGGCCACAACGGCGTTTTGCACTTGCGGGCTTACACTTTCCCCCTCCACCGGAGAAGACGCCCATATGAGCAGCTTATCCCACCCCACCTGCATGGTTTGGTTCTTCAGCAAAGGCAGTAACCCGTTATAATGGAAAATTAAAATTTCACCCATTTGGCTCGCGTTGGCCGGAACGGGAAAATCTGGCACGGGCCAGCCGTTTTTTTGGTATGCATTCAACGCGTTTTGGCGGGAAATGCGGGCGTCATCGCGCCGGCCGCCGCTTTCAAAAACCAGGCTGGAAAAATACTGCACAAAAGCGTCGTCATTGTATCCGCCGGTTTTGGCTCCGCGCAGCTGCGCCAAATAAAACACCGCTTTGCGCGCCTCCACCAGCGCCCCCTGCAAATCATTTTGCTGTAAAAAATTCATGCCCCGGTAAAAAAAAGTGAGGGCTTTTTCATAAGGGGCGGCGTAGTAGGGGGTTGTTAAGTCATTAATCAAAAGCGTGCCCAAGGCGCCAGTAACGCTTTTGGCGTAAAGCTGTTCTATGATGTTTTGGGCGGAAGAGAAGGCGGCGTCACTCTTGGCGGGCTGCTGGGCATCATGCAAAAGAGCCGCCTTGTCCAAAAAGTACAAAGCGGCGTCTTTCTCTTTATAAAGCTTATTTTTATTTTCTTCCAACTGGCTGACCGCCGGAGCAAAATCCTGCGCGGCAACCAAGCGGTTTATGTCTTTTTTATAACGCAAAGAGGGGCCGGCGCACGCCGAGCATAACAGAGCCAACCCAATTGCAACAGCCCGCACCCTCATAGTTTTTACCAAGAAACTTTACTGCGTTTGACATATTTTTTAATTTGCTTCTGCCCGTTCCAAACAATTTGGTTGGTTTCCAAGTTAATCAGTTTCATATTTACCTGGTAAAACACCAAAGCGTTTTTTCCGGCTTGGTCCACCACGGAGTTTAACGTCCCGCTAAGCATAAAATCCGCCCCTATTTCTTTGCCAAACGCTTTACGGGTTTCTTCAGAGGCAAATTCGTCCTGTTCCAAACGCTCGGCGCGCACTTCCCCGCGTTCTTCTTTAGAAGCCACAAATTCCACTTTGCCTGAATTAATTAACGCGCGCTGCATTTCTTCCACAAACACGTCCGTATTGATATGTTCCATGCTGTTATTGGTTACCGTGCCCACAATCACCACGGGTTCTTTGCCCAGCTTAAGAAGCGTCTTGTTATACCAACCGGCGTTTAAGCAGTCGTCAATCATCTCGGCGGCCACCATTTGGGCGTCCGTATCATTCCAGCCGCCGCTTACGTCTTTTATCAAATTCGTTTCCACCCGCTTTACGCTGGGCGCACAGCCAAAAGCCAATGTACAAGCCAATAAAACAAACATCCATTTTTTCATATCATTTCTCCTAAAATGAGATTATAAGCCCAATTTATCACAAATTTTAGCCCCGGCTACGGACTTGGTTTCGTGGGAGCAATCCGCCTTTGCGCTGGCTACGTCCACCGTCAGCCATTTGGCGATATTATTATGCCGCGCGTAAATCAAACCGTCCTGCAAGTAAAAATCATAATACGCGCACTCCAGCGTATTTACGCCTTCTTTGGTCACTTGCGGGCAGGTAAGCGGAAGGCCGAAGTCCGTCCAGCTTTGGGCATATTGGCCGTCGTGCTCGGCGGCGTAGTCTTTTTGCATTTGAGCCAGGCGGAAAGCCATTTCCAAAGCTTCTTTGGCGTGGGAAATTTCTTTATGTTTGGCATATTGCGGCCAGCCCAAGGCAAAGCCAAAACCAATAATAATTACCAACACAAAAACAATTCCGTGCACCATTCCTTGCTGATTCATTAAATTCTCCTTTTTTCTATATTGTACCAACAAAACTAGTTATACGGAAACAAGTTGCGGTGTACCCCGCGCAGACGCGTAATATAAAAAAGCTTTCCCCTCCGCCAGCCTTTGGTAAGTACGGGGGCCAAAATAATCAGGCTAACAGCCCCAATCACTAACACCAGCCCCCAAGCCAAACCATGCGTAAAAGGCTCATGAAACACCAGCACCCCTATCAGCATGGCGGTCAGCGGCTCAAACGCTCCCAAAACGGAAGAAAAAGTGGACCCTATATTCTTAATAGCGTACACCAAAGACAAGTTAGACAATACCGTAGGCACCAAAGCCAGCAACAACAAATTAACCTGGCTGCTTCCGCCCGGAACCGGCTGGAGCCCCCCCTGCCAAACGGCAAACAGCAAAAAAGTAACCGTATCAAATAAAAAGATATAAAAAGTAAGCTTTAACGCCCCCATGTGTTTCACGCAGGACTGGTTTACCCCCACAATATACAACCCGTAAGACAAGGCGGACATCATTTCTATCAGCACCCCTTTCACTTGTACTCCTTCAGACGACCCAACCCCCGACAATAACGCCACCCCCGCCAAAGCCATTACAATGGCGGTGTAAGTAAAAAAGGAAGGGTTCTCCCCAAAAAACAAAGCCATAATCACCGCCACAAACACAGGATACAGAAAAATAATGGTGGTAGCCGCCCCGCTGGGCAAATAATTATACCCCCAAAACAAAAACAGTGCGGAGCCTGTATACAATACGCTCAGCCATGCCAAAGTAAGCAATTCTTTAGGGGTAACGGTAAAAGACTTGCGGGCCAAAAACAATATGCCGCCCAACAGCACCGCCGCCAAAAAGAAGCGGTAAAACAAAATGGAAGGAAACGTCATTCCCTCCGCTATAATGGGCAGCGTAAAAAGCGGTATCATGCCAAAAGTGGCAGAAGTTAAAATGCCGCAAAAAATTCCTTTCCAATAGTGCATATAGGTATTGTATCTAAATAAAAGAAAGCAATAAAGAACGCGCACACCACAAAATACCCAGGCCCGGTTTTTGCCGGGCCTGGGTTTCCATTAAATACTTTGCCGCTGGAACGGCCGAAAAGACGTCCGTTTATTTTTTAGAGTCTTCCTCTCCCACGCGGAATTTTTTAGACTCATAATGCGTATGCAGCAGCTTATGCGCCACCGGCCCGCCTATTTTGTCTAAAATACGCCCATACAGCGCAGTCACCCCGCTGTTATCCTGGGATTTATAGGCCAGTTCCGTATCTTCCTGATACAGGCCTTCCGCACGCACTTTGCGCGGGGCCCAGCCGTCAAACTGGGGCTGACCGGCACCGGCTACGCAGCCGCCTTGGCAGGACATGACTTCAATAAAGTCATAATGGTCTTTGCCGGATTTGATGTCTTCCAGCAGTTTGCGCGCATTTTTCAGCCCGCTTACCACCGCAGTACGGATTTTAATGTCCCCAATGGTAACCGTTTTTTCTTTAAATACTTTTGGTTCGCGCAGGCTGGTAAACTTTACGCTGCGGGCGTTGGCCGGGTCCAGCTCGGCCACGACGTAGCGCAAGGCGGCTTCCATCACGCCGCCGGAAGCGCCAAATATCACACCGGCACCCGTTTTAGTGCCAAAGGGCATATCAAACCATTCGTTTTCCAGATTTACAAAGTCTATGCCGGCTTCTTTAATCATACGGGCCAAAGCGACGGTAGTGACTACATAATCGGTATCGGGGTTGCCGTCCACATAAAACTCCCCGCGTTTGGCTTCGGACTTTTTGGCCGAGCACGGCATCACCGCCACTACCACCAAGTCTTCCCGTTTGCCGCCGCGGTCTTCAAAATCCGCCTTTAAAATGGGGCCCATCATTTGCATGGGGGAACGCGCCGTGGACAGATTGGGAATAAATTCCGGGGCGAATTTTTCCACATAATTTACCCACGCCGGGCAGCAGCTGGTAAACTGCGGTAAATTGGTTCCTTTTTTGAAGCGTTCCAAAAATTCGGTGGCTTCTTCCAAAATGGTTAAATCCGCCGCAAAAGCGGTATCATACACATAATCAAACCCCAACATGCGCAGGGCCGCCGCTATTTTCCCGTCTACGTTTTGCCCCTGGGGCAGGCCAAAAATTTCGCCCAATCCCACGCGCACGGCCGGCGCGATATGCACCGCCACCTTTTTGGCCGGGTTGTTGATGGCTTTAAACACTTCTTCAATTTCAGAAGAATTGGGCATTAAAGCCCCCGTGGGGCATACCCGCGCGCACTGGCCGCAGGATACGCATTCGTGGCTTTGGCCCAGCTCTTTATTAAACGCGGTGGCTATTTTGGAGCGGAACCCGCGGAAAGCAAAATCAATGGCGCCAATTCCCTGCACCTCGTTGCAAATGCGCACGCAATTGCCGCATAAAATGCATTTGCTGTGGTCACGCACCAAAGCGGGAGAGGTGGCATCTTTATGGCTGTCTAACTTTTTGGATTTAAAACGTATTTCCGTTACGTCCAAATCTTTAGCCAGCTTTTGCAGTTTGCAGTTGTTGGATTTGCTGCAAAGGGTGCAATCGTGATTGCCGGAAGAGAGCAAAAGCTCCAAATTAATGCGGCGCAGTTTGCGGATTTCGTCGCTGTTTACGCGCACCTTCATGCCGTCTTTCGGGGCTACCGTGCAGGAAGCCACAATGCCCATTCCTTCCACTTCCACCAAACACAGGCGGCAAGCCCCGTAGGCAGCCAGCTCCGGGTGGTAGCAGAACGTAACAATATTAAAATGCGCCTTGCGGATGAGCTCCAGCAGGTTTTTCTCCCCCTCTATGGGGACTCTCTTGCCTTCAATAATAACAAATTGCTCTTTTTCCATATGTATGCTCCGTGGTTATGCGCCTACAATCACCGCGCTAAATTTACAGGTGGCCTTGCAGCCGCCGCATTTAATGCATTTTTTAGGGTCAATATGATGGGGTTTGCCCACTTCGCCCGAGATAGCCTGCACCGGGCACGCCCGCTTGCACATACCGCAGCCTTTGCATTTATCGGCCACAATTTCAAACCGGGCCAACGCTTTGCATACCCCGGCCGGGCAGCGTTTTTCAACCACATGGGCTAAATATTCATCTCTAAAATGTTTCAGCGTAGAAAGCACCGGGTTGGGCGCCGTTTTGCCTAACGCGCATAAGGAAGATTTTTGAACGGCTTTGGCTAAATCCTCCAAATTTTCCAAGGTTTTTAACGTGGCCCTGCCTTCTACAATATCATTCAGCATGGTAAGCATTTGCTCCGTGCCTTCCCGGCAGGGAACGCATTTGCCGCAGGATTCCCGTTGGGTAAATTCCAAAAAGAAACGGGCTACGTTTACCATGCAGGTTTTGTCATTCATGACCACCAGCCCGCCGGAACCCACCATGGCGCCGGCTGATTTAAGAGAGTCAAAATCAAGAGGCAGGTCCAAATGTTCACGGGTTAAGCACCCGCCGGAAGGACCTCCGATTTGGGCCGCTTTAAAAGCGTCTTTATTCACCGTGCCGTCGTCATTGGTGGTGCCGCCGGCCACATCGTCAATCACTTGGCGCAGGGTGGTGCCCATAGGCACTTCCACCAGCCCCGTATTGGCAATATGCCCCGTAACGGCAAATGTTTTGGTGCCCGGGCTGCCTAAGGTGCCAATTTTACGGAACTTTTCCGCCCCCATTTCCAGCACTTTGGGTACGGTGGCTAACGTTTCCACATTGTTAATAACCGTAGGCTTGCCGAACAAGCCGCTTTGGCTGGGGAAAGGCGGTTTGATTTTGGGCATACCGCGTTTGCCTTCCACTGAGGCGATAAGAGCGGTCTCTTCCCCGCAGACAAAGGCGCCGGCCCCTTCCATCACGTTAATTTTAAAATCTTTTCCGGAACCAAAAATATTTTTACCTAACAGGCCCAGTTTTTCCGCCTGTTCTATGGCTTTGCGGATACGGGCAATAGCCAGCGGGTACTCCATACGCACGTATACGTACCCTTCATCGGCCCCAATGGCGCGCGCGGCAATCATCATGCCTTCCAATACGGCGTTGGGGTTGCCTTCCATAACGCTGCGGTCCATAAAAGCGCCGGGGTCTCCCTCGTCCGCGTTGCAAATGACGTATTTTTTAGGCCCGGGCTCCACGCGGGTTAAATCCCACTTTTTCCCGGTGGGGAAACCGCCGCCGCCGCGCCCGCGCAAGCCGGAGGCGATCATTTCCTGGCAGACTTCTTCGTCCGTCATTTGGGTATAGGCGCGTTTGGCCTGGGCGTAACCGCCGTGGGCGATGTATTCGTTAATATCTTCCGGGTTGATGCGGCCGCAGTCATGCAGCAAAATGCGTTCCTGCTTGGCGTAAAAAGGAATTTCCGCCACGGTTTTGGCTTTTTGGTCATTGGCGGGGTTATGGTACAAAAGACGGTCTATCACTTCCCCTTTTAAAAGGGTTTTCTCCACAATTTCGGGCACGTCTTCCGGCTTTACTTTGGTATAAAAAATGTCCCCCACGCTGACCAGCGGCCCCTGCGCGCAAAAGCCGCGGCAGCCGCTCATGCTGAGGTAATTTTCATGGCAGTCTTTGGTAATTTGCAGGCAAAAACCAATATGATGTTTTTCCATTTCTTTTTGGAAAGCTTCATATACTTTTAACGAGCCGCCCGCAATACAGCCCGTACCGCCGCAAATAACCACGCGGCCGGTTATTTTTTTGTACGCTTCGTTATAATCTTTTGCAATTTGTTCAATCGTTTTATTAGGCATTTTGCGCCTCCTGTTTGATTACAGCGTCCAGCAGTTCCACCGCTTTAGCCGGGGTTACCTGGCCGTGTACTACATCATCAATCACCATAACGGGCGCCAGCCCGCAGGCCCCCAGGCAGGAAACGCATTCCAACGTAAACAACATGTCTTCCGTAGTATCTTGCCCTTCTTTAAGTTTTAATTTGTCTTTTACCGTATTGATTAAAAAAGAAGACCCTTTCACATGGCAGGCGGTGCCGTTGCACACTTTTACAATGTGCTTGCCCTTGGGCGTGATGGCAAAATGCGCAAAAAATGTGGCCACGCCAAACACCTTGGCGGGCGATATTTCCAATTCGTCGGCAATAAAGCGCATGATGTCTTCCGGCAGGTAGCGGTAGGCGTCTTGCACTTTCTGTAAAATGGGAATTAATTTGGACGGATCATAATCATACTCTTTGAGTATGTTTGCGGCAGGGGTGAAATGCTCTGTCATACAAATAGTCTCCTTAGAACGGCAAACTGCGTTTGTTTAATACCAACAGAAAAGACTGAATAACCCGTATGCGGGCAGCATACGGGGACCAACAAATAAAACCTCTTAAGTTTAATTATAACCAGTTAGTGACGGGCTGTCAACGAAAGCCCGACGGGGAATACATCAGCGTTTCCAGCCGTTGAGGCGTTTCCAACTATAGTAATTCTTCAAGGCATTCAACAGCGTTAAATATCCATTGGCGTCCAGCGGGAAGCCGCCGTCGCGGGTGGATAACATGCCGTCAAAACCCAAATCGTACAGTTCCCGGGCGCGCACTTCGTCCTCCCCATAAGCGGAAAGGGCAATCACCGTTGTGGTGGAGTTATTTTGGCGCAACTTGGACACCAAAGCATACCCTCCGCCGTCTTCCATTACCAGGTCTGTAATAATCAAATCAAAAGTTTTGCCATCAGCCAAATCCCGCTGAATATCTTTCAGGCGAAAATAAGTGGATAATTTCGTCCCTTCGGGGAAAAGCCCCTTGCGGTACCAAGCCACTAACGCCCCGCCCAAATAATCCCGGTCATTAACAAACGCAATTTTTAAACCGGAAGGAATGGACTGAGACAAAGTCTTCGCACGGGAAACATCCGTTAAGCCGGCCAGCCAACGGTTGCTTTTAAGCCGGGGACTGGAACCGTCCTGCCCGTGTAAAAAGAACTCCTGAAAAACAAATTTTCTATCATTTCGCCTCAAATGAACAGGGGGAAGCAGCTCCCCCGGAGCCGCAAACGGATTTAAAATGCGACGCGCCTGCAACAAATATTTTCTTGCCGCGTCTAAAGGCTTGTCATGAAAGGCCAAAGCGCTAAGAGCCAGCTGCTCCTCCACTTGGGAAATACGCAAATCCAGCGCGGCTAACTCTGCCGGGGCCGGCCGCTCTTTTTGAGTTTGTATATAAAAGAGGCGTACGTCCAAATCTTTTTTTAATGCCGCAAATTGGCGCATGGAAGAATAATAGTGTTGCTTCACTTTCCGTTTTTGAACCTCATTTAACGGAAAAATAAAAGTGGCCAATCTGTCAGGAGACGTAGGCTCAAATGAGGCGGCTGGGATCAGTTGCCGTTTTGACCAAGAGGCAACCGCCCGGTTCAGCAGTTCTTTTTCAAATGCTGCGCCCGTTGTGCGTACAATTACGGTCTTTTCGGCCTGTTTAATACCTTTTTTTAAAAATTGCTGTCCGCACAAAACATTGGGCAGAAGCACGCCCAAAACCAAGAATATAAACCATTTCTTAGGGAATTTTATCATTGCCAAGACCTCTTTTAATAGTCCCAATGATGCAAATCACGATAGTAAAAATAATTTTTTATTTTTTTAGCCAAAAACAACATGTCCCCAGCGCAAGCGCCAAAAGTGTAATTTATCCCTATCATGCCGTCCATGCCATAAGAATACAAATGGCTGGCCGTAGAAGGAGATTCCTCAAACATAGTTAAAGCCAGCAACGGAATGTGTATATTATTTTGGCGCAACTGCGAGGCGATTAAAAGGCCGCCTCCGCCCGGGACAATAACATCCGACAAAATCAAATCAAAACGTTCTCCTTGCTCTAAAGCATACTCCAACGCACGCGAATGGGAATAAAAAACCCATTGGGTATTTTCCCCAAAGCCGCCGCGTTTATACCATCGTTCCAAAAGGGCTAACAAACTTTTTTCATCATTTAAAACCGCTACCCGGCGCAGCGGAAGTTTCTCCATAATACGTTTGGTACGGATATAAGCAAACAGCGTTCTTTCACCCTGTTGACAGGAAAGAGACCAAAAATTATTGGACGGCTCCATTAATAAGAATTCTCTTTCATTATACACACGGTTGCCGCGGGACCACTCCTTAGAGCCAAACATATGCTGAAACATAGGGTCTACCCGGCCGGCAGCCTCGTCTAAATAATCCAGGGCGGATTTTAAGGCCGCATCGCGGCGAAACGGCCCCGCCTTTAAGGCCCGAATCCGAAAAGACAAATCTCCCAACTGCTTAAAAATTTCGTTCTTTTCTTGTACAGAAAAAGGCCGGCTTTCCCCCGGCATGGTTTGATAAAAAAGCCGTACGTCCAGCTCTTTTTTAAAAGCCAAAAAGTCTTCCATCACTTGATAATAGCGGGCGGCCAAATCCCGCTTTTGCATGTTATCAATCTGCGGGAAAAACACGCTCAAATCTCCGTACGGGGTGGGAGTGATTTTATTAAACAGAGGGCTTTCTCTTAAGGCATGCATTCGTTTTGCGCCGGGAGATAATACCGCCGCCTTTTTTGCCGCAGGAGAAACCGCCTTTTTTACCGCGCCTGCCGCTTGGGGCAGTTTCCCCTGGGCCCATACGGCCCCGGCTTCCAACAACACAAACAACATAAACGCACTAAAAACTTTCATTTGCACTTAACGCATCCATTGATGTAAATCACGGTAATAGAAATAATTTTTTAAAGCTTTGGGCGCATTGCGGTAACCAAATTCATCGGAAACAATATACCCGTCAAAACCGATTTCAAACAGATCTTCCCCTTTTACGGTTTCTTCTTTGTAACCGCTTAAACCAATTACCGGGATATTAATGTTGTTTTCCCTTAGTTTATTTACCAACAGCATGCCACTGCCGTTAGGCATGGAGATATCGCTAAAAATCAGGTCATACTTATCCCCTTTTTTCAGGCTGTCCCCTAATTTATAAATGCTGTCAAAAGTGGTGACTTCCGCTCCTTTACCAAAGCTGCCCCAACGGCCAAAGTTTGCCATAGCGGTTAAAATTTCAGGCAAATCGTTCACGACGGCTATTTTAAGCCCGTCGGGAACGGCAGGCACCGTTTCCACCCCTTGCGGAGGCACCAACATAAATTCCCGCTTATCATACACCCGGTCTTTGCGCAAATAAACGGGCATTTTTTCCAATACGCCCGCCAATCCGGGCTGCAGTTCAATCATGCGCTGGGTTAAATATTTAGTGGCTAAATAGAGGGGCATGTCTTCCGGGAAATAATATAAAGATAAGAATTTAAGCCGTACGCGCAATGACCCTACGTCTTTTGTCATTTGAGTCCGCTCATGAGGTGGCATAGCCACAGCGCTCACCCCATCCGCCTTAAAATAAAACATCTTTACGTCCACAAACTTTTTCAGCTCCGCAAACTCATGCATACGCTGGTAATACGTTTTAAGGGCTGCTTCCGGAGACATAATATCAAATTTAACCCCTCCGCCATTGTGGGAAATGCGCGCCGCTGTCTCTTCGGAAGAGAGCATGGCCGCCATTAGCTGTCTTTCAGAGCTGGGGCGGATATCCGGCGGCATCACTTCATAGGTCTTTTTCAGTAAGGCTTCATCCATGCTTTGTATGCCTGCCGGCAAGCTGCCTGCAATGACAGCATCTGCCTCCGTGCGGTCTCTTTCCATCATTTTATTTAAATTTTCTTGCGGATAAGCCAATTTGGCCCTATTAAGCACACGTACCTGAAAGGTTCCAGCCTTAGAAGGTAAATTTTTACTGGCATTTTTTTCAATAATACGTACCAAACCGCCGCTTTTACTTTGTGCAAAAGCCGGCGCAGTACAAATAAAAAATCCGCACACTAACATACAACCTTGTAAAAAGGTTCTTCTCATAAATATACCCTCCAGGCAGGTTTATATTTATAATTTAACCAAAACAAAATTTAAGAACAAGGGCCTTTGGTCCCATTCTTCCATAGGTCTAACAGCCCCTATCCCAAATAAAAACCGCCCATAAAGGGCGGTTTTTATCATGGCTTACGGTTTTTTACCATTTATAATAATCTTTATAGAAGAAAAACTTTTTCAATCCTTCTTCCAAATGTTCCGGCCCGTATGACGAAACATTCGTCCAGGAAATAAAACCATCAAAACCTTGGTTAAACAATTGCTGGGCATTGATTTGGTCTACCGTATACGCGCTGCAAACGATAACTGGCATCGTGTTGCCCGTGGCACGCAAACGGCGCATGCTTTCCAATACACTGCTGTTGGTAACGGTCAAATCTGTAATCAACAATCCATATTCAGGGTTTGCGGCAATAGCTTTTACCGCTTCTTCCGCCGTATCAAAGAAGGAAAATTTCCATCCTTTAAATAATCCCTGTTGCTGCCATAACTTATATTGCTGCAAAACAGACGGGTCATCATTTACTACAGCCACCTGTAATTTTTCTGGCAAAGCCGCCTGCCGGGGAGGCCATGCCATGAAGGCCATTTGGTCAAACCACATTTGATCAAACAAAAACTCTTCCCGCTGGAAGCGCCGTCCGACACGTTTTTGGGGCTCTTCATATACGCCTTTCAGCATAGGGTTTATTTCACCCATTGCAAAATAAACATAACTCAACGCTTGTTTAAGGGGTTTATCATCCGGATATATTTTTTGCAAACTGCGCAATCTGAGCAATACGGTCTGCACCAAATCCCCCAGAGGGCCTTTTTCCCCGAAAGAAAACCTAACCGGACCTTTAACAGATAAGGTATGGCTGTTATAAAACTTCTGAAGCTGTAAAAATTCTTCCATCGCTTCCTGATATTTGCGGGAAAACGCAAACTCCTGCCCAGTAAAAGGGTGCCCTAACGCAGGAAGGGCTTGAGGCTGCGTAGGAACCACTTTTTGAAGCAAATGTTCCATCCGCTTAGAAGCCTCTCCTTGAGGCGTTTGCAAGGCATATTTCAACTGTTTTTCTTTAGCAACACGAATCTTCTGCGCTATTTGGGCTTCTTGGGCAGCCTTTTCCCCGCTGGAATATAAATGTTCCAAACGCTCCAACAAGCCGCCGGAGGCTGTGGTTTGGGCAGACTGAGCAGCCTTTTGGGCCAAAACCTTCCCGCCCCGCACTAACGGCTGCGCCTGCAGCATACACGTCAAACAGACGAAAGACATTACAACTATTACTATTTTTTCATATGATTTTACTCATCGTTTTAGTTAAATATATTTATATTTTCTAACAAACGGAAACAAAAAACCAGTGTCTTTAGGCCCAATATGCATATAGGTCTAAAGGCACCGGTCAGAACGAAACCTTTATAATAAAACGGAAAGCAAAATAAAGTAACCGCCCATCAGCCATAGCCCGGTTGGAACCGCCACTTTGGCCCATTCCCGGCTTTTAATGCCTAGTTTTTCCGCCGCCACGATGTTGGGCAAATTTCCCTGCACCAGCATACTGCCGCAAGCCGTAAAGCCGATCACCATAAAAAGCAGATCTTTAATGCCGATATCCGGCACAATCTCTATGGCGGCCAGGGTGGCGTTGTCTATAATAACGGAAACGGAATTGGCTAAAAACAGAATTTTACCGCCCAAATGGGCAATCGTACTTTGGGCCAGCGGCCTAAGCCCCGCGCTGATAAGGTTTAACGCCGCCACAAACATGTACACGTGCATGGTGCGCTTTAACATGGAAACATACGTTTCTTTATCTTCCCGGATGTGCATTTGCATCGTGGTGCCGGCTTCCCGCACGCAATACCCGGCGGCTACCGCCAAAGCGGCAATGGCGGGAACAATCCACCAAAAGAAATGCCTGGTTAAAAAGAAAAAATCCGCATGATGGGGCGGCCCGGAAAGCGCATTATTAATAATTAAGCTTAACGGCTCCGCCAACGGGGTAAGCACGGCCCCCAAGCCAATGGCGTAACAGGCAAAAACCGTTACTTTTACCGTGGTGTTTCTTTCCAACGCCACCACTTTTAATACCTCGGCCAGCACCAGGGCCGCCACCGTAACGCTGACCAAGCTGGAGCATATCCCCAATATAAATACCAAAAACGCAAAGCTAAACTGCGGTTCCACCCGTTTAAAAAATGCAAATAAAACGCGGAAAATATAACGGGAATAATTGCCAAATATAACGCTGACCACAAGCACAATAAACGCCACATTCACCGGGGCGTTTAATGTCTCGTATATAAACTGGATACTCCACCCACCGCTGATGGTAACCGCCAACGCCCCTACGGAAAGCAAAAAAATTTCCAAATGGCTTTCCACCCATTTAGAAGTTAAAGGCCATACCAGCAGGTTCACCACCACAACAGCCAGCAAAATATTTACCCAAAGAGAAGTTTCCATATACTTATTTTACTAAAATACAACTGTTCAATTTAAACTTTAGTTGTAAACGTATTTAGTACAATAAATTTATCCAATCATAAAGGAGAAAACAAAATGATAAAAAGAACTTGTGTTTTACTTTTTGCGATATGCGCGGCCGCCGCTGCTTTTGCCGCTGACACCTGCAACTGTGAAAAAGGTGATTTGGTTTGCGCCAGCGCCTGCACCCGCAGCAAACTAAACAGCGCCAAGCAGTCCGCCAAAGACAAAGTGTCCGCCGTTAAACAGGCGGCGGAAGATAAACAAGCCGCCGTAAAAGCCAGCCAAAAAAATAATGCCAACGCGGCAAAAGACGCCAAAGCGGCGTTAAATGACAAAAAAGAAGCCGCTCAAGCTAAGCTGGACGACATTAAACAAGCCGCTAAAGATAAAAAAGCGGCCGCCAAGCAAGCTTCTAAAGACAAAAAGACTCAAGCCAAAGCGCGTGCCAAACAAAACAAAGAAAACGCCAAGTCCAAAGTGGAAGCCATTAAAAATCAGGCCAAATCCGAAGCCAATGCCTGGAAATCTTTAGGAAAGAGCAAATAATCAAACCGGTTGGATACAAAAAACAAATGATTAAATAATAATTAAACGCAGTGCCATAATTACCAGCAACAGCCCGGCAATAAACTCAAAGCGTTTGCTGGTGATAATTTTGGAATTTTGCCGCCCCAAATGAAACCCCAGCAACGTAAAACCAAACGTAATGGCCATTAAAATTAAAATCTGCGGGAACCAGCCTTTTTGCATGGTATCGGCGGCAAACCCCACCAAAAAGGCGTTTAACCCAAACAAGGCGGATACTTTCACCAACTTGCGGTTATTATTTACTTCTTCTTCCGTAAAACTGGGGGATTTTTCTACCGATTCCAACATAAATTTAATCCCCAACAGCAATATAAAGGCAAACGCCACCCAATTTTGGGCAAGGTAAATCCAGTCATTAAATATAATGGCGCTGATTAAATACCCAAAACCAAAAAGCAACGCATTAAAAGCGGAAAAAAATACGGCCAATTTAATGGAAAAAATATTCTTTACCTCCGTCTTCATCTTTAGAGAAGACATATTGGCCGAAACCATATTATCCACACAAATGCACAGAAAAATAATTGTAATTGCGATAATGCCCATATATTCTCCTTGCCTTTAAGTAAGTTGCCAAATTCTACCAAATGCCCAGGCCTTCCAGCAAGAGTTTAAGCCCAATAAAAACCAAGGCAACGCCGCCCAAGGCTTCCATTATTTTACCAAACCTCCGCCCCAACTGGGCCCCCAGCCAAAACCCGCAGCAGCTGGTAACCATCACGCACACGGTTAAAGCCGCTGCCGTAAGTCCAAACGGAGCCGGCGTGAAAGAAAGCCCCACCCCCGCCAGCAAAGCGTCTAAACTGGTGGCTACCGCCAAAGCGATAATGGTTTTAGGCGTATTTAAACGGCAAAGGCTGGAGGAGGAGGCGCTTTCCTCCCGCTCAAAGGAGCCTTTTATCATCCGCCCGCCGATAAAAGCCAACACGGCAAAGGAAATCCAGTGGTCAAACCGGTCTATATGCTTGCCCAGCTGGGCCCCGCATAACCAGCCGGAAGAAAACATAATAAAATGCGCCAGCGCAAATGAAAAGCTAACCCCCAGCACCGTGCGCACGCGCAGGCGGCAATGTTCCGCACATCCGGCAGCAATGGTTACCGCAAAGTTATCCATAGAAAGGCTCAGCGCCACCAGCAGGCTAGACCATATTTGCATATACATTATCATAACATTTTTTATAAGATAGAATGGAATAAGGGAGCTCTCACTTTATGGAAACATTAAAAGAACTGTATAAAATAGGAACCGGCCCTTCCAGCAGCCACACCATGGGCCCCCGCAAAGCGGCGGACGCTTTTAACCGCAACCACCCGCAGGCCAGCTCTTTTAGAGCCACGCTGTACGGCTCTTTGGCCGCCACGGGCAAAGGCCACTTGACCGATTTTACCGTAAAAGAAGCCTTCTACCCCAAACCGGTGGAAATTGTATGGGAAGAAAAAACCTTTCTCCCCCGCCACCCCAACGCCATGAAGCTGGAAGCGCTGGACCAAGCCGGCCACGTCACCGCCCAGCAAACCATTTACAGTGTAGGCGGCGGGGCCATACGCACCGATGAAGATTTTGACAAAGAACCCAAACAAGTCTATCCGCATAAATCCATGAACGAAATTCTGCAATATACTTCTGAAAAGCGCATGCTTCTGTGGGAATATGTGGAAGAATTTGAGGGTACGGAAATTTGGGGCTACTTAGACACGGTTTGGAAAGCCATGCAGGACACCATGGCCCGCGGGCTGGAAAAACGCGGCGTACTGCCTGGCTCTTTAAATTTGGAACGCAAAGCCCGCCGGTATTTATATAAAGCGGAAAGCTCCCCCCAATACCTAAGAAGAATGAATAATTTGTTTTCTTACGCGCTGGCGTGCTCGGAAGAGAACGCCGCCGGCGGCATTGTGGTTACGGCGCCCACCTGCGGTTCCTGCGGGGTGCTTCCGGCCGTACTGCGCCTTGTCAAAGAAATTTGTGAATTTGAAGACATTACCATTTTGCATGCGCTGGCTACCGCCAGCTTATTTGGCAATATGGCCAAAATGAACGCCTCCATATCCGGAGCCGAAGTGGGCTGCCAGGGGGAAGTGGGCGTGGCCTGCGCCATGGCGGCCGCCGCCACCTGCCAGCTGGAAGGGGGCGACAACAAACGCATAGAATACGCCGCTGAAATGGGGTTGGAACACCACCTGGGCCTGACGTGTGACCCGGTGGAAGGGCTTGTGCAAATACCCTGTATAGAGCGCAACGCGCTGGCCGCGTCCCGCGCGCTGGACTGCGCCACCTATTCTTTAATGTCAGACGGGCACAACCGCGTTTCTTATGATGATGTTCTTATCACCATGATGCAAACCGGCCTGGATATGGACACTGATTACCGCGAAACCGCACACGGCGGTTTAGCCAAACTATTCCAACGGTTTAAAAACCGTTAAGGAGGAACCATGAACACATTGGAAGTGATTTCTAAACGGCGCAGCATACGCCAATACAAACCGGGGGAAATTTCTCAACAGAAAATAGAAATTTTATTAAAGGCGGCCATGTCCGCCCCTACCGCCCGCAACTGCCAGGAATGGGAATTTGTAGTGGTGCGGGATAAAAATATGTTTAAAAAAATGATGGAAATACACCCCTACGCCCGCATGCTGGAACATGCGGACTGCGCCATCATCGTTTGCGGCAACACCCAGCGAGAACACGCCCCCGGCTATTGGCTGGCGGACTGCGGCGCAGCTACCCAAAACATTCTGCTGGCCGCCACGGAACTGGGCATTGGCAGCGTGTGGCTGGGCGTATACCCCAATCAGGAACGTATGGACGGTTTAAGCCGCCTGTTAAAACTGCCGGAATACGTTAAACCGTTAAATATTGTTTCTTTAGGTATGCCGGCCGAACACCCGGCTGAAGTGGACCGCTTTGATCCGGCTAAAGTACATTACGAATTATGGTAAAAAAAACAATTTACGCTGGCACTTTTCTATGCTTGCTGGGCATCACTCTTGGCGGATGCAGCCGACAAAAGGAAACAAGCCAAACGTTCAAACCGAAGGCTGAATTTTCACCCATATGTGAAGCGTTAATAGCCAATGCGGATAAAGAAGCCCTGCGTGCGGCTTATATCCCTTTGCTTGCCAAACAGGAGCTGCTGGCATTAGTGGATGAAAAATACGGCCTGCCGCAAGATTATATCCCGCAAGATTTGGTGGGACAAGGCAAAATCCGCCTGCGGGCGGAAACCTATCAATGGATGAAAACCATGCAAGAAGCCGCTAAAAAAGACGGGATTAATCTTTTTCCCATATCGGCCTACCGCTCCTATGCCTATCAACAAGGCTTAAAAGAGCGGACCAAAAATCCGGCCTATGTGGCGTCCCCCGGGCATTCCCAACACCAACTAGGCACAGCTATTGATTTTAATACCGTCAACACCAAAGACGAAAACATCCCCGCCTTGCAATGGCTTAAAAAACACGCCGGGGAATATGGTTTTAGTTTGTCTTTTCCCAAAGGAAAAGAAGCGGAAACCGGCTACCCTTACGAAGCCTGGCATTACCGCTACATTTCTAAAGAAGGCGTAGCTTTGCAAGATGCGTTTTTTGGCGGGAATCAACACAAGATGTTATTGTTTTTAAACGCCTGCCTGTGGACGCCAGAAGAAACATTGGGCCGCATAGAGACGGAACTGGCAGCCGCAACGGACCTTGTCCAAAATAAACAATAAGGCAAATGACGCCGCTGCCGGCAGAACCGGTATATTGTATTTTAAAACAACAAATACATAGCGGCTGGACTTTCACCTTATGAAAATAGTAAAATAAAAAATATAGTTTAGGTTTTTCCCCTAAACATTCCCGATTTATGGTGGATGTAGCTCAGCTGGTTAGAGCGCCGGTCTGTGGAACCGGAGGTCGCGGGTTCAAATCTCGTCATCCACCCCATATTTACTTCCATCGAACCTTTGGTGGGATTTTTTAATGCCTTTTTAGCTTGTTTATCCCCGACTATCGTCGGGGATTTTTTACTTTGGGACGCTCCAGGGTAAGCGGATACTTTTGCCTATGGTGCATTTGGGCCCCAAAAGCAAGGGAAAAAGGTATCTTTGTATCCTTTTGCCCTTCATTTAACTACCCGAAATTTAATTTTGCATGTTCTTCAACCTATTTTTTAAAATATCAACTGCATTTTTAGAAGGGATACGGTGCAACATCCGATGGCAGTTGGAACATACTAAAATCAAATCTTCTAATTTCGTTTTATGTAACCCTTTTGCCTCTGCTAATGGAACAATATGGTGGGCTTCTATAAAATTTTTTCCCACATTTCCATAAACCTTTTCAAAATTGAAATGGCAGATTTCGCACTCTAATTCGCCTTTTAAAGCGGTCTGTTGTTTCTTTTTATTTACAATACATCTATTCCGTTCATACAATAAATGTGTGACCGTAACCTGCTTGCCCTCTTCAGCATTTACAATTTCCTGAAAATACCAGGGGATTGCATATTCCTGCCACACCTGCTTATCTAATTTGCTGACATGGGACAACCCTTTTTGGTTTAGAAGACTTGTAAAATTGCCCAATTTCATGGCAATACTAGCCGCAGAAGGATATGTCTCTCTCTTCCTTTCTATTGCCTCTCTTTTAAATAATTCTGCCAACTCAAGAACTTTAACATTGTTTTTGGATAAATTTTTATTTTCATTTTTCAAAAACAATTTCAAAACAGCAACCGTTTCTTCTTTATTCCATAAATGTTTAAGCGTTCCCATATCAACTAACCTCTTGTTTTTTCCAAACTATAATTTATCTATACCAAATCTATATCTTCAGCGGGAAATGTTATAATGGGCATATGTTGAAAAAAATCATTTTCCCACTTCTGTTTCTTTGTTTTTCTATCACTCTTTGTGCGAGCGCCATCAACACATCAAACTATAAAACTTTTATTGGGAAAAAAGTTAAATTTGCCGAAACAATTCCTGACAAACAATATTACAAGATAGGAAGAAAAAAACTTTCAACAAAAAAATATAAGGGCAAAATATCGCTTCTGTCTAATATTGAGCTAGATAAAAAAGGAAATATTATCGTCTTTTTAACCACCTCTTTTGAAAAGAATAAAGAAAAAACTATAAAAATAAAAACAAAATCAAAAGAAGTAGTATTACAGAATATTTCCATCCTTCCTCCGCCGAGGCCCAAACAAACCGCATCTTCAAAAGCATATAATTCTTCACATAGAAAATCTGACAGCTATTCTGGCTATCAGAATGATAAGCGCCCAACTTTTAGCGGTTTTGTATTTGTTATTTTATTTATTGCGTTTATTGTTATTTGGTTAAAAAGCTTGATAAAAGACCGAACGCTGGTAGCCGAAGTTACAAATACAGACCGAGGTGAAAAATCCGAACGCAACCTTATTCTAAAACTGCGTCATGCGGGTTTTTCCCCTGAAGAAATATTCCACGATTTATACATTCCTTTAGGAAATAACCATTTTTCGCAAATTGATTTAGTATTAGTAAGCGACGTAGGATTAATCGTTTTTGAAATAAAAGATTACAGCGGATGGCTTTTTGGAAATGAAACACAACGTCAATGGACACAGGTGCTAAATTACGGCAGAGAAAAACACCGCTTTTACAATCCTATTATGCAAAATGCTCAACACATTAGACATTTAAAATCCTATCTGGGTCAAAACATTCCCAGTTTTTCTGTTATTGTATTTTATGGAAACTGCGAATTAAAAATATTAGTTTTATGCCACAGAACACATATCTTACGACAAAACGTCATGCTATGCGGGTTATAAATAAAATATTAGCCACAGAGCCGCCCATTACCTATGCAAAGCATATTATTCCTTTATTGCAAAACGCCGTCTATAATGGTAACAACCCTAATATCCGTCAGCAACACATTAACAATATCTATAACATGAGGGATAAAGATTAACTATTAGATCTGAGCAACTGGCTCACGCGGGCGGGGCTCATGCCAAGGGCCACGGCACATTCCCGCTGGGAAAGATTATTTACCCTCATATATTCCCGTATCTGCAAGGCAAGCGCTTTATAATACGTCTTTTTGTCTATTTTGGGTGTTTGGGGGTTGGTGTTTACCCGTTTGGTGCGCCGCACATAATTGGGTTTTACCGCCGCGTGGAATGCAAAACTTACCCCGTTCGGGAGCAAAACCTCTATATTTTCCCCTTGGTATGCGTAAGTAATCCGCCGCACCACTTGGGACAGCGTTTCCGTTTGTTGCTCTAATTTCTGCTGTTCCAGTTCCGCCCTATTGATTAATGCTCGTTCTGCCAACTGTTTTAAAACTGCCTCATTAAACTCTGGCTGGCGTACCGTTCGGGTAGGGCAGGAGGCATACCCCTCCTTCTGGCAACGGTGGCATATATAATAAAAATGTTTTCTTCCCTTCTTTTTAGCATAGGTTGACACCATATCTGAGCCGCACTCCTTACAGTAGAGGAGGCCCCGTAAGAGCCCTGGTATCCGTTTTCGGGTAAACCCGTGGTTTAGGCGACGGGAACGCAGTAACTCCTGTACCTTATCATACGTTTCCCGCAAGATAATGCCTTCATGCTCACCTTCGTATATCTTCCCTTTATAAAGTACTTGGCCGATATAGGTGGGGTTGTGGATAATGCGGTATAAATGGGCGCGGGATATTGGCCGGGCCTGCCATACTCCTCCATGGCGCAGTTTGCGTTCCGGGAAGCCGATACCTTTTGCATTTAAAACATCCAGCACTTTGGAAACATTTTCCTCCCGCAAAACGCTTTCGAAAATAAACCGTACCTGCTCGTCATACGGCGGGTTTGGCACCAGCAAATGTCGTTCTCTATCCAACCGATAACCAAACGGGATGAGGCCTCCCACAAATTTACCCTTCATGCGGGAGGCCGCCATTTTGTCCCGTGTGCGCTCCCCGATGATTTCCCGTTCAAACTGGGCAAAGGACAGCAATATGTTAAGCGTCAAACGGCCCATAGAGGTTTTGGTATTAAAGTTTTGCGTAACGGATACAAACGATACGGAATGTTTATCAAAAAATTCCAGAATCTGGGAAAAATCCAGGAGGGAGCGGGACAGGCGGTCCACTTTATACACCACCACACAGTTTACTAATCCTTGTTTGATATCCCGGATTAACTGCTGGAGGCCGGGCCTGTCCGTATTGGCACCGGTAAAGCCGCCGTCATCATAATGAGTATTAAGAGGGTGCCACCCCTCCCCGCGTTGACTGGCGATATAGGCCATGCAGGCCTCACGCTGGGCATCCAAGGAGTTAAAGTCCTGCTCCAGCCCCTCACTGGTGGATTTGCGCGTATAGACGGCACAATACAGCGGGCGGACAATTTCGCTCATAAGCCAAAGAAGTGATACCCGCTAATATGCTGCCCTGTAATAGCGCAGGCAACCGCAGAAAGGCTTTTGTAGTATTTGCCGTTATACTCAAAGCCGATTTCCAATACTTTGACGAATATTTCCCGCCCTTTGTATTTCTTTTCCAATACGGCCCCTGCCAGCGGCAGGCGGACATCCCGCAAAGATTTTTTGTTCTCTGTGGAGCGCTTTTCGGCCCGGTACTTATTTTTACGCATAAGCTGAGCCAAGGGGTTTACGGTATTGGCAATTTCACGCAGGTCATTTGTGGAAGGGATGATCGGTTCCTGCGCCGGGGTGGAATCAAGGGCGGGTTGGGTATCTGGAAGGGGTTTTGCGGGCAAAATGGATTGTCCGGCTTTGGTTTCCGTTCCCAAATCGTGCGGAATGGGATTTTTCTTGTCCTTAGACGAAGGGGTGGTTGCTTTTTTCTTTAAGGCAGTGGATTTTTGAGAAGCTTTTTTGGTGTTATGTTTGGTCATACTTCCTCCCTATAGTTTTAACGTACCTACATATACGCTTACTATAGGGAGAGAAGTCAAGCAAAAGTAAAACTAAATGATATAATGGAAAAAATATGGAGGAAAATATGAAAAAATATGGTTTTTACGTTCGGTCCATGGATCTTTACTTCCTTTTTTTATTAAAAACAATTGCATTGCTTTGGGTTGGGATAAAATTCAAGAAGATTTGAGGCATAAAAACAAACAATACATTCATAATTTATTATCTAAAGAGTACCCAGATAAAGAAAGCGCAATAAACATATGGACTTCTTATTTGGATAAATTTATCCACAAAATAGCTATTGGAGATTTAGTTTTAACATATAACCCGGAGGATAGAACCTACCTTCTAGGTAAAATTACAGGAGATTATCAATATCTACATAGTAATAAAACTCTTTTCTTAGGTAAATATTGGTCCCATTTGCGCCCTATAAAATGGGAGAAAAATACTATTTCTCGAGACTCCTTATCTCAAGCTACTAAAAATTCCCTTGGAACCAGTCTTACCTTATCAGAAATTCAATCTGAACAAGCAGAGGAAATTTTATCTGTATTAAATAAAGACGATCTGAATCCGTCTCCTGTTCCAGAAGATGAAGAAGAAAATTCTAGAGAAATAGAAGAATCTTTTGAACGTTTAAAAGATAGAATCATGCAATTAGATGCTGATCAGATGGAAGAATTATTAAAACAAATACTCATTTCCATGGGATATGTTGCCGAAAGAACACCTAAAGGTGCAGACCGTGCTTTAGATGTATTTGCCTCAAAAGATGGGTTGGGATTGGAAGATCCGAGAATTTTCGTGGAAGTTAAACATCGAAAAGGGAAAATGGGCTCTAAAGAAATAAGACAATTTCTAGGAAGCAGGAAAGAAGCTGACAAATGCTTATATGTAAGCACCGGTGGTTTCACAAAAGATGCCCACTATGAAGCAGAGAGATCAAATGTTCCACTTACATTAGTAGATATAGACAAATTAGCTTCAATTATTGAAAGATATTACGATAATTTTTCCGCAGAGGGACGGACTCTCTTGCCTCTCAAGAAGACTTATTTGCCTCTATAATCAAAATATGAAACAAAGCAATAAAGAGCAATTATTTAATTGCAAAGGTTGGTTAGCCTGCAATAGAATAGGACATTTGGCGGAAATGCATCATATATTCAATGAAAACTATAACACATTGTTAAATACTATTGATGAAATCCGCCAACAATGTTTTCCAAAAGAGATATTCTTTGCGCCCCATGACCGTTTCAAAAGACATGCTTTTAACTTTCTGATGTCGGCAACAGCCTTGAGAGACAATTGTCGCAGAATAATTAATTATTATAAAGACACAGAAATCCAACGCGAATACGAACAAAAAGTAAAAGTATTTCACTGCAGTTTAGTCAGTTTCGTAGAAGGTTTAAGAAATTACAATGCACATGTTCGTATTATCCTACCTGATATTGTCAAAAGCTCAATCAATTCCCAGCAGTGGGATATAATACTAATGACACCTAATTTATTACAAACCAATTTTAATTGGTCTACCTTAGCTCGGACATATATGAAGAAGTATGGGCCTGAAATTAATTTCAAGGATCTTTGTCTGCAATATCATACTATGATAGATCAATTTTATAACTGGCTATATGCTCGGTTGCTAGCATATCATAAAGAAGATTTTATTGCTAAAGAGCGTTTAATAGATAAGTTAGGCCTACGACAAGAATTAAAACAAATTACAAGTTTGTTTCGCAATTAACTTGTTTAGTCTCCTTCCGAATCACTATACAGTGAAAATTGCGGTCACTTTTTGCGAGAGAAAGAACGCGCTGAACCGAAAGGAGGATGTTACTAAAGTTAGTATATGGCATTCAGCCAACATTCACGGAAATATTACACAAAATGTTCTATTAATCGTATTTTCCTTTTGTTTACTTTTGCCATTTTCAAATAAAATACACCAATTTCTATCGATTTTTCTGATTGATAAACAACATGGCTTCGTAGATATGTTTAATATGTGAAGCTGTTTGGTCTATCCCAGCTAAACTACCAAGTATTAAATTGGCCGACTTTTCAGTCACACCTTCTTGTGCTTGCATAATTTGTTTTTGCAAATCCGTTGATAATTCCTTCAAAACTTGCAAACTTTGTGTTAATATCTCTAATTTTCTCATAAACTCCCTCGTAAATTCCATTCATCAATTACAATACGCATTACTTCTTATATGCAAGTCAACTAAATAAAATCAAATGTTTTGGGTTTCCAATACTCTAATAATTGGGATAATGCGTCCACTTGGTCATCGTGCTTGGTATGCGGGAAACCCAGCACTTCGTGCTTAAAGTCAGCCAGCCATGAGGCTTCCCCTTCCGGCAGGAAACAACGCCCCGCCTCTAAAGAAGGCGTTACATTTTTAAGGCGGGTTTCCTTATCGTCTATAGGTTTAACAGGCAATACTGAGCGGGAGTATTTGCGCTGAATTTCCTGCAAAAACCCTATGCCGCAGCCGGCTTCTTCCACCAGCACCTTGAAAGATAAGCCATATCTAAGCCGTTTGAACAGAGCGCGTTTTTCCTCCATATAAGCATAGCCGGTTTTAACCAGTTCGGGCAGTTCCAATTTCCAGCGTTTTACATCCAAAATGTACCAGCCTTTATCGGTACGCAAAGCACAAATGCACACGCTGTAATCATTTTCCTTGCCGCGTTTAATGGCCAAATCCCAACTAAACATCATTTGCAGAATAGAAAACTCCCCGCTGTAAATGCTCTGTTGCAATGCTTCCCAGCGGTAACGTTTAAACCATTCCCATTTGACGATATTCCCTCCTGGAGCCAATGGATCCTGCTGGCACTGGCAGGCAAACGCCATACGTCCCATAGAGGTTTTGATACGCTCTATTTCCGCCAATCCTTCCCTGGCCGGGTGTAACGGCTCACCAGGCAGACGGTCATAGCGAAACTGGCGCGTTATATTCCCTATCCGCCGCGTCCAAACCCAATGCTCGGCTTGCCGGGCCAGCAACGGAATAGCCATATGCTTAAACCCGGCCTGACTTTCCAGCAGATAACCGGTCAAATCCTGTTCGTGTGTGCGCTGCATAATAAGAATAATCTTCCCGTTTTTCTTGTCATTTAACCGGCTGTAAAGTGTATTTCCGTACCACTCGTTCACTTTATTGCGTATTAAGTCCGAATTTGCGTCAGCAGGCTTAATGGGGTCATCTATCACCAACCAATTGCCGCCGCGCCCGGTTAAGGTGCCGCCTACCGTCGTGGAATACCGCCCGCCGCCGCGGGTAGTTTCAAAATCCATCACTTCCCGGCGGGCCGGTGCCAGGCGCGTCCAGGGAAACACTCGCTTATACCAAGGGGTTTCCATCACGCGCCGGCAATCCGCCGCCAGTTTTTTGGATAATTCATCGGCGTAGCTCACACAAACTACGGCCTCCTGCGGACAATGCCCCAGCACATAAGCCGGCCACGCCACAGAACATATAATGGATTTCATATAGCGCGGCGGGATATTGATAATTAATCGGTTATTTTCGCCGCGGAGCATTGCCTCCAACTCGGCACAAATAAGACTGATGTGCCAATTATCCTGGTAAACCGCTCCCGGGCTGATTTCCAAAAACACCTTACAAACGAATGTTTTAAAATCCTGCCGAAGAAGGGCGTCCAGCTGTTTTCGGTAAAGAATTATCTCTTCATCCACGCGCTTCTTCCCCTAAAAACTCTTTTAAAACAGCGTCAAGCAAGGCTTTGTCATCTTGCTGAAGGACCTCCCGCTGGACGGCCTGCTCCGCCTGCCTGTGTTCCAGCCGTTCGCATAACTCCAGGATACGTTTAATCGCCCCCTCTTTGCCTTGCAACCCCTCCACAAAAAGTTTGCGGATAATTCCCTCCAGCATTGTCATCTTTAGCACTTCGCCATTTTTCACAATAGTAATTTTTTCTTTTAATACTTTGCCTACAATGGTGTGCAAATTGGGCTGACCTTTTGGGCGGCCTTTTTTATTGCCGCTAAAGCCCGGCTTAAACCGATTCTTCTTCGGGGGCTTACCGTATCCGACCTCATAATCATTCGGCATGTGCAGCCTCCCGCCGTTTTTCGGCCAGCAACTCTTGATATGTTTTTCCGCTGGGCAGATGAACGGCCGTCCGGCCGCCCCCGAGTCCCTCATAGCGCCGGATAGCCGTATCCACATATTTGGGCTCCAATTCCACCCCATAGCAAATCCGCCCGGCCTTTTCGGCGGCAATAAGCGTACTGCCGGAGCCTAAAAAGCTGTCCAGCACCAATCCGCCGCGGTTGGACGCGTCCAAAATAGCGTCTTTAATCATTTCTACCGGTTTGACGGTAGGGTGCATAGAGCGTTTTTCGGTATTTTCTTCCCCCGGGGTATTGACGCTGGGATAACACCATACATTGGTGCGGTAACGGCCGTGTATGCCCAGTTCCACATTGTTGATGTGCGGCTCGGTGCCGTGCTTAAACATAAAAACCAGTTCGTGCTGGGAACGGTAAAACGAGCCCATCCCCGCATTGTTTTTGCGCCATACACACAGATTTTTAAACTGGTCATACACTTCTCCCGCCGTCACCATCTCTTTAATATGCCGCCAGTCCATACAAATATAATGCAAAGAGCCGGACTTGCTGAACGCACACAGGCGTTCAAACGCCGTACGCAAAAAATGCGTAAATTGCTCGCTGGTCATTTCGCCGGAGGCGAATTTAAATTCATCGTGTTTTACACTCCCGGCCCCGCAGACATGCCCGTTAATTTTTACATTGTACGGAGGATCCGCAAACACCATATCGGCTTTCTTGTCCTCCATCAGTGCCCGCAGGGTTTCTTCCTGCAGAGAATTGCCGCAAATCAGGCGGTGTTCCCCCAACTGCCAAAGGTCCCCCTCCCGGGCAATGATATCGCCGTCTGCAATAAACGGAATTTGATTGGTTTTGGGGTCCGCCTCGCGCTGTTCCCCCTCCAAAATGAGGTCTATATCCCCCATATCATACCCCGTAAGCGTAAGAGGAACATCCAAATGCAGTTCCTCTATGGCCTTAAACTCCGCCTGTAGCAGTTCTATGCTCCAGGTGCCCAATTCCGTCAAGCGGTTGTCGGCAATACGATAAGCCTTCTTTTGGGCTGGGGATAAGTGTTTTAAGCGAATAACGGGCACTTTTTCCATACGGGCGGCTTGAGCGGCCGCAAAACGGGCGTGGCCGGCTATAATTTCATTCTGCTCGTCGATTAAAATAGGGTTGATAAAACCAAAATGCTCAATAGAACGCGTAATTTGCGCGATTTGTTTATGGCTGTGCTGCCGCGGGTTGCCTGGATATTCTTTTAAACTAGACAAAGCGGCATACTCCACCACCAAAGGCGTAATTAATATATGGTCCGTCATAGAGAAGAACTCCTAATGGGTGTATTGAGGGAAACCCTCAGGTTTTTATAGCAGTTGGCCTTGCTTCTTCATGTTAAGGCAGGAAAGAGGTGCCGGCACGTTTGTCCTTGTGCCAAGGGGGTACTGTGACCTTTCCAAAGGTAAGATAATTTAGTTTTTGCACCCGTTTGATATTGCCATCAAACGAATACAAAGGTAATTTATAGCATTATTTTGAGACAAAAATCAAATTTTTGCCTTTTATTATCATAAATAAATATCATTAAAAAATAAGGATTTTCAATAAAATACGACGACAAATTATTAGATTTTTATTTTTAAAATTTTTTTCGGAAATGCGGAAGCCATTTATCCATTAAAACCCCCTAATTAATGCTTTTAGAAAACTATTTTTCAACAAATTGCTACAATGAAAGTAACTTTTAAGGAGGACTGACGTTTAACATTATCTTTAACATTTTTACCCTGGCTTAGTGCCGCACCAACGGCACGCTTTTACAAAAGTAAAAGGAAACCAATACTAAGAAGGCCAATTAGCCGCAAGAAGGCAGGAAGTCATGAGCCTGCCGACTTACGGTCAATGTTATTTGCCATTTTGGTAAGTAACTACGGCTGTGTTTCTAATGCGTATTGGTTTCCATTGGAAATAACAGCCGTTTTTTATTGCTATCCTGTTTGACTTCCCGGCTGTTCTTAGCGATAATACGTTGTCGCCCAATCAATTCGTCATAACTGAGGAAAAAGGAAAATGAATACCCAATTATTTGATAAGGACCAATTAAACATTGAAAAAATTTTTAAAAAATTTTATGAAGTACCAGACTACCAACGTGAATATGTATGGCGAAAAGCAAATGTATTAGCTTTGCTAAATGATATTTATTGCGCATTCAAAGAAAACGCGCAAAATGCCTATTTTATTGGGACCACTGTCGTAGCAACTAATCTAAAGAGCTCCACTTTAGAAGTCATTGACGGACAGCAACGTCTAACCACTTTGTTTATTTTATTAAGTATATTTACACAAAAAGTTACAAACGATCGGCAACAATTCCTTAATGACCTTATCAAAAATAAAAGCTGGGACTCATTTGGGGATTTATCCTCACGTTATCATCTTAATCTCAATTATGCCAATGCACAAAAATTTTTAGAAATAATTAACACGCAACCGAGTAATCTTATCAAGCAATTGCACACTGATTACGGAAACCGGCTGCCAGACACTATCAAAAATCTATATAATGCGTATCAACAAATTAATGATTTTTTAGATGAACATTGCTCAACCGCAGAAGAGCTATTTGCTTTTATTACATACACACTGCATCAAGTTTTTGTACTGCAAATCACGACCGATATCAACAAAGCTTTACAAATCTTTGAGACCATTAATGAGCGCGGTGTCGGGTTAAATCCACTAGATTTGATTAAAAACCGTTTGTTCTGTCATATCGATAAAAAAGATTTTAAAACCCTAAAAGACAAATGGCAGGAAATATTCAAACTGTTTCGCAAAAATGAAACCCACAAATTACGTTTTATCCGTTATTTTCTCATGGCCAATTTCCCGGATAAAATTGATTCCGGCATTTATAAAAATGGCATCATAAGAACCGATGATATCTTTGACTTTACCTCTAATCTCGAGGATATATCTAAGCCCCAGGATTTTTTAAAAAATTTATATCAAGCTGCCCTCGATTACAATGGTTTTCTGGAAGGGAAACTTAACGGTGAAGATAACGAACAACTGCAGAATATTAATACCTTAAATGGAGGGCTGTCTACATACATTATTGCCTTGCTGTCCGCCAAAAATTTGCCTCTGCCTATTCTAAAACATTTTATTAAGCAAGTAGAATCTTTTATGTTCTTCTATATCATACCAGGGAATAATACCAATGCGTTAGAGCGTGAGTGTGCCAGCTGGGCAAAGCAACTATATAGTTTGAGCAAAATACAAAATGAAAAAGAACAACTTTCCTCATATAATAAATTTATTACTAGCGCTTTAATAACTCCTACTCAGCAAAGAATGGATAATTTTGATGATTATTTTAGGCGCCTGCAAATGGGAAAAAATAGAACACGTACTCGTTATATTTTGAATAAAATTAGTCTTTATGTACAAGAGAAATGGAATGGCTGCCATGTATCCAGCAACTTATTCTCGGGGTTGGATATTGAGCACATTTTACCCAACCATCCTAAAGAAGGGTTAAGAGAAGCGTTTGGAGTAGAAATATATGAAGAATATAAAAATAGGCTAGGAAATCTTACCTTATTAGAAGCCCCGCTTAACAGATCGTTAGGGAATGACTTCTTTGAAATCAAAAAACAAACTTACACCACAAGCAATTGTGTATTTACGAAAAGCATTATTGCCCTCCCAAACACAACAGGAGCAACAAGTCAGCATGGGCAATTTTTCCAGCATATCCTCCATTGGGATGCTTGGACAAAGGAATCCATCGAGCAACGCCAAGAATTGCTATTAAAATTAACCAAAGAGGTGTGGACTTTAGAAATATATACTAAATAAAATGATATATGATAAACAAGAGTTCGTAGAATATACAACGAACTCTTGTTCATATTTTTCATATAAGCAAGAAACTTGAGAGAGAGTTTTTTGATTACTGACAGGAAGTTAAGTCTTTCTACTACAAAAATATTCTAGAAAAATTTGAGTCTGATTTTCAGATGCCGCCAAATTGGTTTCTGCTTCCATATCTTCTATTTTTCCCTATCTCTGACGAATATTTTGCAATTAAAGAAACAGGACAAATATCTTAAAAAAAGTTTATGGTATCCTTAGATATACTAAGATTATTTTTATTTAATACAGATTAAAATAATAATATATATTATTTATATATATTTTAGAAATTAATTATTATATTAAGTTGGGGGAAATATTATGTCAAAGGATACAAGACAAGTCGCTATTTATAAAATAAATACCAATACCGGCAATATGCGCAATTTGAGTTCCTTAGCAGAAAAGATAAAACATAAAAATGGATATAATTTCAGTGAATTATCTATTAAATCTTCTGAATTCCAAAATTATACTGCCATCATGCTTCTCATAAGAAAACCTCTTTCCATCAATTGGATTTCTTTTCTAAATAAGATATTAGATACTCCACTGAGTTCAACCAGAGAAATAAATCAATCTGCTCTTCTATTACTAGAACATAAAATAACTCATAATATATACGCTACCACATTTGGTCTTTTAGGATATCATGTCATACACGACTATATAGTGGGAGATTTCGGGATAGACATTCTATCACGTTTAGTTTCACCTCGGGCTATTCAATGCAAAAGCACAAAAGCCCAAAGTTTAGTCGGAACTAAACAAGGAGAAACCTCTATTTATAGAGATTTTCATTTATTGGAAGAGATGATTGATGATTTCGGAAAAATTTTTCAAGAATTAACTACTGCTATTCCCAATGATAAACTAGAAAAATTTGGAATTAAACAAAAAGAAAATTCTAATCGCCACAAATTTTGTATAGCTAAAGATTCCTTTAGAATTAATTCTTCAATACAAGCTAAAGATATTGAAAAAATACTAGATGGCTGTGAATGGGCCTTCACGCAAAATCCGTCTCCTATTAATGCGGTCAAATTGCTTACCAAGAAGACAGATGAACATATTATTACACAATTAAACAAACTATCCGCTCAGCAAGTACTTCGAACCTTTCATCGAGAAACTGGCTCTTGGAATTTCGACTTATGCCATAAAGAATATGATAAATACTTAGTTGCGGCCCAAAGTGATATTCAAGGAATTTATTCACAAACATATGAAGAAGGGCCTTTAATCAAAATCCAAGATCTATTTGCTTGCATTCAAACAGATAACCCCGATTTAGATTTCACAGATGAAAGTATACAGAACTTTATTGAAAAAACCGTGATAAGAACATGCAATGAAGATGGGCAAGAATTGACCAAAGGAACAATCAAAACCCACCTTTTTGATGAAGAAGAAATTGATGGTAAGAAATTTTTTCTACTTAATGGAAGTTGGTATCAATTAGAAAACTCTTTTTTAACTGATCTAAACAATCGCCTAACTTATCTTTTAAAAAGCTATTATCTGACAAATAATGATTTTTTACTTCCATGGAATTCATCTAATGATGAAACCACTTATATCAAATTACATCGACAAATCAACAACACCATCATTATTCATCCAAACACGGTAGAACATATAGAATTATGTGATATGATGCATTGGGACAATAATAACTTATACTTATATTTCATCAAGCGAGGTTTTGGAAATGAAATACGTTCATTATCATCTCAAGTGTTATTATCTGCCACCAAAATCTTTAGGGAAACTAAAAGTGAATTTATCTATTTAAAAAAAGTTCATCAAAAACTTACGGATCAGGCTCTTACAAGAATATCTGAACAAGAGTTTCTAAACTTATTTAAGAAGAATATTACAGTTGTATTTGCTTTTACGGACAGTAAAGATTCTGTGACTCGAAACTTAAGAACGAATCCGGAAGCCTTTAACTCTAATATTGCAAAATATTCAACATTGAAGTTAATTACAGAAATTCGTAATTTAGATCCAATTACATTAAAAATATACCAAATTCCCAATTAAATTCCCTGTTAATTTTTTAGGGAATTTGGGCAAATTATACAGGGGCGGCACTATACAGAAGGCCGCCCCTTTCCTTATGTAATAGGGCTAAAAAGCACCAATTCCCTGTATTTTCCCTGTTTATCAGGGAATTTATCTAGTTTTTTGAATACGTTCTCTTATTCTCTTTGTATCCGGATACAAAACAGATATAAACACTCTTTTGGATAAAGAGAGATATTCCCTGTTTCATGCAGGGGAAAAGCTATCTTTTTGGCGGGATTTGGATAGAAATGAGGTACCGGCAATTGGTTCGCACCCCATATTAAATGCTTAGAACTTTTTGGGTATTTTCCCTTAATTTCTAAGCATTTTTTATTTCCTTGCGCAAAAATATTGAACGGTTCGCGGTATTTTGGGTAAATTTTGTGTCCGTCCAATACAAAATCGCTGGCTATATGGCGTAAAAGCGGCTTTTTTTCTGAAAGCGGAGCCGCGCGATAGATAGTACCCATATTACATACCAACTTTAAAATATCTGTGCTTTTTTGCCGTACGGCTTCCGGCTGTATAGTTTGGGATTGTATTTGCTGTGTAAGCCCGGCAATAGCCGTTTTTAAGCGTTCTTCCGTGCGTTTTATAAACTCCGCCGGATACCCCTTTCCCATCCCTCGTCATATAACCGCTCTAATTCCGTTTGCTTTTTGCTGAGTTCCGCTTTCAGCCCGCCCGCCGCCTTGTTTTGGGCTTTTTCCAAGTGTTTTAAGCGTATTTCTATGGCTTTTTGTAGCCACCGCCACTATTCCCGGCTTTAAGCTAATAGCATCTATTAAGGCCGCAAACGCCTCATCCAGCTGATGTTCCCGGCACATCTTTTCTTGTGCGTCAAAAGAATAACCGTCTTTCCCCAGCCCTTTGCTGAACACGCTTAAACAAACAACCGTTTTATGCCTGTTTCTTGTTCCTTTGCCGTTTATTTGACGGGCCGGACAGCAGGCTTGAAATAGACCGATTAGCCTGCTTCTTGGATTTAACAGACATAAAAACCGCTGTAAGAGATAAAACGTATCGTATCTGCTTACTTAAATGCCTGACTATAAAATAACCGGCCGGACTGTCTTCTCCTTATTCTCAGCACTCTTTTATGTTGCCTTATACACATTCTCTTACTTATTTTTACATAATATAGGGCGCCTTGGAATTATATACCAAAACGCCCTTCCTTAAATACCTCTGAGTCTAAAAATAGGACAAATTACTCCTGCGCGCCATATGATTTCAAAAGTTCCACAATTTCAGCATAACCTTTTTCTTTCGCCAAAGCCAAAGGAGTTTTACCCTCCCCATTTTTTACATTGGTTTTTGCTCCCGCCTTAAGAAGCTCTTGCACCGCTTCTTTATGACCGGCAGCACAGGCAGTTCCCAGAGAGGTATCTTTATTCTTGTCTTCTAAATTGACAGATGCACCGGCTTGAATCAGCACCTTTATCACGGGGCTATGCCCTCGGTAAGCGGCAAATTGCAGGGCGGTAGTTCCCATATCTGCTTGTTTATTTACATCAGCACCTTGCTGTAATAAAAATAAAACCACCTCTACATATCCTTTACCTGCCGCTATCATTAGGGGCGTTTCCCCAAAGCGGTTTTGCCCATCAATATCGGCTTTTTGCTCCACTAAATATTTTACTACAGGCAAATGGCCGTTCAGCGCCGCCAAAAGCAAAGCGGGCCCCACATTCCCAACCGTGTAATTTAAGTCAGCCCCTTTTTCTACAAGAAATTGAACCGTTTCCACATGTCCCTGTTGAACCGCGAGCAAGAGATAGTCTCCGCCTTCACCCGGCTGGTTTACATCTAAGCCGGCCGAAACTAATTGTTTTAATACGGCAGTTTGCCCTTCTTGGGCGGCCAGCATAGCATGATGGGGCGTAGGCCTTTTTCCAGCTTCCAGCAATTGGGCCACTACTTCTGTAAAACCGTTACTGCATGCAAAGTCCATCATGGGATCTGTTTGGTCATCAGAAGAGATTTTCCCCAATCGCCCGCCCGCCGCATAAATAAGCTGCGCCACGGCTTCCAAGTCCTTCCTGCCTAAAATCAGCTGTAAGGCCGTTTTCTGGTTAAAATCCCTTCTGTTTACATCGGCTCCTTTTTGAAGCAAAAGTTTTACAAAATCTTCATTATTCTTTTGATAGGAGGCTTCCGACAATGCCGAGCCATAGGGGAAAGAACTATGGCTATTCACATTTGCCCCAGCTTCTAGGAGTGCGGCCGCTACATCCAAGAAACCATTATGGGTAGCCAATACCAGCGGGGAAGCTTTTGCTGTTTCAACATTCACATCAGCCCCGGCTTGTAAAAGCTCTTGTACGAGGGGCAAATCCCCCCGCTCGGCCGCCACAGTCAGCGCGGTTTGGCCCGATTTATCCGCCGCGTTGACTTCCGCCCCGGCTTTAATAAGTTCTTGCGCCACCGCTAAATGTCCATTTTGGCTGGCCGCTAACAGCGGCGTTCTCTCCGAGGTGTCGCGGGCATTTACATTCCTTCCCTGTATTAATAATTGTTTTATTTGCTCCACGTCTCCTTTTTCCGCAGCTTGTAAAAGGGGTTTCTGCCAGAATGAATGAAGGTACAGATATTTTACATCTAATACGCCATGAAACGCTAAAGCAAGGGAGATAAGCAAAGCAACCCCTCCACCCAATATACCGGCCGGGGACGTCATTCCCCAAGCAATACTGCTTAAACTCCCTACACAAATGATTATTGCCAGCACGGTAGTCCATAAAAAGCGTCCTACAAACTCTCTTCCGCCTAAGTTAAAGATACCCACGCCTATTCCGCCTGCAAACAAAATGCACCATACAACCGTTTGCCAATAGGAATGGGAAATAGCCGCCACTAATTTTATCCATTTAACCAAGGCAGGGAACAACGAGATCAACATCACCAGGCCCACCACCAGCCCTGTAAGAAAAATCAGCTGTATTCCGGCAAAACCAACCCCCATAGAGTCGGGGCCGCTTGTCTTGGAAGCCAAATAGACAAATCCAACCCATAAGACAAACAACAACAACAATATTCCCACAAGCAGCAAGGTCCACTTCCACGGATATTTAAAGGCAAAAGAAGGCATGGCAGCAACCTTTCCAAAAGCTCCATATAAGTAGAAAAAAGACAAAATAATGCCCGGAGCCAGCGGAATACGGGTCATCAGCAGCCCGCTGGCAAACATAAAACTGCCCATGGATAATATTTGTGCCCACACAGGCATATTGGAAAATGCTTCCATATTGTTTTCACCTCAACAGCTTCATAAAATACAATTTCATTATAGCTAATTGCGTGTATAAAATTATAGGCAAGAAGGATTTTTGTATTTATATTACCATGTTAAACCGCATACCAAAGGCGGGTACATTTTGTAGCTCTAATCTGCACAAGCCCTTGGATGTATTTCTTTAACTTGCCACAAGCCAAAGGGGCTAAAAGAAATCAACCCGTTTTATAAGCGCCGAGCCCCGCCTATTTACCCGCCCAAAAGACCTGGTCTAAACAGCGACACCTGAGATATATTGTAATTAGTAAAACGCTGAAAGTGACCGGTAAAGATTTGCCTTTCTTTTTGGCAAATAAACCGTATATCTGCCCCGGGATATATTTGAATTTAATTGCTAAAAGTTAATAAAATACCCAAAAGGAAAAAGACCCCTTTGCACGGCAGGCTAAGCGTTATTTAAACAAGCCAAATACTGAGAACAAAATGAAAATACAAAGCTTATCTATTGTAGTTCCAAACAAAAATTGCATTAATAACTGTGCTTTTTGCGTATCAAAAATGCATACGGAAGATTACCCCAACCAAAAAGAAGGCAATGACCGCTTCTACGATTTGTATGAAAAGGACTATATTAAACGATTGGAATTTGCCCGTGACAACGGCTGCAATACCGTCATACTTACCGGCAACAGCGAACCCCAGCAAAACAGAGAATTTTTAAAAAACTTCGGCACGATCAACAATCACCTTTCTAAGCCGTTTCGCAAAATAGACATACAAACAACCGGCGTATTGATAGATGACGAATACCTGCGTTTTATGAGAAACCACGTAGGCATTAACACCATTGCGCTTTCCATATCGGATTTATTTGACGATCAGCAAAACGCCCGCATTAACGGAACGCCTGAACAGCTGACCGTTAATATTAAGCATCTTTGCGGCGAAATAAAGAAATATGATTTTAATCTGCGCCTGTCTTTAAATATGACGGATGTTTACAATCAAAAAACCGCAAAAGAAATTTTTGACTACGCCAAAGAGCTAGGCGCCAACCAAATCACCTTCCGGGAGTTATATGCCTCCGGTACGGGAACCCCGCAGGATAATTGGATAAAAGAACATGCCGTTTCTAAAACGCTGCTGCAAGAGATAAAATCTTTTATTAAAGAAAACGGGCGGCCGCTTCGCATTATGGAATACGGGCAAACCTTGTATTCCGTAGAGGGAATGTCTGTAGTGGTAGACGATGATTGCATGTCTACTGCGTTAAAAGAAGAAATGAAATACTTAATTTTAAGGCCGGACTGCAAACTCTACTCTTTATGGGACGACAAAGGCAGCCTAGTCTTTTAAATACTTTTTTACCGTGGCCATACGCTGCGCCAAAGAACCCTTTAACCGAATAAACGGGATTTTGCGCTTTTCCAAATCGGCAATAATTTGCTGGTGGAAAACGCCTCTTTTCTGTTCTCCGCTCCGGTCCCAGGTGTCATCATAAGGGATATCATCTTCACACAGAAAAAACAAATCATAGCGGCTTTGGCACTGCTGGGCCAGACGGGTCATCTCCGGCAAGGCTTTGCCGTGATAATCCAGCGAAAACATGTACGTGGTAATTGCATTGGTATCCACAAAAAAATATTTATTAGCCTCTTGAAGCAGCATGTCTTCCCTTGCTATATGCGTTTTGGCAATCGTAATAAACTCCTTAAGCCCAATACGCCTGTTTATTTGATGCTCGGCCCAATATTCCCGCCCGTATTCGGGCATCCATACGGTATTTAAGTCTTTGGCTAACGCCTGTGCCAGCGTGGTTTTACCGGTGGACGGGGCGCCCATAAATACAATTTTCTGAATTAAATCCTTATACACCACCGGAGAGAGAAAACGTCTGTTTTCAAATGTGTTTTGCCGGATTTTAGTGGCCGATACCGGAACCGTGCTTCGTTTTTCATCTACCCTTCTGTCTTGTGCGCCTAATGCACGGCTGACATGTTCGCCGTAATATTCGCTGCAGTAGAAATGCGTAATGGGCTGCCCGTTAAGCAATTTTTTAATAAATTCTTCTTCGGCCTTTTCATACGCCGGCAAAGGCATATTTTCTGAAGGAGAGTTCCGCGCTTCAATTACTTTTACCTGCGGGTAAAGTGTTTTTATCCACCCGGCCCGAACATGCAACGGAACGGAAATCAGCGGCGTATCATAAATAATGACAAACAATTCATCCACTTCTTTTAAGGCCGTCTCAATCACATATTGATGTCCTTTATGCAGGGGAGCGTATTTGCCTAACGTAAGTCCTATTTTTTTCATAATAAATCCCGGTTCTTTTGGGCGCCTAAATGCCATTTCACGGCGCCGTAAAAACTATTAACCAAATATAAAAACCACATAAGCACCATCATTCTGCCTTCCGGGCTGCCTTGAAACCAACGTATGCTCCACATCAGCACCGTAAAGACATTAAGCGATATGTACAAAAACCACTGTTCCTGGAAGCGGTACATCATTAAAAAAGTCGCCGCGATAGACAATACATTGGTCAGCGCGTCTATGTAAGGGGTCTTTTGCGTATCAATGAGGGAAAGAGCCAGCCCCAACCCAACGGTGCATACAGCGCAAGCCACAAACAACCACACGCGTTTTGTTGCAGACATGCGCCGCATTAACACCACACGGTCTTTCATTTTATTTTTCCACAAAAACCACCCCGCAATGGAGGTGGGCACAAAGAACAATAAATTAAGGCCCATTTCCCCATATAAACCGTTGGTATAAGCCACGTAAGCGTAAGCCACGCAATTATACAGCCCTACGGGATACGTGCCAATATTTCCCCGGGCGGCTAAAATCACACACAACAAGCCGGAAAAAGTGACCGTAAACAGAAAAAAAGATTCCCGGGCGGCCGCCGCCACTACGCTTACCGTAAAGAGTAATATATAGGGATATAGTTTATCCAAATTTTTCCACGTGCTTCTTGTTTGCATAATAGAGATCCTGCTGATAAGAAATGCTGCCCGTTTACTGCAATTTCTGCTGCGTTTCTACCAAGTGTTATCTTTTAAAAAAGCGTTTAGATTGCGTTTGTATAACTGGGCAGGCCGATGCCCGGCATTTGCCACGCTTTTAGCTGTTTCTGTTACATAAGGGGACATCTTGCGCCGAAAGTTAGCCGTCAGCAGTTTTTTATCCAAAATGGTTTCATAAACCTGCTGCAGCGAAGTAAGCGTAAATAAGTCCGGCAAGAAACGAAATGCAACGGCCGATCTTCCCAACTCTTGGCGTATTTGTGTAATGGCAAAAGCAATAATTTGCGCGTGATCAAAAGCCAAGCCGTCATTGTGAAGAATTTTATAACACACTTCTTTATTATATAAAGACACTGTTTCACGCAGTTCAACCGTGGAATTTAAAACAATATCCCCCGCAGTTAACTGCAAATGGTAGGTGGATGTATTCCGGCAGCCGTTTTTAAAGGCATACGTCTTTTGCTCTATAAGCCGGTATTTTACAGAAAACCAGCGCGCCTCTGCGGCATCCCGGGTGGCGGTTAAGGGGGTTTTGGGGGGTTCGGTCAAAGCCCAAAACGCGCTGGATACAATCCAACCGCGGGGGTCTCTTTTCGGAGCGCTGAAAAGGTGAAGCTGTTGCAAATCCGCCTTTTCTATGCCGGTTTCTTCATTTAGTTCACGTTTGGCGGCTTGCTCCACGCTTTCTCCCTCGCGCACAAAACCGCCCGGCAGCGCCCACTTGTTTTTAAACGGGTGCTCCGCCCGTTTAATTAACAGCAAAGAAAACGCCTTTTCGGGAAGTTTACGGTAATTATCCGGCTTTAAGTCCAACACGGAAAACACCGTCATATCCACCGCTACGGACGGACGCTTATAGTCGTCTTGGTTATACTGTTTTAAAAAAACTTTTTCTTCCATATCATTTTTTGTAATTAAAAGCCGGCATCAACTGGGTTTTAAATAAATTTTTGGCATGCAAAGAATCTATTTTTTCTTTAAAATCCGGGTTTGGACATACGCCGCTGCGAATGTATTCATCCAACGCGGCATAGGTAAAACCCAGTTTTTCTTCGTCGCTTTTTCCGGTAAGGCCGTCAGCAGGAGCCTTGGTTACCAGGTATTCGGGCAAGCCCAGCTCTTTGCCAATTTCAATAATTTCCGTTACGGTCAAATTTAAAAGCGGGGCAAAATCCCCGGCGCCGTCTCCATAACGGGTAGAATAGCCTACCCAGGCTTCCGACAAGTTAGACGTATTAATCACCCGCCCGTTGACGGATTGCGCCACCGCATATAAAGCAGACATTCTAAGACGAGGAGCCAAATTAATGCGGCTCTGTGAAGTGACGGGAATTTGACCGGCCAGCTGCTCCAAAATACTATCGTAAGCGGTTTGAATATTAATCTCAAACTTTTCAATACCCAAATGGCTGCAAACGGCCCGGGAATCGGCAATATCGCGCTGGGTTCCGTTGGGCATCAGCACGCCCACTACCCGGTCTTTTCCCAAAGCCCGCACACAAAGGGCCGCTACCACCGTGCTGTCTTTCCCGCCGGAAATCCCCACCACCGCTTTACAGCCTTTGCCGTCCGTTTCAAAACGCTGTTTTAACCAATTTACAGCTTGTTGAGTTACTTGTTTGGCATCAAACATCATATTAAAAAGTTCCTCCGTGCAAAATAGTACGTACTTCTTGAAGTGTAAATTCTTTTGTCATTTTTCCGTCTTTAAAAACGCTTTGCAGCAGGTTTTCTTTCTCTTGCGGAAAAGTGTATTTATCCAAGCCATCTTCATAAGTGATACGGCCTTGAGCGTCTTTAAATACCCGGCATAAGCCGCGCTGGGATTTTTTGAAGTGGCCGTCATCGGTCTTCGGATTTTTAAATATCATAAGCGGCTTATCTTGCATTTCCGCATAGGTTGCTTTCACGGCAATTCCAAACGTATCCCGAGTAAAGGGTTTTAGTTCTTCCCCCTGTTCTAAGCATTGCATGGAAAAACTCCCCACCCCCAGCGATACATTATTGCAGGCAAATCCGTTTTCCACCAGCGTTTGATAGATTTTTTCCGCCCGCTGGGGAGTAATGCTGTCCCCGTAAATGGCTTTTATATGCGGGTTGAGCACTTTATACCCTTTGCTGTTTACGCTTCCGCCGAAGGTTTCCCATAAGTGAAAAACGGTTTTTGTAACAATATCAGCCGGGTCCCCACTGTCCCCTCTTACGCTAAGCGTACCTTGGTGGGCTAAAATTTGGTCTTTACAGCGAACCAGCAAATTATCCACCAAGTTCCAATAGTCGTAGCTGTCACTGACCATAGAAAAAGAGTGGTTCGGATAAATATCCTGCAGCAATCTTTTTATCATGGTAATTTCGTCCCCGTCTACGGCGTAGTTACTGCACATCACGGAATGTTCCGTACTAATAGCCCCAAAAGCCACGGGTTCTTTTGTGCAATCACAATTATAATAATGCTCCAGCCATGCAATGGCGGGAACAGTGGCCGTATTTAAGAAAGATAAACAAAACGCCGCGCTGCTGGCCATGGCGCTTTCCAAACTTTCCTGGCCGCGCATACTAAAATCCCCCATCGCCCGGGCACGGGGGACGGATTCCTCCACGCTTAAATCATAATACTTATTTACAATCTGTCTGTATTTATACCCTACGTTGGCGCAAAGCATCGGGTGCCAAAGGGAACAGCTCATCAGCGTTTCAATGGCGTTTACCACCCAGGCAAATTGCGGGTGCGTGTTGCTGATTTCCAGCATAGGCACCTTAACTGGAACGCGCGTCCCTTCCGCAATGGCTTTTATCTCCAGCGGCAGATAGCCTAAATCGTGCAAATCCGCTATTTTTTTATCTTGATAACTTCCGGCCCCAAGCGTATGGCTTAAAATCCGGTTATATTCTGCCAGGGCTTTCTCTTTGGGAATACGGAAAAAATGATTATTAAAATATTCAATCAAATATTTTTTGATAAATGCCTGCAAACCAAACATAACCAGTTTGTCTTCCCCTTCTAAACGCGTCATGCGCGGGGTAAAATAAGAAACCAGTTTGGTAATGGCTTGGGGGTATTGTTCGCTATGAACGGTTTTGTAAAAATCACATAACAAAAGAGGCGGTATGGGCATATAATCATCTCCTAAATAATTTCAATTAACGGATGCTGCGCGGTAAAAATACTGCAGGTGGTGTAAATACGTTCCACCAGGCCGCTTTTAATTAATTCCCCGTTAAGAATACTGTTTTCACAATGGGTAACATAAAGCCAAATTTTCTCAGCTCCCAATGTTTTTAGCTTTTTAGCCGCGTGATAGAACGTTCCCCCATAAGAGGATATATCGTCCACTATCAAGGCGTTAAAAGCAGAGGGAGGCACTTTTCCTTCCACTTTCAGCCCTAATATTTTTCCGGTTTTCCAATCCCGTTCTTTAACGCCGTAAATGACGTTTTTATCCGTATACTTTTGATACCGTTTACAAGATCCCGCGTCCGGAAAGAAAATAACGTCTTTTTCTGTCAGTAACTTTTGGGCCAGGGCGGCTATTTTTGGTTTTATATCCTCGCTGGAAATACGTTCAATCATCTGCAAAGAAACATTTGAGTGGGCGTCGCGCACGATTACTTTCTCCAATCCCAAGCTATTAATAAACTGGGCAAAATACTTAAGAGTAAACACTTCATCCTCATTTTTTACCCGGTCCATTCTGGCGTTGGGAATATAAGGCAAATACAACGTTATTTTTTCGGTGCCATGCTCTTTTAAATGATTGACCAAGAAAAACAGCGTCACGCATTCTTCATTATTTTCAAAAAGCCACTCTACAGCTGCATTTTTCCCCTGCGGGGGCAAATTTAAACGGAGGGTGCCGTCCGGATAATACTGCGGAGTGATTTTCAGTTCGTTTACCTTAATCATAACCTGCCTCCTATATTACACCAATTTGGCACTGCTTCATGGCTTCCAGCGCATTGGCATGGCTTTGCGGAGTAACCCCCGCGCAAGCATTGCCGTCCACGGTAATATTCACCTCCGGCAGAACCGCTTTTAATATTAATGCGTTGGAAATAACACAAATATCCGTGCATACCCCCACCAATTCTATTTCCTGCACGGAAGGATAATGTGTTTTGATATATTCCGCCAATTCCAAAGAGCCAAAAGAAGGTTTATCTATTATGACGCTGCCGGCAACGTCTAACGAAGAATCTATCTCCCACCCGGCCGAACCTTTTATACAATGTTTAACGGGAAGATTTTTCCCTTCCTGGGTTTCTAAATAGTTTTCTTGGTGGGTATCCCTGGTAAAAAGGACAGGCGCATTACAGCGCTTATATTCTTTTATTTTGGCTTGTACAGCCGGCAAAATATGCCGGGCTTCTTTTGTGCCTAAAGAACCGTCTATAAAATCTTTTTGCATGTCTATTACAATTAATAGTTTCATCGTTTTAGCTCCCGCAAAATATCTTATTATCATTTTAATAATATCATTATAATAATTTTTATTTTGTTTTTCAATCCCCTATCACTTAATTACAGAACATGCTGTTTGTTTTTCCTTTGAACAGCCCTCCGCAATCCGTTTTTGTTTTCCGGCCGCCCCTTCTGCCCAGATATTTTCCTTTTTAAGAAAAACAATCCCCGGGCAAAAAATAAAAGGGGGCCTTCTAATCCAAAATCACATACACAAAAATCCCCGCTGTTTCTTATAATAAACGAAGGAGGATTTTATGAACAAAACAATTGCTTGTTTGTTGGCTTTTGCTTTAACCGCTTGGCAAGCCGTGCCCGCTTGGGCGTGCACCGGTATTGCTTTTAGCGCCAAAGACGGTTCCCGCCTGCAGGCCCGCACAATAGAATGGGGCGGATTTTCTTTAGACAGTAAACTGGTCATCATGCCGCGCGGGCAGGAAAACACTTCTTTCACCCCGCAGGGGCAAAACGGCCTTTCTTGGAAAAATAAATACGGGGCCGTGGGTATCAGCACGGTAAAAGACGCTTTTATAGGGGAAGGGGTAAACGAAAAGGGTTTAGGGGCCGGAATTTTCTATTTCTCCGGCTACGGCAGCTTGGCGCCGTTCAACGCCAAAAAGGCCAAAAAATCCGTGGCGGACGTAGAGCTGGTGCGCTGGATGCTGACCAACTTTGCCACGGTGGACGAAGTAATAGCCGGGCTGAAGAAAATAGAAATTATAGGCATTTATCCGCCCCAGCCGGGCCAAAAAACAGCTTCCACCGGGCATTGGCGCATTGCGGACGCTTCCGGCCGCAGCATTGTGCTGGAAATTGAAAACAACGGCCAGCGCCATATTTATGAAAACACCGTGGGCGTGTTTACCAATTCCCCCTCATTCCCGTGGCAGGTAACGCATTTAAACAATTACGTAAACCTGCACCCGGGCGCGGTAAAACCCAATAAACTGGGGCAGACGGAACTGGCCGCCTTTGGCGCGGGTGCCGGCATGTGGGGCCTGCCGGGGGACATTACGCCGCCTTCGCGCTTTGTACGGGCGTTTTTCTACCTGCACACGGCGCCCGTGCCCGCCACGGCGCAAGAAGGGGTATTGCAGGCTTTTCACATCTTAAATAATTTTGATATCCCGATAGGCGTGGAATTTGCCGCCGGAGAAGAAATACCCGCTATTCCCAGCGCTACCCAATGGACGAGCGTAACCAACTTAACGCACCCCGCTTTCTATTACCGCACCATGAACAACAGCCAAATCCGCCAAGTGGATTTGACCAAAATAGACTTTGCGGGCATAAAAGCGCAAGTACTGCCGCTGGATAAAGAACCGGAACAATTCCACTTGGTAGAATTGGAATAAAACAATTTGCCTAATAAAAAACCTCCGCTTGTTAAAAGCGGAGGTTTTTATTTAAAAGCAACATTATAAATGCGCTATAACCGCCTCGGCAAACTGTTGAGTTGTTGCGCTTCCGCCCAAATCAAACGTAAGCGTTTTGCCCTCTTTTAATACGTTTAGCAAGGCGGTTTCTATACGCTGCGCGCAGTCGGCCTCGCCCAAATGCCGAAGCATCAAGCACGCGCTTAACAACAGGGCGGTGGGGTTGGCTTTATTCTGCCCCGCCAAGGCCGGGCTGCTGCCGTGCACCGCTTCAAATACGGCGGCTTTTACGCCGATGTTTGCCCCGGGGGCCACTCCTAAACCGCCCGTAAGCCCGGCGGCCAGGTCAGACACAATATCCCCATATAAATTAGGCAATACCAGTACGTCGTAAATTTCCGGGTTAATAACCAACTGCATGCACAAATTATCCACCAATACTTCATCATAGGTTATTTGCGGATACTCCTGTGCCACGGCGCGGACCGCTTCCAAAAACAGCCCATCAGAAAATTTGCAAATATTGGCTTTGCTGACCGCCGTTACTTTGCGGCGGTTGTTTTTTACGGCATAGTCAAAAGCGTAGCGCGCGATGCGTTCGGACGCGCCGCGCGTAATGCGCTTAATGGATTCCGCCGTATCATCATCCACCTTGCGTTCTATGCCGGCGTAAAGGTCTTCGGTATTTTCCCGCACGATGACTAGGTCCACCTTATCATAGCGGCTTTTTACGCCGGGCAATGTTTTAGCCGGGCGCACGCAGGCATATAAATCCAACGCTTTGCGAAGCGCCACATTCACACTGCGAAAGCCTTTGCCAATGGGCGTGGTAATAGGGCCTTTTAACGCCACCGTATTTTTGGCAATACTGTCCAGCACGCGCTGGGGGAGCACTTCCCCCTCCGCCTCCAGCACGGCGGCGCCGGCGCTTTGTTCTTCCCACTCTATGGGCGCGTCCGCCGCCTGCAAAATGGAAGCAACCGCGCGGGTAATTTCCGGCCCGATGCCGTCCCCCGGGATTAAGGTCACCAAATGTTTTTTTGTCATACCAAATCAAACCCGCCGTGTTTCTTAATATGCGCCATCAGGCCGCCTTCATTTAAAATTTTAATCATCACGTCCGGCAGCGGGGCGACGGGAATATCCGTTTTTTGCGTCAGGTTATGCACCACGCCGGCTTTTACGTCCACATCCAACTCGTCCCCGGCGTTGATTTTATCCGTATCGCACTCCACCAAAAGTAGCCCAATATTAATGGCGTTGCGAAAGAATATGCGCGCAAAACTTTTGGCCAGCACCGCGTTTACGCCCGCCAGTTTGATAATGGTGGGGGCGTGCTCGCGCGAAGAACCCAACCCAAAATTTTTGCCGGCTACCACAAAATCCCCTTTTTGCATGGAGGAGGCAAACGCCGGGTCCGCGTCTTCCAAAACGTGTTTGGCCATTTCCGGCAAATTGCTGCGCAAGTGAAACAAGCGGCCGGGGGCGATATGGTCCGTGCTGATATCGTCTCCAAATTTCCAAGCTTTTCCTTTTAATTGCATATTAAATCTCCCTCGGGTCTGTAATGTGCCCGGTCAATGCGCTGGCTGCCGCCGTGGCGGGGCTGCACAGGTAAATAAACCCTTTGGTGTTGCCCATACGGCCCTGAAAGTTGCGGTTTTGGGTGGAAAGGCAGGCTTCCCCGTCGCCCAAAATACCGCCGTGCACGCCCACGCAGGGGCCGCAGCCCGGGGTTTGCACGCTGGCGCCGCTTTCCACAAAAGTTTCAATCAACCCTTCTTTTAAGGCTTGCAGCATTACATCGCGCGAAGCGGGCGTGATAAACAAACGTACGCCGTCCGCCACTTTTTTACCTTTTAAAATACTTGCGGCCACACGCAAATCTTCTATACGCCCGTTGGTGCAGGTACCAATATAAATTTGGTTGATTTTGATGTCCGCCAATTCTTTGGCTTTTTTCACATTGTCCACCGTGTGTGGGCAGGAAACCACCGGCTCCAGCTTAGACGCGTCTATTTGAATGACGCGTTCGTATTCGGCGCCTTCGTCCGCTTTTACTTCTTTAAATTTATCGCCGCGGCCGTGTTCCTGCAAATATTTTTTGGTTTTGTCGTCCGTGGCAATCAGCCCGGCTTTTGCGCCGGCTTCCACGGCCATGTTGGAAAGGGTAAAACGGTCCGCCATTTCCATATTTTCAATAGTGTCTCCGCAAAATTCCAAGGCTTTATAGGTGGCTCCGTCCGCCCCGATAAGGCCGATTAAATGCAAAATTAAGTCTTTGGCTCCCACGCCGGGCTGGAATTTGCCCGTTACTTCCACCTTAAACGTGGCGGGCACTTTCAGCCAGGTTTTGCCAATAGCCATGCCTACGGCTACGTCCGTGGAACCCATGCCCGTGGCAAACGCGCCCAGCGCGCCGGAAGTGCAGGTGTGGGAATCCGCCCCGATTAAAATTTCCCCGGGGTTTACGTATTTTTCCACCAGCAACTGGTGGCATACGCCTTCGCCAATCTCGCTAAGGACGGCGCCCGTGCGTTTGGCAAAATCACGCAAAACCACATGGGTGTTGGAAAGTTCTTTGCGGGGGCTGGGGGCGGCGTGATCAATAAACAAAATGGTGCGGGCAGGATTTTTGACGGTGGTAAAACCGGCTTTTTCCAACTCGGCCACCGTAAGGGGGCCGGTGCCGTCCTGCACGGCGGTAACGTCTACATCCGCCACCACAAAATCACCCGCGCGCACCGGCGCGGGGGCATGGGCGGAAATGATTTTTTCGGCTAACGTCTGTTTAAGCATTTTTTTCTTCTCCCAAATAATGCGGGGTAATGGTCATTACTTTGGCGGCAATGTCCGGGTGATGATAGATAAAGCGCAACTCGCTTTCCACCAGCGGCAGCTGGTTGTGTACGTTGGCGTAGCGCACCAGTTCCAAAATTTCACGAGCGTGGGCGTCACTCTTAAATTCCAGCTCCAGCTTTTCGTAAACGTTGCGAAAGCCTTTAATACCGCCATACTCCCCGGTGGTAATTACGCGGCCGGTTTCTATCACTTCCGGCTCCCCGCGGCCCATTTCTTCAAAATCATACAGTTCATAATTGCGGCGGTCTTTTAAAGCGCCGTCCGCATGAATGCCGGACTCGTGCGCAAACGCATTGGCCCCCACCGCCGGCTGGTTGATGGGTATCGGCACGCCAAACGCGTAAGACGCGTACTTAGCCAACTGCCAAGCTTTGTTTAGGCGAATATTGGGGTTTAATTTATAATCCCCCATGCCGCTGCCATGCACAATGGCCAACAGACAGGAAACCAAATCCGCATTGCCGGCGCGTTCCCCCAAACCGTTTACGGTGGTGTTAATAAACGCTTCCACGCCGCCGTCCACCGCGCCTTTGGCGCCCATGACGGAGTTGGCCACCGCCATACCCAAATCATTATGACAATGCAATTCTATGCCAATGCCGGAAGCTTCGGCAATTTTGCGTATGCGGCTATAGATAACGTCCGGCGTGTCATAGCCCAGCGTATCGCAATAGCGAAAGCGTGAAGCGCCGGCTTCTTTGGCGGCGCAGGCGAACTCAACCAAAAAATCCAAGTCCGTGCGGGAGGCGTCCTCCGCGTTTACCCCCACGCTTAAGGCCCCCTTGGCTTTAGCCGCTTTTACCGCATGTACGGCTTTATTTAAAATGGCCTTGCGGTCAAAACGGCCTCCAAATTTGCCGGCCAGCATTTGGTCTGACGTGGACATAGACAAATTGCAATACTGCAAGCCGGGCACGTTTTTATAAGCCAGCTCTACATCCTCTTCCACCGCGCGCAGCCAGCCGCTTAAACGGGTTTTGGTGATAATACCTTGTTTTACCAGTTTTAAATTGGCGTTTAAATAATTGGTTTCATGGCTGGTAGTGGGAAAACCAAATTCTGAGAAAGCAACCCCCAGCTCATTCAAGTAACAATTCAACATGGTTTTTTGAAGTTTAGACAGACCTAAGCGGGAGGTTTGCACCCCGTCCCGGTTGGTAACGTCTACAATCCAAATCGTATGCTTCATATCGGGTCCTCCAAAATCTTTTTATATTCGTAGATTTTAGCATATTTATACACGCTGTCTTAGGGGAAATTAACAAAAAACCCCAATAAAAACCCCGCTTTAAAAACAGCGGGGAACAATAAAATGTTATTTGGGTTTATTCCGGTGATACTTTTGGAATAATTCCTGAAATTTTTCCCGGTATGGGCCGGGTACCCTCTTATAATGGCAGGATGTGCTATACAGCGAAGAAGAAGACGGAGGGAACTTGCCATGAACAGAAACATACTCCAGCAACCTCTCATAAAGGCCTTTCTCAGGCAAAAACTGCTGCTGCTGTTTTAAACGCTGCAAAACAAGACGGGCCCCCAACAAATCCGGGTTATCCTGCAAGGTTTCCACCTTGGAAAACAAAACTGTTCCTTCTTGCGGCCATTGGCGGTTTTTCAACACATAAGTTTTTAATTCTTCCAATACACCCAATACCTGCGCGTGGGGTTCCCCGCCAGCCATCACGCCCTTTGCCAAGTTGGAAGCATAGTGTTCATACAACGCCAAACCCGCCCGGTACTTCTCCGCCGGGGGAACATACGCTCTAAACGCTTGTTCGGCTTCGCGCCGGGCAACGGCGGAAACATAGGGGCTGTACAATACTTTTATTACTTTCCAGGAAATCAAAGCCTCTCCTTCGGCAAAGGCCTTAAAAGATTGCCCGAAGGCCGATTTGGTGTTGTGTTGTTTCTTCTTTATATCCAATTGCACCAAGCGGGAAGAAAGCGTTTTTTCCATTTGGTCAATACGCTGGTTAATTTCTTGTTGCTGCCAAGGGAACAGCCTGTCATAATGTTTTTTATAAAATTCCAGGGATTGGCCCTTCCCCCCATATAGAGACCCCATTACCCTGCGGATAGCTTCCCGGCGGGCGGTATTCCCCTGTTCCGGAAGAACTAATTTTGCCGGGTGAAGGTCGTCCCATTCATACATTTGGGAAAGTGTCTTCAAGTTTTTATCATGCTGCACCGTTGAAATTCTTTGATGGAGCAAAGCCTTGTCACTGCGGGCCAAAATGTTACCGGCGTTGGAAAAATCCAGCTTGGAAAGGGACCATAAAATGTTGCGGTACTCGTTTGGCGCAAGCAATTTTTCCTGCAGGGCGCCGTTTAATAAAGCCACCGCTTTTTTAAGTTCCGCGCCGTCATATAAATTAAACTGTAAAAATTGTCGGCTTAAATCCTTGCGGGAAGAAACGGATTTAGCAGAAGCACCTTCCGGTAAAGAAAATTCTTCCCCCGTCAGCCAGCTGTGCACCAAAGCCTGCGCCTGCGCGTACTGACCGGAGCGGAAAAGAGCCTCTAAACCGTCACGCTGGGGGCCGGCGGGAACGCGTTTGAACAATAAAAAAGAAACGCGCTGCAAATCCCTGCAGGAACGAAAACTCCTTAATTTAGTAAGGCGCTTTTCCAATTCCAACAGGTCTTTTTCGGAGGCTTTTACGCTGCCGGCGGCAAGTTTTTTGCCTACAGCCTCAATCACCGGTTTCTGAGCAAAGGCAGCCGGGCACAACAAAAATACACACAATATAAAACAGGCTATTTTCTTCATTATTATCAAGATATAAAAACCCCGACATCCCCAGCCAGGGCCTTAAGACCTAACTTCCGTGGTTTTTGGACCTATGTTCACTAGGCCCAGCCGCTATTATCTATGGAATAACGCTTTAAAAAGACCCTGTTTACACAGGGGCAAAGAGACATAAAACCTATTTCATATAATGATATTTTTCAAACAATTTAAGGAAACGCTCCCGATACGGCCCCGGAATTTTTTTATAACGCATAAGCGCATGATACAAAGAAGAGGTAGACGGAGGCAATTTGCCATGCTGGGCAATATAATTCTGAAGAGAAACATATATTTCTTTTTCCGGCAACTTCTGTTGCTTCTGTTTCAAACGCTTTATCATCAGTTTGGCCCCGTCCAAATCAGGGGCAGTTTCCAGTTCCTGTAAACGGACAAACAAAGCAGACCCCTCCTGCGGCCATTGGCGGTTTTTAGCCAAATACTCATCCAATTCCTGTAAAGGTCCCAACACCTGTTGCATCTCCGGAGACACAACCAGATTTTTATCTAAATTTTGGGAATATTCCTCATACAAGGCCACCCCCGCTATTACTTCTTCCCCGTAGGAAAGACCTCCGGACAAAGCCTTTTCAGCCGCACGGCGGGCGGGGCCGGATACATAAGGGCTGTAAAGCACCTGCATTACCGTCCAGGAAGAATTGACCACCCCGGTTACAAAACGGGCAAATACAAAGGAAAAATGCCGTTTATCCATATGTCCTTTGTTTGATGCGTTTGCTTGCAATACGCGCTGGGCAATGGTTTGTTCCATTTGGTCTATTTGCGCGTCCAATTCTTGCTGGCGCCAGGGCGGAAGCTGCTCATAATAGGCTTGATGAACAGACAAAGGCTTTTTCTTGCCCCCTGCTAACGGGCCTAATACTTGGCGGATGGCCTCCCGACGGGAAATGTTGTCCAAAGGCGGTATTTCCATCGGACGCGGATTTAGATCTTCCCATTCATACATTTTGGCAAGCTGAAGCTGCGCTTTTTCGCATTGGGGTTGGGGAATCGTATGATGCAAAATGGCTTTGCCGTTACGGGTTAAAATATATTCCGCATTGCGAAAATCCAAGCGGGAAAGAGACCATATAATATTGCGGTACTCATTTAAATTTAGTAATTTTGCCTGCCAGCCCGCCTGTAAAAACAGAACCGCTTTTTTTAACTCCGGGCCTTTAGAAAGGTCAAACTCCAGAAAGCGGGCGGCAAATTCCGCGCGGCGGCTTTTAGGTTTAACGGGAGCGGGCTGTTTAAATAAATCCTCCCCCGTCAGCCACATATGCACCTTGGCCTGCGCCTGCAGATATTTACCGCAACGGAACAAATCCTCCAGCGCATCACGCTGGGGGCCGGGCTCCACCCTGTATTTAAGCAACAAATCAACTCTTGCCAAACTGGTGGGGTTTGGTTCTTTTCTTAGTATAATAAAACGTTTTTCCAATTCTTTTAAGTCTCTTTCCGTCGCTTTTACGCCAAAAGACTCCGCCTTCTTGCAGAAAGTTTTTATAACATTCTTTTGGGCAAAAGAATAAGAAGAAATAAACAAAACCAATAAAAAACCATAAAATATTTTTTTCATCATACTAATAAAATACAATAACACGGCCCCCGTAGACAGGGCCTAAAGTCCTATATTTAACCGCTTTTTAGGCCCATCTTCCGTAAATTAAAACCCCCGCTTGACTGCCAAGCGGGGGGTTTATTAAAGGCTTTTTAGAAATGCCTCCGGGGGAAGCGGGTCTCCCCATAAAGAGCCGGAAACAAAACGGATGTCGTTTTGTTTTAAGAACTCTGCCTGTTTGGCGGTAGTCACGCCGTCAAACTCAAGCCCGGCGCCCAAAGCAGAAGCCAAATATTTAAAAGAATCAAACATTTGTTTCATGCGCGTTAAATCTTGGGTATCGGGTACCGCCACCACCTGCACCTTAAGCCACTGTGCTTTTACTTTAGCCAAAAATTGAATGGCGGAAAGTCCCTCCCCAAAACGGCTTACCCCAATCACAAAACCTTCTTTTTGCAAACGGGTGCCCAAATCAATTAAGTCATTAATGCTGTGCTCCATAGAATTTTGGGAAAGGTCCAGTTCCAAATCCGCCGGGTTTACTTTATAACTGTCCGCCAATTTCTTTAATGCGGACGAGAAATACGGATTATATATATGCAGCGGGGATAAAGTAACCGAAAAAGGCCCCTCTTGCCGGCCCTGGGAACGAAGCGTTTTAATCAGCTTAAGCACTTCTTCCACTACAAACATGTCTATGCGGCGGGCAAAACCGTTGCGCTCAAAAATAGGGCGGAAGGTGTGCCCATGCAAATCCCCCAGCACCGGGTGTTGCCAAAGCACCCGCGCCGCCGCGCGCACCACACGGCCGGAAGTTAAATCCCGCACCGGCATAAGCATAAGTTTAAACTCACCGCGGGAAAGGGCTCCTTCCATATCATTTTCCAGGCGTTTTTCCAAATTGGCCTGGGTGAGCATATCCTCGTTAAAAAAGGCAACCGCTTCTACGCTGTATTTTACGCTGCGGCGCGCCAAAAAAGAACGGTTCACCATTTCCTCTATGGGCATTTGCTTGTCTTTAATAAGGTACACGCCAAAAGAAAGAAGCAGCCGCAAAGAAGGCGTCTTTTTGCCGGGGGTGGAGAGGATTTCTTCATTTATTAATTCCAACCGGTTGCGAAGGCTTTGCTCGTCCTGATACTTTAACAACAGCTGGAAGCGGTCCGTTTCCATGCGGGAAAATTCTTCCCCTTCCTTTATATGGCTGGCCAATATTTGGGAAATATGCTTTAGCAGTTCATCCCCGCTGCCCGGGCCGTAAATGTTGGATATAATTTTAAAACGGTCTACATCCAGCGTTACAAAAGCATAAAGTTGCTGCGGGTTGGCTTTTAATAAAGAAGCCAACACTTGCTGCATTTTATTCCAATTAGGCAGACCGGTAACAGGGTCTTCATACGTTGCGCGCTCCAAGGCAAAACGGTTGGATTTCTGCACCGCCAAAATATAATACAACAATAAAGCAATTAAACCCAGCCCCGCCGCCATAAAAGCAAGCGTCAGCCACACCAAACGGGCGGTTTTCACCAAAAGCACTTTTTCCGGAACCAATGAAACCATATACCAATCGTTGATGCCCACCGGCACATAGCTGGCGTACATGCGCCCGCCTTTGCGCGTGGTAAACAATAAGCTCCCCGTGCGGCCCGCCAGCATATCTTCTTTCATCTTGGAAACGTCTTCTTGGGTATGCCAAGTAAGGTTATCGCGGTCTGCAAAGATATTGGTAAAGTTTTCAATAGCCGTTTCATGGTTGGCGTTAATGACCTTATCCCCGTTGGAACGCACAATTACATTGTACCCTTGCCCCCCAAAGCTGTATACGGACAAAATATCCGTATATACGGCAATGGAGCGGGTAGACGCCAAAACGCCTTTTACCTCCCCGTCTTTAAAAACAGGGACCGCCTGCACGATAATTTCTTTGCCGTCCGTAGAGTCTTTGCGGCGCTGGGACAGGGCGGCCTTGCCCTGCATGGCTTGTAAAAAGGCCGGCTGGGAAGAGGCGTCCATTACAAAACCGTCATTAAATACGGCATATCCGTCCGGGCGGATAAAAGCCATTCTTTTGAACGAATTATTCTTAGTTTCCGCATTCAGCAAATCCATCATTTTTTCTTTATCTAAAGAAGTATACCCGGCAATAGCCGTAGCCATGGATTTAAGAGAGTCTTCGTCCCCTTCAATTTGCGTTTGTAAAATTCTTACCCCTTGGCGGGCGACTTCTTCCAAGCTGGAGCGAACCTCGCTTTCCAACGTGCGCTGAAGCCGGCCCACATACAGCAAACTCATCAAAGCTAAAACAGCTAAAAAACCCGTTACCGCCAAAAACGGAAGCAAAAACGGATATTTATTTTTCAGTTCTTTAAAGTGCATTTTCCCCCCTAACAATGCCCCGGGTTATCCTGTCCCTGCGCGCGAAACGCCCCTACCAGCTGCTGGGAGTAGGCAAACATGGGGTAAAACGGGTTTTGCGTATCACGCGCCTGCGCTTCGGGAAGTTCTTTATAAAACAGCCGGTCTTTAGCCACGGCAAATAGCATAACGCTTCCGGGCTGCGCGGCGGGAAGTTGGGTGGATTTTTCCATTTTATCCGTCAGCTTGCTTGCATGGGCCAGCATACGGGCGGCAATTTCCTGCAGTTTTTCATTGCCGTGCCCGCCAATAACGCCGCCCAAACCGCTTTTGCTGTTGTTTTCAAAATACAGGCTGCTGTCCCCCAACGAGTTGGTGGCAATTAACAAATATTTTACTTCCTGCCCGTCTTGAACGGGCATTTCCACCCCGGCAATGGATATTTTATCCGGTCCTAACTCCATAACGCCTTTTCTGTTTTCCAAATTTTTTACATCCAGCCAAAAACCCCTCATATTCTGATACGCTTTGTTCATATACAATCTCCTATTGAGCCCATAGTATCATTTTATGAGCGGCATTTTCAAAAACAATAACGCATTAGCCGTCTACCCAAAAACAAACACAAAGAGTATAATAAAAGAAAGTTTTTTAGGAGACATCTTATGAACAAAACAGGCAAAGCGGTTATTTTAATGATGGACTCTTTTGGTATAGGCGGGGCGGAAGACGCCGCCAAATTTAACGACGCAGGCGCCAACACCCTGGGACACATTATCCAAACCCGCAAGAAATTAAATATTCCCAACTTAACCGCTTTGGGCCTGCTGCAGGCGGCAGAAGATTCTTGCGCAATAAAATTACAACCCGGCCCGCAGTCCCCCGCCTGCATACAAATGCCCTCCAAATACGGTTTTATGAAAGAAATCAGCCGCGGGAAAGACACTTCCTCCGGTCATTGGGAAATGGCCGGCTGCCCCGTACAGTTTGACTGGGGTTACTTTCCGCCGCAGTATCCTTCTTTTCCGCAGGAACTGGTAGATAAAATATGCCAAGAAGCCGGCCTGCCCGGTATTTTGGGCAATAAAGCCGCCTCCGGCACCGCTATTATTGAAGAATTGGGCTTAGAACACATAAAAACCGGCAAACCTATTTGCTACACTTCGGCGGACAGCGTTTTTCAAATCGCCGCGCATGAAAAACATTTTGGGCTGGAGCGTTTGTACAAAGTGTGTGAAATTGCCTTTAAACACATTAAACCCTATCATATCGCCCGCGTAATTGCGCGCCCTTTTGAAGGGGACGCGCCCTCTACGTTTAAACGCACCAAAAACCGCCACGATTATTCCGTCACTCCTCCTAACCCCACTCTGTTGGACGCATTAAAAAACGCCGGGGGAGAGGTAATATCCGTAGGTAAAATTGCCGATATTTTTGCCAAGCAAGGCATTACCCAAGCCATAAAAGCCAGCGGGCTGGAAGAATTGTGGAACGCCACTTTGCAAGCTTTTAAAGAAGCCCAACCCGGCAGCTTAATATTTACTAATTTTGTAGATTTTGACATGACCTGGGGCCACCGGCGCGATACCGAAGGCTACGCCCAAGGGCTGGAATATTTTGACCAGCGCCTGCCGGAGCTGGCCGCCCTAATGGGACCGCAGGACATTGCGTTTATCACGGCGGACCACGGGTGCGACCCCACTTACCAAGGGACCGACCACACCCGCGAGCATGTACCCGTTATTTTATTTGGCCCGCAGGTAACCCCCAAAAATATAGGCGCGCGCGAAACATACGCGGACTTAGGACAAACCGCCGCAGAATTTTTTGGTCTTGCGCCGCTGCCGTTTGGAAAGAGCTTTCTGCACGAGTAACAAACTCCCCGCCCCGGGCGGGCCGCTTTAAAAACAAATAAAAACCCCGGGGCACCCCGGGGTTTTTTGATGGGGAACATTTACCAATTTTTCAACAATAACACCAAAAGCGCCGCAAACACCCCGCATAACAATAGTTTGGCCAAACCCAAGTGTTTTTTAAGCCAACCGCTAAACGTGGCGGACTCATACCCCGCCAAGGCCAACATAAACACCAGCACCAGCGGCACAATAAACATCAAATTGTATACCAGTAAAAATTCCGCCGCGCGCCAAAAATTATCCCCGGCTTCTTTCAGCACCACCACAATGGTGGGCAAATAAACCTGCCCCGTGCATACCGCCTCCACCAAAGACACCACAAACCCCACTATCAAAGCCGCCGCCCCCAGCCGCCAAACGCTTTTATTGCGGTCTTTTAAAAAAGCGTGCATTACTTTATGAATAAAGGTTTTGTACTTAACCGGCAGCTGTAAAATAATGCCGGAGGCGTCTTTGGTGCGGCAGTAATGCCAGCAGTCATACGCGCTTAACAACAAGAAAGCCGCGCACAAAAGAACCGTTATCATCTTAAGGCCCCACATCACATAATAAAATCCCTGCATGGCGTATAAGAATTTAAACGCACCCAGCCCAAGCAACACATACGCAATAAAAACAGCCGCACAATAGGCCGCGCCTACGGCAATAATTTCCCGCTTTTCATATTTATAAACGGAAAGAAAAGAAATAAAAAAAACAATCACCGCAAAGGCGCACGGGTTAATCCCGTCCACCAGCCCCGCGCCGGCAATCATCCAAAAAGTAAGTTGGTTAAAAACGTCTTGGTGGGTGGGCTGTGGTTTGGCCAGTTCGGGTTCTTGCCCGGAAGCGGGCAAAGCGGTTTTTGGGGAAACCTCTTCTTTTGCGCTTGGGCTGAGCGGTAAGACTGCTTCAGACTGGCCGTCTGTTTCTTTCGCCGGGGATTGGGCTTTCTGCTGTTTTACGGCGGGAACGGACGGCTCTTTAGGCTGAGAAACAGCTGTATTGGCCGGGGCGGGGTTTTCTTTTCCAAGAGGATTTGTTTTTACTTGCGCCACCCCTTCAGCAAGCAGTTCCGCGGGAATTTGCACCCGGGTGTTTTCTTTGTTCATTAACGCTTTGGAAACCGCCAAATCCGCCCGGTCTTTAATTTCTGACGGGTAGCCCATTAAAAATTCTTCCCCTATCACCATGGCAGGCGTGCCGCCGCGCTCTATGCCATATTCCCGCATGGCGTTAAGGAAAGCCAAATTATATTTTGTCACGTCTACCCGTACAAATTCTATGCGGGAGGCGTTGCGGCTTAAAAACCCGTCTAAAAATTCTTTTTCCATGTGGCGGCAATGCAAACAATAAGGAGACCCAAAATACACCACCCGTATTTTGGGGGCAGACTCCGTTTGCCCTTGGGCAAAAACCGGTAAAAACAAAACCAGCAGTAAACCAAACAGAACCATACATTTTTTAATCATAGTTTTTAACATTCCTCACAAAAATCATAAAAAGACGGGGCGGACGGATACGTCCCTCCCGCGCATTTTTGCGCGTGCGGCGGCGTTTGCCGGCAATAGGAGAAAGAAGCCTCTTCCTGCAAAAAAAGCGTTTCCTGCGCGGGGGCGCCGCCCGCCGGGCGGTGTTTCCAACAATGGCAGCCGGACGGGTGAGAATTCTCTCTGTCCAACACACACACCCATACGGCCTCCTGCCCCGGGGGTTGCCCGGAAGAGGAAAAATTGCTCCCGTATGGGGCGCGCACGGCGCGGGCGGAAAACACGGCCGAAGCGCCCATCCCCGCCGCAAAAAACAGCGCGCATATTCCCCAGGCGGCCGCCGTGCGCCAAAGCGGCATTCTAACGGCGGGAGCGTGTATGCGTTGCCAAACACGTTCCTGCGCCGCGCCGGACGCGTCAAAATCCAACCGGGAATACTTCCTTAAAAAATCTTCTTGCCTGTTCATACATTCATCTCCTTGCGCAGCTTGGCGATACTGCGGTGCAAAATGGTACCCACATTGCTTTCACTCAGCCCGGTCTGGCGGGCGATTTCCCGGTTGTTCATGCCGGAATAAAATTTTAAGGCAACCAAATCTTTTTCTTTCCGGTTTAATACGGCCATGGCGTTAAGCAAAGCCCGGGTGTCCTCTTGCTGCAAAGCGTCTTCTTGCGGAAGGGGCAAAAAGGCATTTTCCTCAAACCCGGTTAAAGATAAAAATTTACGTACGTAATACAAGCGGTAATACATATTAATTTCGTTACGGGCAATGGTAAATATCCATTGGCGAAACGTACCTTTTTGCGGGTTAAACAAAGCTATTTTTTCATACGCTTTGCGCCAAGTACAGGCGGCCAAATCCTCCGCCAGCGCACGCTGGCCCACGCGGCATAAAATATAAGCAAACACAGGCTTAAAAAATTCTTGGTATAAAGAGGCAAAATTCATAACGTCTTCCTACTCATACTATGCATAAGTGCAAAAAGTATCACAAAATTTCTTTCCAAAACAAACGCCGCTGGCAGGCGGCGTATAGAAGGGCGGTTTGCCTTTGCAAAAACCTTTTAACGGATAATGGAAATACTTTCCAGGCCGCTTTTCATTATCCATTTACGCAAAAACGGCCAGTACATAAACGGGCATTTAAGCAGCTTAAACCATAATTTCAGCCGCAGTAAAAACGTCGCGCGCGCATAACGGCGGTGTTCCGCCGGGGAAGGGTTTTCTTCCAATGCAAAGGCCAAACGCAATGCGCTTAGCATGGCGCTGGACAGGCCTTCCAAACTGCTGGGGCTGATGAAGCCCGCCGCCTCCCCAATTAAAAAAACGCCGTCTTGGCCCAGGCAAAATTCCCGCCAGCCGGACGGGCGGAGCACGCGGCAGGCTTCGGTTTTACAAACTTCTCCAAACTTAAAACCGTAATTTTCAAGCGCACTCTTTTGGGCTTCAAAACGTTCGCGGCAATTAGCCGCGGGGTACGCCCCGCCAAAAATAAAATACCCGTCTTTGGATACGGACCAGGAGTAACAATCGGTTTGGGCCGGGTCAAAAATACAGGAATAAAACGGGCTTTTATGCGTTTCTTTAAACCATTGCTGCAAGGCAACGTAACTGCGTATTTTATGATGCGGGAAAAACGTGCGGCGCACGATGGAATCGGCCCCGTCCGCCCCTACAATGCGTTTGGCGCAAACCGTATGGGTTTGCCCGTCCCGCGTATAAGATACGCAAAACAAGCCGTTCGGCCGCCGCTCCAAACGGGCCGCCTGCACCCCCGTTTGCACCTGTACATGCGCGGGGATAAGAGACATCAGCCAGCGGTCAAACTGTTGGCGGTCCATATTTACGTAAAAACGCTGGTAATGGCGGCACAGTCCGGTTGCCAAATCCAGCGTGCGCACGGCAAAAAGCTGCGGGTCCACTAAAATAGATTTGGGCAAAGTTAAATCAAAGCGGGCCAGCGTTTTTTGCGCGTCCGGCGCCAACAGGCCGCCGCAGGGTTTTGCAAAGCCGCCGGGCTGAAAAGTTTTTTTATCCAAACACAATACTTTTTTTCCGGGCAGCAACCGCGCCAGCGTGCTGCCGGCCGGCCCTAACCCGATAACGACCACATCAAAAAGAGTGTCTGTTGGCATTTTGTTTTTACTACCCTACTGGTAAAGGAATATTATTTGGATATTTTATCAATTATATCCACCATTTCGGCCGCTTTTTGACGGGCCTCTTTCCCACCGGAGCCAAAGGCCCCCGCCACGCAATGCCCCAAATGGGCGCGGAGCACCTCGCAATGGGCGCGGCGCAAAACGGCTTGGGCCGCCAACAGCTGGTTGACGATATCAATGCAGTAGCGGTCCTCCTCCACCATTTTCAGTACGCCTTCCACCTGTCCGCGGGCGGTTTTTAATAAACGCGTAATTTTTTTATGGTCTGCCTGCATAATTTCTCCTAGCGGATATTTGTTACCTGATATCCGGCCTGTTCCACCGCGCCGCGCAACGCCTGCGGGGAAAGGTTTTCCCCCTCCACCGTAACTTGCTTAGCGGTTAAATTCACCTGCACTTTTTTTACGCCCTCCACCGCCTGCAGCGTGCCTTGCACGCGGCCGGCGCAATGGGCGCACATCATGCCTTCCACCGTTAATACCTGTACCATAAGAGGGGGTTCCTCCTTTCCTTTTTTAATTTTATACGGCTTAAAATACCTAAGCCGCAAAGCGTTAGTAACCACAAAAACAGAACTTAAACTCATGCACGCCGCCGCAAACATGGGGTTTAATTTCCACCCCAGCCAAGGATAAAAAACACCCGCCGCCAGCGGTATGCCGCATACGTTATAAATAAACGCCCAAAACAGGTTTTGCTTAATATTTCTTATCACCGCATGAGAAAGGCGCACGGCAGCCGCTACGCCGGTTAAATCATTTTTTACAAGCACCACGTCGGACGTTTCCAACGCAATATCAGTCCCCGCGCCCACGGCCACGCCTACATCGGCCCGCGCCAGGGCGGGGGCGTCGTTGATGCCGTCCCCCACCATCATTACTTTTCCGTTCTTTTGCAAACGGCGTATTTGCGCTTCTTTGTCTTGCGGAAACACGCCGGCAATAATGGTTGTAATTCCCAGCTGTTTTCCTATGAAACGGGCGGCGGATTCATTATCCCCCGTTAGAAGCACTACGTTTAGGCCCATTTGCCGCAATTGGCAAACGCCCTCCCGCGCGGACGGCTTTAACGAATCCGCCAACGCCAGTATACCGGCCAGTTGTCCGTCAAAAGCAAAAAACAGCACCGTTTTGCCCTGTTTCGCCCAAGCTTGGGCCTGCTGAGCGAAAGAAGAGGAAACGGCCACACGGCGCCGGTGCATCAGCCCTTCATTTCCGGCGATAATTTGTTTCCCGTTTACGCGGGCGCAAATGCCCGCCCCCGGCAGGGTTTCAAACTCCTGCGCAAGCTGCGGGACAACTCCCTGCGCCTGTTGGGCGCGCAGTACGGCGCGCGAAAGCGGATGTTCGGACGGAGACTCCGCCCAAACGGCGTAATTCCAAAAATCCCCTTCCGGCATGCCGTCCGCCAGCAGGAAATCGGTTACTTCCGGCTTGCCTTGGGTAAGCGTGCCGGTTTTGTCAAAAACCACCGTATCCGCCAAGCGGGCGGTTTCCAATACTTCGGCCGATTTAAATAAAATTCCGCGGCGGGCCCCGGTGCCTGTACCCACCATTACGGCGGTGGGAGTAGCCAACCCCAGCGCGCACGGGCAGGAAATCACCAACACCGCCACGGCGCACCCTATCGCCCAGCCCCAGCCGTAACCGGCCAGCAGCCACCCGGCAGCCGTTACCGCCGACAAACCAATCACCGCCGGCACAAAAACCCCGCTTACTTTATCTGCCAGTCTGCCAATGGGCGCTTTGGAGGAGGAAGCCTCTTCCACCAGTTGTATGATTTGGGAAAGAAGCGTCTGCTTTCCGGCATGGGTTACCTGAAAACGAAAATACCCCGCCCGGTTTATCGTGCCCGCGCGCACCAGGGCCCCGGCTTCTTTATCCACAGGCAAGCTTTCCCCCGTTAAGGCGGATTCATCCAACGCACCACGCCCGCTGAGAACAATGCCGTCCGCCGCCACAGCCATGCCCGCTTTTACGGCTAAAATGTCCCCCGGTTGAATATCGGCGGTGTCTATTTCCCGCTCTGTATCTTTTTCCACCCGCAAGGCCTTGGGCGGGGTGAGCTGAAGCAGTTGCTCAATGGCACCGGACGTTTTGCGTTTGGCGCGCGTTTCCAAATATTTGCCCAAGGTAATCAGCGTTAAAATCATACCGGCGGATTCAAAATACAGGCCGTGCAGCGCTTCAAAAGCGGGCGCCCAGCCTTGCGTATTTTCCATCAGTATCAGCACGCGGTATAACGTCCACAAGCCGGACGCCGCCGCCGCCCCTGCGCCCACCGCAATCAGGCTGTTCATATTCGGCGCGCCGCGCAACAACGCTTTAAAACCATTGATAAAAATCGCCCGGTTAATAAAAAGAACAGGAACCAGCAGCAGCCCTTGCGTTAAAGCAAACACGCCCGGGTTTTGCGTTAAAACGGCAGGCAAAGGCAACGAAAACATATGCCCCATGGCAATATAAAAAAGGGGAAGTAAAAACAAAAGGGAATATTGCAAGCGCAAACGCAAATCCCGCTCCTCGCTTTCCGAGGAAGAAGCGGGCTTTTCCTTTCCCGCGGGAACGGGTTGTTCCGGCAAGATAATCAGCGTGTAACCGGCCTGTTCCACCGCGTCCTTTAAACGCTGCGCGTTAAAGGCGTCGTCCGTCTCTACACGCAGCGTATTTTGCAGTAAATTAACCGCTGCCGTTTTAACGCCCGGCGCGCTTGAAGCGGCTTTTTCCACATGGGCGGAACAGGCGGCGCAGCTCATGCCTGATACTTTAAAAACAAATTGCGGCATATTCCTCCAAATACCCCACCCCTGGGGGGTATATTATTATTATATATCATTTAGCGGTTTGCTTTTTGCCCACGCAATAAACAAGCCCAAAAACATTTCTTTCATTTGTTAGATTTGTTCTTTTTTGCTAGACTATTACTCGTCTATGACTATACTTATTATCATACTGATGTTAGTGCTAAACGCACTGTTGGCCGCTTACGAAATGGCCTTGGCCTCTGTTTCCCGCACCAAACTGTCTATTTTGGCGCAGGAAAAGAAACCCGGCGCGGAAAACGCGCTGTTTATGAAAGACCATATGGAAGGCAGCCTGGCTGTTGTACAAATTGGCATTACATTAGTGGGCGCGGTGGCGGCCGCTTCCGGCGGCGCAAGCGCCGATGAAGCTTTTTCCCCCAAGCTGCAGGAATGGTTCGCTCTGCCCAAACGGGTGGCGGACATGCTGTCTGTTGCCGTGGTGGTACTGCCGCTAAGCTTTATTACCATTGTATTTGCGGAACTTACCCCCAAAACCTTTGCCATTAAAAACAAAGAATGGGTGGTGCTTAAATTTTCCCCCGTCATGCGCCTGATGTACGCGGTGCTTTTTCCCATCGTGCGCATTATGGAATCTTTGGTTAAACTAACCACTCAAAAATCTTTTAAGCAGGAAACAGACCCCAAAGAAGCCCAACAAGCCGCCCTGGCGGATTTGCGCACCGCGGTGTCCATTGCCTCTTCTTCCCGTTTATTTGGCAAAGCGGAAGAAAAGATTATGCTTTCCAGCGCGCTTTTTTACGTGCGTAAAATACGGGAAATACAAGTACCCATAGACCAAGTATACGTGCTGTACGCAAACGACTCTATCGCAGACACCTATTTAAAAGCCCACATGGACATGCACACCCGCTTCCCCGTGTGTGACCAGAAAGACAACTTGCAAAGCATTATCGGGTATTTAAACTTTAAGGATATTTTCCAAGCCACCAAACTTTCCGCCGGCAAACCCACCACGGCGCGTTCCATCATGCGCCCGATTGTCAGCCTAGAGGCGGACACTATTATTTCCGCCGCCTTGGATAAAATGATAAAAACCCACCAGCATATTTGCCTGGTAACGGAAAAAGGGAAAATAACCGGCATTGTCACCTTGGAAGACATTTTTGAAGAAATGGTGGGTGAGATTGAAGACGAGTATGACTTTTTTGCCGCCTATATCCGCCCGTTTGGGGACGGCGTAGTAGCCAGCGCGGCGGCCAACATCACGGATATTTACGCCGCGCTGAACCTGCCCGTTCCGGCGGAAATGGCAAAAGTTTCTTTGGAAAAATGGGCCGAACAAAAATTGGGGCGCCCGGTTGCCAAAGAAGACAAAATCTCCGCGGACGGCCTATGCGTGGACCCGCGCAAATTCCGCCGCCACCGGCTGATGGAAGCCATGGTAACAAAAGGAAATATTTAACTGGCTGTAAAAAACCCCGGGCAAAAGCCCGGGGTTTTTATTAAGCTTAGTTGGCAAAATTAAATACAAACCAGTTTGCTAGCGGACAGAATCCCTTTTTTGATTAACTCCTGCCTAAGCTGCTGCGGGGAGTGGAAATCAATGGTTTTCATGCCCACTTTGGCGGCTGCGATGGTGTTCTCCGTCTTATCGTCAATAAACAATGTTTCCGCCGGGTTTAACTGGTAACGCTCCAACAAAATTTTATATAAAGCCAAATCCGGCTTAATGGTTTTTTCCTCTCCGGAAATAACCACCCCGGAAAACAGCGGGAAGAAATTGTATCTTTCCTTAGCCAATGAAATGGTTTCGGCGGACCAGTTGGTTAAACCGTAAATTTTATATCCTTGGTCATAGAGTTCTTTCATAATTTCAACACTGCCTTTAATCAGTCCGCCCAGCATTTCCTCCCAGCGCAGGTAATAGTCGTCAATTTGGGCGGAATAGCGCGGATATTTGGCTTTCAGCTCCGCAATTCCTTCTGAAAAACTGCGCCCCGCGTCTTGGCGGGCGTTCCATTCCAAGGTGCAAATATTGTTTAAAAACCATTCCATTTCCTGTGTGGAAGAAAAAATCTTACGGTATAAATACCGTGGGTTCCAGTCAATCAGTACGCCGCCGAAATCAAACACGATGTTTTTCATGTTTCCCCCTGATAAATTGCCCCTTCGTTTTTATTATAACTTTAGCTTACCGTATTTTCAACGGGGTTTTATACCTGCTTTTTATAAAAATGCCAGGCGGTTAACCTGGCATTTTATACTATAAGACTAAGGTGTCCTCCATATCCGGCCCGGTGGAAATTAAAGTCAGCTGCGGGTGCGGATACGTTTGTTTGGCCAACTCTTTTAGGCTTTCTAAAAACTCCTTGGCCTGCGGGGTAAAATCTTCGTAGGATTTTATTTGGTCATTCCCGGCAAACATATCAATATGCGTAATGGCTATTTTGGTGCAGTTGTTAATCATAATAGCACGCGCGGCAGAGCGTTCTTCAAACGAACCAATGCGGCGCAGGCGTTTGCTGACGCTGCCTATCTCATGCCCTTTGGTATGATAAACTTCCAGCTGTTTTTCATCGGTAAGTTCATGGTCCAGCGGGCCGGGGCCTACACGCGTAACATACGGCTTGAAAACCACGTATACGTCCCGCACACTTTTAGGGCCCAGGCCGGCCTCCCCCAAAAAAGTGGAAGCGGTGGTATCGCGAGAGGTAACAAAAGGATATTCCCCATGCAGCAAAGATAGTTTGATCCCCTGGGTGCCTTCCAATAAAATATCTTCCCCTCTGTCCAACGCGCCGTTAAGCAGGGAGGGCACATCCTGGATAAAATCTTTCAGCAAAGGTTCGTCTTTGGCAAATTTCACATCCCGCCGCTCAATGCGGTGTTTCACCGCCTGGCCTAAGCCGGTGCCCACGCTGCCGATATGCTGCATAAAGTGGGAGGCGTTCTTCTCGGCGGAGGTTTCCTCGTCGCTAATCAATACGGCAAGCGGGTCAATAATCAACCGGTCGCGCGTACCGGTAAGTTCCACTTCTTTTAAAAGCCACTCGGTTTTTGTATAAGCGCCCGCCCCCAAAACCAGCTTGGTGTTGGGATTTAAAAACCCGGACGGAATGTTTTTTAACGTATAAGATTTCCCGTTGCACACCACGGTATGCCCGGCATTGGGCCCGCCTATACGCACACAGTAACTATAGTTGCCTTTATAAGATAAATAAGCGGAAATTTTTCCTTTTCCTTCGTCTCCGGCTTGACCGCCGCATACGATGTCTATCATAATTTGCCTCCGGCTTGGCGCGGCGCCAACCCCACATAAGAAAATACGGTTAACGCGCGCAAACGCTCTTTGGTTTGTGCATCTGTATCCAACTCATTAATAAAATCTTGCAAATCCTGTTTGTTAAAGAAGCGCCCCCGGGTAAACGCTTTTACTTTTTCATAAGCCTCAGGTATTCCCGCCGCGCGCAAAAGGGTTTGCAGTCCCTCGGCTAATACCTCCGGATGGGCAGCCAGCTGTTCCCTAGCGGCCTGGCGGTTAAAAGAAACTTTGTTTATCCCTTTTAATAAAGAATCATACGCCGCCAGCGCATACCCAAACGCCATGCCCATATTACGAAGAACCGTAGAGTCTGACAAGTCCCTTTGCAAACGGGAAAGGGGCAGTTTTTGCGAAAAGAAACCAAGCAGTGCGTTGCAAAGCTGTAAATTTCCTTCCGCATTTTCAAAATCAATCGGGTTTATTTTTTGCGGCATGGTGGAAGAACCCACTTCTCCGGGCCGGGCGTTTTGTTTTAACAGTCCGTCGCTGATATAACGCCAGAAATCTTGGCAGACCCCCAGCAAAATGACGTTCACCCGGCGCAGATTATCAAACATTTCCGCGTAAGAATCCCGGTTGTCTATTTGGGTGGAAAGCGGGCTTAAGAAAAGTTTTATTTTGCGCCCTTTGTTGAGTTTGTCCACCAAACGCCGCGCGGTGCGGGGCCAGTCCACCCGCGCAAACGCCGCCATATGGGCGTTATAGCACCCCACCGCCCCGCTGAATTTGCAGGAAATACGGGTTTTTCTTAACTGCTCCAGCTGGCGGGCCAGGCGGCTTTCAAACACACGCACCTCTTTGCCAAAAGTGGTGGGTACGGCCGGCTGGCCATGCGTGCGGGCCAAAAGCACGCTTTTGGCTTCTTTGCGCGCCAAAGCCGCCAAAGAACGGCGTAAATTTTCAAGCGCGGGAAGTAATCCTTTTTCCAACCCGTCAGACAATAAGACCGCGTAAGACACGCTGTTTACGTCTTCGCTGGTAAGGGCAAAGTGTATCCAGGGAGTATATTTTTTAAGTGCGGCGGCGGATAGTTTTTCTTGGATAAAATATTCCACCGCTTTCACGTCATGATTGGTGGCCGGGCGGCCGTTACGGCCGGAAAATTCATATTCTTGCAAAGCGGCCAAATCCTTTTCGTTTAAACTAGGTATTTGCTGTAAAATTTTTAACTGCGCTTTAGCCGGCGCGGGCACACCGGGCAGGTTAAGAGAAAGAATTTCCTCCAGCCAAGCGCACTCCGTACGGACGCGGGCAAAAGCCAAGGCCGCTTCCCCCATGTACCGGGCCAGCGCGCTTACTTTACGGGCATAACGCCCGTCTAACGGGCAGAGTATGTTTTCTTTCATTATTTATATTTTACCAAAATTAAGCATTGGGCCCCATAAGCAAAACCCCCGCCTAAGCGGGGGTTTGTTTATTTAACGGCGCCATAGGCGCGCAAAACTTTTTCCACTTGGGGATATTTCTGCCTTTTGCTGATTTCCAACGCGGTAAACCCCTTGGGCGCCGTTAAATTGGGGTCCGCCCCGGCTTTTAAAAGCACCTCGGCAATATCGGCCCGGTTTAAAAGGGCCGCCTGCATTAAGCCGGAAACGCCCCCTTTGCTTTGGGCGTTTAAATTTACTTCCGGCATAGTTACCGCGCTTTCAATTAACTCCGCCGGGATATGCGGGGAAATCAAACGCACCCATAAGGGAGCCCCGCTCATCACATCCATAAAAAGTTCTTCCCCCTGGGTGGAGTTTACATCCAAACCCGCTTCCAGAAAAGAGCGGAGCATTTCCCAACAATTTGTTTGTTCCGGGTAAGTTTCTCCCCCCTCCACCACTATTTCTGCCAGGGAAACCCCGTCCGCCAGTTCATCGGGGCTTATGGCGTTTTCCAACAGCAAACGGGCCGTTTCCTGGCTTCCGGGCAAATAACAAACAAAAGCCGCCACTCCCAAAGGACTCGTTCCCACCGCAATGACCGGCGCGTCTTCCTTAGCGGAAGAAGGAATTTTTTCCGTTGTTTTAGCTTGTAAGTTGACCCCTTGCTCCACCAACGCGCGCGCCGCTTTTGAATGCCCTAATAATACCGCTTTGGATAAAGCCGGCAAACCCGGCTGGGTGACGGCGTCTTTCGGAAATCCCCAGCTAAACGCTTTACTAATAAGCGCGGGGTTATCTTCTTCTATTCCTTTCAAAAGCCAGCTGCGCTGGCAGGCACGCAAAACGCCGAAACAAACTAGTCCCGCCACCGCCAGCAGGATAAAACACCAAATTATCTTTTTTATATTTTTCTTTTTCAGCATACTTTTATTTTATAAAAATACCCGGGGGAAATACGCTTTCCCCCGGGTATGCGGATAAAAACCAATTACTCAGCCGCAGCAGTTTGCGTTTGGGCAAACCCGTCCTGCTCTGTCCAGCCGCCGCCTAACGCCTGGCACAAAGTCACCACGGCGTTAAGCTCGTTTAAGCGGGCGGTGGAAAGGCTCATTTCAGCAGAAAGCAAATTGCTTTCCACATCCAATAAATCCGTAACGCCAATCAGCCCGGCCGCTTCCTGCTTTTTGGTTAAATCATAGCTGCGCTGCATAGCCTGGGTTTGTTGTTTGTAAGAGTCAAACACTTCCCGGTTAATGCGGTTGGCGGAAAGCGCGTCCAGCGCTTCTTTAAACGCGCCCTGCACCGTTTTTTCATACGCAGCCAACATCTGGCGGTATTGGGCCTCGGCCGCTTTGTTTTGGGAGCGGATTTTTCCTCCCTCAAAAATAGGAGCCGTTACCCCGGCCGCCAAATTCCACACGCCGGAAGAACCACCGGCAAACAACTCATTTAACGCCCCGCTGGCATACCCGGCGGAAGCCGTTAACGGAATAGACGGGAAATACGCCGCGCGCGCCGCGCCGATATTGGCATTGGCGGCGATTAACTGCCCCTCCGCCTGGCGCACGTCCGGCCGGCGGGTTAACAAATCAGAAGGCAGCCCCTCCGGCACATTAGGGATAAGCGTAATGGCGGAAAGTTTTTTGCCCCTTTCCACGCCGTCCTGCGCAATGGCGCGCGGGCTTCTGCCCAAAAGCACGGACAAAGCCGTTTCCGTTTGGGCTATTTTAAGCGTTAACTCCCGCTGTTGCGCCTCTACGGAAGACATACTGGCCTGCACGCGTTTTAAATCCACTTCCGTACAATAGCCGTTTTTGTAACGGCTTTCATAAATACGCACGTTTTCTTTGCGGGCTTCCAGCGTGCGGGAGGCAATGGCAAGCTGTTCATCCAACGCGCGCAAAGTAAAATAATTGCGCGCCACATCCGCGGTTAAAGCCAAACGCACCGTATCGCGGTTAGCCTCGCTGGATAGAAGCTGCGCGCGGGCCGCTTCGCTCAAGCGGCGGTATTTACCCCATAAATCCAACTCAAAAGACACCACGGCATTGGCGGTGCTTTGGGTTTGGCCAGAGCCCTGCGCATTGCCGGCGCGGCCGGTTTCCCCCACGGCGCTGAGGGAGGGAAGCTGGTCCGCCGTGGCAAGGCCCACATTGGCGCGGGCTTCGTCCACACGGGCAATGGCTAATTGCAAATCTTTATTATAAGCCAAGGCTTCTTCTTCCATTTTATTTAACACGGGGTCTTCAAACACTTCCCACCATTTGGTAGTGGTAAAAATGCTGAAATCTTCCTGCGAAGCGGCGGGAAGCTGGGTTTCCGGTTTTTTGTAATTGGGCCCCAGCATACAGCCCCCCGCAAACAAAGCGCCCGCAAATAAAAGCGCAAATTGTTTTAATTTCATGCTTGTTCCTCCTGGCCGGACGCCTGCTGCGCCGGTTTTTGTTCCAAATTCATTTCGGCCCCGGTTTCCGTTCTGGCGGCGCTTTTTCCGCCAAGCAGTACAAAGAATAACGGAACAAATAACGGGGCAATCAACGTGGCCGCCAACATACCAAACACCACAGCCGTACCGATAGCATGGCGGCTGGCCGCGCCCGCGCCGGAGCTGATAGCCAGCGGCACGCAGCCTAAGATAAAGGCCAAAGAAGTCATCACAATCGGGCGGAAGCGAAGCTGGGCCGCCTGTACGGCGGCTTTGGCCGCGTCTAAGCCTTGCTCTTTAAGCAGTACGGCAAATTCCACAATCAAAATAGCGTTCTTTGCCGCCAAACCCACCAACGCCACCAAAGCGATTTGGAAATAAATATCGTTGGATAAGCCGCGCGCGAACGTGCCGGCCAAAGCGCCGAAAATGGCAAACGGAACCGCCAATAATACGGCAATGGGCAGGCTCCATTTTTCATACTGGGCGGCTAAAATTAAAAACACCACCAGCATGCCCAATAACAAGGCGGAAGCGGAAGAAGAACCAGAAAGTTTTTCCTGGTAAGTGGTACCGGTCCAGGCCAAGGTAAAGCTGGGGTCCAATACCTCTTTGGCAGTTTTTTCAAGCGCTTCAATCGCGTCGCCGCTGCTGTATCCGGCGGCGGGCGTGGCGATAATTTTGGCCGCGGGGAACACGTTAAAGCGTTCCACCATATCCGGCCCCAACGTGGGCGTAAGCGTTACCAAGGAAGACAAAGGCACCATGGAACCGGAACTGGAGCGCACGTAAATGCCGGCAATTTGTTCCGGGCGGGCGCGGTATTCGCCTTCGGCCTGCATCATTACTTTAAAGCTGCGGCCGGAATAGGTAAAGTCGTTCACGTACGCCGTACCAAAAGTGCCTTGAATGGTGGTGTAAAGCTCGCTTAAAGAAACGCCCATGCTCTGCGCTTTGATTTCGTCCACCGTCATTTGATACTGCGGAACGGCGGAAGAGAACGTGGTGCTTACGCTGGCGATTTGCGGGAGCTTTTTCACCGCTTCCAAAAACCCGTTGGTTTGGGCTTCCAGCTCTTTACTGCCGCCGGAGCCGCGGTTTTGAATATAACCTTCCAAACCACCGGTGGTGCTCATACCCGTAATGGCGGGCGGGTTGAACGGCATAACTAACGCGTCCGGAATTTTGGCTTGGGAAAGTTTAAAAATAGTACCCACCAAACCAAAAGAGGACAAAGCTTCCGTCTTGCGTTCGTCCCACGGTTTTAAGCGGATAAAAGAAGCAATACCGTTGCTTTTTTGCGTACTGCTAAGCATATCAAAGCCGGAAAAGGTCAACTCGTCCGCCACGCTGGGCTGGGCTTGAATTAATTTTTCCAACTCGCTGGCTACTTGCTGGCTTTGAGTAAGGGAAGAGGCCGGGTCCAGCTGGGTGGCCACCATCACCATACCCTGGTCTTCATCCGGCAGCAAACTGCTGGGCACAATTTTAAACAAGCCCAGCGCCCCGGCAAACAACAGCGCAATACAAACCAGCGCCACCGGTATGCGGCGGATAAAGAAAGACACCGCACCGGTATATTTATTGGTTAATTTTTCAAAGAAACGGTCAAACTGATAAAAGAAACCGTGGGTGGGTTCTTCGCGGTGGCGCAAAAGAAGCGCGCACAAAGCCGGCGTAAGCGTAAGCGCCACCAGGCCGGAAATCACCACAGACACCGCAATAGTGATGGCAAACTGCTGGTACATGACCCCGGTTAACCCGCCCATAAACGCCACCGGCACAAACACGGAACACAATACCAGCACAATGGCCACCACCGGGCCGGATACTTCGTCCATGGCTTTAATAGTGGCTTCTTTAACGGGCAGGCGTTCGGTACGCATGATACGCTCTACGTTTTCAATCACTACGATAGCGTCGTCCACCACAATACCGATAGCCAACACCAGCCCAAACAGCGTAAGCGTATTAATGGAAAAACCAAACATCATCATTCCCGCAAACGCCCCGATGACAGACACCGGCACCGCCAAACAGGGGATTAGCGTGGCCCGCCAGTCTTTTAAGAACAAATACACCACCAAGAACACCAAAATCATGGCTTCAATTAAGGTGTGGATTACTTCTTTAATGGAGGCGGTTACAAACAGGGTGGTGTCGTAAGCTACTTTATAATCAATATCCAAATCCGGCGGGAAGTTTGCCGCCAGTTCTTTTAAACGCGCGTCCACCGCTTTGGCCGTAGCCACCGCGTTGGCGCCGGGGGACAAATACACCCCCACCGGCACAGCCGGCTTGCCGTTTAAGTTGCCGTTAAATTCATAGTTTTGGCTGCCCAGCTCTATGCGGGCTACGTCTTTTAAACGCAGGGAGGTTCCGTCCGCATTGGCGCGCAAAATAATCTCGCCAAATTCTTCCGGCTTGGTGAAGCGGCCGGGCGCGATGATGGAGTACATCCGGTCCACCGACTGCGGCAGCGGCGGCTGACCGATTTTACCGGCGGCGCGCTGTACGTTTTGGGCTTGCACGGCGGCGATTAAATCACTGACGGACAACCCCCGCTGGGACAACACGTCCGGCTTAATCCAAATACGTATGGAATAGTCGTTGGCGGCCATGACCATGGCGTCGCCCACGCCTTCAATACGTTTTAAATCGTCCACAATATTGATTAAGGCATAGTTGCCAATGGTAGTGGTATCCGTTAAACCGCTGGGAGAATAAAAAGCGATAAACTGCAAAATGGAAGAAGACTTTTTATCCACCGTAATACCGTAGCGGCGCACTTCTTCCGGCAAAGAAGCCGTGGCGCCCTGTACGCGGTTGTTTACGTTAATCATGGCCTGGTCCGGATCGGTACCTACTTTAAAGGTAACAATCAGGTTCATGTCCCCGTTAGAGGCGGAGGTGGAGTTCATGTACAGCATGTCCTCCACGCCGTTTACCTGCTGTTCAATGGGGGCGGCCACCGTTTCGGCAATTACCTCCGGGCTGGCCCCTGGATAGGTGGCCGAAACCTGAATGGTGGGAGGCGTTAAATTGGGGTATTGCTCAATGGGCAGCATGGTGATAGACACCACCCCGAACAATACGATAAGAAGCGAAATGACCGTAGAAAATATCGGCCGGTTAATAAAAAATTTTGAAAACATGGCTCCCTCTTATTTTTCCGCCTGGTCCGCCGCGGCCTCTGGCTGCTGGGCGGCGGGCTGTTCTTGGTTTTGAGCAGGCTGGGCGGAAGCCGCGGCCTTAGTTTCCTGCGCGGACGGGGCTTTTTTATCCTCTTCTTTTTTACCGCCTAAAGAAGCCGGCAAAGAGAAATCTTTCATCGTTACGTTTACCTGCATGCCGGGTTTTACTTTAATCAACCCGCCGGAAACAATGGTTTCCCCGCCTTTTAAGCCTTCCGTGATGATGTACATATTATCCTGCAATTCCCCCTGCACCGGGCGGGCCAAAACGGCGTTATTTTCATCCACCACATATACAATCATGCCGTTGGGCGTATTCAACACGGCGGAAGAGGGCACCAAAACCGCATCTTTATAAGTAGCCCCCACTAAACGCACGCGCACAAATTGGCCGGGCATAAGCTGACGGCTGTTATTGGGATTGGCAAACTGGGCTTTCATAGCCAAGCTGGAGGTTTGGGCGTTTTCCGTACTGTCAAAGAAAATGATTTTGCCTTTTTCCGGATATACTTTCCCGTTAGAAAGAACCACCTCTACATAAATAGGCGCTTTGGAAGGTTCCACCTCGCGGTATACTTTCGGGTCAATGGCCGGGGCGGATTCTTTATCCCCCAACACAATTTGACCGGATACATAACCGCTGGCTAATTTTTCAAACTGGCGGCCCGGCATGGAAAAATTCACCCACAGCGGGTTAATCTGTACCATCGTGGTAAGAAAACCCGTTTCCCCGGCAGGGGAAATCAAACTGCCCACGGACTGGGCTTCCCGCCCGGTAATGCCGGAAATGGGCGCCGTTACTTTGGTATAACCCAAATTAATTTCCGCGTTGCGCACTTCCGCTTCGGCCACTTGCACGTCCGCTTGGGCCGCTTCAAAGGCGGAAAGAGCGTCATCATAATTTTTTTGGCTGACGGCATTGTCCGCGCGCAGCGTTTTCATGCGGTTGTATTCCCGCCGGGTGCTGCGTTCCTGCGCCTGGGCCTGCGCCAAAGCGCCTTTTGCTTTGGCTAAAGCCGCTTTATACTCTTTATCATCTATTTGAAAAAGCTGAGTGCCTTCTTTTACATATTCCCCTTCATTAAACAGGCGCGCTTCCAAAATTCCGCCCACTTGGGCGCGAATATTTACCTGCAAAGAACCCGCCACTTGGGCAGGATATTCTATATTCCAGGGTAAATCCGTCTTAAGCACTTTAATGGCATTCACCGCCACCGGGGCGCTTTGCCCGGCAGCCGTTTTGTCTTTACAGGCAATGCTGCATAACATACCTGTTAAAAGAAAAACCCCTACTAAACCTCTAGCTACTTTTTGCATAACCATTCCTCTTGTTTAAAATAAACATCCTTTAAAATTATAGCAAGTTTTTAGCAAATTTGTTTACCGAGCGGTAAACAAATTTTAATTAGTGGTATTTTGCACAGGAATTGCTACAATACCTGTATGAGCGAAAAACAAAACATGTTGGAAAGCCGCCCTTATAACGCGGCCGACCCGGAACTGCTGCAAGAAAGAAACCGCGCCAGGGACTTGCTTAAAAAACTTAATTTTACTTCTCCCCAAGAAGGAGAGCTGCGCGCCCAGCTGCAAAAGGAATTGTTGCCAAACGCCGCCGAAGATCTGCGCATAGAATACCCTTTCTTTTGCGACTACGGCACCCAAATATACACGGGCAAAAATGTTTTTATTAACTTCAACTGCACCATTTTAGACTGCGCCCAAGTGGAAATAGGGGATAACACCCTTATTGGTCCTAACGTACAAATATACACCGCCACCCACCCGCTGCAGCCGCAAAAACGTTTAGAAGGGCTGGAGTCCGCCCAAAAAGTACGCATCGGCAAAAACGTGTGGCTGGGCGGAGGGTGCATCATACTGCCCGGCGTATGGGTGGGTGATAACGCCGTTGTGGCGGCCGGCGCCGTCGTTACGCGCGACGTAGCCCCCAACACGGTAGTGGCGGGAAGCCCGGCAAAAATCATCCGCCGTTTTTTGGGCTGATATATTGTAACCTATTGCCAAACCCGCAATATGCTCCGGCCCGCATGCCGTCTTTTTATGTATTTGTTATGGGGGTTTTATGAAAGTGGCAGACACCTTAGCACAATTAATTGGAAATACGCCTTTGGTGCGTATACAAAAGCTAAACCCGGGGCCCGGTGTGGTATATGCCAAGCTGGAAATGTTCAACCCGTACAGCATTAAAGACCGCGCCGCCCTAAATATGCTGCAACAAGCCGAGCAGTCCGGCCTGCTTAAACCAGGCGGGCATATTGTGGAGCCTACCAGCGGAAACATGGGAATCGCCTTGGCTTTTTTAGCCGCCGTAAAAGGATACACCATCACCCTGACTATGCCCGAAAACATGAGCCCGGAACGCGTAAAAATGCTTAAAGCGCTGGGGGCCCATATCGTACTTACCCCTGCGCAAAACGGGATGAGCGGCGCCATCAAAAAAGCACAGGAAATTTTGAACCAAACCCCCGGGGCGTTTATGCCTTCCCAGTTTGAAAACCCCGCCAATGCGCAAGCCCACCGCCAAACCGCTTTGGAAATTTTAAAAGATTTAGACCGCCGCGTAGACATATTGGTTTGCGGGGTGGGAACTGGCGGCACCTTAAGCGGCACCGCGCAAGAGTTAAAAAAACATTGCCCCGGGTTGTATACCGCGGCGGTGGAACCGCAGGACAGCCCCGTTCTTTCCGGCGGCAAACCGGGCCCGCATAAACTGCAAGGCATTGGGGCGGGGTTTATCCCTAAAATTTTGGATACTAAACTGATAGATGAAATTATTCCCGTTACGGCGGAAAACGCCGGGCAAACGGCCCGCGCGCTGGCTAAGACGGAAGGCATTTTGGCCGGCATCAGTTCCGGCGCGGCGCTGTGGGCGGCGCTGCAAATAGCGGCCCGCCCGCAAAACGAAGGGAAAAACATCGTGGTGATTTTTCCGGACAGCGGAGAAAGATACTTAAGCACCTGGGAGTTTGAAGAGTGAAATTAACAACCGTTCTTGTTTGCCTGCTTGTATGGGCGGCCGCACCCGCCGCCTGGGCCCAGCCGCAGGACGTTATTGTAATAGAAATGGACGGAAGCGATTTTTCTTCTCCTTTCGCAGAGCCCAGCGTTTCCTTATGGCAAAACTCCACCCGCCAAATTGAAAAAGCATTTAAAAATAAAACTTTATCCCAAGTGCTTACGGAGGCCACCAGCGTGCCCAGCATACAAGACACAGTAACTTCTTCTTCCGGCAAAAAATACATTCTGCTGCGCTATGGGGACGAGGACTCTTTCCGCAAATTATTGTTCTCTTCCCAAGAACCCCCAAAATTTTTAGCCGCCGCCTCCAACGTGCCGGAAGTATTGGCCCTGCAGCAAAAATATAAAGTGGATATGACCGTTACCCGCGCCGCGTTTGAAGCGGCCTACCCGCAAGCCACTTTTTTAAACGTAAGCGATTTGCAAAACAACACCACCCAAGCCGTCTTTCAATTACAGCAAAACCCTAAAAAACCGCTTTCCACCTATTATGTATTTGAGGATGATAAACTGACCCACACTTTTTTTGACGACGCCTCTTATAACGCCTATTTAAAGAAAATGTCAGACGCCAACAAAGCCTACACGCAAGAACAGGAAAAGAAAAAACAAGCCGAAGAAGCCGCCCGCCAAAAAGCCCTTCAAGAACAGGAAGAACAAAAACGCCGGAAGGCCGCCAAATGGCAGCGCGCGCTGGTGGAAGGCGGCACCACGGAACAATATTTATACGGCCCGCGCCTGATCAAAGGCCCCGCGTTGGAACGCCGCAAAAAACAAAAGGAAGAGCAAAACAAAAAATAAAAATACACGAATATTTTTAAACTACGGGCCAAAACGCTTCAAACTTTTCCGCTAACTAAATTTTTTAACATACTAACCCCGGCGGATTTCCTATAATGGGTATTATGCATATGGACCCAATAGCCCTGTCTTCTTTTGGTATAGCCGGCGCGCTGTATGTTGTGTTGCAGCTCAGCGTTACCATACACATTTTGTTACATAAAGACGAAGTCCCCAGCGCCATAGGCTGGATGGGCCTCATTTGGCTTACCCCGTTATTGGGTACGGTCATCTATGTATTATTGGGGATAAACCGCATACACCGCAAGGCCCTGTCCCTGCGCAACAGCGGGCCCAATATCATTACACATTCTAACCCCAATATAACAGAAGCCCAACGCCACATACCGCCCTCTTTTATACAGTTGCTTCGTTTGGGTTATAAAGTACACCCGCAACATTTTGCCGCCGGAAACCGTATCACCCCTTATATTAACGGAGACGCCGCCTACCCGGAAATGTGCCGCCTTATATCTTCAGCCAAAAAAGAAGTTTTAATCTCCAGCTATATTTTTAATAATGACAAAGCCGGCCAAATGATTTTATCCGCCGCCCAAAACGCCGTAAAAAACGGAGCCAAAGTAAAAATTTTGGTGGACGGAGTGGGGCTCAATTATTCCAAACCCAATTTAGCGCACGCCGTTAAAAAACACAAGGGGATAGAATTTGGCGTGTTTCTCCCGTCCAAAAGCCCGGTCACGCTGCCGTTCCTTAATCTGCGCAATCACCGCAAAATGATGATTATAGACGGGAAAGAAGCCTTTTTTGGCGGAATGAATATTGCCGCCGGCAACCTGATAGCCCAACAGCCTAAAGAACCCATACAAGACGTAACCTTTAAAGTACAAGGCCCCGTAGTACAGCAAATGATACGGGTTTTTGAGGAAGATTGGATTTTTTCCGGGAAAAAGCATTTTATTCCGTTTTCCGTTTCAGAACAAACACTCCTTCCCGGAGCCACCCCCGCACGCATTATCCCGGACGGGCCGGATAACGATTTTGGGAAAATAAAAACATTAATCATGGGGGCTTTGGTATGCGCCCAAAAATCCATACACATCGTTACGCCGTATTTCCTGCCGGAAAGGGACGTGCTTAACGCCCTAGCGCTGGCCAGTATGCGCGGGGTACATGTGGAAATTATCCTTCCTTCCAAAAGCAATATATGGGGGATGGACTGGGCCATGCGGGCCAACTTTCCCCGTTTGCTCAAAAGAGGCATTAAGATTTACCATACCCCGCCGCCATTTGATCACAGCAAACTTCTTGTGGTGGACGAGGCGTGGACGTTTATCGGATCGGCCAATTGGGACGTGCGCAGCTTTCGGCTTAATTTTGAGTGCAACCTGGAATGCTTAGGCCCCGGCCCCGCCGCCCAAACGCTTAAAATCATTCACGCCAAAAAACAAAACGCCAAGGCCGAAGTGCTTAACCCGCACCAACACCCCCCTATGTGGAAATTAATAAGAAACAACGCGTTTAAATTGTTGACCCCTTATTACTAATATGTTTTATACCAAACCGGGAAAAGACCATATTCTCATTATAAAAGGAAAAGCGGAAAAAACCTGCCTGCCGCGTCAATTTGCTGTATGCGTATGGAATTTGCATAAATGCAAAGGCCCCGGCTGGAAAGAAGAATTTGCCCGGCATTGTCAAAAAAGTGATTTGTTCCTTTCGCAAGAAATCATGTTCCGCCCGGAAGAAGAAAACAGCTTTTGCTCCGCCGGGTTGGAATGGACGTCCGCCGTCAGCTTTTTTTCTTTTCTTCGTAAAGCCCCCATAGGGATAGCCACCGGGTGCCGCGCCCCAGCGCTGCGGGCCGATTACCGCGCCAATGTGTTTGAACCTTTTGTACAAACCCCCAAAATGACGCTTAGCACCTTATACCCCACCGAACGGGGGCTGCTGTTGGTGGTTAATTTGCATGCCATCAACTTTAGGGGATTAAAGCCGTTTAACCTGCATATGGCGGCCGCCGCGGAACTTCTGCGCGGGTTTGACGGCCCCGCTTTGGTGGCGGGTGATTTTAACGTGTGGAGCAAAAAACGTTTAAACGCCATGCGGCAAACGGCCCAGGCACTGCAATTAAACGAAATTTCTTTTGAGCCGGACAACCGCTCGCGCTTTTTTGGCAAAAAACTGGACTTTATATTTACCCGCGGCTTAAAACTGCTACACGCGGAAGCGTTTCCTTCTTCCGCGTCTGACCACAACCCCCTTACCGCCCTGCTGGAAGTGCAATAACCCCCTTTCCAAATATGCTAAAATATAAAAAATAGCTTATTTTTACGAAACAATTATGAACACAACAGACAATAAAGCCGTATTTTTTAAACGCCGGGCCTTACGGGAAGTAATTGAGGCCTTTGACCGGGGCGAACTGGAAACAAACGCTTTTCGCATTCCTTTTAAAGTAATTCCGCCGGATTCCAAATCCGCCGTGCGCTGCTGCATTTATAAAGAACGGGCCGTTTTCCGCGCACGCACGCTGGCCGCCTTAGGGGGCAGTGTGGAGCAGGACGACGAAGCCACCTCTTTAAACGAATACGCCAAGCAGGCGCTGCTGCGCAAAGATATTCCGTCCACCCCGCTTACGGTAATGGATATTGCCTGCAAAGGCTGCGTGAAAGCGCGCCATATCGTAACGGAAGCCTGCCAAGGCTGTTTAGCCCGCCCGTGCCAACAGGCATGTAAATTTGGGGCCATCTCTTTTGAAAACGGACGCTCTAAAATTGACCCGGACAAATGCAAAAACTGCGGCCAATGCAAAGAAGCCTGCCCCTACAACGCCATTACCTACGTGCCCGTTCCGTGCGAACAATCCTGCCCGGTAAACGCCATTCATAAAGGGGAAAACGGATTTGCTGAAATTGATTTTGACAAATGTATTTCCTGCGGGCATTGTATGGACGCATGCCCCTTTGGCGCCATTATGGAACGCAGCCAACTAATTGATATATTAAGCACCATGAAAAGCGGCAAGAAAGTATGCGCCATGATTGCCCCTTCCATCGTGGGTCAGTTTGACTGCACCCTCCCCCAGTTGATGACAGCCATTAAAAAAGCCGGCTTTGCCAAAGTAACCGAAGTAGCCCTGGGCGCGGACGTAACCACCGCCCACGAAGCGGCAGAACTGGTGGAACGCCTGGAACGCGGGGACAAGTTTATGACCACGTCCTGCTGTTCCGCCTGGATACAGGCCGTTAAAAAACATTTGCCGGCCTTGAAACCTTTTGTTTCCGACACGCTGACCCCCATGGCTTATACGGCTGAAATTGAAAAGAAAAACGGTTTTACCACCGTATTCGTGGGACCGTGCGTATCCAAACGCGTAGAAGCGACGGACAACCCCAATATTGATTATGTAATGACGTACGAAGAATTGGGCGCCATGCTGGACGCAAAAGGCATTAACCCCGCCGAATGTGAAGACACCCCATTAGATCCGTCCATCTCCGGCGAAGGCCGCTATTACGGCGTTACCGGCGGTGTAGCGGAGGCGGTAGAACACGCCCTGCCCGGACGGACCATTAAAAAAATGGCTATCAACGGGTTGGATAAAAAAGCCATGCTTATGCTGCAAGCCTACGCTAAAGGAATTGGGGACTTTCAGCTTTTAGAAGTAATGAGCTGCAAGGGAGGCTGCATTGGCGGCCCCTGCACCATGAAAAAACAGGCCCAGGTTATCAAGCCCATTAAAGACTTGGTAGCCCAAAGCCCCAAAGTAAAACCCGCCGTCTTGCACGAGAGCAAAAAAACGGATAAAAAAGAAAGCAAATAAAAACCTGTCTTATAAAATACAAAACCCCCGCTTGTTAAAAGCGGGGGTTTTAAAATACGCAAACTTAAAACATTAATTAAAAGGGTCTTCTTCACACTCGTTTAGGCAAATATCCAATATTTTTTCTTTTACCTCAAAACCCAAACGGATAATGCGGTCTTCAGTCGTCCAATCCCTAAACCACACAAAAACGGTATTGCCCTTGCGTTCCACTTTATCGGGAAACTGGCTTTTGGCATCAAAATCAAACCGCAGCAAGGCACGCAAACGCAGGAATGTATCCTCGCTCATGCTAAACAAATCCATCGGGTTGCCCGCGGCTACGACATACGGGGCAAACAGTTTATTGTTGTTGGTTTCCAGCTGCAACCATTCCCGGCGGCCCTTTATCAAGGCGTATATAGAAGTTAATTGGCTTTCCGCTCTGGCGCCGTATTCTTGTTTTACCAGCTGTACGAATTTACTTTCCGGAGTCATAAAATCCTGATAGCAAAGTTTTATGTATATTTCCTCTTTTTTATGGCGGGCGTCATACCAGTTGGACAAAAGGCCGGCAGGATAAACTTCCTGTTCCACTTGCCACAAATAATAAACCCATTGCGGATAGGTTTGCGCAAAAGTAGGAAGAGCAAACGAAAAGACAAACATTACAAGTAAAATGATTTTCTTCATATTTATTAGCATACAAAACCCCCACAGCGTATACCAGGGTCATTAGACCCAAACGTTATATAGGCCCATTTCTTAAAATTTATATCATTTCTCAATTTATGGTATTTAATAATCTCCTAAATGCATGATTGGTTATATTTAAAAATTTCTTTTTTCAACGAATCTTTTACACACAAAAGCCCCTCTTTCAAAAAGGGGCTTTTGCAATATATCTAATACATTCAACAATGTAATAAGTAACCTTCTTTAATCTCCCACCGGCATATAATACTGGGGAGAACCAGAGGCATTCTTTTTTTCCCACCCTAACGATTTGGCTACCTGCTCGCCAAAATCCGTATATACATAACAGAAAGGCTTGATATGCATATGAAAAGAAAGATCACACTGCCAGGCCGAGGACAAAGGTAATTTGATATATCTTCGCACATAATCACTCTGCTGAGTCCAACAATGAATATGATCTTCCTCGTTTCCAAAACACGCCAACAACTGTCCATTTGTTAAGAAAGATTCTCTCCACCCGCCGGACACATCACTTAAAGAGGAAGGTGCTTTCCCGTTGGCCATATAATATAAGTTAAATTCCTGGCGCAAGTGACGCGCCTCCGTTAATATATTACTAATACGTCCCTTTGCGACCGCTTTTTGATATTGAGGCACAGCCACAGAGGCTAAAATACCAATAATTAACACCACTACTAACAGTTCTATTAGCGTAAATCCGGTTATTTTCCACATAGAATGATCCCCCCTACAGGCATTGCATAAAAGTCACTATATCAAAAAAAACAAAGCAAGCGCCTTGAAAATAAATCAAAACTCCGCAAAGAGAATCGGATAACTTTTCCAATAAACGCATACCATTTTTACCGGTAAATTTTACAATCAAAATATATTTCTTTAGCTTGTATGATATGGAATATTTCATGGTATATTTTTTCTCTATACTTTTTATCTTTCGTAAATAATTTGTTAAATAACCACACAGCACGGGAAGAAACTCAACCACCTGACACAAAATATACAGTATCCCAAAACGCAACTATTACGACAGGCTCATGCAAAAAAACTATATCCATTTTTAAACAAGCGGATTGCTAAATACAAAAACCCCTCCCAATAACGGGAGGGGTTTCTTGCAAAACTTGGTTCCGCCCAACGATTAACGTTTGGAGAACTGGAAGCGTTTGCGCGCACCCGGCTGGCCCGGTTTTTTGCGTTCCACCATTCTGGGGTCGCGCGTTAAGAAACCGGCTTTTTTGACAGCTTTTTTAATATCTTCGCTGATAGTAGCCAAGGAGCGGGCAATAGCGTGGCGCACGGCGCCGGCTTGAGCGGCTACTCCGCCGCCGTTTACTTTGGCTTTTACATCGTACTCTTTGTCCAAATTGGTCAGCACGAGCGGGGCTTTTACCGCCGCTTTGTAGCGTTCGCAGCCGCCAAAGTAGTCTTCCAACGTTCTGGCATTGATGGTAATTTCGCCCTTGCCTTTTAAGAGTTCAACCTGGGCGACGGAGGTTTTTCTTCTTCCGGTTTTAAGTTCTTTGGTATTGTTCATAAATAGTTTCCCTCTTATTTGCCAAAACGATGGCCGAAATCATGTTCCTCACCGGCGAACAAGCGCAGGCGTTTCATTCTGGGGGCGCGAAGTCTGTTCACGTCCAACATTCTTTTTACCGCCAGTTCAATCACGCGGGTAGGATCTTTTTCCATCTGTCTTTTAAGCGGGATTTCTTTACCGCCTTTGGCATAACCGGAGTGGGTGAAATAAATTTTTTGTTCCAATTTATTACCGGTAACGGCTATTTTGGCAGCATTGGTGACTACGACAAAGTCTCCGCAGTCCATGCTGGGGGTGTAAGTTCTTTTGTGTTTGCCCATCAGCAGTACGGCAATTTGGGTAGCCAGTCTGCCTAAGGTCTGTCCGCTGGCGTCAATATGATGCCATTTGCGGGAGGTTTCAACTTCCTTTACGGAAGGCAAAAAAGTTTTTGTCATGTTTTGTTTCTACCTTTTGTAATTAATGCGCAGCGGAGTGGTGGCCGCTGTCTTAATGACTCGTGGTTTCCTATATATTATAGCAAAATCGTCCGTGTTTTTTGCAGGTTTTTTACGCTGACGGCTGTAAAGAGTCCAACACTTCTTTAAACAGGCTTTGCACCTGTTCCAGCAAATCCAAGCGCACAAACTTGCCCCGCACTTCGGCCGCGTTGGGAAAATCCTTTATCCAATACCCGGCCGTTTTGCGGCTGCGGTTAATGCCAATGCGTTCCCCGTAATGGGCCACGTTTTCTTCTATCAAGGCCAAATACGTCCGCAAACGCTGGGCCGGGGTATGGCTGGTAACGGGCTGCCCTTGCAATTCATTGGCTATATCCCGGAAAATAAGCGGGTTGCCCACGGCCCCGCGCCCAATCATCACGCCGGCGCACCCCGCTTGAAAAAATTGTTTTGCGTCCTGCGCGTTCAACACGCCGCCGTTCCCGATAACCGGGATTTTTACCGCGGCACACACCCGGGCCAGCGCCTCTATATTAGGCGGGCCGCTGTGTACGTCCACCGCGGCACGCGCGTGCATAACCACAGCCGCCGCGCCCGCCTCCTGCGCCAAATACGCCAGCCGGGAGCCCAAAAATTCTTTATGGTTTAACGCAATGCGCGTTTTAAGCGTAACCGGTATGCTGACGGCTTTTACCGCCGCTTCCAGCAGACGGGCTAAATGGGCCGGGTCTTTCATCAGCACGCAGCCCGCCCCCGCCTTATTTATTTTTTTAACGGGGCAACCGGCATTTAAATCCACAATATCCGCCCCGGCTGCCTGGGCGTTGCGGGCGGCTTGGGCAATGGTGTGCGCGTCTGAACCAAAAATTTGCATGGAAACGGGGTGCTCTTTAGCAGACACCTGAAGCATTCTCCCGCTGCGCGCGTTGCCATAATGCAGCGCGTGTGCGGAAACCATTTCCGCACAAACGAGCCCCGCCCCGCCCCGCAAACATAAAATGCGGAAAGGGGAATCCGTTATCCCGGCCATAGGGGCCAACACCAAATTATTGGCGCAGGTCACGCCGGCTATTTTAAGCGGCCGGATAAAATCCATCAATTTTCCTTCTGCCAGCGGCCCAAGGGAGGCACGGGCAATTCTTTATATTTAATCAGGCAGGAACGCATAATTTGGCGGGCTTCCACAAACGTATTCTTAAATTCCAACGCGTTAACAAATTCATCATGCCCAAAACCGCCGGCCATAATATGGTCCGTCACCGCCACCCGGTACGTTTCCTGCGGGCGGAGTACGCGCCCGCCGTTAAAAACAATACGTTGTATTTTAGGCGCATCTTTGCCCGAAACGCTATACCAAACCTTCATGCCGGATATTTGCGGAAAATTATCTTTAGCCGCCAAAGACGCTTCTAACGCTTTTTGTAAATCACGGCCTTTAATGGTAACGAAGGTAACGGCGTCGCTGTAAGGGTACATACGGTAAACGTCATACTCGGTAATGCGTCCGGCCGGCAGGGAAGCGCGTATAGAGTCTGCATTTAAAACGGCTCCGTCCAGGCGGGACCATTTATGCAAACAATCCGTTAAAATATTGCCCAGGCTGGATTCCCCATGTAAATTGCCTTTTATTTCTTCTTGGGCGGAAGTAACCCGCGCATTCATTTTATGCTGGGTTTCTTTGCGAAGCGTTTCCGTGGCGGAAGCGATTTGGGCGTCCTCCCCAAAAGTGTCTTTAGCCAGTAAAATGTCTTCAAAATCCATATTGCTTAGCTGGTTGTTTCTATCAAACGTTAAACGAATGCGGCCCAAACTGTCAAACTTGGCGCCCGGATAAACAATAAAGGTTTTGTTGATTTTGTCCGTTTCGGCGTTTTCCCGGTCCATATTGGAACTTAAAATTAAATCGATGGCGGGGGCTTCTTCCGCCAAAGTGGAATCGCTCACCCCTTCTTTTTCCGGGGAGCCCACCGAACTCAACAACACCACCACCTGTACCCCTTTTTCTTTTAACCGTTCGCTCATTTCTTTAGCGGCGGCTACCGGGTCCGTGGCTTTCATGCCGGTTAAACGGTGGGTGGTGTTTACCGGTTTAGGGTCCAACAAAGCAAACAAACCCACTTTTACGCCGTTTACTTCCCGTATTAAATAATCGTGGGTGGGCCAAGGGTTTTTGCCGTCTATGGTCAAATTAGAAATAATATACGGATACGGCATTTTTTGGATAATTTGGCGCAAAGAAGGCCAGCCGAAAACCAAATCTTTATCCGCCACCGCGGCCGCCGTATACGGGATAGACCCCGCCAGCCGGGGCAAAAATTCCCCCTTGGAAAGAAGCCCCTCCGGCGTTTGGCTGAACCAGTTTCCGCCGTCCAACAATAAATAAGGCTGTTTTTGTTTTTCCAAAAAGTTTTTTAATACGGCGTAGCCGCCCACGTCCCGGTTGCCGAATCGGGGTTCGGGGCGGGTCCAAAAGAAGCCTTGTATGTCTGAAGTGTAAAAAATGTCCACCGTTTTGGCGTCTTTTTTAAAGCACCCGCCCAACAGCACACAGCACGCAAGCAAACTGCATAAAAAAACTTTTTTGTTCATACTTTATTTAATAATAATACGCCCGGTAGGAACGGGTTTTAAGGGGCTTTGCTCCTCTATGGCTTCTTCCATAATTTCTTGGATGCTGTCGTCCCCTACTTGTTTTTTATCTTTATCTTCAATTTCTTTAAACATCCAGCCTTCGCTGCCGCCGCCCGCGATGTAGGAATTGGTTCCCACAATATAGGTAGCGTTTTTATCCAGCGGTTTGCCGTTTACCCAAATTTTTAAATCCTGTACTTTTCCTTTGCGCAGTTTGTATTCAATTTTTAAACCGGAATAAGAAAACAAATTGCGCGGTGCCAAGCCAAACTTTACAAATTTTTCCAAAAATTTGCCGCTTACCTTTACATTGGTAATGGTATTGCCAAACGGGTGCATGTTGACCAGATCCCGCTTGGTAACGGTGCCTTTTTCCAAATCAACGCGGGTGCCGCCGTTATTGTGTATAAATATTTCGGCGCCGCTGTAATCGCGGCAAATATCCGCCACCCAGTTGTTAAGAGGGGAATCTCCTTCGTTTCCTTTAACCGGCGTGCGCGACAGTTTAGCCTGGGCCGAACCCAACACTTTATCCATGCCCGGTTCTTTTAACGCTTCCGCCAAGGCGGCCACCGGGGCGTACAGGCCGGTCTTTTGCGTATCTAACGGAATTAACTCTGACTTGGCAGACACCAGCTTGCCGGTTTTATCGTCCGTTTCCACCGTAATGCGGCTTACGTTTTGCAAATAGCAGCCGCTTTCCACAAACAAAATACCGCCGTGGTATTCATTTTGAATGATTTTATGCGCATGCCCGCCCAGCACGATATCAATATCTTCTTTGTGTTTTAAAGCCAATTTAAGCAATCCCGAATCTTTGCCGTGTTTGTCATCGGCAATAGAGTTGTGGTCCAACAAAACAACCACGTCCGGGTTTTGTTTTTTGACTTCTTCCAACACTTCTTTTAACACTTTGGAGGTTTTTAAAATTTTGTATTGTTCCGTATCGTTGGTGGGGTATTCGTGCCCTAAGCCAATAACGGCATATTTTACGCCGTCCACGTCAAAAATACGGTACGCCTGTAAATAATCCGGCTGGGTACCGCTTTTGCGTTCTACAAAATTGGCGGACAAAATAGGAAACGCCGCCGCGCGCAGCATAGGTTCCACAGCGGGGTCCTTGAAATCAAATTCATGGTTGCCCAAGGTGGAAGCGTCATACCCTACCGCGTTCATTAACAGTACGCTTTTTACGCCTTGGGAGTTTTTAGCTTCCACGGTGCCGTTGGCAAAATCGCCCGAATCCAACAACAAATAGGGTCTTTTTTCCTGCTGTAAAAGCCCGGCTAACGCGGCAAAGCCGCCCCGGCCGTCTTTGGGGTAATAAAAACCGTGGGTATCGCTGGTGTGATAAATAACCGTGGTTTTAGCAAATAAAAACACCGGGAAAAACACAGCCACAAACAAAACGGCAACTTTTTTCATACAACCTCCCTTGGATTTTAAACAAAAGGACCGCGGGTTTCCCCGCGGCCCGTAAATTATGCGGCTATCCGGCTGAACGGGGAAATCTTACGCAGTTTTTCCACAATGCCGGGCATTACTTTAAGCACCAAGTCTATATCCTCTTGGGTGGTTTGGTCAGAGAGAGAAAAGCGGATAGACCCGTGCGCAAACTGAAACGGCACGCCCATCGCCCGCAGTACGTGCGAAGGCTCCAGCGAGCCGGACGTACAAGCCGACCCGGAAGACGCGCAAATGCCGTAATCGTTTAAATACATTAAAATAGATTCCCCTTCAATATACCCAAAACTGATATTGGTGGTATTGGGTACGCGGGACGCGGGGTTGCCGTTAATTTTAGTGTCCGCGATAGCGGACGTCAGCCCTTGTTCCAGCCGGTCCCGCAAGGCGGCTACACGCCGCATGGTGCCGTCCTGCAGGCGGGTTTTGGCCAATACGGCCGCCATGCCCAAGCCCACAATATAGGGCACGTTTTCCGTACCGGCGCGGCGGTGTTTTTCTTGGTGGCCGCCCATTAAAAAGGGCATAAAGCGCCTGCCGCGCCGCACATACAAGGCGCCCACCCCTTTGGGGCCGTGAAATTTATGCGCCGATAAGGACAACATATCTATATCCGTACCGCTTACGTTAACGGGTATTTTTCCAACCGCCTGTACGGCGTCTGTATGAAACAGCGCGCCTTTTTGTTTAGTAAGAAGGGCAATCTCTTCAATTGGGAAAATGGTTCCCGTTTCGCTGTTGGCCCACATAACAGACACGAGCGCCGTGTCCTCGTCCAACACTTCTTTAAAGCGGGCCATATCAAAATTGCCTTTTTCATCCACGCCGATAAAATCCACCCGGTAACCTTGGGCCTCTAAATATTTAAAGGGTTCCATCACCGCCGGGTGTTCCACGGCGGAAGTGATAATATGTTTCTTTTTGGGCTGGGTGCGTACGGCCGAAAAAATGGCCGTGTTGTCGCTTTCCGAAGCGCAGGAAGTAAAAATGATTTCATCGGCATATTGTGCGCCGATTAAATCCGCCACTTGCTGGCGGGCGATGTCTATGGCTTTGCGGTTGGAACCGCCAAAGGTATGCATGCTGGAAGCGTTGCCGTATTTTTCCCCAAAATAGGGCAGCATAGCCTCTATCACTTCCGGCAGGCATTGGGTGGTGGCGTTGTTATCCAAATAAACCGTTTTCATACAATTTAAATATGCTCCACCGTTAAGGCAGGATCCACTTTCTCTTTTAAAGCTTTTTCCACCAAATTTTTAATGGTGCCGGCGGCGCCCATACAGCCGCTGCACATGCCCAGCAGGCGCACTTTTACCTGGGTGCCTTCCAAATCCACCAGTTCCACGGAACCGCCGTCCATATTTAATTTGGGGCGAACTTCTTCTTCCAGCACTTTTTCTATGCGGCGGATTTTTTCCACCAAAGTCATTTTTGAAAAATCTTTTTCTTCTTCTTTCGGTGCGGAAACTTGGCAGGCGTTTACTTTATCCAAAATCTTTTGTATTTCCCCTTTGCAGCGCCCGCAGCCGCCGCCGGCTTTGGTAAAGTGGGTTACGTCCTCCACCGTGGTTAAATGGTTGGCGCGTATGGCTTTGATGATGGTTTCTTCCGACACGTTAAAACAATGGCAGACGATTTTTTCTTCTTCCTGTTCAAACGTAACGGGTTTGCCGCCCTGGCGATAGCTTTTAACGGCGGCTTCCAGCGCTTCCATACCCATGACGGAACAGTGCATTTTTTCCGCAGGCAGCGTGCCCAGCGCGTCGGCAATATCCTGGTTGGTGATTTTAGAGGCTTCTGCTATGGTTTTGCCTTTAATCATTTCCGTTAACATGGAGGACGAGGCTATGGCGCTGGCGCAGCCGAACGTTTCAAATTTGGCGTCTTCTATCACATCGGTTTCTTTATTTACTTTAATGGTAAGCTTCAATGCGTCCCCGCATACCAGGCTGCCCACCTGGCCGGTACCGTCCGCATTTGGGATAACCCCCACATTACGCGGATTTTTAAAATGGTCCATTACTTTATCGGTATAATCCCACATACAAAACCTCACTTTATTACTTATTTATATTATATCATTTTGGCCGCCGCGCGCCCGGGTTAAACGGAGCCGGCGGGCAGTGTAATATTTGCTAAAATAAAGGAACGATGAAATTTAAACGCGCCGTCATTTTTTACAATGCCTTTAAAACCCATAACCGCCCGCTGGCAGAGGAGCTGCTTGCCCTGGCGCGCCAAAAAGACTTGCGCGCCGACATTCTGACGGACCTTTCCCTTCTGCCCGCCCAAAAAGGGGCGGATTTGGTCGTGTGTCTGGGAGGAGACGGCTCCACCCTGCAGGCGGCGCGCGCGGCGGCCCCGCTGGGCCTGCCCGTATTTAGCATTAACTGCGGCACATTGGGGTTTTTATCCGGCTGTGAAGTGCAAAACTGCCGCCAGGCGTTGGGGGACGTGCTGGACGGAAAAGGCATTATCAACCCGCGTTTTATGCTGCATGCCACGGTTAAAACGGCAAGCGGCGCTTTAATTGGGGAAGGCCTGGCGTTTAATGACTGCGTCATCCGCTCCGCCCAGGCGCGCGCTTTTTCTTTAGAGACGGACTTTAACGGCCGAGAACTGCAAAAATATTTTGGGGACGGCATTATCGTATCCACCCCCACCGGCTCCACCGCGTATTCTTTGGCCGCCGGCGGGCCCATTATCGCACCGGAAATAGATGTATTTTTGCTCACCCCCATTTGCCCCCACTCCCTGGGCCAACGCCCGCTTATTTTACCGGCGGACGGAGCTATTACCTTTACCCCCGCTTTTAAATACCCGGAAGACCAAGCCACCGCCAGCTTAGACGGGCAGATCAACTTTCCGCTGCAAGCGGGCAGCCGGGTGATTATCTCCCGCAGCCCGGTGCGCGCCCAATTGATTACTTTGCCGGGGAGAGATTTTTTTAATATTTTAAGCCAAAAACTGAAATGGGGTAACCGTTCATGTTAAAGAAATTAAGCATACAAAATTTTGCCATCATTTCTAATTTAAGTTTACGCTTTGGGCCCGGGCTAAATGTATTTTCCGGGGAGACGGGCGCCGGCAAATCCATTGTAATAGAAGCCTTGGGCTTTGTGCTGGGCGCGCGGGGGGACGCAGACGCCATTAAAGACGGCGCGCAGAAAATGACCGTCAGCGCGGAATTTTCCTCTGATATGCTTCCGGAAAACATCCGCCAAGAACGCCAGTTAACCCAAGACACGTTTACTTTAAAAAGAGAGCTGGACCGCCACGGCAAAGGCAAAGCCTATATAAACGGCAAGCCGGTTACCGTATCCGCCTTGGCTCAAATCGGGCGTTATTTGGTGGACTTTCACGGCCAGCATGAACACCAAAGCCTGTTACATCCTTCCGTACATTTAACACTGCTGGATAAATTTGCCAAGCAGGAAGCTCTGCTGCAAAAAGTGCTGGCGTCTTACACGCATTTAAAAAATATAGAAGAACGCCTCAACGCGGCCGCCCTTTCCGAGCAGGAAAAAGAACGCCTGCGGGATTTATGCGCCTATCAACTAAAAGAAATTGAAGACGTAAACCCCACTGCGGACGAAGACCTGCAGCTGGAGCAAAGCCTGCCCAAAATGAAAAATTCCGGCAAATTGCTGGAACTGGCCCAAACCGCGTATAATGAATTATACGAAGATGAATCTTCCGCCACGGAACGCGCCGGCAAAGCGGCGCGCTGTTTGGAAGACATGGCCCAGCTGGACGAAAACGCCGCCGAGCTGGCAGAAAGCCTAAACTCCGCCTTGGCCGCATTGGAAGATGCCGCCTCCTCTTTAGCCGCTTATAAAGACGACATTAACCTGGACCCGCAAGCGCTGGACGATATGCTTTCGCGCCATGAAAAAATAAAGCGCTTAAAAAGCAAATACGGCCCCGGGATAGAAGACGTTTTAAAAACCGCGCAGGATTTAAAACAGCGCCTGCACGCGCTGGAACATCAAAACGAAGAAGAAGAACAACTGCGCCAAGAATGGGAAAAAGAACACGCCCAGCTGCTGCGTTTGTCCCAGCAAATGCATGACAAGCGCATGCAGGCGGCGGAGAAACTTTCCCAATTATTGTGCGAGCAAATCCGCCCGCTGGGTTTTAACGCGGTGCGTTTCCGCGCCAATGTGGAAATGGACGAAGAAAACCTGGGCCCCACCGGTGCGGACAAAGTGGAGTTTTTATTTTCCCCCAACCCCGGCCAAGCGCTTAGGCCGCTAAAGAACATCGCCTCCGGCGGGGAAATTTCCCGCGTGATGCTGGGTTTAAAAACCGTGCTGGCCCCCACCGTACCCGTTATGGTGTTTGACGAGGTGGACGCCGGCATAGGCGGGGAAACAGCGCATCTGGTGGGTGAAAAATTAAAGGCGGTGTCCAACGGGAGGCAGGTATTGTGCGTGACTCATTTGGCGCAAGTGGCCGCCCAGGCGGATGAAAACTTCCACGTAGCCAAAACCGCCCAAAAAGACAATACCGAAGTAGCCATCACCCTGCTTAACGGCAAAAGCCTTACGGCGGAAATCGCCCGCATGCTGGGCGGCAACGCAGACCCCAAATCCGCCGCGTATATACATGCGCAGGAATTATTAAAACAGGCAGGCAGAAAAAATGAAACTAAATAAAAATATTTTTATCCCCCACCGCTGGCTGGGTTTAAAAGGCTTGCGCCGGATTTTTGTTTTCTTTTTTTACATTCCGTTTGTCATCTTTTTATACAGCGCCTTTCAATGGACATATTTGTTTTTCGTCCCGCCGCCGGAGTCTTATTCCGCCCCGGTAAAGCAAATTTGGGCGGCCGCCGCGGTGCAAAGTTTTCTTTTAATGGTTTTGCTGGCCGCCGTAATAGCTGTTTTTAAAACGCTGGAATCCGTTTCCCGCCAAACGGCAGAAAAATAAGCCTTTCTTATTCTTTACAGGGCCCTTCTTTTTGATACAATATGAATATAAGGATTCGCCGGGGGTTGTTTGCAGGCGCGCCTTATCAAACAGGAGGAACATTATGTCTAAATGCTGCAAATGCGCCAAATGGTGGCCGCATAACTGGCTTTGCTTGAAACACTTGTATTATGTGTTTATCGCGTTGTTTTATCTTACGCTGGTTTCCGCGCTGTACTTTTTCATCAGCGCCATGTTGGTTCCCGCCGGAGTGTTTGAAAATGCCGGCCAGAACAAATGGTTCTTTATCCTTAATACCATTACGCCCATTTTGCTGGGTATGATTATGAGCTTGACTTTGGCTAAAATCATCAAAGTTTTGCGCAAAATCAAACACGCGGTAGCTCCCTGCGCCTGCGCGGCCCAGCCGGAAGTAACCGCCGAAGCAGTAGTGGAAAAAGAATCCAAATAATTTAAGCGCGGCGGGGCTGGCATACGGCCCTGCCGCGTTTTTTAAGAGAGGGAGCATGAAAAGAAGTATCGCTTTATTTACCGCATTACTCGCCGCCGCCGCCCTGCAGGCTGAAAGCATCAAACTAAAAGACGGCACTATTTTAAGCGGTTCCATTTTAAGCCAAACCCAATATACTTTAAACCTGGCCACTTCTTACGGCACTGTTACCCTCAACCAAAAAGAAATTGAACAGATTTTGCCGGACAAACACCGCATTTTGCTTAAAGGCGGGACGCAGCTTGTCGGCGTTATTTTAGATTTGGACGAATTTAACCTGAAACTTCAAACAGACAGCGGCGTAGTAAACATAGACATGCCTCAAATAGCCAATATTGAAGTGTATGACTATGACCAAGGCGAAAAACAACAACAGCAATATGTAGAGCAAAAAATAGAAACCGCCGCCCAGGCCGCACAAAAGCAACAGCAAATCGCCCAAACCGGTACGGTAGAAGCGGCGGGTGGATTGTCTTTTGATTCGGATATAGACAAAGTGTTTGACGCCCAAAATGCCACCGTGGTAGGCGGGCGCGTGGTCACCCAAACCCCTACTCAGCCCGTCACTCCCACCGCGCAAGCCCCAAAAATGTTAAGCGATGAAGAAGCCTTTTTAAAAGGGGTGAAATCCGGCGCGGTCACCCAGCAGGAATTTGCCGCCGCGGCCAAAACGGAGCTGGCCTCCAAAAAACAACCTAAAAAAGAATCCCCTTTAAAAAATGAACAGAATTTCAACAAATATTTGGCCATTCAACTAGGTGCGATGCCGTTGGATTTACAATTAAACGTAAGCAAACTGCCCGGCTTTGAGGGGCAAACCGAACCTAAAGATTTAAGCGGCACCAGCGTTGTGGTTGCGGGTAAGTTTTTGTGGCGGGTAATGGACAGCAACTTTTGGCTGGGCCCTACGTTAAGCATAGCCAATATTGACGGGGCAGACTTCCCGGATTTAGACCCTAACGCCGCTGACCCGACCCACTATCCTAATCCTACGGTAAAAACCAGCGGACAAATTTTTAATATTGGTTTGGCGGCAAATTATTACATCAATCCCCAACACCGCTTTGCTTTTTATTTAACGGGCAACGCCGGGTATGAGATGTTATCCCTTAATTACCGGGGAGAGGTGGAAAGCCGCTCCTTCAAATCTAACGGGCTGTCCGCTTCCGCCGGGGCAGGGGTAGAAACCCGCATAGACGATTTATATTTAGGAATAGAAGTGCGCCAACAGTTTGTCGCCCGGAGTGATGAGCTGGAAGACTCTGCCGCCTCCAACACCGTATTTAGCGCGCAAGCCAGCTGGAAATTTTAAATGAACATACTTGTTTTGCCCAATGCGTTTAAAGGTTCTTTAAGCGCACTGCAAGCGGCACGTATTTTGCACAAAGCGTTATCCCCCCGTCACCGCGTTTTCGCCGCCCCGGTTTCCGACGGAGGAGACGGTTTTATAGATTTTTTTAAATATCTTTATCCCTCCGCGCGCTTGGTTTATTTTCAGGCTAGAAACGCTTTCTATAAAAATAAAAAAACATCTTATCTCCTCCTGCCGGACGGCAAAACCGCCGTTATAGAAACCGCCCGCATTTGCGGCTTGGGTACAGCCAAAAAAGAAGAGCTGGACCCTCTAAACGCCACTTCTTACGGGGTGGGGCAAGCCATTATGCACGCCGTTAAAAAAGGGGCTAAAAATATTTATATCGGTTTAGGAGGAGTAGCCTGCAACGACGGAGGAAGCGGAGCCGCCACAGCTTGCGGAACCCGCTTATCGGACAAACAAAACCGTACATTGGCCTTGGGCGCCCAGCCTTTATTGCAGCTGGCGCATATAGATAATACGGGTTTAGTAAAAAATTTAAAAGGAGTCCGCCTGTTTGCCGTGGCGGACGTTACCAACCCGCTTTTAGGGCCTAAAAGCTCCGCCAAAATATTCGGCCCGCAAAAAGGGGCCACCCCCAGCCAAGTAAAATTATTGGACCGCGCCATGGCCGTTTACGCCCGCCGCATAAAAAAAGAACTGGGCAAAGACATCGCCCACACGCCTTCCACCGCGGCGGCGGGAGCCATTTGCGCCGGGTTGTACGGCTTATTTAACGCAAAAATCTTGTTAGGCTCGGATTTTTTGTTTCACAAAGCACACTTTCATAAGCAAGCGCAGCGCGCGGACTTGATTATCACGGCAGAAGGCAAGCTGGACAGCCAAACCTTTGGAGGCAAAGCCCCCCTGGCGGTTATCAAATTGGCCAAAAAATACAAAAAGCCGGTTCGGGCAATTGGGCAAGGACGCGCTGAAACACCTCTCTTTCCTGCCGGACCAAATAGCCGTACTGAGTGATTTTGCCCGCTCCCCGCAGGATTGCCGTCTGCACGCCGCCAAATACCTAAAACGCCTTTGCAAGACGTTATAAAAAATGATTGCATACGGAATAAATTACATATAAACCCGAAGTTGGGTTAAACGAAAACCCGGCTTATTCAAGCCGGGCTTTCTATTTAAGAGGGATTTTGTTCTTGGGCTCCGTCTGGAGCGGGCGCCGGCTGCAAAGCGGGGTCCGGCGACGGTAAAAGCGCCGTCCGCCAGCCATTTCAACCCGCCTTTTTCTATACGAAAAGACATTAAATTGGAAAAGATAACGCTAAAGAAAATAACGGAATAAATTACATCCTGCACGGCCCCCCCGTCCCCCGGCAGCTGCTGCGCCACCATGGCCGCCAACACCGCACTGACGAGCCCATTAGGGCACATAGCCAGCAGAACGGAAGCGTCTGTGCGGCTTATTTTCTTAGAGGTGCACAAATCCACCGCCGGCCAGCGCACCAACAACTTTATCACTGCCAACATGGCCCCCGCCGCCACAAACTGCCATTCCCCAATGCGCATGCAAATGCCCATGTATACAAAGAAAAGCGTTTTAAAAATAAATTTCAGTTCATCAAAAAACACGCGTTCTTCCGCGTTTAAAGCAACGCCTTTAAACTCAAATTTTTTAAGCCACAACCGGCTGAACATACGTATATTCCCCGCCACAATACCAAAAGTAAGCGTGGCGATGGCGCCGTCCCCCCCTAACAGTTCGCTGGCCCCATATACTAAAAGCACAAAAGCAAACGTAAGGGAAACAGCATTCTCCATACGGCGGATGCGGTTTAAAACGCCCATCCAAAACAGCCCCGCCGCCAACGCAAACAAAATGCCAATACCAAAGGATTTAACAATCTGCAGCCCCACCAGTCCGGCGGATACGGCTTCCCCTTTCACCAAAACCCCCAGCAAAGCCAACGCCACCACAATGGAGTATACGCCCGTTAAGTTGGCTTCCAAAAAAAGAATGGTTTTGGTATTATCGGCAATTTTCAACTTGGCAAGCATAGGCACAATAATAGCGGCGGAATTATTCGCCACAATGGATCCGATAATAAAAGAGGCCATCAGCGGCAGGCTTAGCGTCCAATGCACGGCAAAAGAAACCACCACCCCCACCAGCACAAAACAAACCGTAGTAAGCAGCAACCCCTGCCCCACCGCGCCGCGCAGAGAGGAAACTTTAAAGTCAATTCCGCTTTCAAAAAGTACCACAATCAACGCCAACGTGGTAAAAATTTCCCCGGCGGAGCCAAACATATCCGGCGTTACTATCTGCAGGCCGGGGCCGATAATCATCCCCAGCACCATCAAAGGCAATACGTCCGGAAGGCGGGTTTTTTCAAACAAGAAAGAAAACATTTGCCCCAGGAACAAAACGGCACCGATAAACAAAATGGCGTAAGTCATATTGTTATTATATGAAAATTTATCCTTGCGCCGGGAAACAATATTTCATTTAATACATTATTATGGAACACAATGCGAAAATTTTACTGGCGGACGATTCCCCCACCCTGCGTTTTTTAGTGGCCGAAGTATTAACTGAAGCCGGCTTTACCGTGGTGGAAGCAGAAGACGGACAGGACGCCGTGGAAAAGACGTATAAAGAAAACCCGGATTTGCTTATTTTGGATTACGACATGCCCCGTAAAACCGGTTTTGAAGTGGTGCGTGAAATACGCAGCCGCACCGGCTATTTGCATACGCCCATTATCATTTTTACGGCGGATACGCATAAATCCACCAAAATGGAAGGCCTTGGCCTAGATATAGACGACTACTTAAACAAACCGGCGGACGGGGACGAAATTGTGGCCCGCGTAAAATTATTATTAAAACGCAATAAACAAAAAATGGACAGCAACCCCCTTACCCGCCTGCCGGGGAACCCGTCCATACAAGCGCGGGTGGAAAGCGAAATAGCCTCCGGCCGGCAATTTGCCGTCTTATATTGTGATTTAAATAATTTTAAAGCCTATAATGACAAATACGGCTTTGCCGCTGGGGATAGGGTGTTAGTTTCCGTGGCCGGTATTATTATACAGGCTTCCGCTCAGGATAACACCTCTTTTGTGGGGCACATAGGCGGGGATGATTTTATTGTGGTGTGTTCCTTTGAAAAAGCGCAAAGCATTGCCCAAGCCATTATCCAGCAGTTGGACGCAACGGCTCCTTCTTTTTATAACGAGCAGGACCGGGCGCAAGGTTTTATGGAATCCGTTAACCGCAAAGGGGAAAAGGAACGCTTCAAATTCTTGTCTATAGGCATTGGCATTGTGCATAACAGCCAGCGCCCGCTTACGTCTTTTGCTATGGTAAGCAACATAGGCAGTGAACTAAAATGTTTAGCTAAGCAACATGAAGGCCTAAGCTATTATGTATTGGACCGCCGCACCGCTTAACTTGATGGTTACAAAAAAGCCCTTCTTTAAGAAGGGCTTTTTGTTTTGCTTTTTAAAAAGGCCTGTGCAGTTTAAATCCGCCCCATACAAACAGCAAACAAACGGTTATATTTAAAAAAATATTCAACAAAGCCAACCCCGTTTCTTTCCCGTTTAGCAAAGTCAAGGTATCTAATGAAAAGCTGGAAAACGTGGTAAACCCGCCCAACACGCCCACCACCAAAAACAAACGGGCTGGGTGGGAAGGAGAATCAAAATACGGAGCTAAAAAGCCGATAAGCAAACTGCCCGCGGCATTTACCGCCAGCGTAGCCCAATGCCCGCGCCACATAAGCGCCGCCGCGCCCAGCGTTACGCCGTAACGAAGCGCCGCTCCCACAAAACCGCCTAAACCTACATATAAAAAAGCCGCCATATTGTTTACGTCCTATAAAATTCTTCTATAAAAGTTTTAAAATATCCTGCGCTTCCGCCGCCCAGCAGGAAGGGTGATAAGGGGCCAATTGTTCGCGTGAGCGAAACCCCCACAACACCGCACACGCACGCAAAGAAGCATTTAAAGCGGTTTGCATGTCTACGTCACTGTCCCCCACGTACAATACGGCTTCTTTAGGGGTTGGGGCCGCGTGCAAAATATCGGCCACAATTTGCGGGTGAGGCTTAACCGGCACATGATCCCGCGCCCCCAATACGCAGCAAAAAGGGATTTGCGGAAAGTAATGCTTAATTAATTTTTCAGTGGCGCTGTGGTATTTATTAGAGGCAATCGCCAGCTTAATCCCCCGGGCATTCAATGTCTTTAATAAATCCATAATACCAGGGTAAACGGATGTGGCGTCCGCGTTGTGTTTGTCATAATGCGCTTGAAAAACGGAGCGCATTTTTTCTATATTTTCAGGCGTTTTGGCACCGTCCGGCAGGGCGCGTTCCAATAATTTGGTAACGCCGTTGCCCACAAAAGAGCGGCACTCTTCCTCCCCCCGCGGGGGGAAACCCAACGTTTTTAACGCATAATTGGCCGATGCGGCCAAATCCGCAATAGTATTTAAAAGGGTTCCGTCCAAATCAAAAATAACCAGCTTTGTATTCATACTTCCTAGATCCTCAAATAAAAGCCGCCCTTAGGCGGCCGGTACAAGTGCCGTTATAAATAACGGCGGAAAAAATCGCTTAGGCGTTGTTTGTATTCAAAACCGCCCACTTCCGCGCATTTGTTGTGTTTGGCGCCGGGAACCAGCCAAATTTCTTTGGGGTCTCCCGCACGTTTAAACAGCAGTTTGGCCTGCGCGGCGGGGACAATACTGTCATAACGCCCGTGAATAATAAACACCGGGCGGGGAGAAATTTTACCTATATTGTATTTAGGGCTGTAGCGCTCCGGGTTAACGTGCAAATCTTTGCGGATATAATGCAGAACAATGGGAATGACTGGGAAAGAAGGCACTTTATGATGTACCCACGCCCAGCGGGAAACCACCCGCCGAAACGAATAGTAAGACGCTTCCGCCGCCACGCAGCTGATTTGCGGGTTGGAAGCCCCTTCGCAAATAGCCACCATCGCCCCCATAGACAAGCCGTATAATCCTATTTTTTTGCAGGACTCCGGCCGGGTTTCTTTTAAATATTTAATGGCGGCGCGCACGTCCCGCGTTTCCAAATAACCGATGGAACTGATTTTTCCTCCGCTTTCCCCCAAAGCGCGGAAATCAAAATACAATAAGTTAAAGCCCAAATCATGCAAAAAATACGTGTTTTTTAAAATGTCCGAACGGTTCATTCCCCAGCCGTGCATTAAAATAATGGTCTTTTCAGACCCGTCATACGGAATAAACCAACCCTTAATATTTACCTTGTCTTCCGTAGTAAAATAGACATTATCGTAAGGCATTTTATATTCGTCCGGCCAAAGATACAGCGCCTTGCGCTTAGACACCGGGTGCAATACTTTTTTAGCCGTATACGCACACAGCCACACCAGCCCCAAAGCGGCCACAGACAAACAAATTAAAATAAGTAATAAAATATGCCACCAATGCATTGTATCTTTCCTTTATTTTAACACTTGGCTTATGGCATCTGGCAGGTAGTCCAATAATTCACCCGCCAGCACACAATAATCCGTTAAATCTCCGGCGGCCAAATCCCCGCTTAAACCGTGTAAATATACGGCACAGGCGGCGGCTTTTTGCGCACTGGCTAAGTTAAATCCTTCCGCCAAGCCTATCTGCGCCAAAAAACCGGCTACTAATCCGCACAAAACGTCCCCCGTACCCGCTTTAGCTAGCGCACATCCGCCGGTAGGGTTTTGCCATACTTCATCTCCTGCGCATAAAAGGGTATTTTTCCCTTTCAGCAGGCAGACCGCGCCCGTTTTTTCTTTTAACGCGCGTACTTGCTGTTCCCGGGTTTTTTTGTCGCGGGCGATATCGGTTTTTAGCAAGCGGGCCATTTCCCCGGGGTGCGGGGTAAGCACGGTAATCTGTTCACGCGGGAAAACGCTGTCCAGCCCGCTGGCGGCCAAACGGTTTAACGCGTCCGCATCCGCCACCAAAGGCAAATGACACTGCTTCATAAAAGGAACCGCCGCCGGCGAAGATCCTAGCCCCGGCCCAATGACCGCCAAACACGGGTTAAAAGCTTTTACCAAGGCATCCAACACGCCTAACGCGCGCAAATCAATTACGCCGTCTGTTTCCGGCAGGGGAAAAGTAATGGCTTCCGGCAAAGCGGCTATAGCCGCCGCTTGGCGGCTTTGCGGCAACGCAAGCACCACCAGCCCCGCACCGGCTTTTAAAACGCTTTTGGCGCACAGCAGCGCCGCGCCCGTCATGGTATTGGACCCGGCCACCACCAACACGCGGCCAAAAGTGCCTTTGTTGGAATCGGACTCTCTTTGAGGCAAAAAGGATTTTATGGTTTTACGTTTAATTTCGCGCATTTTCCACCACCGCCGTAGCTACGGCATAGTTTTTTGTATGGGACAGACTGATAAAAACCCGCAAACCGGCGCACCTTTCATCATCTATATGAATACGGGGTTCTCCGTCCGGCCCGTTATGTACCGTTATCTTTTTAAAAGCCACTTCACCAAACGGCAAAGCTTTGTAAACCGCCTCTTTGGCGGCAAAACGTACGGCCAAATGTTCAAAACAATTTTTGCGGGCGCGGCAATAGGCAATTTCTTCGGCGGAAAAAATCCGCTCCAGCGCGCCGGGCTTTTTGGCAAAATCCGCTATGCGCGCCACTTCCACAATATCCGTGCCCAACCCTACAATCGCCATTATTCCACCGTTACGCTTTTGGCTAAATTGCGGGGCTGGTCAATTTCGCACCCCAAACGTTTGGCCGTCCAATAAGCAAAGAACTGCAAAGCCACCACGTTTAATACCGGCTGCAGCAGTTCCCCCGCATAAGGCAGGATAATGGTTTTATCCACACTGTCTTTAGCCAAGCGAGCCCCTTCCTGCGTGGTAACGGCTATTACAAAAGCGCCGCGCGCGCGGCATTCCTGGCAGGCGGAAAGCATTTTTTCAAACAAAGAATCCGCCGGCATAAGCACAATGGTGGGGGTGCCTTTTTCTATGATAGAAATAGGCCCGTGTTTTATTTCCCCCGCGGCAAAACCCTCCGCGCTGCGGTAAGAAACTTCTTTTAATTTTAACGCCCCTTCCAAAGCGATAGGAAAGTTCACGTTTCTGCCTAAAAACAAGAAATGCGGCGCTTTGTATACCCGTTTGGTAATGTGGCGCACCTCATATTCTATTTTCACGGCGTCCGCCATAAATTTGGAAAGCGTTAACAATTCTTTATACAAACTGTTAAAAGACGCCTCGCTTATGTTTCCTTTGGCTTTGCCCAAAAACAACGCCAGCGCATACAGCGATGTCAGCTGGCTGGTAAACGCTTTGGTGGAAGCCACGCTGATTTCCGGCCCGCAGTGCGTGTAAAAAGTAGCATCGCACACGCGCGTAAGCGTGGAAGCAAGCACATTGCAAATAGCCAACGTCTTAAAACCCAGTTCTTTGGCTTTGCGTATGGCGCCGATGGTGTCCGCCGTTTCGCCCGATTGGCTGACCGCAATAGCCAGCGTACCCGCCGTACGGGGGACGCAGCGGTATTTGTATTCGCTTGCTAAATCCACCGTTACGGGAATGCCGGCAAAGTTTTCAATATAATACTTTCCCACCAACCCCGCATGATAGGCCGTACCGCAGGCAATAATATGTACCTGCTGCAAAGCGCGCAGCTCACGCGTATTTAAATTAAGCAGTTTGCCAAAATCAGTCTGCGCGGTGCGAAGGGTGTCTTCTATGGCTTGGGGCTGGTCATAAATTTCTTTAAGCATGAAATGCTCGTACCCGCCCTTTTCGGCTGTTTTTTGGTCCCAGTTAATTTTAACCGGTTTAAGCGGTTTTTCCGCGCCGTTTTTATCCAACAGTTTTACGCCGGTTTCCGTCAGTTCGGCCATTTCGCCGTCTTCCAAGAAAAGTACTTTGTTGGTGTGTTTTAAAAAAGCGGGAACATCCGAGGATAAAAAGTTCTCATCTTTGCCCAAGCCAACCACCATAGGACTTTGGTTTTTTACCCCCAGCAAAAAACCGGGCACCTGCGCCCATAACACGCCGTAAGCGTACGCGCCGGAAATTTCCCCGTTGGTTTTGCGCACGGCGTTAATCAAACGTTCTTTGGGCGTGGCGCCGCAGGCCGTTTTAAGATTTTCTTCAATTAAGTGGGCAATGACCTCTGTATCCGTTTCACTTTTAAAACGGTGCCCCAGGGAAGAGAGTTTTTCCCGTAAAGTTAAAAAATTTTCAATAATACCGTTGTGTACGACAACAATTTCCCCCGTGCAGTCTGTATGCGGGTGGGAATTTTCTTCACACGGTTTGCCGTGCGTAGCCCAACGCGTGTGCCCAATGCCGCACTGTCCTTTGGGGTTTGCAAGCAGGGCGGCTTTTTCCAGCTCCGCCACTTTGCCCACGGCGCGTACCGTAACCAATTTTTCTTCCTGCAAAATGGAAATACCGGCGGAATCATAACCGCGGTATTCTAATTTTTTCAGTCCGTCTATAATAAAGGGAACGCTGTTCTTCTTGCCGACGTAGCCGATAATGCCACACATAAAAATCCTCTTTTCGTTTGCCGTTTACATCAGCTCTTTCATTTCTGCCACGGCAGAAGGGAAGCCCACTTCCAGTGAGCGGTTAATAATGGAAAAACCGATATTCATGCACTCCATGCCGCCAATGTCCGCCACGGCCAGCACGTTTTCATAGTCCAGCCCGTGCCCGGCGTGCACTTTAAGCCCCAGTTCTTTGGCAAGCAGAGTGGAAAGCGCCAAATCCTGCAATAATTTTTGGGCTTGTTTTTTGTTGGCGGCTTCGCTGTAATCGCGCGTGCAAAGTTCCACAATATCCGCCCCCAGCTTGGCGGCGGCGCGGATGTCGGACGCTTCCGGGCTGACAAACAAACTTACCAGTATGCCCTTTTTATGCAACGCTTCCACCATTTCCCCCACGCGTTTTTGTACGGCCGGGGTAAATTTTAAACCGCCCGTGGTGGTTACTTCGCCCGGCAATTCCGGCACAATACAAACGGAATAAGGTTTGTATTTTAAAACCGCTTCCTGCATTTGCGGCGTGTAAGAGCATTCCAAATGAATATGTTTGCGCAGTTTTTTGCACAAGCGGGCAAGGTCTTCTTCCTGGATATGGCGGCGGTCTTTACGCAAATGCACTACAATATAATCAGCCCCGCAGGCCAAAGCCAAAAAAGCATAAGAAAGGGGGTCCGGAAAACCGGCCCGGCGCGCCTGGCGCAGGGTGGCGATGTGGTCTATATTCACCCCTAAAGCTAAACTCATAAGTGCACCTCCGTCTTGCTTTTATATAATTGTTCCACTTCTTGCGCGATACGGGATACCAAGGCTTCATCTTCCCCTTCCACTAAAATGCGCAGTTTGGGTTCCGTGCCGCTGTAACGCACAATAATGCGCCCGCGGCCCTGCATTTGTTTTTCCAGCTCCGCCACTGCGGGCAAAAAGCCTTCCAGCGTGTCTAACGCCGGTTTAGAAGAAACCGCCACCGCGCGCAGCAGACTGGGATATTTTTTCCATTGGTCGCCAAACCAGCTTAACGGCTTGCCGGATTTTTTGGCACATTGCAAAAATTGCAAAGCGGAAAGGATACCGTCCCCCGTGTTGGAAAATTCCCTAAAAATAATATGGCCGGAAGTTTCCCCCCCGATAGAGAGGTTTTCTTTTTCCAACGCTTCTGAAACGTATTTGTCACCCACTTTGGTGAGCTCCACGCAAATGCCGTTTTGTTTTAAATAATTAATACAGCCCAGGTTAGCCATAATGGTAAGCACGGCTTTGTTGCCGTTTAGGCGGCCTTCCTGCTTAAGGCACAGAGCGGAGGAGGCGATGATATTATCCCCGTCCAGCTGGCGGCCGTTTTCGTCCGAAGCGATAACGCGGTCCGCGTCGCCGTCAAAACTAAAACCGGCATAGGCTTTTTCTTTGGCGGTTAAATCCTGCATAAACTGGGTATGCAGCGCGCCAACGCCGCGGTTAATGTTGGTGCCGTCCGGCTTGGCGCCGGTAACTACCAAATCCATGCCTAAATCATGGAATACTTTGGCGGCGATTTTATAGCTGGCGCCGTTGGCGCAGTCCAACACTACTTTGGTGCCTTTTAATAAAGAAGCGTCTACGGTGGATTTTAAAAAGTTTTCATACAAATCAATTAAGCTTTCGTCTTCTTGATATTGGGCTTTTGGGGCCGGAAGCGCCGTGCACGCGTCTATGCGGGCTTCTATTTTGGCTTCCAGCGCTTCAGGAAGTTTGGTCCCGTGGTTGGTAAAAAATTTAATGCCGTTAAATTCCGCCGGGTTATGGCTGGCGGAAATAACCACCCCGCACAAGCTGCCCGTTTGGCGGACGATATTGGCCACTGCCGGGGTAGGCGCCACGCCTACGCTGATAACGTTTACGCCCGCGGCGCGAATGCCTTTTTGCAGGGCCTGCAGAATAGAAGGCCCGGAAGCGCGGGAATCTTGCGCGATAATTACTTGGTTTTTTAAACCTTCGGCTTGGGCGTATGTTTTTAATTCGTCCAGTGCGCACCAGCCTAATTTTTCAATAAAATCACTCGTCAACGGAAATGTACCCGCTACGGCGCGGATACCGTCCGTTCCAAAATATTTTCCCATAAACAAGTCCTTCTGCGCGGCGGCTGTAATCGTGCCTCCGTGCCAGTATACCCGTTCACGCAACAACAGCCGTGTTAGAAAAGCTCCGCCTGTTTAGCCTCCGGCTGCACAGCTTTCGGCGCCTTCGGTTGCTCTTCCTGCGGTTCGTCCTGCGCGGGCTTGCCGGAAGAAGAAGCCTCTTTTTCCTGCGGGGGTTCTTCCTGCACGGCGGGTTTCAAGCCCAAAATAGCGTCTATTTCCGGCGCTTCCACCACTTCTTTTTCAAGCAGCGTCTGCACCAATTTATCAAACGCGGCGCGGTTGCTTAAAATAATTTCCTGCGCGCGTTCATAAGACGATTTAATCAAATCCACAATTTCCGCATCAATGCTGCGGGCCATTTCTTCCGAATATACTTTATGGCGGGACAAGTCTCTCCCTAAAAACACTTCCCCGTCGTCTCCGTTCGGCAGGGCGATGGGGCCTATTTTATCGCTCATGCCCAGCTCCATCACCATTTTGCGCGCATAGGCGGTGGCTTTGTTCAGGTCGTCGCTGGCGCCGGAGGTGATTTCTCCAAACACAATTTGCTCCGCCGCGCGGCCGGCCAGCAGAATGCAAATCTTATCCAAAATTTCAGATTTGCTGGTTAAGAACTTGTCTTCCAGCGGCAGCTGCAGCGTATACCCCAACGCCTGCCCCCGGGGAATAATGGTTACTTTATGCACCGGGTCAGAATGATTGGTTAAGCGCGCCACCACGGTGTGGCCCACTTCATGCGCGGCGATAATTTGCTGTTCTTTTTTAGAGATGATGCGGCTTTTCTTTTGCGGGCCGGCTATGACGCGTTCCACCGCTTCGTCCAAGTCGCCGCGGTCTACGGCGTCTTTATCGGCACGGGCGGCCAAAATGGCTGCCTCGTTAATGACGTTTGCCAAATCCGCCCCCACAAAACCGGGCGTGCCTTTGGCAATGGTTTTTAAATCCACGTCTTTGGCAAGTTTCACTTTCTTGGCGTGCACCCCCAAGATTTCTTCACGCCCTTTTAAATCCGGCGCGGGGACGGAAATATGCCGGTCAAAACGGCCGGGGCGGATAAGGGCCGGGTCCAACACGTCTGGGCGGTTGGTGGAAGCCATTAAAATAATGCCTTGTTTACTTTCAAAGCCGTCTAGTTCAATAAGCAACTGGTTGAGGGTTTGTTCGCGCTCGTCATGTCCGCCGCCGATACCGGCAAAACGCCGGCGGCCCACGGCGTCCAACTCGTCAATAAAAATAATGGCGGGGGAGTTCTTTTTGGCTTGGTCAAACAAATCGCGCACGCGCGCCGCACCTACGCCCACAAACATTTCCACAAATTCAGAGGCGGAGGCGGAGAAAAACGCCACGCCCGCTTCCCCGGCTACGGCTTTAGCCAACAGCGTTTTACCCGTACCGGGGGCACCGTATAAAAGCACGCCTTTGGGCAGTTTGCCGCCCAATTTTTGGAATTTTTTGGGATTTTTTAAAAATTTGATGACGTCTTCCAGCTCTTCTTTGGCTTCTTCACAGCCGGCCACGTCTTTAAATGTAACGGTTTGCTGGGAAGGGTCCTGCATTTTGGCTTTGCTGCGGGCAAAATTCATGGCGCTTTTGCCGTCGCTTCTTTGGGGGCGGATAAAAACAAACCACCAAAAACCCACCAACAGCACAATCCACAAAATGTTAAATAAAATGTTGCTCAGCCAGCTGTTGTCCTGCTCGGCCTTGAATTTAATTTTACCGGCGGAAAGTTCCTCCACCAGTTTAGGGTCTTCCATGCGAACGGTTTTAAATTTGGAAAAATCGCCTTTTTCATTCTTATACAAACCGCTGATTACGCCGGGGGCCACCGTCAAATCAGACACTTCCCCCAACGCCACTTTTTGTTTAAACTCTGAATAATCCAAAACGGAAGGTTTTTCCCCCGGATTGTTAAAAAAGAATACGGCCGCCGCAAAAATAACAACCCAAACCATAATCTGGCCTACGGAAACGATTCTGCGGTTATTTGTGTTTTTGTTTTTCATTATTTCTTAAATACCCCAATATACGGTAAATTGCGGTACAGTTCGTTATAATCCAAACCATACCCGATTACAAATTCATTTTCTACGGTAAAACCCACATATTTCGGGTGGATATCGGCTTTGCGGTTGCAGGGTTTATCCAACAAACAGCAAATTTCCAGGCTGGCCGCGCCGCGGCTTTTTAAATTGGCGGTTAAATAGTCCAGCGTAAGCCCCGTATCCACAATATCTTCTACAATCACCACGTGGCGGCCTTTAATGCTTTCGCGCAGATCCAGCATAGTACGCACTTGGCCGGTGCTGTTTGTCCCCGCATAAGAAGAAAGACACATAAAATCCATATTGCAGTCTACGCTGATGTTTTTCATTAAATCGGCATAGAACATAATACACCCGCGCAAAATGCCTACAAAAAGAGGCAGCTTGCCGCGGTAATCGGCCGAGATTTGACGCCCTAACTCAGCCGTGCGCTGCGCCAGTTGTTCTTCAGAAAATAAAATGCGTTCCAAAACGGGGTTTTCAGGCATAAGCCCTCCAATAGAAAATATATAATACAGGATACCTTTTTTTTGCCCGCCAGAAAAGGGGGTGCCCCCTTTACAGCATATGATGAGTTATAAATATGGAAAGTTCGTTTAAAAAGACTATAATATTTATATATGAAAATATTGCTCTATACTTTTTTGGCTTTACTCATAAACAGCCCACTGTGGGCCCAAGCCGCCACAAACCAGCTGGGAGATATTTTGCGTACCCAAGCGCAAAAAGCCCAACAGAAGACGCATTCTTTAGAACAAGTATTACAAAAATTACAAAACGAGAAAATATCCCACTTATCTTGGCAAGAGTTTTTAAAACAAAATGAACATGTAAAAGAAGTGGAAAAAGTTTCTACCAAGTTGGAAAACTATTTATTAAAGAACCAGCTGGGAGCCCTTAAAGAAGACGCCGGTTCCAACCTTTTTTATCATGCGAAAGGGCTTCCTCCCTACTCCCAATTAATAAAAGGGCAAAACACCATTTTTATTGCGGAATCCATTAACCACGAAGCGGCTTCCTCTATTGATCACGCGGCAAATATAATCCGAATTATCCGCCAGGAAAACCCTCATGCCCGCATTTTGCTGGCCAGTGAATTTTTAAGCTGGCAAGGAGATGAAAAACCCGGCCTGTTAAAAAAGGCCGGGGCAAAAACAAGTCTGTATGTCTCAGATAGTTATATGCCGGTTTTCCGCGCGGCCGACCAGGCAAATATAGACCAGCTAGCCCTTGATGATTTCATCTGGATAACGCAAGAAAATACATCTATTGTTAAGATTGGAAATTTTGCCGTCTATGCCTCTCCCGAGGATAAAGTGCCCTCTTTAAACCTTGCGCAAGATAAACTGGAGGATTTGGCCTCGTCTATCTTGAACTTAGTCAGTGTATCCCCTTGGGGCGTGCTGGAACGCAACCGCCAATGGGCCCGGCGCATTAACGCGCTGCGGCCGTTTTATGACATCATTATCGTCCATGCCGGAGATGGACACCTAGCCACAACCTATTCAATGGATTTAGCCCCCATGTTGCATGTGACAGATTACTTGTTAATTTCACTGCTTCCCATGGAACAGCTTCCCGTAGACAAAGAAGTCTTTTATGAAAATAGAACCAATATAGCGGAAACAAGCGGGCTATGCCAAAATGGTGTTTGCTACAAACTGGAAGAAGACAACATAAAGAATGCTTCAGACAAATTAGCTTTCCTCATGCAAAACGCGACCCAGTCTAAAGATCTTTTTTGGATGTACGCCAACGAAGAAGAAATTAAAAAGTTAAACACGAAAGAAGAGTTAGAAAAAATAAAAAAAGCTTTCCCTTACTCAACCAACAAAAACTTGTTTGTATTTATAAAATAACCAAAAGGGTTCCGAAAACAGGAACCCTTTTTTACAGAGGGGCCCACGCAGGCATCTTTCCTTGCACCCCAACATGCTATTTGCTATGATATCTCAAATCTTATATATAAGGGAGAAAACAATGAAACGGTTTTTACTGGCCGTGCTGTTTAGCACTAGCGCTTTTACATTAAACGCCCAACCTTGGCAAATGGTAGGCCCCAGAGCGATGGGCATGGGCGGGGCCGGGGTAGCCACCGCCTACGGGGCAGACGCCCAATATTGGAACCCCGCCGCTTTAAAAGATACAGACCAAGAAATGCAAAACGTTTTGCTTAGCACCGGCCTTCAGCTGGAAACAACCAAAGACGTAATGAACGCCTTGGATAATTTAAACGATTTGTCTGACCGCTATAAGAATTTATCCAACAAAATATCCGCCGGCGGCGCCCCCAACGCGCAAGATTTATCCACTTTATTTGAGGGGTTGTCCGACATTTCCGACTTAACCAAAAACAATCTGGGCGCCGTGGTAGGGGCGGATGCCGGGCTGGGAATAAAAATTAAAAACTTTGCCGTATCCGTGCGCTCTTTGGGCACGATGGGCGTTACCCCTATCATTGATACGATAAACGTGGGATTAGGCAACCAAGGAGGCACCGCCGGTTTGGACATCAGCGGAAGCACAGCCCTGCCCGCAGAAACAGACAGCCAGCGCGCCGCGCAAATACTGGCCCAAACCATTACGGACACCAACACGCTGGACGCTATCAATACGTTATTGCAAACCAATTACGCTTCCGCGGCGGACATGGCACACGCTTTTATCAATACCGCCTTAAATGCCGGCTCTTCCGCACAGGAAGTATTGTCTGCCGCGCAAACGGCCGCTTCCAACTTACCCAACGCCGCCGATATTATCCAAACCGCGGCGCAGCATAACGGCGGCAACGGTTATGAACAAAACGAAAGCCGCGCCATGGCGGATTTAGGCCTTTTCTCCGAAATTGCCTTAGGGTACGCGCAGGAAGTTATACCCGGTTTGCAAGTGGGCGGAAATTTAAAACTGATTGAGGGAACCATCGCCCAAACGGGTATTTTGGTATTGCAGGACGACAAATCCCTCTCAGATGTAGCCAGCGACGCATGGGACAACAAAAAAACCTCTGCCCAGCTGGGGGTGGACTTGGGGGCAAAAGTGAATTTCTCCCGCCTGACGGACCGGGAAATATTGTTTAACCCGGTAATCGGTTTAACGGCGCGCAACATCAATTCCCCCAAGTTTGACCGCCCGGGCCTTCCCCAAGGCATACCGGACGCGATTGCCCAAAGCTGGCAGACGGGCGATTACAAGTTAAAACCCCAAATCCGCGCCGGCGTAGCCATAGAACCGCTTCGTACGCTTGTATTGGCGGCCGATTTGGACTTAACCGAAAACGAAACGGCTATCGCTAACTTTAAATCCCGCCAGTTGGCCATCGGCGCCGAGTGGGACTTTGCCAAAGGAAAAACTTTCAGCCTGCCGTTAAGAGCCGGGATCAATAAAAACTTGGCGGAGTCAGACTCTTCTATGTACTACACCTTGGGCTTAGGATTTAAGATAGCCCGCTTCCAAATGGAGTTGGCGGGAGCCATCAGTTCGGAAACGGCAGAAGTGGAGGGAGCTGACGTGCCCGCCTCCGCCGGGGCATCGTTCTCATTTGGATTTATCTTTTAGCTCAAACAAAAACCCCGCTTTAAGCGGGGTTTTTATGTAACAAAATGTTCTAATCCATACAACAAACCCGCCGGTACGGCGGGTTTTTGTCTTATTAAATAAAAACTTCTAGTTCCCTGCGTTTGCCATACTTAAGCAAAAATGCTTTTTCCGCCAGCCATAGGGCGGTTTTGGGCTGCATACTGCGCGCATGGGACGGGCATATATGCACGCAAGACATACAGGAAATACATAGCGCATGATCTGTAGTATCGGGCTTTTCTTTAGAAATAGCGCCCGTCGGGCAATGAGCCGCGCACGCCCCACAATGCACGCAGGCGGAATTTACGGCTGGTTTAAAAGGAACCCCCTTAAACTCTTTATAAGGCAAACGCCCCGGCACCTGCGGCGTTGCCTGGGCAGAAAGCTCTTTTAAATCCCCCAGTTTTTCCCAAGCGCAGCGGGCAAAAGAAGCCAAATCCTTCGCGTCTTTTTCATCCGGTCTGCCGGCCGCCACGCGCGGCATTAAAGAATGCTGCGCCGAAGCCGCCCCAAACGCAACGGGTATAAATCCCGCCGCCTCGGTCAGGTTTTTCATTTCCAGCAAAGCGTCGTCATAATCCCGGTTGCCGTACACGGCCAAACACACGGCCGGCGTATGATTGCCTTTAATTAACGAAAACCGCTCCGCCGCCGGTTTAGGCAAAACTCCGCCATATACAGGGGCGGCAAATACAGCCAACTCATCAGGCGCAAACGTGCAGGAAACTGCCGTCACATGCGGGGTAATATTTATTTTTTGGGCAGGCACGGGAAGCCCCGCCAAAAACAAATCCAACACTTTCTGCGTAAGCCCCGTTGCGCTAAAATAAATACAAGTAACTTTGGAAATATTCATGTTTCCGCCTTTTCTTACCGCCCAAACAGCTTGCCTATATTTTTGATATTTAACTGCGCCACGCACGCGCGCCCGTGCGGGCAGTGCATGCCGTCTTTGCATTTTTTCATGTTTTCAAGCAGGGCCTGCGCTTCGGCCGCGGTCATGGCGTCGTGGGCTTTAACGGCTTTTTTACAAGCCAGCATGGCTACCATTTTACGTTTCAGCGCGTCCGTAGATTTGGCGGGGTCCCCCACCACGGCCGCCAGGGACTCCACAAAACTTTTCATTTCATCTTCTTTAAAACGAATGATATGCGGCCTGGTCTTTACCTGCACCGTACGCGGGGAAAAACGCTCCAGCTCAAACCCCGCCGTTTTGAGCCACGGGGCCCAGCTCATTAAACTTTCCGCATTGCTGGGGGTTAAATCCACATGAATGGGAAACATCAGCTCCTGCACTTTTATATCATGTTTATCAAACGCGTCCATATAATGTTCAAACAATACGCGTTCCTGGGCGGCGTGTTGGTCTATCAAAATCAGCCCGTCCGGGTTTTCAAACAATAAATAACTGCGCTGCAGCTGCCCCAAATAATGATAAGGCCCTTTATACCAAGCCGGCCCCTGCGCTGAGGGCAATGCTTCCTGTGAAGCCCTAGCAGGCGGCTCCCCCGCCGAGGCATTGTAACTAACGGGGTCCTCGCTGTCGCGCACGGTAAAACGGGCATTCGGGGCCGGAGCAAAAATATCCGTAACCGGCTGCGCTGGCTCCACCGGCTTAGGAGCAAACTCCGGTAGAGCTGGAGCCGTCTTCTCCTGCGCCTTGGGCTTAAATAACTGCTGGGCCGCGGGGCGGGCCTGCAAACTTAAATCAATTGCCGGGGCGGGAGGCAACACGGCCGCTTCCACCGGGCGGGAATTGCCAAACGCGGTTTCCGCCGCGCTGTTTAAAATAAAGCCGAACACGCGGTTCTCATCCACAAAGCGTATTTCACGCTTTTGCGGGTGAATGTTTACGTCAAAATCCGCCGGTTCCAAAGTCATGTAGGCGATAAAAGCGGGGTGGCGGTCTTTGGGGCGCACATTTTGCAGGGCTTTATATACAGCCTGCTGAACGGTTTTAGATTCTATCGGCCGGCGGTTTACAAATACAAATTGGAAATCCCGCACCGTCACCAGTTTATCCGGCGGGGTTAAAAAGAGTTTTAATCCAAGCGGTTCAAATTCTTTAAACACCAAACTTTCCGCCACGGCCGGGCCTAAAATTTCCGCCGCGCGGGCGCGAACGGCCTGCTCCACGGGGCCGGTTTGCGCCGGCAGATGATACACTTCCCGCCCGCCTATACGCACGCGGTAACTGACACGCAAGTTGGCCAGGGCGCTTTCCTCCACCACTTTAAGCAGGCAGGCGCGCTCGTACGAGTCGCTCTTTAAAAACTTGCGCCGGGCGGGGGTGTTAAAAAACAAGTCCCGTATTTCCACCGTGGTACCCGGTATGGCGGGGGCCGGCGCACGGCGGGTAATGATTCCCCCTTGGGTTTCTATGCAATGCCCTTCCCCCTGAGGGGTACAGCTGCTGATGGTTAAACGCGATACCGCCGCCACGGAAAATAACGCCTCCCCGCGAAAACCAAACGTGTGCAAATGGGTTAAATCGTCAAAGGTGCGTATTTTGCTGGTGGCATGGCGCACCACGCTTAGTTCCAAATCTTCTTTATCCATGCCGCAGCCGTTGTCGTTAATGCGTATTAAATCTTTGCCGGCGCCTTCAATGTCTATGTTTACAGCCGTGGCGCCCGCGTCCACCGCGTTTTCCAGCAGTTCTTTCAGCACGCCGGCGGGGCGTTCTATCACTTCGCCCGCGGCGATTTTACTGGCAGTGGCTTGGTCTAAAACGGTAATTTTACTCATTGATGCGTTTCTTCCATTCGCAAATAAGCTGTAAGGCGGCCAGCGGGGTCAGGCTGTCCGTATCGGCCATTTTAATTTCTTCCACAATGGGGGAAGAAAATAAATCTTTCACCATGTCTTTTTCTTTGGCGGAAATTTTTGCCCCGCCTTTTTTGGCTTCCAAATCTTTAAGCACCTTGCGCGCGCGCAGCGTGCAGGCGGCGGGCAGACCGGCTATTTCCGCCACGTGTATACCGTATGACTGGTCCGCCGCGCCCGGTAAGATTTGATACAAAAACGCCAGCTTGCTTTGGCCGTTTTCATCTTTATACTCTTTGGCCTGCACGTGATAGTTTTTCACGCTGGGGTATTTGTTTTCCAAGTCCGTCAGCTCAAAATAATGCGTGGCAAAAAGCACTTTGGGGCCGCCGTGCGGTTTATACAAATATTCCACAATCGCCCAGGCGATGGAAATGCCGTCAAAGGTAGAGGTGCCGCGGCCCACTTCGTCCAGCAAGATAAGGCTTCTTGGCGTCATGGAAGCTAAAATATGGGCCGTTTCGTTCATTTCCACCATAAAGGTGGACGAAAGACCCCATCTGCGCCAAAATAACCAGAATGGCGGTTTGCTTTAAAAACACGCTTTTGCCTCCCATATTGGGGCCGGTAATAAGCATAATTTGGTTATCCGTGGAATTGACGGACAAATCATTCGGCACAAAACTGCCGGGCGGGAGCGTGCTTTCCACAATCGGGTGCCTTCCTCCTTTATAAGAAAGCACGTCCGAATCATCCACCGTCGGGCGCACATAGCCGTTTTGCGCGGCGGTTTGAGCCAAAGAGGCGTACACGTCCAGCTGGGCGGCCACGCGGGCAAAAGTTTTTAACGCTTGGGTTTGCCCGGCAAGCGTTTTGCGTACTTCATCAAATAAAGAAGATTCCAAACGCAGGATTTTTTGGTCCGCGTTTAAAATTTTATTTTCCAAATCTTTTAATTCTTCCGTAATATAGCGCTCGGCATTGGTAAGCGTTTGTTTGCGCACATAATGACCTTGGACAAATGCACTTTGGTTACCTCAAAATAATAACCAAAGACGGAATTAAAGCCCACCTTCATGGAGGGAATGCCCGTTTTTTCCCGCTCGCGCGCGCAGATTTCCTCCAGCGTTTTGCCGCTGTTGTGGCGCAGGGAGCGCAGCTCGTCCAAATCCGCGTTATACCCTTCGCGGATGATGTTGCCGTCGCTAATGCGAAGGGGCGGGTCCTCATTAATGGCGCTGTAAAGCAGGCGGCTCATATCTGAAAGGCCGGCAAACGCATTGGCAAATTCCCGGGCCAGCTGCGGAACCGCCTGCCCAAATTTTTCAAACCAGCGGTGAAGCGGCTCAGCGTTTAATAAAGAACGCCGCAGGCCGGACATGTCCCTGGGGGACGCCGTACCCGTAGCCGTGCGGGTGGTGATGCGTTCCACATCGGAAATATTTTTAAGTATGGACTGTACTTCTTGCGCCGCTTGCGGGTTTTTTACAAACCCCTCCACGCTGTTTTGGCGCAAAGCGATATCCTGCGGGTTTAAAAGCGGGTGCAAAATCCATTCTTTCAGCATACGGCTGCCGCCGGATGTTTGGGTTTTGTCCAGCAAATCCCACAAACTGCCTTTGCGCCCGCCTTCCTGGTTTTGAACCAACTCCAAGGCGGTTACGGCGTTTTCATCAATAATTAAGGTTTCTTTTAATTCCCGGTAGCTGGGGATTAACGTTTCTTTAAAGCTGGGTTCGGTAACATTAATGTAGCGCATGACCTGCAAAGCGCAGGACAAAGCGGCGCGCTTGCCCTCCCACGCGCCCAAAGAGGGCCAATTATCCGGCAGGGTATAATCCCCGTCAAAAGAGGGGCGGGTGGTCAGGCCAAACCCGGCCGGGATAACCACCTTGGCCTGTAAATCTTTTAAAGAAGCCTGGTCCCCCGCTATTTCCGCCGGGTTAATGGCCGCCAAGGCGGCGGCTAAATTCATTAAAGAAGGGTCTTTGTCATTTTGAGTGACCCAAAATTCCCCGGTGGATACGTCCACACACGCCAGCGCCCACCCCGCCTTATGCACCATTACATACACTAAATAATTGGATTGATTGGCCGTAAGCAGGGTGTCTTCCATCACGGTACCGGGGGTAATGACGCGGATTACCTTGCGTTCAAAAAGTTTGGTGTTGTTTTCCGCCGCGGAACCAACCTGCTCGCAAATAGCTATTTTTTTACCCGCTTTTAATAACCGCACAATGTAGTTGTTTGCCGCATGATACGGAATACCGCACATGGGGGTACCGTGGCGCGCGGTAAGAGTAAGCCCCAGTAGATTGCTTACTTCACGGGCTTGCTCGTCAAACATTTCGTAAAAATCTCCCAGGCGGAAAAACAAAATAACGCCGGGGTTTTTGGACTTAATCTCCTGGTATTGCTTCATCAGCGGGGTAGCAGCTTGGTTTTGCATAGCCATATTTTAGCAATTTAATGCGGGGGTTTAAACAAGTTTAACAGATTAATTTTTACTATACAAAGCGCTTCAAAATAAGAAAACAAACAAGAAAAACACACTTTTTATTTTTTTTGCTATAATATATGTACCTAGTTGTTTAAGTAAAGCCGGGGCGTAAGCCTCGGCGTCAATTTGTACGGTAGGATGGCTGAGCGGTCAAAAGCAACGGTCTGTAAAACCGTCGGGCTACGCCCTACATAGGTTCGAATCCTATTCCTACCACCATTTAAACCCCGCGTATGCGGGGTTTTTTGTTGTTTGACCTATACAGCCGGCAAACAACCATCTGTAGCCGGGTAGGAAAGCAGGCCAACTGCTTGGCCTGCGTTAGGATTCGAAAGGCGCAGCGTTGTTTTTGTTTGAGGGCAAAGCCCGAAAGGCAAAAACCGCGAGCCCGGCCTGCAGGAAAAGTCCGTCAGGAATTTTACCGGAAGGCGAATCCTATTCCTACCACCATTTAAACCCCGCGTATGCGGGGTTTTTTATTGTTTGTTTTGGAAATAGCCGGGGCGGTAGTCCGCACGCCGGGCGGGAAAACAGGCCAAGGTAAATTTTAATAGCGCCGCGCCCATGTTGTGCTTTTTTCCGCTCTTTTGGCTTGGCATACTGTGCTTAAAAATAAAAACGGGACGTATGCACCCCTCCTCCATTAAACCAAAAGAAAACACGACATTTTAAAATATAAAAACCCCTCCTTACGGAGGGGCTTTTTTTATAGGGTTTCTTTTAACTGCCCCACCAGTTCCTGCCAGGGGCGTTTGGCCTCTCCGCCGCCTTGGGCAAAATCGGGCCGGCCTCCGGCGCGGCCGTTTAAGTCCGCCGCGATTTGCTTGGCTACGGTTACCGCGTCCACATTAGGCAGTTTGCCGGCCATCTTTACCACAAAAGAGCGCTTGCCCTCTTTGTCACAGGTAACGATAACCAACGCCTGCTGGTATTTTTGGGCCACCGTATCGGCAATGGTGCGCAATTCTTTGGGTTCGGCTCCTTCCGCGTTGCGGATAACCAAAGAGGTGCCGTTTTTCATGGTAAACGTTATTTCGTTCATGCCGCCGGCAGCCATGGTTTTCTCACGGAATTGGGTGTAGCGTTTTTTCACTTCTTTCAGCTCATCCATAATACCGTTTATGCGGCTAAAAACGTCTTTTACCGGAACCATTAAGCGGGAGCTTAGGCTTTCCGTATCTTTATAAACGGTTTTTAAATAGTCCAGCGCGGCCGGGCCCGCCACGCCCTCTATGCGGCGCACCCCGGCGGAAACGGAAGCTTCTTTCAAAACCAAAATGGTAATCACGTCCGCCGTGTTGCGCACGTGGGTGCCGGCGCAAAGTTCCAAGCTGTATTTTTGCTCCGGCGCTTCAAACGAGCCCCCCATCATCACAAAGCGGGCCGGATCCGCATAGGTTTCCCCCAGCAGGGTGACGGCGCCCAGTTTGTCCGCGTCCGCCAGCGGGCGCACTTGGCAGTTAACCGCAAGCGCGTTTTCCACCGCTTGGTTGGCAATGGCCCAGGCGCGGTCCAATTCTTCCGTTTTGGGCGTGCGGGATAAAGTATAGTCAAAACGGAAGCGCTCCGGAGACACAAAAGAACCGCTTTGGTGTACGCTGTCCCCAAATACTTGGCGCAAAGCCGCGTTTACCAAGTGAATGGCGCTGTGGTTTGCCATACAGCGTTTGCGCAAAGCCGCGTTTACGCTGAGGGTTACTTCCTGCCCTTGGGTTAAACGCCCGTTTACTTTGTGCACGTACACTTTGCCCAACGGCTTTTGCACGTCTAACACGCGGGCGACGGGCTGGCCTTGGTACAAAATTTCCCCCGCGTCTCCCACTTGGCCGCCGGATTCGGCGTAAAAAGAGGTTTTGTCAAACACGGCGTAGCCTTCGCCCTGTAAATTTTCACACGGCTCCAACGCGGCGGTAAACAAAGCCAGTACTTGGGCGTTTTGTTCCAGCGCGTCATAACCCGTAAACACGGTGGCGGGATAAGTATTTTCTATACGCTGAAGCATAATGGCTTTGTCTTTGGAAAGCTCATCGGCGTAAGAACGGCTTTTGGCCTGCGCCGCTTCTTTGGCGGCCTCATAGCCGGCCTCGTCCACCTCCACCCCTTTGGCGGAAGCGATTTCCTTGGTGAGTTCCAAGGGAAAGCCAAACGTTTCGTGCAGGTGAAACGCGTCCTGCCCGGATATTTTGCCTTTGCCCTGGGCTAGCAGGGCGGACAACTTCTCCTCCCCGGTGACCAAGGTTTTTAAGAAGGTGGTCTCTTCCATTTTTAATACGTCTTGGATGTGAGAGAGGTTTTTGTCTATTTCCGGGTACAAGCCGTTAAAAATTTCTTTCACTTTAGGGGCCAGCGTATACAAATACGGTTTATCCGCCCCCATCAAGCGCGCATAACGCGCCGCACGGCGGATTAAGCGGCGCAAGATGTAGCCGCGGCCTTCGTTGGAAGGCAAAATGCCTTCCGCAATTAAAAAGCTGGAGCTGCGCACATGGTCCGCAATAATGCGCAGGGCGGAGATTTCTTCTTTGGTTTCCCCTTTTAAATTTAAATCCAGCTTGGCTTGGTTGATAATGGGGGTGAACAAATCCGTTTCAAATACGTTTTTTACGTTTTGCATGACCATGCAAAGTCGTTCCAACCCCATACCCGTATCAATATTATTGTGGGGAAGCGGTTTAAAGGAGCCGTCTTCCTGGCGGTTGTAGCTTTCAAAAACAATGTTCCAAATTTCCACAAAGCGCCCGCAGTCACACGTAATATCACAATGCGGGTTTTTGCAGCCCTTGGGGCCAAAATCGTAATAAATTTCCGTGCAGGGGCCGCAGGGGCCGGTGGGGCCCATGGTCCAAAAGTTGTCGGCCTCGTCTAATTCAAAAATGCGTTCCGCCGGTACGTATTTAAGCCAGGCTTCGTAGGCTTCGGCGTCGCGCGGGGCAATGCCGCCTTTGTAAATGCTGACGTAAAGTTTATCCGCCGGAATACCCAAGGTTTTGGTTAAATATTCCCAGGCCCAGTCTATGGCTTCTTTTTTAAAATAATCACCGAAAGAAAAATTGCCCAGCATTTCAAAAAAAGTTAAATGGCGTTCCGTAAAGCCTACGCTGTCTATATCCGTGGTGCGCACGCATTTTTGGCAGCTGGCGGCGTTTTTGAGGGAATTGTCTATCCCCAGAAAATTGGCTTTAAACTGCACCATGCCCGCGGAGGTAAACAAAAGGGTAGGGTCCGAATGCGGAATAAGTGAGCTGGAAGCCACTACCGGCAGGCCTTTGGAGTGAAAAAATTGCAAAAAACCGTTTCTAATATCAGTGCTTTTCATAAGATTACCTAAAATACCTCTATAAAACTGTATAATTAAAGTATATCAAATACAGAGAGGGCGCGCCTCTCGCCTAAAGCTTATGAACCCTGGTTTCATGCACATTAAAACCATTTTTTTTGACGCGGACGACACCCTGTGGGTAAACGAAACCCATTACCGTAATACCGAAAGAGCTTTTTTTAAGCTCATTGGGTTAAACGAGCGGGACGGCATCCGCGAACTGCTGCATACGGAAGTGCAAAATATGCCTTTATACGGTTACGGGGCTAAAGCGTTCACCCTTTCCATGCTGGAAACGGCCCAGCGTATTTTGGGCGCGCAGCAAGCCGCCGCCGTTACCGCGCCGGTGTTGGAACTGGGCAAAAAACTCATCGGCGCCCCCATGGAACTGCTGCCCGGCGTGCGCCAGACCTTGCAAGAATTGGCCCCTTTTTATACCCTGGCCGTAGCCACCAAGGGGGACTTGCTGGACCAACAACGCAAATTGCAGAACTCCGGCCTGCAGGATTTTTTTGCCCATGCGGAAATTATGACGGACAAAACCCCGCAGGCTTATTTAAACTTATGCCGCACCCTAAAAACCGAACCCGCCCACACCCTGATGGTGGGCAATTCCGTCCGTTCAGACATTCTGCCCGCGCTGGAAGCGGGTTTGCAGGCCGTTTATATCCCCTGCCAAGACGGCTGGATATATGAAGAAGCGCCCAACACCCCCCTGCCGGATTTTGTTACTTTAAAAAATATACAAGAGCTGCCCGCTTTATTAAAAGGAGAAATTCATGCATAAAATAATAGGATATCTTTTACTTTGCGCCGGGTTGTTTTTTATTTTCTTTGCCTGCGTGGGCATGTATAAAACATTTATTTTAAAAGCCCCCGTTGCCCAAGTGGTAAAGATGAGCAATGTAACCGCCCAAACCGCCCAAGCGCAAATACAAATACCTATGGACGGAGTCAACCAACTGGCCAATACTGCGTTGTTTGCCGTTCTGATGGTATTTTTGGCTACGGTTGGAGGGAAAATAGCCTCTGCGGGGATTAATTTGTTAAAAGTGGAACGCATTTATGACGCGCTGAGTGAACTGGACTTAAACAAAAAAGAAGATTTAGAAACCTTAAAAAAAGTATGAAGATATTATTTATCATCAACCCCAAAAGCGGCAAAGGGCGTGACCCGCAGGAAATAATAGAAGCCGTAACGCTGAACTTTCCCCAAGCCTCCTGGGCGTTAACAGAAGGCCCGGGCCACGCCACCCAGCTGGCCCAAAAAGCCGTACAGCAAAATTATGAGGCCGTAGCTGCCGTTGGAGGCGATGGAACCATCAATGAAACCGCACGCGCGCTGGTGCATACCCAAACCGCTTTGGGGGTGATACCCAACGGGTCCGGCAACGGGCTGGCGCGGGAAATGGGAATGCCGTTATCTGTGGAAGAAGCCCTGCTGCGCCTGCAAACGGCTCATGCCGTACCGTGTGACGCCGGAAAAGCGAACGGCGAACTGTTTTTAAATTTGGCCGGCGTAGGCATAGAAGCCCAAATAGCCTATGATTTTATGCAATACGGCAAGAGCGGCAAGCGCGGCATGTGGCCTTATTTTAAACTGGGCGCTAAAGACGTGCTGACTTACCGCCCCCAGCCCATAGAGCTGGAACTGGACGGGCAAAAAACCACCGTCCGCCCGCTTTCTTTGGCATTTGCCAACGGTACCCAATACGGAAGCAATTTTAAAATTGCCCCCCAGGCCAGCTTAACGGACGGCTGGCTGGACTGCGTACTAATTAAAAATGAAAGCAAGTTAAAATTGCTTTGCGCCCTGCCCAGCTTTTTTACCAGCGACCCCGCCCACAAAGGCGTTACCCAAACCACGCGCGTTAAAAAAGCCGTTTTGCGCCAGACGGGTGAAATTATTTACCACTTGGACGGAGAACCCAAAATCACACAAGACCGGCTGGAAATTTCCATAGAGCCCAGCGCTTTAAATTTATTGCTGCCCGTTAAGGCTCATTAATTATGAGAAAAAGAAAAACAAAACGCCTCCCCTTTCGGCTCCGTTCCAATAGGCGGTTTTGGGCATCGCTTATTACGGCCGTTATTTTGTTCTTTTTACAGCAGCAGGGCAAACCCATTAACCAAAACCAGCCCATGCCGGAGGAAGAGGCGTTAGAAGAAGTGGACATCGCTTCCGTATATGACGGAGATACTTTTAAAATTAATTTAAACTGTTCGCTGGCGGTATACTGTGAAAAAGTTCCCGTGCGCGTGCGCGGGGTGGACTGCCCGGAAATGAAAGGAAAAACCGCCAAAGAAAAACGTTTGGCCCAACAGGCGAAAGCTTTTACCAAAGACTTTTTATCCCAGCCTCCCATTACGCTCACCCACTGCGGGCGGGACAAATACTTCCGCCTGCTGTGTGATGTAAGCAACGCCCAAGGAGAGGATTTAGCCCAAGCGCTTATCCAGCGCGGGCTGGGTTATGCGTACGACGGCGGGGAAAAATCCAATCAGTTTAAATAACCTTATTGTTAAACACATCAACCGCACTGTAAGTTATCATAAAAAATACCACAGTTTATTAAGAAAAAACTGCCTCAACATACCAATAAGTAAAACCAACAATAATTCAACAAGCGCAAGCCCGCCTAATTGATCTGCTGTAAGGTTTTTCATAAACACCTCTTTTTTTGATTTCATTTTATTTCTAACAAAATGAAATCAAAAAAGCTGTCTTAAAAATAGCAATAAAACACCCCCGGCGCAAACCGGGGGTTTATATGTGTTACCTATGTATGCATTATCTGCAAGAGCGTACCAAACTACCGCAGACACAACCTTGTCTTCGGTCAAACCGGCAGCTGTTTCCATTATAGAATCCGCAGTCGCAAGTACAATTATTAGTATTCCACGTACCACCGCAACTTTCACATTTATCCTTATCTTCCATATTGGAGCAAGTGGGCAAGAAACCCCCACCACCAGCATTGGGATCTTTCAAATCCCCTTGATAACATTTGCTCAAACTATCCACTTCACCGCAGGTCACACAAGTATAATTGTAGGCGGAAAAACTTGGACAATACTTATCGTCGTTGCAGCATCCCCACATATAAAAATATACGTAATTCTTGCCAGGCTGGCAATTACATTCTTTGCCAGGCTCGCAGTAGGTCAAACCAACGGCATTACAGGCAGACATCATATTTGTAGTATAGTGTGCAATTCTCCACCCTCTAGAGCAAGATCCAGTTTTTTGTCTGCGGGCATTGACCAAACATCTATAGGTTTTGCAAGTGCTGTCATCGCAAGACCAGGCGCCCCAAGTACCATTTGATCCGCAAGTGCGGGTACATTTCTTAGTAGAGGAAGACCCTACCCCACAGGATTCCGTTTTGGTTTCCGTTTGATTGGGGGTACACTCTGTCGGGCATTCTTTGTCCCAGTTACCCGCCGTCCATACATTGTTTACACAACTATAGGCTTTCGTGCGTACCGTCTTTCCGTCTGAACACGTTTCCGTGATGTCGTCCGGCTTG
>CASFXV010000003.1 GCA_949298795.1 uncultured bacterium
AAGCACGCCTATTTTGCTTTTTAATTTTAGACACAATCCCCTCCATTGGTTTTAACTAAAAGCCACTGTATCAAAAAAAAAAAACAAGTCAAGCGGTATTAAAAAGGAAATAAAAAAGCAACCGCCTTTATTAAAAAACGGCAAAAAAATCAAGCTTTAGACGGAAACTATAAAAAATCATTTTTGGCGTTTTTTGGCCCGCCCTCGGCAAAATTGACAAAGGTTCAAATTTGATAAAATGAAGTATACTTTTGGTAGGAGTTTGCATGAACCGCAATATACTGGCACTGGATTTTGGAAGCGGCAAAATAACCGCCGTTCTAAGCGCGTATGATGATGAAACCGGCACCCTGCGCGTGCGCCGCACGCTTACGCAGCCGTGCAAGGCCGTCAATGCGTGCGTGGTGCTGGATTTGCAGGAAACCCAAAACGCGTTAAACAAAATCTTTGCCGATATTTCGGAATATGTATCCTTTAATCCTTCGGTGATTGTGGGGCTTAGGGGCAGTTTTTTAAGTTTTAAACGCGCCAGCGGTTTTAAAAATACAGACGGGCGCAACCGCATAATTACCACGCGTGACATTGCCGACGCGGTAAATAACTCCGTCCCCCGCAACCTAAGCGACACGCTGGAAGTGGTGGACGTCCTTCCCCAAACCTATACCATAGACGGGCAAACCGGCATTAAAAACCCGCGCGGCATGGAGGGGTTTGGGCTGGAAGTGGAAACGTTTATTTCCTACGCTTTAATTACCCAATTAAACAATTTAAACCACGCTTTATGCGCTTGCGAATGTCCGGACTATACCGTCCTGCCCAGCAGCGTCTGCCTGGGGCAAACCCTGCTTAGGGAAGAAGAAAAAAACAACAATACTTTATTTTTGGATATCGGCGGGGAGAATTCCTCCGCTCTGCTCTACCACAAAGGAACCATTTTGGAAGGGTGGGAGCTTCCCATCGGGGCCGAAATGATTGTGCAGGAAGTGGCCGATGTGCTGCAAAATGATTTGGGTGCCACCCGCGCCACACTTACCCGCTACGAATACGGCGATGACGAGGTAATAGACGACGTATTGGACGAAGCCTCCAAAAAAATGCTGCGCGCCATTAAAAAAGAGCTGTTGCAGTCCATGTTGTTTGTAAAATATCCGCCTGTGTGGGCCGTGCTTAGCGGGGGAGGAAGCTCTTTAAGCGTGCGGGACGCGGCTAAAAATATCTTCAGCCTGCGCAAGGCGCGTCTAGCCGTTTACGACGATTTAATTTCCGACGCGCCAGACGCCGACAACCCCCTCTATTCTTCCGCCATCGCATTGACGCTTCACTCTCTGGAGCGTGACGCCCAGTCCCCCCTGCCCGTACGCCAGAAAGAAGAAGGTTTCTTGGGCGGATTGCTGGCTAAACTGGGCTTAAATTAATTTTATTTCAATACGATAAAAACCCCGGGCTGGAAACCGGGGTTTTTTATTCATAAATATCCCCGGCAAACCCGGGGCTTTATATACAAAAACACCCCCATGCACATGGGGGTGTTTACGCACAAACAAAACTATTTGCGTTTGGAAAATTTAGGATACAGCACCTGGGTAAATTTATCCATTTGCTCTTCCCCGCCGCGTATTTTTAAATTGACGGATAAAACATATACGTCTTTTGTTAAAATCTCGCGCCAGTTGTCGGGGAATTTTACAAAATCCTTAAACGTGGTAATAAGCGGAAGGGAACCGCGGGTTTCCTCAAACGTGCGCAAGTGCTCCGGCGTGTAGAACTGATGATCCGGAAAGCGCCAGCGCTGCTTAAGCGTAAGACCCAGGTTTTCAAGGGTTTTTTCAAACGTTTCCGGGTGCCCCAACGCGCAGAAGCAGGCGGCCTCTCCCTGCACGTCTTTCAAGTCTACCTTGCGCCCTTTGCAAACGTCAATATAATATTCGGGTTTGTGTTCGCTTTCCAAAATTTCCACTTCGTCGTTATATTCGCGGATTTTGTCTTTAATGTCTTCCAGTTCGCGCGGGGTGGCCTGGTCACAATGGGTCAACACCACTAGGGCGGCGCGCTGCAAAGCCGTCAGGGGTTCGCGCAAGTTGCCGTAGGGCAACAGTTCCCCGTTTCCAAAAGGGTTTTTGGCGTCCACCAGCACGATGTTGGCGTCCCGTTTTAAGCGGTGGTGTTGAAAACCGTCGTCCAACAAAATAATTTGGCTTTTAAAGCGGCGCAGGGCTTCGGTGGCGGCCTCGGCCCGGTCCGGCGAGATGACCACCGGCACTTTATACTGGCTAAGCACGCGGCTCATCATAAAAGGTTCGTCCCCGGCGCTTCTCCAGTCCGCGTCCGGGTTATCAAACAGTACTACCACTTCTTTGCTTTTTTGCTGGCGTTTATACCCGCGGGAAACAATAGCCACCCGCAGCCCCTCTTTGGCCAGAGCGGTGGCCGCCAACAAAACCGCCGTGGTTTTGCCGGTGCCCCCTGCCGTAATATTGCCAATACACACCACACGGGAATTTACGCTTCTGACCGTTTTCCACCCGTTTTGGTAAGCAAAACGGTTCAGCCAGCCGGCGGCGCCGTATAATTTGCTGGCCCCCAATAAAAGCCACCGGCCGGGCGCGGAATTTTGCAGCTTCGTTCTTACTTCTTGCAAGTCCATAAAAAACCTCTTTTTTAAAATCTGGCGGTCATTTTATTTTAGCATTTATGCGGCCTTTCTTTCTTACAATACACTCCCTATAGAAAATTGTTATAATAAGATATGCGTTTTCAAAAAACTCCTTCTCATTATATTCAATATTTGGGCCTAAAAACCGTTTGTTTTGGCTTAAGGCTGCTTCCTTATTCCTGGGCCGTGGCGGCCGGACGGTTTGCCACGGGTTCCGTACGTTTTGTAATGCCCAAACGCTTTAAGCGCACCATGTATGACATACAGCGCGCTTTTCCGGATAAATCCCCTAAAGAAGTGTATGAAATTGCCTTGGAATCTTGGCGCAACATGGGGGCTATTTTATCGGAATTTATCCACTTAACCGCCATGAAACCGCAAAAGTTTAAACAATATGTAGACATCATCGGCGCGGAAAAAATGCTGGACGCCCAAACTAAAAAAACCGGCGGCATCATACACATCGGCCATTTTACCAATTGGGAGGCCTTTGGCCTGGCAGGCGCCGTTTGGGGCGTGGACAAAGCCGTACTGGCCCAACGGGTAGACAACCCGTATGTGGACGAAGAAACCAACCGTCTGCGCAATATATTCACCGGCCGAACTTTTTACAGCAACCATGAAGACAAACCTTTCTTTGCCTCCATGCGCTGGCTTAAAAAAGGCAAACTGTTAGGGATTTTGATTGACCAAAACGCCACCGCCAGCGAAGTATGGGTGCGCTTTATGGGGCGTGTGGCGGCGTTCTCCCCCATTACCGCTTTGTTGGCTATCAAAATGCAGGTGCCGGTGTTTCCGGTACAAGTGGTACGCAAAATGGGAAAAATTGTGTGTATTGTGCATGACCCGCTAATGCCGCCCAAAGAATTTTCCCAGGAAAGTATGCGCCAGTTTACGAAAGTATTGGTAGGCTGCTATGAAGATTGGCTGAAAGAAAACCCCTCTTCCTGGCTGTGGGCCCACAACCGTTGGAAACGCGAAGCGGAAGGGGAGCGTTATTTGCAGGAACATCCCGATGAAGCCTAAAATAAAAGCCGTATTTTTTGACCGGGACGGCACCCTTATACACGAAAAACCGGGCACTTATTTAAGCGACCCCGCCAAAGTGCGCCCCTATAAAACGGTTTTGCCCGCTTTAAAAAAATTGCAGAAATTAGGCTTTTCTTTTTTTATTGTATCCAACCAGTCCGGCATTGGGCGCGGCTATTTTACCGCCAAAGAAGTAGACGCCTGCCACGCCCGCCTGCGCCAGCTGCTTAAACCGGTAACCATTCAAGACATTGTGTACTGCCCCCACGCCCCGCAAGAGGCGTGCGCCTGCCGCAAACCCGGCACCTTGCTGGGCGAAAAACTAATAAAAAAATACGGGGTGGACGTGGCGCAATCGTATATGGTGGGAGACAAAAAGGCGGACGTTATTTTTGGCCAAACCTTAGGCCTAAAAACCATCTTAATGACTACCGCCAACGGCAAACACCATTTAAAAAAATATCCGGATTTAAAACCCAGTAAAATAGCCAATAATATGCTAAACGCGGCTAAATTTATAGAAAAGGATTCTTCCCATGCGTAAATTAGGACTGCTGACGGTTTTGTTTATGCTGTTAGCGGGCTGCAAAACCACCCCGCAGACAACCGCTCCCGCCACGCAAGCCGCTTTGCCGCAAACCCAAACCGCCGCCGGCATGCAACAAGAAACTATCTCCTCCCCAAAGCAAGAAACACCCTCCCAAACGCAACCCCAACCCAGCGCCGAAGAAACTGCCCCCCAGCCCAAACAAGAAACTTTGCCGGCAGACGCTAACATACAAAAAAATCCGGCAGCCGCCCAAACACAAGAAAACCCGCCCGAACCCAAAGTACTGCCCAAAGACACCCCTGTTTTTGAAGATGAAGATTTAATAGATACCAAAGGCCGCCTGTTAAACCCGTACGCCTATCTAACGCCAGACGCTTCCGCCCGCACCGGCGCCCCGTGGGACGGAGAACAATTAAAATATGGCATTTACTATACGTTTATTAAAGCGGGCACGGCTTATATACGCAACCGCGGGGTGGTGGATATAGACGGGCGTTTGGCCTATTTAATACAAACCACGGCATTTTCCGCCACGGTGATTGACGCGTTCTTTAAAGTGCGTGACATCAACCAATCCTGGATAGACACCCAAACATTTTATTCCTTGGGCTATGGGCAAAGCGTGCGGGAAGGCAGCTATAAGCGCGACGAGTGGGTAAACTTTGCCCCGCAGGAAAACCGCTACTACGGCCAAATACAAAAAAAAGACCCCGCCCCCCGGGAAATAAACGGGGAACTGACCGCACCCGTGGCGGACTTTTTATCCGCCCTATACTTTGTACGCGCACAAAAGCTGGAAGTGGGCAAAGACATCGTTTTTGACATTGTCAACCGGGAAAAGCAATACCCGCTGATTGTAAAAGTGCTTCGCAAAGAAAAAATAAAAACCCCGGCGGGAAAATTTAACTGCATTGTGGTGGAACCCCAGCTGCGGGGGGAAGGCATTTTTGTAAGCAAAGGCAAAAGCCTGGCCGTTTGGCTGACGGATGACGAATACCGCATGCCCGTTAAAATGAAAACGGAAGTTTTTATAGGCAGCGTATCGGCCACTTTATTGGAATATAAAAGGCTGTAAACGCGCCAGTAAATATTTTATAATGGGATATAACAAAGGAGAGGTTTATGACCACCGTACCTACCAAAAGATTAAAAGAGATTTTGCATTCATTTAAAAACCAGCCGGTTATCGTCGTGGGCGATATTATGTTGGATCATTTTATTAAAGGGGACGTTACCCGCATTTCGCCCGAAGCCCCCGTACCGGTAGTAGCCGTAAAAAAAGAATTTTTTGTAGCCGGCGGGGCGGGAAACGTGGCCGTCAATTTATCCGCCATGGGGGCCAAACCTATTTTGGTTTCCGTAGTGGGGGACGACCTGGGCGGAGAAATGTTAAAAGGCTTCCTGCGCGATAAAAACGTAGACCTGCGCGGCGTGGCGGAAGACCCCAACCGCCCCACCACCCAAAAAGTACGCGTGATGGCGGAACAACAGCAAATTGTTCGCTTTGACCGGGAAAGCAAAAAAACAGTGGACTCCGGCGTAGGCAACCAATGCATGGAGAGTTTTAAAGCCGCGCTAAAAACCGCCAAAGGGGTTATTCTGTCAGACTACGGCAAAGGCATGCTGAGCGATCATAATATTCAAGACATCATCTCCATGTGCCGGGAGAAAAAAATCCCTGTTTGCGTAGACCCCAAAATAGACAATTTTAAAAAATACAAACACATTACCTGCATGACCCCCAACACCAAAGAAGCCTGGGAAGGGGCCGGGGAATCCCCCCGCAGCGGCGAGGAAGCCATTACCGAACTGGGCAATAAAATTTTAAAAATGCTGGATGCCGATTCCATCCTAATCACCCGCAGTGCAGACGGCATGAGCCTGTTTGAAAAAGGCAGCCAAACCCCCGTTACGGTAAAAGCCACCGCACGGGAAGTGTTTGATGTCACCGGCGCGGGAGATACGGTCATATCCGTGCTTACCCTGGCCTTGGCGGCCGGGGCCAGCCTGCAGGAAGCGGCCGTCCTTTCCAACTATGCGGCAGGGATTGTGGTGGGTAAATCCGGCACGGCCACGGCCACTGTGGAAGAAATTGAAGGAGTTTTGCCGTGAGCGACGTTTTAATAGCCGTACCCGCGCGGTACGGTTCCTCCCGCTTGCCGGGAAAAATTTTAAAAAAGCTGGCGGGCAAGCCGGTTATCCAGCATGTGTATGAACAATGCTTAAAAGCCGGTGTGGGAGACGTGCTGATAGCTACGGAATCCCCGTTGGTGGTGGAAGCCTGCGCCCAGTTTGGCGCAAAAGCCATTTTAACCAGCGAGGCCTGCCAAAGCGGTACGGACCGTATTTACGAGGCCGCCCAAGGCCGTACGGAAAAATACATCATTAACGTACAGGGGGACGAGCCTTTTATCTCCCCCTCCACCATTACCAAAATGGCGGACATTTTAAAGAGTGACCCGGCCTGCGATATCGCCACCGCGGTGATTGCCACGCTGGACGACCAGATTATAGACAACCCCAACTGCGTAAAAGCGGTGCTTACGCCGGAAATGAAAGCGCTGTATTTTTCCCGCTCGCGCATTCCGTACAAACGCCAGCCGGACGAAGCCGCCCAAAAAGCTCCTTATTGGAAGCATTGCGGCATTTACGGCTACAAGCGGGAAGCGTTGGAAAAATTTGTCCACCTTCCGGTAAGCCCGTTGGAAAAACTGGAAAAGCTGGAACAGCTGCGCGCGCTGGAAGCCGGCATGACGATAAAATGCGCGCAAATAGAGCCCTCCGGCCCGGCCATAGATACCGAGGCGGACCTGGCGGCGGCCGAAAAATATTTACAAACTAAATAACGGGGCTCCCGCCTAAGCGGGAGCTTCCCCTTTATACACAGCACAAGGAGAGGTTTTATGAGCAAATTCATTATTATTACAGGCGGAGTGGTCAGCTCGCTGGGTAAAGGCATTTCCGGCGCCAGCATAGGCAAACTGCTGCAATTGAACGGGCTAAAAGTAAATATGATTAAGTGTGACCCGTATATTAATGTGGACCCGGGCACCATGAGCCCGTACCAGCACGGGGAAGTGTTCGTTACCACGGACGGCGCCGAGGCTGACCTGGACCTGGGCCACTATGAACGCTTTTTAGACGTAAACATGACCCGCGCCAACACCAACACCGCCGGCAGCATTTACCAAACGGTAATAGACAAAGAACGCCGCGGGGAATATTTGGGCGCCACCGTGCAGGTAATTCCGCACATTACCAATGAAATCAAAAAACGCTTTACCGCTTTTGAAAACGAAGTGGACGTTTCCATTATAGAAATAGGCGGCACCGTGGGGGATATAGAATCCCTTCCGTTTTTGGAAGCGGCCCGCCAACTGCGGTTGGAAAAAGGAGCCAAAAACGTCATTTGCGTACACGTCACCCTGGTGCCTTATATTGCCGTGGCGCAGGAACTGAAAACCAAACCCACCCAACATTCCGTAAACAAACTGCGTGAAGTGGGTATAGAACCCAGCATGCTTATTTGCCGTACGGAGCAGCCGCTTTCCCAACATTTGCGGGAAAAACTATCCCTTTTCTGCAGCGTGCCGGTGCCGGCGGTAATTGAATGCGCGGACGCCAAGTCCATTTACCACGTGCCGGAAATGTTCTATAAACAAAAAGTGGACGAGCAAATCATAGAGCTTTTAGGCTTAACCCCCAAACAAAAAGTAGACCCTAAATGGTTTGAATTTTTTGATAAAGCCATGAACCCCTCCAAAAGCGTTAAAATCGCCGTGGCCGGCAAATATTCCGAACTGCAGGACGCTTACAAATCCATCAGCGAGGCCCTGCGCCACGCCGGCATGAATAATGACGCAAAAATAGACATTGTGTTTGTAAATACGGAAAAAGACGCCGTGGAAGAAAAACTGCAAAATGTGGACGGCATCTTAATTCCCGGTGGGTTTGGCGGGCGCGGCGTAAACGGCAAAATAGCCACCATTAAATACGCGCGCGAACACAAAGTGCCGTTTTTGGGCATTTGCCTGGGCATGCAGTGCACGGTAATAGAAACCGCCCGCAATTTGTGCGGCCTGCATGACGCCAACTCTACCGAATTTGACCCCACCACCAAAGACCCGGTGGTAGATTTAACCCCCCAGCAAAAGAACGTGGTGTATAAAGGCGGTACCATGCGTTTAGGCAATTACACGGCCGATTTGGAGCAAGGCTCCCTGGCGCGCAAATTATACGGCAAAGACCAAATTGTGGAACGCCACCGCCACCGCTACGAATTTAACCCCCAATACGTAAAACAACTGCGGGAAGCGGGGCTGAAAGTATCTGGCTGGCATGAAGGGGTGCTGCCGGAAATTGTGGAACGGGAAGACCACCCTTATTTTATAGCCGTGCAATTCCACCCGGAATTCGGCTCCCGCCCGCTCCGCCCGCACCCACTGTTTGACGGTCTGATTAAAGCGGCGTTAAAACAAAAAGAAAATAAATAACCCCTTAAAACCCCGCCAAACGGCGGGGTTTTTACATGGGGGGTTTAAGCAGTACGCACAAAGTGTTTTTGGGGCTGGCTTCCGCAGGCGTTTAAGAAAAAAGCGCCGGCAGAACATATGGTTTTATTTTCCGCCCGTGTCTATACACGGGCCGTATACTCCCCCAATACGGCGAATGCGCTTAAACACATTGTGCCTTTTCTTTGTTGTCTAGTTGTCTCTAAATTCCCTTTCCTTTACATCTTGCCACGTGGAAAAAGTCCTACCCCGTCCGCACCGCAAATAACCATAAGCAAGCCCTTTTTATGGCTTAAATAGAAGCAATAAAAAGACAATAACCCTAAAAAACCGCTATTACAAAAAACCAGGCTATTTAAGGAGGAAGGCGGCGCATTCGGCATAAAAACACCGGGGAAAGCGGTTCGCTTTCCCCGGCTGAGGTAAACTAATCGCCTTGGGATAACCCAAAACGACGGTACTGCAAATTGTTGTTTTCCCTATATTTTATTAAGGGAACAGATGCCGCGGCCCCGCTTTTAACACCCTGCGGGGCCAAGGGCATACAATTAAACTTGTCTTATTTAGTAACGGCTTGCGCTTTTAAGAAATCAAACACTTTCCGTTCAGACAACGTGGCCATAATGTGGGCTTTGCGTTCATCAAAGAAAGTTTTAATTTTCTTCTCTTCGGCTTTATTGCCGTTGCTGGAGGCCAAGCTCTTGTCCAATTCGGCTTTCCAGTCCGCCTCGGTGGCTTCCAAGTTTTCTTTCTTGGCGATGGCGTGGATAATATAGCCTACGCGCAGGTCTTTTTCCACAGACGGGCGGATGCGTTCCTCAAAGCTTTTGCGCTGTTCGGCGGTAAGCTGTTCGGGTTTCATGCGCGTCATGCTGGTAACGAAGTTGCGCAAAGAAGACTCCGTATATTCGTCCACCAAGCTTTGGGGCAAATCAAAATGGTTCATTTTTACCAAATGGTCTTCAATTTCGGCCGTTTCGGCGCGGCGGGCGTTTTGTTTGGCTTCCGCGTCCAGGCTTTCTTTCACTTTGGCTTTTAAAGCGTCTAACGTGTCAAAACCCATGTCTTTGGCAAAAGAATCGTCCAATTTGGGCAATACTTTATTTTTAATTTCGTCCACGGTTACTTCAAAAGACAAAGTATCTTCGCCTTCTTTGGTTTCAAAGGTTTTGCTGTCGCCTTTTTTCATTCCTTTTACCGCTTCGGCCAATCCGGGCATGGTTTGCGGGGCGGCCATGTCAATAAGCTCGCTGTCCGCGCTTAATTTATAATCTTCCGTACCGTTTCTTTTGCCTTTGTAATGCACCACGGCGTAGCATTTATCGTCCACCACGGCGCCGTCATCAGCGGTTTCCAAGCGGGCGTTGGCGTCCAACACGCGTTCTAAATTTTCCTGCACTTCGGCATCGGTAGCGGTTTCCGTCTTTTTGGTAAGCACAATGCCTTTGTAATCTTTTACGTCAAATTCCGGCGCAACGTCCACGGCAATTTCAAAAGAAAAGGACTTGTCTTCGCTGAAAGAGGAAAAATCCCCCTTGGTCAGCACCGGCACGGTAACGGGGTTTAATTTGGTTTCTTCCAAAGCGCCGGTAATAGCCGCTTTTACCACTAAATCCAAAGCGCGTTCTTTAATGTGACCGCCAAAATTTTGCTTGACCAAATCCAACGGAACTTTCCCGGCGCGGAACCCCTGCATTTGCGCGCGGGACTGCACCTGTACGGCGGCATTTTGAAAGCTTTTTGCTACCAGAGCGGGGGTAGCCTCTACGGCTAACGTAACCTTGCAGCCTTCTTTAGAAAGCTGTTTGGCTTTTACTTCGCCCGCTTCTGCGGTTTTGAAAATAGACATGTATTACACTCCTGTTCGGTTCAAGAATTGGACGGAGAGGGACTTGAACCCTCAAGGATTTCTCCATACGCTCCTAAGGCGTACGCGTCTGCCGATTCCGCCATCCGTCCTTGTTTCTCTTATTATTAAAAATTTGAGCGAAAATTAATATGGGCCATGTGAGGCTCGAACTCACGACCTTACGCTTAAGAGGCGTCTGCTCTACCAACTGAGCTAATGGCCCGTAATAAGGATATACTTAGATTATAGCAAAAAACGCGCTGAAAGGTCAGGCCCGGCCCCTGGTTGGAACCGGCCGCGGGAAGCCCCGCCGCACGTTCTGTTTTGACGTTTTTATTTTATCATATTTATTTTAGCCGCGCAAAAGTTTATCTGTTCGGTTTTTTATTCACAATTTGTATAATAAAAAGAAAATCAAATTAAGGAAGGCTTTTTTGTATGAACTACTGGAAAAATACCCTATCCGCCGCCTTACTATGCCTTTGCACCGTATTGCCGGCCGCCGCACAGCAAGACGCTTTCGCCGTATTTAACGATATTGACGACTTAATGCAAGACAATGTGTTAATGGACGCAGCCAACCGCCACGCTTCCGCCGTGCTTACCTTTTTGCCGGAACGCTCCACCCTGATTGGGTTTGAATCCGCCAACGGCCAGTTAAATACCCGTAATTCGGCCCAGGAGCAAGCCGTCAAAACCGCTTTGGAAGGCATTAAAACTTCTATGGCGGAGCTGGATTTAAGCGAGTTTTCCTCCTCCAAAGAAGCGGATTTTAACGTCTTGCAGGCCCGTATTAATTATGATTTGTGGAGTTTGTCCCGCAACCGCCTGGCGCTGGACCCGCTTTACTACACCCAAGCGTTTGACTCCGTCTATTCCTTAATGTTAAAACGCCTCAGCGCGCCGGTTATCCAAAATGAAGCGTTGGCGCAGCGCGCTTCCTCTTTAGGCATCACCGCCAAAGAAGCCAAAGCCAATTTAAAAAATCCTTCCGCTTTCTTGGCGCAGCTGGCCATGGAACGCGCTTATTATGCCTACTTGTCTTTTGATGATTTGGCCTCCCAATTAAACACAACCGCAGAAGACAAAATATCCCGCCAAGAAGCGGCCGCCACGGCCAACCAAGCCCGCCGCAACGTAAAAGAAATGTTTGACTTTTTTAAAACGCTGTCCAAGGCGGAAAATACGCCGGATTTTCGCCTGGGGGAAGAAGATTACCGCTTTGTATTGCAAAATAAATACTTTATTAATACCAAGACCGAAAAACTGCGCAAAACCCTAACCCGGCAATTTAAACAATCGCGCGAAAACTTATATTTTGCATTGGAACCTTTTACCGCCGCGCAAGACCCGGAAACGGTAACCGTGGAAGGCAACGCCCCCGTAGCCAAAAAGAAAAATAAAAAGAAAAAAATAGCCAAAAACCAGCCTCTTCCCACGGCAGCTAATTTTTACGCCGTACGCGGGCGGCTGGCATTGGACGTACCCGCCAATATCAATTTGCTGGCCAGCATTAAAAACCAAGCCCAAAATTGGGAAACGGATTTGGTGCAAAAAAAGGTATTGCCTAAAAACAATGTTTCTTTCAACATTAAACCGATGCCCGCTTATTTTGCGTATACAACGCCTTACCTGTTTGTCCCCCCGTATGGCACGCAAAACCAGCCTACGTTTGATTTTTTTGTACGCATGCCCAGCGGCAATAAAATAACCCGTACGGAAATGCTGGAAAAAGATTTTAATGAACCCGCCCGCAAATTAATGATTGCCGGCCAGCTGGTGCCGGGGCTTTATTATAAGTCCGTATACGGGCAAAACGCCTCGCCCATACGCAAACGCTACCCTGTGCCCACCCTGGCTAACGGCTGGAGCGTATACGCCCAGCATTTAGCGGCAGACAACGGCCTTATCGTCACCGATACGGATTTGCTGTTCTTGGCGTGGGAAGACTACCGCCGGGTAGTGGCCGCTTTGGTGGATTTAAATTTACAAACCCGCCAATTTTCCTATTCAGACGCGATGACTTTCCTTATACAGGCAAACGGTTTTAACCAAGAAGAAGCGGAAAGTATTATTAAAGCGTCCGTTTTAAACCCCGGGCAAGCCGTCAGCTATATGGTAGGGTTTGACACGCTTAACAAGCTGCATCAAAAATACCAAAAGAAATACGGCAAACATTTTGACGAGGCGGATTTCCACGCCAAAATAATGGCTATTGGCGACGTAGCCCCCGATATTTTGGAAGAAGAATTGGCAAACGCTTATAAAAAATAAAAAGAACCCCCGGCCTATAGACCGGGGGTTCTTTTTATAGTACTTACGAGCATTTTCAGAACAAACCAGTTAATAAACCCCGGCCTTTTACAGCTCCTTATAAAAAAGGAATGTTTTGGGGCGGCCTAAAAATATCTTCAAAAAAATACGCCGACCGGAAAAAACTTTTATACAATAAAAAGAACATTTACATAAAATAGATTTTTTAAACGTGAAGGAGGATCTTACTTATGATTAAAATTCCCGTGGAATTATTGCCTGCATCCACTTTTACCTGCGGCCCCAGCCAAGGGCACCCTATTCTTAGAGAAACGCCGCTTTACAAAACCATGTTTGAGCGCAGCCACCGCGCCAAAGACATTTCCACCGAAGGCTTATATAAAGAAGCCACTGAAAATTTAAAAAAACTCTTATCCCTGCCGCAGGATTATACCGTTATTTTCTTCTTGGGCGGGGCCACCCCCGCGCTGGATGCGGTAATGTGGAACTTGGTCACTAATTCCGTTTCCGGCCTGAGTTTTGGGGCGTTTTCCAAACTATGGTGCCAAAAAATAGCCTCCCGCTTGGGGGACAGCGTCACCAAAGAATTTAAAGAAGCCAAAGAGGGCGAGTTCTTCCCTTCAGAAAAACCCAATTTTAACGCCAGCCTGGTAGTGCTCACCCCCAACGAAACTTCCACCGGCGTGCAAATACCCGACGAATATTTGGAAAACGCCTGGAAATCCAAAGGGGAGGACACCCTTATCGCTTGGGACTGCACCAGCTGCGCCGGCGGGCGGGACTTGCCTAAAAATATTTTTGACGTGATGCTATTTTCCATGCAAAAATGCTTTGGCGTAGGCGGGGGCAGCAGCGTAATTATCTTAAGCCCCAAAGCGGTAAAACGCCTGGAAGAAGTAAAAAAATACCGCACGGTTCCTTATTCTTTGGATTTGGCGGAAGCCGTTAAAAAAGCGCAGGAAAAATGCCAAACGGTAAACACCCCCTCCACCACCAATATTTGGATGTTCAACGAAGCCTGCAAATGGATGCTGGATAACGGCGGCCTGGCCGCTATGGACGGTTTATGCCGCCAACACGCCCAAGCTGTATTGGACTTTGCCCGCCAGAGCGATTATTTGGCCCCGCTGATTAAGGACGAAAAATTCCGCTCTTACACCACCCTTACGCTGGAAGTGACTGACCCGTCCATTAAAGACGCGGATATTTCCGCCGCGTTAAAAGCCACGGGCCTGGCTAACTTGGCGGACGGGGTAAAAAAATACTCCTCCGTTAAACAAAATTCTTTGCGCATAGGCTGTTTCCCGTTTGTAGACATTAACGGCACCGAACAGTTTGAAAAACTGCTTAAATGCATTGACCTGATTGTAAAAGATTTACGCGCAAGCAAATAAAGGAGATTTTATGAATATTTTAATTGCAGACAAATTTCCCGCCCACTGGACGGAAGAACTGGCAAAACACCATACGGTAACCAGCAACCCCGCATTGGACGAGAACACCCTCCCCCAAGCCGTAGCGGATACGCAAATTTTAATTGTGCGCAGCACCAAAGTGCCCGCCGCCGTGATAGACGCCGCCCCCCATTTAAAACTAATCATCCGCGCCGGGGCCGGCTATGACACCATAGACATTCAACACGCCGCCCAAAAAGGCGTGGCGGTTTGCAACTGCCCGGGAACCAACTCCATAGCGGTGGCGGAGCTGGCCATGGCCCTGCTGCTGGCGCTGGACCGCCGCATATACGACAATGTAAATGACCTGCGCCAAGGCGTATGGAATAAATCCAAATACAGCAAGGCAAAAGGTATCTTTGGGCGTACCCTGGGCATTATCGGGTTGGGAAACATAGGCAAAGAAGTGGCTAAACGCGCCCAAGCCTTTGGCATGAAAGTATTGGCGTATGACCCGTATGACAAGCCGGAAGTTTTTACCCAGCTGCATATTACCCCCTATACGGATATTTACCAAATGGCCGCCCAGTGCGACGCCATCACCGTACACTTGCCAGATACGCCCCAAACGCACGGGCTGTTTAATAAAAAATTTTTTGACAGTATGAAAGACGGGGCTATCTTTATTAATACCGCCCGCGGAGGACTGGTAAACACGCAGGACTTAGTCCAAGCTATGAAAGCCAAACAAATCCGCGCCGCGTTAGACGTATATGAAAAAGAACCCAAAGCCACAGACACCGCCTTTGACTATTCCCCCTTTGAGGGAGTGGATTTTTACGGCACCCACCACATAGGAGCCTCTACGGACCAAGCCCAAGACGCCGTGGCCCAGCGCGCCGTGGAAATTATAAACCACTACGCACAAACAAACGAGTTCTTGTACAAGGTAAATTAAAACTATGGCTACCGTCAAACCATTTAAGGGGATACGCCCTGAAAAGGATTTTGAAAAAATCGCCTGCCCGCCTTATGACGTGTTAAATACGGAAGAAGCACGGAAAATGGCGAAAGGAAATCCGATTTCTTTCTTGCATATAGACAAACCGGAGATTGATCTCCCCAAAGACACAGACCCCTATTCTCCCGCCGTATATGCCAAAGCAAAAGAAAATTTAGGAAAATTCCTTTCCAAAGGCATTTTAAAGCAAGACGCTAACCCCTGCTTTTACTTATACGCCCAAACCATGGCGGACAGGACCCAATACGGCCTGGTGGCGGCCGTGTCCGCCTTGGAGTACGACCGGGGCATTATCCGCAAGCACGAACTGACGCGCAAAGATAAAGAACTGGACCGCAGCAAACACGTCAACGCGTTAAACGCCACCACCGGCCCCGTGTTTTTAACCTATCCGGACAGACAAGATTTAGATGAAATTGTAGCCGGCATCACCACGCAAATACCCGTCTGTTCTTTTATGTCTGACGACGGCATCCGCCATACCTTTTGGGTCATTGACGACGCCACGGACATTAAAAAAATAGAAAAAGCGTTTGAGCAAATCCCCGTCTTATATATAGCGGACGGGCACCACCGCTCCGCCGCCGCCGGCAACGTGGCCGCCATGCACCGCAAAAAACACCCGGCCGCAAAAAAAGACGCTTCTTTTAACTATTTCTTGGCCGTTATATTTCCCTCCAGCCAGTTGTTTATTATGGACTACAACCGCTTGGTTAAAGACTTAAACGGCCGAACGCCGGAAGAATTTATCCAAGCCTTGAAAAAAGATTTTTTTGTCCAGGCTACCGGACTATCCAAACCCCCTAAACGCCATATGTTTGGCATGTATTTCGGCGGACAATGGTACACGCTTACCGCCAAGCCGGGTTCTTTTAATGAAGAAGACCCCGTAAGCCGTTTGGATGTAAGCATTCTGCAAAGAAACGTCCTGCAGCCGCTGCTTAATATCGGGGACCCCCGCACAGACAAACGCATTGATTTTGTGGGCGGGATAAGAGGCGTAGCCGAATTGGAACGCCGGGTAAACAGCGGTGAATTTAAAGCGGCGTTTAGTATGTACCCCACTTCTATTGAAGAATTAATAAAAGTGGCTGACGCAAAACTTATTATGCCGCCCAAATCCACCTGGTTTGAGCCTAAGTTAAGAAGCGGCCTCGTCATCTATCAATACGATGAGAAAGACTTAGATAAAAAATAATACACACCCGGGCTAACCCCCCGGGTTTTTTATTGCTTAAAAAACCCCGTTTAAAACGGGGTTTTGTTTTACGCTAAACAACCGCGCCGCTTATTTACCCAATAAAAAGCCCGGGTCTTTTGTATGGACCCGGGTTATCAAAAAGAAACGCAGTAAATTAGAAACGCAAAGAAAGAGAGCCTTCCGCCCCTAAGCCATAGTTGGCGTAATTGGCCGCAATGCTTAAATCCAAATAAGCGGGCAATTTAAAGTTTAACCCGGCGGTGGCTCTTGCCGTGGCGGCGTATTCATTGCTGCCTTCCAAAGACAAATCCCGGTCCGCCCGGTTAATATGCAAGGTGGTATAATCCACCCCGCCGCCGATATAAGGCACCACGTATTTAAATTTCATGGATAAAACCAAACTGGCGTTATAATGCGTGGCGGAAAAATCCCGCGCGCTGGCGCTGTGGGCGGAAACCACCAGCATGGGCTGGAAAGAATACAGCACTTCGCTGGGGCGGGTAATACCCCAACGCAAACCGCCGCCGGCAATGGTCATGCCCTGGAAACTGCTGGCGCGGATAAACCCGTCCACGCGAAACGGCATACCAATATCCGCCTGCAGCCAAGGGTACCACACCGTGCCTACGTCTTCCCGCTCCCCCAAGGCGGTTTGCTGGCGGGCCTCATAGGTGTCACCCTGGGCTTCGCTCATTTTAAAAATCATGCTGGCGCGCGGCCCAATCTGAAAGCCACCCCAGCCTAACACGCGCCCGGTAGTATACGTGCCGGAACCAATCAAACCGCCCAAGTCCTTCGTAAAAGCGCGTACATTTTGGGTGGTTACATGGTCTCCAAAATCGTCCCAAATATTTTTGGCGGATACATTTAACGCACAGCCAAGCGCCGCCGCCAAAACCAAAAACAGCTTTTTCCCATTCATACTTATCCTCACTGCTATATAATAAATAAAAACGTTAGGGACGGACAAATTCCACCCGGTCCCCTTTTTTTACTTTTCCGTTCAACGTACCGGCGGGCAATTCCAGCGTGCCGCGCGCACCCCAAAAAATAGGGCTTACGCGCCAGGGCTTAAAATTTTCCAGCACCCCTATTATTAACCCGGAATGGTCCACAAATATTACATCTATGGCAAAACGCATAAAAAACATGTGTATTTGGGGGCACGGCTCCAGCCATAAACCTTTCCCTTTCGCCAGCGAAGGCCGAAACATCAGCCCCAATAAGCGGGTTTTAAAGGTTTTGGCTTCTTCCACCTCAGAGGCGATCACCAAGCCCGTATCTTTTACTATACATTTCATATATGCGCTTTTATTTGGTTCTTTAGGCCGTTTTCAACGGATTCTAAAAAACCTTTGTCTTTAAAAAGAACTTCATCCGGCAGCTTAATGCTAAAAGCATCCGCCCGTTTAAAAATTAAAAACGTAATCAGCAGCTGGCCGTTTACATCCACCTGGGCAATCCACATATTTTCACGGGTTTTAGCGGCCCGTAAAGAAAAGATGTTGTATTCTTTCCCGGCGGGAGGAAAAGAACATTTTTCTTCTTTGCAAGAAACTAAAAATTGGTATAAAGAACGGTCCAGCAAGCGTACATCCGCATATTTCTTACGGCTCAGCGGCATTTGCAGGCGTCCGTCCTGCCAAGCAATGCCGCGCACTTCCAGCACATCCCCATACAAAAGCGTTGCGGCGCCCGCACCTGCCGCCCAAAACAACACACAGGCCGGCAACAGCAGGCGCCGTAACCACATTAAGCGTTAACCCGTTCCACGTAGGAGCCGTCACGCGTGTCTACCAGAACCGTATCCCCTTCGTTAATAAACAAAGGAACTTTAATAACGGTGCCGGTTTCCAGGGTGGCTTCTTTGGTCATGTTGGCCACCGTATCCCCTTTTACACCGGGCACGGTAGAGGCGATTTTAAGCGGAACTTTAATGGGCAAATCAATGCTGAACAGCTGGTCGTTAATATACAGGCCGGTTACTTCCATATTATCTTTTAAATATTTGCGCTGTTCCCCTAATTTGGAAAGAGGAACTTCCACCTGTTCATAGTCGTTGCTGTTCATGAAAGTGGCCATATCGCCGGACGTATACAAATAGGTAAAGGGGCGTTTTTCCACTTCCACTTCTTTAAATTTGTCTTCGGGGCGGTAAGCCGTTTCAATTAAACCGCCGGTGTTGATGTTGCGCAATTTCACACGCACCACGGCGCGAGCCTGGGATTTGCGGTGATGCTGATAATCAATAATTTCTACCAGCTGGCCGTTTTCATCTTCAAAAATAAGACCTTCATGAAAGTCAGTCGTGCTTAACATAATATTACCTCTTCTCGGGGCAAAAGCCCTTAATTTTTAGTCAACTTTTTGGAACCGCCGGCCGTCACCAAAAAAGTGTCTTCCAGCCGCACGCCCCATTTACCGGCAAAATAAATGCCCGGTTCTACGGTAACAGGGGAATTGGCTTCCAGCTCCTGCACCGAACGCGGCCCCAACAGCGGGCCGTCGTGCACTTGCAAACCTACGCCGTGGCCTGTGGAATGGAAAAATTCCTTGCCAAATCCGGCGGCTTCTATAATGCGCCGGGCGGCGGCGTCAGCCTCCCGGCAGGGCAAGCCTGCGCGCAAACTTTTGGCGCAAGCCTGATAGGCGGCGTGCGTAATATTCCAAATCTGTTCATATTGGGCCGGGGGATTATCCCCATGCCACCAGCTGCGCGTCATGTCGGAATTATATCCTTCATACTGGCAGCCAAAATCCATTAATACCGCTTCATTCTTTTTTAACTTACGCGTTTTGGAAGCGGTGTGGTGCGCGTCCGCCGTGTTTTCCCCAAAACAGACGATGTTAAAAGGAATAGCCTCCGCCCCGCGGCGAAGCATGGCCCCCGCCAACAGCGCGGCTACGGCGTGTTCCGTCATGCCGGTTTTAATTTGCGGTTTTACTTCTTTAAACGCTTCGGAAGCGATACGGCAGGCGGTTTTTAATTTGGCAATCTCATCAGGGTATTTTACCAGGCGCATTTCGTCTAATATGGCGCCGGCGGAAACAAAGCCTTCCTGCGCTAATTGCCGCCCCAATAAAAAGTTTACTTTGTCCTGCGCAAACCCCACGGTTTTCAGCCCCGCTTGGCGTACAAACTGTAGGGCCGCCTGGGCCAATGTGCCGGAAGTTACATCTTTTACGCTAATAAACCCGGTTGCCGGCGCCATTTTGGGGACAATCATCGTGCGCGTAAAAAAGCACGCTTTGCGCGGCGTTACCAGCAGAACGGCTTCCCCTTCCGACAGTTCCACCCCGGACAAATAACGCATTTCCACCGGGGCCGCCGTGAAATAGGCCTCCAGCCCGGCTTGTTTAAGCAGGCGTTTAAAATCTTTTACGCGTTCTTTGGACAAATCTTTTACTGACATTATTTTTTAGTTAAAATTTTAGCGCCGGTTTTGCTGACTGCTACCGTGTCTTCCAACCGTACCCCGTATTTGCCGGGAAGATAGATGCCGGGCTCCACGGTAACGATATTGCCTTGCGTCAATATAGCGTCAGACTCTTGGTTATTATAAGGGGCTTCGTGGTTTTCCATTCCCATACCGTGCCCGGTTCCGTGCGTAAAATAAGCGCCGTACCCGCCGGCTTTAATAATATTGCGGGCGGTGTTGTCCACCTCGCGCGTAGCCATGCCGGGCTTTACGGCTTTAATGCCCGCTTTGCGGGCTTTATCCACCAGCTGCCATATTTTTTTATATTCGGCCGGTTCTTTTTTGCCGTGCCACCAGCTGCGGGTAATGTCGGAACAATATCCCTTATATACACATCCAAAATCCATTAAAATGCAGTCTTCGGCTTTTAATTTGCGCGAACCGGTAACATGGTGCGGGTTGGCGCAGTCCTCCCCAAAACCAACAATGGTATAAAAGGAAGTAGTGGTAGCCCCGTGGGTGCGCATGTATTTTTCCAACTCGGCCGCTACGTCCAGCTCCGTCATGCCGGTTTTGATTAAAGGCTTTACATATTCATAAGCGTTGTAAGCAATGCGGCACGCGTCACGGATAATTTTTACTTCGCTTTCGTCTTTTACTTCCCGCAGCTGGCTGATTAAACTCGGGCATTCCACAAAACCGTTTTTAGCCAGCAAACATCCGGCGGCGTAACCCTCTTTTGCCGCGTCAAAGCCAACCTTTTTCAACCCGCATTTGCGGGCCTGTTTTACGGCCGTATTCAAACGGTCCTCATCAGCAAAAGCAGTCATAAACGGGGCGCGCACGGCTACATCGGTTAAATAAAGCTCGCGCGTCCAGCAGAAAATGTCTTTAGAGGTAACCAAAAAAACAGCCTCATGCGGGTAAAAATAAAAACCGCCCAAATAAAATTGGTCTAAATTATCAGTAATTAAAAAACCGTCTAAACCGTTTTTCTTTATTAATTTACGTAAAAGAGTAATTTTTTGCGGGATTTGTTTTTTGTTCATATAGCGGGATCTCCTCTATATATATGATAACAATTTTACCCCTGTGATACAACGCCAAAAAGCCGATATTCTTTGGATTTTTTCTTCATTTTCGCCAGAAATATAATATAATAATTTATATTATGGGTTTGATTTGATGAAGCACAAAATTTTATTCTTTTTAACGATTTTATTTTGCAGCCATACGTTAACAGCGGGGGTATTTACATCTTCCGACGGAAGATTTACCATGGATATGCCCTCGGGTTGGGCGTCGGCTTCTTCAAAAAATAAAAACGCGGTGTTAAGCCTGCAAAAATCCGCCGCGCGGATAGATATTACTTCTTTTGCCGAATGCACCACCGAAACCTGCCTAGAAAAGAAAATTAATGAAGACTTGGCTGAAATAAAAGCCAAGAAAATGAAAGTAATCGGCAATACTTACACCGGTGAAGAAATTAAACGCATTGATTTTTCCACCGGGGAGCCTTTTTTCTACATCAGCTACTTTTCCCCCAAAGAAGATTTCAGCTCCGGTTATTTTTTGGTAGGTCAAAAAGCCTATGCCATTATGGCAAAAAAACTTTCTTACGCGGAAACGGATTTAATTTTTTCCTTTATCTACCCGGTGGAACAGGAAGAAAAAATTCCCGCCCCCCAACCGGAACCTGAAACCATTACCTTAAATATGGATTTAAAAGACCCGCGCGCTTACGATATTGCCGCCGCGCCGCAAGTGCAAGAGGAATCCCTTATCCCCGCGCCGGCAGAAACTCAAAAAGAAGCAAAAGCGCAACAAGCAAAAGACAAAATTTCCGTATTAAACACCTACTGGGAAGCATTTAAAAAACGTTTAGCTAAATTAGACGCCGGCACCCTGGTTACCCAGGACATGCCCCCCTTTATCCGCCGGGCGGGCCATACGCTGGACGTTATTGCGCTTTTATTTGCGCTGTATCTGTTAGCCCTGGGGCTGGGCTTACTAATTAAATTGCTGCGTCCTTCCAGAAAAGAAGAACAAAAAGTAAATCCCAACTCGCTCTACCCCATTAAATTTAAACGGTTATACGGTACGCCGTCTTTGATTTTCCGCGCGCGGGACAACCAGGGCAACACGCTGATTTCGTTGTCCTCCCGCTGGGATTCCGTGTTTCTGTTTACCGGGGCTTGCAGCGTGGTGTTGGCGTTAGGAGCCATGATGGCGGCGGGATTGCTGCAAATGTTGAATGTAACGGAAATATCCGCTTTTGCGTACAGCACGATATATTCCGGGGCGTCGCTTGTACTGCCGTTGGGGGTGCTGGTGTTTTTCTGCGGGGTGATATGGTCCCAGCTTATGCTGCGTGAAATTACTTTGTATGACCGCCGCGGGCAAAAAGCCGTGTTCATTTTGCAAAAAGGCTTTGGGCTTAGCAAAGAACGATACGAAATTTATTTTGCCAAATCCAAAGACGTAGTAGTGCTGGAACGCAAACGCTTTAGTTATTACCGCCAGTGGAAAATGTCCACCCGGGAAGGGATTTCTTTGGCCGTTATTACGGAAGACAACCGTTTTAAAGCCGTGCTTCGCAAATTTACAGGGCACCTGTGGGGCTTGCTGCGCGCCAGCTATCATATAGCAGGCCCTATGGACAGCAAAGGCTATATCACCAATTCTTGCTGCGCCTTTGACACCTTTACCTGCAACATAGACAAACCGCAAGCCATCGCCGCAAGGGATATGCTGGCCGCGGCGCTGGTGATTAATATAAGGGATAAAGACAAATGGTACCCTTGGTTTAATTAAACTTTAAAACCGTGCCAACAAAGCGCGGTTTTTTTATGTTTGCGCCAACGCCAAAGCGTTTGCTATTCTATATTTATGAAAAAATTTTTTATTATTCCTTTTCTTTTTGGCGGGCTTCTGGATGCCCAGCCTTTGCAAGAAACCATTCAAAACATGACGGATCAAGCCCCCGTACTGAAAGGGGCTTGGTGGGCCGGTGTCGCCCAATATCCGGGGGAAGAGGTTTTATTTTCCGTTAATGAAAGCCAGCGCATGGCGCCGGCCTCCACCTTAAAATTAATCACCAGCGCGGCCGTGCTGGAAACCTTTGGACCGGATTACCAATTTGAAACCCGCCTATACGCAGACGCTCTGCCGGACGCAGAGGGCGTACTAAACGGTAATATTTACATCCGCGGCGGAGGAGACCCCTCTTTAGGCTCCACCCGCCCCGCCGGAGGAGAAAACGCCCAAAAACTCTTGCGCCGCTGGGCAAAAGAAATAAAAAAAAGCGGTATAAAAACCATACGGGGCAATATTTATGCGGACGAAACCTTATTTGAAGGCCTTTCTGTTCCGCCCAAAGTAAATTGGGAGAATATGGGCAATTACTACGCGGCGCCCGTATCCGCCCTGTCCTTGGCGGACAATTCTTTTAAAATCCGTTTTTCCCCCCAGCCCGGGCACGGCAAAGAAGCCAAAGTTTCCAACACCGAACCGGAAATACCGGGCCTTTCCATCCGTTCTTTTGTAACCGCCAGCGCGCAAGACCGCCGGGACAACGCCTATGTATACGCCGCGCCCGGGCAGTTTGATTTGGATATTTACGGCACCATTCCCACTAATTTACTGGGGTTTACCATCCAAGCTGCCTTGCCGGACCCGGCCCTCTTTACCGCCCAATATTTACAGCAAATATTGCAGGAAGAAGGGATCAGCGTAACCGGAAATGCTCAAAAAGCGGAAACATCTCCGGATTACTCCGCCATGCATTTACTGTATACGCAAAAATCCGCCAAGTTAAAAGATATTTTATATGTACTTAACAAACGCAGTTTTAACTTTTACGCAGAAATGCTGGTGCGCCATTTGGCTTTGCACGCCGGGCAAAAAGGCACCCTGCAAAACGGCATACAGCAGCTGGAAAACTGGTTAAAAGCACATAACATCCCGCTTAATGACGTAAAAATTTACGATGCCAGCGGCCTTTCGCGCGATAATATGCTCACCGTCCGCGCCCTAACCGGCACCTTAAACGCCATGAGAAACAGCCCGTATTTTAATGTGTATTATCAAACCCTGGCCACTCCTAACGACCGGGGAGACTTGCTTCTTCTGCGCCGCTGGCTCTACCCGCAAAAACGCCTGGATGACGTACACGTAAAAGGCGGCACCATAGACGGGGTAAAAGCCATGGCCGGTTATGTAAAAGACAAAGAAGGCAAACTGATTTCCTTTGCCTTAATTGCCAATAACCTGGAAGACAAAAGCGAGGCAATCAACCGCATACATGAAAACATCATAAAAACGCTTTTGCATTACCAGCATTAAACCGGTGTAATAAAAATAAAAACCGCGCCGGTAAAAGCGCGGTTTTTATTTTTCATCAAATCATTAATTACCCGTTACGCTGATGTTTTTCCATTTTCCGGCCAAAAAGCGCCACAGCATAAACACGGCCGTGAGCGCTGCGTAAAAGGTAAGCCAGCTCCAAACCTGAAACACGCTTCCGCGCAGTTGGTACACAATAAACCATGTGCCCGGTATAAGTAGCAGCCAAGCGCAAAATACCATGACGTACATGTAAAATTTGGTATCTCCGGCGCCGCGGATAGCTTCGCCAAAAATCAGGTAAGTAGTGTCAAACAAAACAAATATGCTTACCAGTTTCATAAGCGGATAAGTTTTAGCGGCAATTTCGGCCGCATCGGGAGAGGTGGCCGGTATAAACAGCCCCACAAAAAACGGGGAAAAACAGAAAAAGCTTACCCCCACCAGCCCCGCATAAGCGTAGCCAATTTTGCAGGCGTTTTTAACCACTTTTACAGCTAAGTCCGAACGCTTTAACCCCTGATATTTGCTGACTAAAATTTGAATACCAACACCCAATCCCAAAATAACCGTAAACACTACCGGCTGCATAGACATCACCACATTGCTGGCCTGCAGGGATATGGTATCAATATTACCAATCATAAACGTAAACAGGGTAAAAGACATAATGTCCATCAAAAACCCAAAACCATTGGGCACCCCGAAGCGCAGCAAGCGGGCAAATACCGGCTTGTAGAACCCGGCCAGACGGGACACCTTAAACGCCTTGCCCGTTTTGGAAGCAAAAATAAGCGTGCCAAAAACTACCGTCATGCTGGCAGTCCCCAACACGGTGGCCCAGGCAGCGCCCACAATCCCCATCTCCGGGAAGCCCAACTTACCAAAAATCATCACATAATCCAACACAATGTTTACCAGGTTACCAAACAAAGCGGTGTACATGGGTACTTTGGTTTTTCCGCGGCCGCTAAAAAAGCTGGCCAGCGCATTGTTAATAACCGCAAACCCGCCCAATAAGTTTAAAATAGTAAAGTATTGTATTTCTAACGCGGTTACCTGCGGGCCGTGATTAAACAGGCGAATTACCCAATTACCCACCGGGGTAAGAGACGCCAGCAGCAAAGAAGACAACACCGCCAGCAAAATCCCCTGCCATAAAGAAACCGTAACCGACGCAAACTTACGCCGTGCATAATACTGGGATATAAACACGCTGGTATAGGTGGCTAACCCCATAAACAGGGAACCAAACGTCATGGCCAAAGCGCCGCCCGGCACACACGCGGCTAGGGCGTCGTGCGAATACCAGGCCAAAAACATTCTGTCTGCAAATTGCATCACTACCTGTGAGGCCATGGTAACAATCAACGGATAAGACAAAAACCACAATTCCGATAACGAGGCTTGCGGATATGTTTTTACGCTCACTTCTTTAATACTCCTTCTACAACCGTACACAAAAAAAGACCTGCCCTTTAGGAGCAGGTCTGTTCAGTAGTTAAACTTAAATTACAGTTTGCGAACTTTAACTGCTTTCGGGCCTTTTTCAGACTCAACGATATCAAATTCAACTTCCTGTCCTTCAGCTAAGGTTTTAAAACCATCGCCTTGGATTTCTTGATAGTGAACAAAGAGATCTTTGGAACCATCTTCGGGAGTTACGAAACCGTAACCTTTCTGGTCGTTAAACCATTTTACTTTTCCTTTAGCCATTTTACTTTTTACTTCCTTATTTAAGTATATCAGGTGCTTGAACTTAACAAGTACCTACAATTATTATACTATAAATCACACGCATTGGCACAAGTAATTTTTCTGTTTTGTCTTCTTACAAATACCGGTTTTATAGTATATAATTATTCTATGAAAATAATAGAATGCGTACCAAATATTTCTTTATCCGCGCGGCCTGAAAAATTACGGCGCATTATAAACGCCGTGCAAAATATTCCCGGCGCGCTCCTTTTGCATACGGACGAAAACCCCTCCGCCAACCGTACCGTGCTTACTTTTGCCGGAGAACCCGGCGCCGTGCGTCAAGCGGCCGCCGCGTGCATTCAAACCGCCTTGCAAGAAATTGATATGCGCACCCACCGCGGCGCGCACCCGCGTTTAGGCGCGGTGGACGTTTGCCCGCTGGTTCCCGTTCAAAACATTACCCTGGAAGAAACCGCCCTTCTGGCCCGCACGTTAGCCCGCCAAGCCGCGCTGGAAAACAACCTGCCCGTTTATTTATACGAAGCCGCGGCCCAACACCCCGAACGCAAAAACCTGGCAGACGTACGCCGCGGGGAATATGAAAGCCTTCCCCAAAAACTGCAAAGCCAACCGCCGGACTTTGGACCGAACGTTTGGGACGAACACACCCAAAAAACAGGCGCTTGTATCATAGGCGCGCGGAACATACTAATTGCTTTTAATATTAATTTAAATACCCAAGATGCCGCCCCGGCGAAACAAATAGCCGCCGCCATAAGAGAAAAAAACGGCGGTTTAAAATGCGTAAAAGCCATCGGCTGGTATATGGAAAATTTTGGAAGGGCGCAGGTTTCCTGCAATTTAACAGATTATACAACCACCGGCCCCGCCCAAGTATTTGAGGCATGCAAACGCCAAGCCGCGCGCTTAGGTGTTAAAGCCACCGGGTGCGAATTAGTAGGGCTTATCCCCCGCCAAGCCCTGCTAAACGCCGGGAAGTTCTACGCCCGCGATAAAGCGCTGCCCCCGCAGGACCTGATAAAACTGGCGGTAGAAAAACTAAATTTAAACGACGTAAAACCTTTCCGCCCGCACCAACAAATATTGGAAGAATTATTGGAACAAAACCAACGCAGCTAGCGGTTATTTAGCGCTAAGCGTTTGGGATATTTGTTTAAACTGCAAAAGGGAAATTTTTTCCGGCCGGGTTTGCAAGTCCACTCCGGCCCGTTCCAGCGCGCGGGCGATTTTTTCTTTATCAAACCCGCACAAAAGCAAAGCGTTATAAATGGTTTTGCGGCGGTGCAAAAAAGAGGACTGCACCACTTTTTTAAAAAAAGGCCAGGCATCTTTTTCCACCGCCGGCTGGGAAAGTTTTTCAAAAACAAGCACGGCGCTTTCTACCTTAGGGGGCGGGTTAAAACTGCCTTTTCCTACCTGACACAATAAGGAAATTTTTGCCCGCGCCTGGCTTAATATGGAAAGCGGGCCGTAAAACTCCCCGCCCGGCTGGGCCTGAATGCGGTTGGCTTGCTCTTTTTGAAACATAAAAACAGCCGCTGAAAAATAAGGGAAAGATAACGTTTTATCCAAAATATCCGCCGCCGCCGCGTACGGCAAATTGCCCACAAACAAAGTATCTTCCGGCAACAACGTTTCCGGGGGCAAGAGGGTAAAATCCCCCTCCAAAATATTTACCCCCGCCTGGGGCGGCAAATGCTGTTTTAAAAAAGCAATCATTTCCGGGTCAATTTCCGCCGCTTTAAAATGGCTAAAACCCGCCCGTATAAGCGCAAAAGTAAGTGCGCCTTTTCCGGGGCCTATTTCCACCAACTGCTTGGTTTGCAAACGCCGGGCCGCTTGGATGATTTGCTCAATCACCCGTTCATTTACTAAAAAGTGCTGCCCGTAACGCTGGCGCATATGGCGCATGGCTTATTCCTCTTGCAATACGTTTAAATTCTTTTTGGCGGTTTTGTTTTTAGGGTTTAGCCGCAAAGCCTGGTTATAAAAATCTTTGGCTTGGGCGTCATTTCCGGCAATTACAGAAGCCGTGCCTAACCCCATAAGAGGCAAATCATCCGCCGGGGCCAGGCTGCGGGCCTGCGCAAAACTTTGGGAAGCCTGAGCCGCCTCCCCCGCCACCAAATAGGCAAGCCCGGTTAACAGGCTGGTTTGCTCTGCGCTTAATGCACTGTCCCCGGAGGACAAATCCTCCAAAGCCGCTTGTACCAGCGCCAGCCAGGATTTACCCGTAACCCATAAACCCATATCATTGCCCACTATGCGCGGGTCATACGCCGCGCGCGGGGCGGAGGAATTCTGCTGCGTCAAGGCGGAGGGAGAGGCGTAGTCCAGCGTGCGCCCTTGCAGAGAAAGGGTAACGTCATACTTGCCTTCGCCTTGTTTTACGGCGTTTTCCAACCCTTCTATAAATTCATTAATTTGGTTTTCACGCTGGGCCTGTGCAGCCGCGGCCAATACAAAACTGCGCTTAAAAGCCATAGGCGGCACTTCCTGTTCCCCCGGCAGGGCGGAAGAAGAACGCAGTTTTTGGTAGGCGCGCTCAAAAGAACCGGCGCTGGGAGAAGGCTTCTCGCTCGGTTTTACCAAAGGGGCATATTCTAAAGAAACATCCACATTAATGTCTTTGGCGGCCGGCACGCGTGATAAGTTGTTACGGAAATTTTCTATTTCTTTGGCAAAAGCCTCCGCCGTACGCCCGCTGGAACGGTATACGGCGTTGAGAGCCAAACCCTCTTGCTTAAAACGGATAATGGAAAATGCCCCGTCCAGCACTTCGCGCGCTTTGGCGGCCTCGCCTTTCTGATAATATAGTTTAGCCAACAGCAAACGCGCCACAAAATCCCCCGGTTTGGTGCGTACGGCTTTTTTATAATATTTTAAAGCGGCGTCATCATCCCCCGTTTTTTCATACAAAGCGCCCAACGAAAGCATGGCGTCTTCGTACCCCCAAAACAAAGAAAGCGCTTTTTTAAAGCTGTCCTCCGCCTGGGCGTCACGCCCCATGCGCTCATACAAAGAACCCAACTGATAATGGTATAAAGGCTCCCGCGGGGCCAGTTCTACCGCGCGGCGGTAATGCTCAAGGGCTTTTTCCCAATTTTTTTGGGCGGCGTAAGTAGAGGCTAAGTTCATGTTGGTGTCGGATTTATCCGGCTCCAACTCATAGGATTTCTTAAAATACTCCTGGGCTTGTTCCAAATCCCCTTTCCAACCGTAGGCAATGCCTAAAAGCTGGTAGGCAAGTGCGTTTTTGGGGTCCAGGGTGAGGGCTTCGCGGTATTCGCTCATGGCCTCGTCCACCTTGCCGCTCCAGTATAAAGCGGCGCCTAATAATAAAAAGCCCATGGGGTCTTTGGGATTTTTAATAACGGCTTTGGCAAAAGAATTTTGCGCCTCTTTATAGCGGGAAAGCCCCATCTCCCCCAGCCCGCGGCGCATATCGGAAAGAGATTGGTCTTGCATGATTTGGTCCCACACGGTATTAGAATAATCCGTACGAATTGTTTTTTTGCCAAAAGAGAACGGAAATACCGCCCCCCAACTTACGCAAGAAAAGGAGAACAAACAACAAATACAAATTATTTTTTTACCCGTATTTGCCATAAATATATGATAGATAAAAACCCTTATAACCGGCAACCAAAATGCAAGGTTAATATTTCTTGGGCTAAACCCGCCAGGCCAGCAGTGTAAAATTTCCCGATGCTAAAATGTTTAAACGCAATCAATATTTCCCGGCCCAGCTGGGGGTTTTTATTACATAAAAAAGGGGCCCTCTGGTAAGAGGGCCCCTTTAATATATTGTGAACTACTTAGTAGGAGTACAATCTATTTCATTACACGAAACTTCTTGGTTCATACTCTGGGAAGAACGCACTCCTCCAGCATTATAGAACTTCTTAGCGGGATTTGCATCCGGCTTATACTGCAAGCCATTTGTACATACCAAGTTAACATATTGCTGCAAATCCTTCTTGGCTACTTGTACAGAACTCAAACTCTGGCACTGCCCGGAGAACATGGGCATATACTGCGTTTTATATTTGCCTCTGTACATAGCGGGGGCGGCGCTGTTCCCTACGGGGAAAGAATCCTTGCCGCTGGCTAACGCCCGTAACGGGTACCCGCCGTGGCCGCTGTTTCTGTTTACAATCTCCGGATTGGTAGAATACGGATACGCGCTGTATTTGCGTTTGCCCGCTACCAAGGAATTATTATACGGAATATCCGAAGGATAAATGTCGTTCCCGCGGTTCCAGCCCGGTTTGTTAAAGCGCGGGTTGGCCGTATAATTCTCATCAATAGAGCGGCCGGGATAGAACGCCGCCGCAGTCGGGCTGACGTACACCGCATACGTACCAAACGTATTTTCAAACCGGCTGTCATTCACGTCCGGATCCACAGACCAAGAGGCCACTTGATGCGCTAAATAGCATACAGAGTCACCCCGGATAGTGAAGTTCGGATCTTCATCCAACAGTAAAGCCTGCAAGAACACCGCTACCGGAATTTCACCGCTGTGCTGCTTAATATATTCCTGCACCTCTTGTTGGGTAGGCACAATGATAGTGGGGTCTTGCTCGTGCATTTGCTGGGCTTTTTTAAGCAGCTGGTTTGTAAGAATTTGGGTATAGCTTTCCACGCATTCCATACAAGAGAACGCATATTTTACAAACAGCTGTCTCATAGTGGCCGCTTCTATATTGGCATTGATGCCATCCGTAGACATACGGTACTTTACGTTAGCCCCTTCAGGAGCTTTGGCACCGCCGCATTTAAACTCATTGGCATAGGCTTTAATTAAAAACCCTAATTCTATGCGCGCCGTTTTGGAACCACCGGTCGGCTTCGGTTCCGGGTCTGGCTCTTCTTCTGACGGAGGCTCCGGAGTAGGAGGCACGGGCGGGTTGATACTCACTTCATCATAATAAGAACATTCCGCAATGCTTACTTCCGTACCCGGCAGACCGGGGCCAATTTCCGTACGGGTTTGTTCCGCGTTGGCGGAAACATGCAACTCCAAGGATTCCCCAGGTGCATATTTCCCTTCATTGATACCCTCTACCTGGCGGATAAACCAACGAATGCGAAGCGGCTGCTGCCCTTTCGGGATATTGGTAGCCAATACATCCAGCTCCATTCCGCGAGTTTCTGCGCCTACGCGCGCAGCCGTGGTTTTGGCTTTTACCGTGTCACGCTCCACCGTATAGGCAGCCGGCTCATAATGCCGCACCGAGGTAACACCCTCAAACGTTTTGGAGAACTGCGCTTTGGCAGAGTCCCACACAGAATACATAATGGTGAACTTATCTTTAATTTCGTTATAAGTTACCTTGTCTCCCGACGCGTTAAGAAGCGTTACACGCGCATAAGGAATTTGGTTCCCGTCTTTTTTCAACATGGCGTTATCTTCGCAAGTAATACGCGCTAACGGGAATTCACAGCGCGCGCCAATCAGCCAGTCACGCCCCAATTTGCCGGGTTTCGTGCGCATAGCCGCCTTGGTTACCGGGTACATGCCTTCCGATTTTACAACAGCGCTCTTGGTGGCATAGGAAACATTGCGTCCGCTGGCCAATAAGCCGATAAACTCGTTATATTTCAAAGGTAAAGAGCGGCTTTCTCTGACGGTTTCCCCTTCTTCATTTTTAGTCTTAACAGTTACGTCCAAAGAGCGGGTCCCGTCCGCATTCACTTCAGACTTTAAGTCTTTTTCAAAAGCTACGCTTTCAATAAACAACGGCACATAACCTGTTTTGTCCGCATATACTTGCGCTTTGGTGCGGAAAACAGGGCCCTCATCCATATAAAAGACTTCCAACATATCCGCGCGTGCATTTTCCGTAGCTTTATAGTAACGGGCAATGTCCGCAGCTTTTACACCCACCACATAGTGGTAGATGTTCCAATCGCCTTTGCGGTTGCTTACAAAGGAAGCCTTATACACGTCTGTAGATGCAAAATCATAGCAACCGCTGACTTCCACCAATTTGCGGCTTGCCTTGCCTTTGTCACCCAAGCCAAATAAGTTAAAACCTATACAATCGGCGCGGGTTTTCCAAAAGCCGCCGCCGGTTGCTTTGGCACTTTGCCATTCACAACCATATTGTTCTTTGGCTTCTTTGGATTTACACCAATCTTTCAAAGACAGCCCCGCCGGTGCGCTGGCCGGAACGGACCCAATCATGGATTTGCCGCATTTGCAGCCTTCCTGCTGGGCACCTTCCCCGCTGGCGCCAAACATCTCGCCCATGGCGCCGTCGTCTTCGCCGGTAATCAAACAATTAATTAAACCGCCCAAGATGTTTTGAGCCAACTTGTCTGCCCAGCCAATCCAGTCCCACTTACGGTTAAAGCGTTTTTCCCATTCCATTTGGGAGCGGGTTTTCATCAAATCCCACCACCAAGGGGTAATGCCGTTGTAGCCAAAGCCGTGTTTCAAATCGCTCGGGCCACCGCCAATGCGGGACTCACCAGAAGCTAAACCGCCTATGCGCCCAGACTTAATGGGAGCATACTGCGCATCGCGCAGAGCTTGCATAGCATCCCCTTTGGTTAAGGCTTGCATTGAGCGGCGGGCTTGTTCCCCGCTGCCCATGCCAAAATACCCGCGCTGCGGGCGGCCGGCTGCCTGCAAAGGCTGCAAAGACACCGGTTTAGGCGGCGTTACAGGGGTATCCGCCCCTACTTTTTGAGCCGCGCCTTTTAAGCTGCCCCCCCACGGAGTGACATTCAACCCACCTCCGGCAGACGCCATGGCCGCGCGCCCCATTTCTTTAATTTTAGTAGTGGAACGGCGCACAGCCGCACGGGTGGCCGGGGCGGCGGTTCTTCTGTAAATATTGGTGGTCGTCTTCGTAGTGGGCGAAGAAGTGTAAGAAGAACTGCTGTCTTCTAACGCACTGCGGTCATAATCGTATGAGGAACCTTCAGATTCTTCATCACCGCCCCATCCTTTAATCAGGCTTAATGAATCACGCCCAGAAAACTGCGCAATTTCATTTTCCGGATCCGTAATCGCCGTATCAAAGCCATAGCGTTCCGGGTCAAAAATAGTATCCTCGCTGGAAGGAGCGATGATAGCCTCTTCGTTGACTTGGCCGCTGTATTTATACAAAAACGGCAACAACAACAGGGCCACCAACGCCGCAATAAAGAAAGGCGCATCGCGCTTGGTACGCTCAAACAGCGTTTTCTTTGGGCGGCCATTGCTCCCTATCTTAGAGGAAATACGATTAGCAAAAGATGCAGAAGCAGCCGATTTGCTGTTTTTGATCTTATCGCTAAAGGTAAAACTTTCCTTTTTTCCCTCTGGCATAAGTGCCTCCTATAAAAATAAAATTTACTATAAATATAAACCAGGCTGGAATTGCCGGATTTTTAAAAAATCCCCAATTACACAACCTTATCATTTACTAATTGTTCTACTGCTTACCCCATGCAACAGGGCCCTTCAAAACGGCTTATACTATTATATTAGCAACTGAAACTTAAATAATCAAGGCCTAATTTAATCCTCATAACTCCACCATTGGGAACCGGAAAGATCCGTTTCAGGAAAGAAATCGTTAGGAGTGGAAGACCCTGATGAACCACCCCATACGGGTACGTTAAATGTGCCGTGTACACTTTCGGTAACCTGCTGGTCGGAAAATTGTTCCGGGTTGTAAATGGATAAATCTATCTCTTCACCCTCTGCGGCCGCAGCCTGGTCTTTTAAATATTCCGCGCACATGCGCTCATATTCGTTCAGTTTGTCATCTAAATTATTGGTGCTGCATTCACCGGCACGGCTGTATTTCAACTGTAAAAAACATTTTTCTCCCAAAGCATCATAATCCCTTTTTACCTGGGAACAAGCATTGCGCGCCTGCGCTAAAGCAGAGCGCCAATTATTTACTTTGGCGGAATTGGTACAATCAGCCGGGAAAGCCGGGAAGGTGCCTTGCAGGGCATTAATCATATTTATGACATTACGGGTTAGACTGGTGATTTGGGGGCCTACCGTCCGGGCAGTGTCGTCACACTCCTGTTGGCGCCGTTGTTGCTCTTCAGCCGTTTCAATATCCGCCCGAACATCGTCCTCATCTAAGCTGGCTATAGCTATCCCACCGGTGGCGCTAAACACTTTTTGGGGCATCTCCTGTGCCATAAATCCAGCCAGCGCCAGTGTTTTCTTTAGCGGAATTTGCTTGGCATACACAGAAGCCTGGCTGGTAAGCCAAATATAGCGAAAGTCAGACAGTGTTTTACCCGCATTATTTAACATCATCATGGAGGAACTGAGCCCTCCCAGTTTTTTGTCCCAATCGGTTGTCTGCTGCAAAACTGCTTTTTGAAAAAGCTCGTCCTTCCAGTCCGTCTTAGTGGCCCCCGTTACCCCCACATTGAGCTTTTTTAATCCTAAAGAGGCATCATACCCATCTGTAGAAATGCGGGAAATTAAAGAAGCGTCTTGCCCATAATACATATCTGTTTTAGCTTGGGAAGAGGCCCGGGCGTCTTTACTGAGTTGGTTTATAGCCCGGTTAAAGCGAACCTGCCCCTGTTCGGAGTCATCCCCCGTATTTTGGGCAACCCCGGAAATAGAGTCCACCGGTTTGCCTTGCTGACGCAATGAAGCATTAAGTGCCTGGAAATCAATTAAAGTGGAAGATTCTTCCCCTACAGCCCCATAAGCGGCCGCCCCGCGGTTAATGGCATCAAACCGCCCGGGTTGAGTAGAAAAGATAGAGTAAGAGTTAGCTGTCACCCGGGCTATAGGCCCGCGTTCATCATCCGCCCAATACAATAATGTCTTTAAGAAAGACATTTCCTGCATTTGCTCTTCACTGTATCCCATCGCGCGGGCCAAAGAAGACAAAACCGGAATATGGCTTACAGGAACCAAACCACCCACCCCGCCAAAAAATAAAAGAAGCAAGGCTAAAAGCAAATATTTTTTAGAAAACCATTTTTGCTTAATTGATTTTTCTTCTAGGGGATTAGTATTTCCTTTAATATGTAACGAAAAAGCATCCTCAGGCAAAGCAGATTTGCCTGCTGGCGTTACATTCTGCTGCACCGGTTTATTTGGAACCGGTGCAGCAGAAGGATTATCCGGCGGAAGTTGATCTACCATAAAAACCCCTTTTAGTTATGGGCGGCTGCCGTGCTGATATTGGAACTTTAAGAATTGTTCCTGGCGGGCTTGTCTTTCCGCTTTTTGGGCACGGTATTCATTTAGCTCACGGGTAGCGTCTTTATATTGGGCATCAAAATAAAGCCAAATGCCAAAACAGGTAACCACAAGCACCACCAGTAAAGCTAAACCAAGAAACCTTCTGAATTTGATATCTGCATTTGCCATAATTTACCTTTATTTTTATTTCAACTCGGTATTGGTAATATCGCCGCCATCCTCTTTAAGGGCTTTCCCCTCGCTAAGGACCTGCTGGCCGGCCCCTGTAATGACGCCTACTCCTGAAGCGGCACCTACGATAGGCGCTCCAAACACCCCATTCAGCCAGCCCGTAAATTTATTAAGAAGTTTTCCTACCGCTTTAATGTAAGAAATACCAATTAAAGCAAGCAGCGTAGGGCCGACAATCATACAGGCGGTTGTCAGGCCGCTTCCGCCCCATTTCTTCATATATTTGCCGGCATCCGCCATAAACAGCCCGATGGCTAAAGTCATCAATGCCCCAATAGCGATGGCCGCTACTGTACCCCACGGAGCTTTTCTGACCAATGCACTGATAGCAAACATGGCGGGAATGGTTAAGAAAACCAATGCCACCATAGCACGTTTTAAACGGGTGCGGTCTTGTTTGCGCTCCAGTTCTTCTTCCATTAAATCATCTGTAGCTTGTCCTAAATTCTTGCGGGCGTTAATAGTGGCTTCCTCAAAGTCGTCGGAGATTGCCCCCCCTTCAGATAGTTGTCCGTCCTCCACCTGTATACCGCCGGAGTTTTGAGAGCTTGCCATAAAGGCTCTGCCCGCCTCATTAGCGGCACGGTATTTATTTTTTGCAATATCTGCAGAGCGCTTTCTCATCTGTTCCAACGTGCGCCCTTCGCCAGACTCCATACCACGCCCGGCGCGCCCGTTGCGTGAGCCGCCGAAAGAAGCATCCACGTCTCTAAATTTAGTACTGGCTACCAGGGTAGACCCCTCCGGCATAGCACCGGATAAGCGGTAGGCTTCCATAGCCGCACTTCCTAAAGAATTGCCGCTTCTATTTACGTTTCCGCCGGCACCAGCACTGCCGGAACGGGAAGCCCCACCATACGTAACACCGGACACCCCGCCGGAAGCCGTGGCCATGATACCACGCTGCGCCATGGCCGCCGCCGCGCGGGCTCCTCCGGCAACCCCGGCGTCAACCAAGGCTTTGCCTCCGTTGGAATCTGCTTTTTGCTCTACCACTACAATGTCATTATTTCCGCCTAACCCCTCGCTGCGTCCAGCCATACCACGAGTGGCAGGGCCTTTACCGGTTCCCAAATTGCCCCCCAGCTTGTCTACGGCAGCCAAGCTGGCGTCATCCGCCGCCCAATCATAACCGGCTGAAGCCAAAGCATCCCCGGCAGAAGTTATGCCTTGCGCCCCGGCAATTTGCACCGTTTCCCCCATAGCCTCCGGGCTGCCCGCCTGACGGCCGTAATCGCTCATGACCGTGCTGCGCACCCGCCCGGCATCTTGCTGGGAAGAAGCTCTGTCGCCAGTAGCATACATCACCCCGACAGCCGCCGCGCCCAAACCGGCCGTTAACGCTATTTTTTGCGGCAAACCTAGTACAAATTTTCCCGCTTTACTTTTTAAAATATCAAATAGATGCATAAGCTCCTCCAATACAACCTTACTCTCCTGTTACGGCGTTCAAACTTTGATTTGCAGCAGAAGAGTTCATTTGCGTTGAACGCATAAAACTTTGTATGCGCTGCATCTCTTCCTGCTTTAATTCATACTCCGCTTCCTGCTTGTCTAAAATAGCTTTATTATGAAAATATCCCATCCAACCAACCAACATCCACGCCAGCCATACCAGCCCTATAATGCCATATACCCAAGCGGCACGGTCAAATCTTTTTAGCTCTTTCTCTGTTAAAATCGTCTGTTCTGCCATACTCCCTCCTCTAGCGGCCATCCGTACGCGTCATATACTGCTGGGCTTGTTCTCTGCTATTGGCACTGGCAGAACGCCCCTCGGATACGTCCAAAGTAGAGCCCGGCTCATTAACCGTGGAAGTGTCACGCACTGTACTGACGCGGCCTTGTTCGGCAGAATCATCCTCTGCTTTTAGCTTGTCTACAGAAGTCGTCCAACCAAAAGCATCCGCTAACATCCAAGGGATCATTGCCCCAAATAAGATTAGACCAAAACCCCCCGCTTTGGCACAAATCCTAAGCTTATTGGCAATTTTCTTACCGGCTTTGGCTTCTTTGCTGCGGTCTCCATATTTTTCATCATATTCCGCGGCGGCGGCATAGTAATCGTTAAATTTGCCACGCACTGCCAACCACCCTAACCATGGAATGGCACAAGCAAATGCAAGAAACGTATAGCCTATCAGTTTTCTTAATTTCTTACGCAAATCTTTGCGTTCTTGGCGAAACTGCTCCTCTTCGGTCATTATTTCGTCCATAGCGGAACCTACCGCCCCATTAATGCCGGATAAAGAAGCGTCGCCAAAGTCATCCGAACTGGCTCCCTGTCCTACAGAAACCTCTCCTACGCCGTCTAAACGGATACCGCCGGAATTTTTTGTACTGGCCATAAAGGCGCGCCCGCCTTCGTTAGCGGAGCGGGTTTCATTACCGGCTATTTCCACAGAACGTTTAGCCATTAACTCCAAACTATTAAACTCTTTTGAATTTTGCCGTGGGCGTACATCTGCCCCAAAACTGGGTTTAGCCCGTTGGTTGCGGGCATTGGGAATACGGGCCCCCTCCTGATCCGGCAAGTAAACCCCGTCCGTACCGGAAGTGATGCCATCGGAACCATTGAAATTTTTACCGGAATCAGCCGCCCCGGGCATGCCCACATATTGAGCCGAACCAGCGGAAGATAAACCAGCCCCCGCCATGGTTCCGCCACTTAAGCCCAGCCCCCCCGCGGCCCCACTGCGTGCAGCGGCGTTGTTCACCCCGCTGGCTGCCGCCGCGGCAATAGCATCCGCTTGGAGTTTACCCGCCGTTGCAGCCGCTTGCGCTTGCTGCAAGGCTTGGGCTTGCATGGCTTTAATCTGTTCCGGAGAAAAAGATTCCATCTTTTTATTCCCCAACCCTTCGTTTAACCCGCCGACGGAATTAGCCTGTACCGTAGGGGCTGAGGTCTGCGCCTCATAGGCGGCGCGTTCTGCCGCTTCACGTTCCAGCTCCTGCTGGCGCAGAAATTCCGCTTCACGCTGTTGCATTTCAATCGCTTTAGAAGGGGCGGCGCGAAAAGCGCTTTCCGTATATTCTTCCTTGCCATATTGGCCGGTGGCTGCATTGGATACGTAGACCACCTCTTCCTGCGGCTGATAACCTAAAGAACTAAAAGCATTGTCTGAACTGCCGTCAGAACCTAAAATCTGCCAAGCGGCTATACCGCCTAAGCCCACGGCGGCGGAGGCGGCTATTGCTTGGGTAGCCGAAAGCATGGCTTTACCCGCTCTGCTTTTAAAAAAATTAAATAATTTCATACAAACCTCCAAAAGTGCTCCTATGCCTCAAAACATACTCCGTATTTATTTCTTATTATTTTCGCCATCTTTCTTTACCGGGTCTTTATTACTACTTCTGCCATACCCGCTGAAAGCGGGAGCTTCTAAAAAGCCGTTCCCTATCCAATTACCCTGACTGCGGGCATGATTATAGGAATCATTTCTAAAAAATGCAGCCCCATCCGGCGTAATGGTATAAGAATTATCAGCTCCTCTGGTTACATAACCTGCTTGTTCATAATTGCTAAGGGTGCCCGAACTCCAAGAAGACGGCACACTGTTCCCAGACGACAAATCAGATAAGCTGGCCCCGTATATGTTTTTGGCATAATTATTGCTTTGGATGCCAGCACCCCACTTGTTCAGCGCGTTGCCAAGTAACTGTTTGCCCAAGTCCAACCCTACTTGTATGGCCCCCTCTAAAAACATGTCCCATAAACTTTTTTCTTCAGCCAACTGTTTTTTCTCCGCTTTCTCGCGGGCATCAGCCGCGCGATCTTGCATGGTTTTATCCAAATTACTCAAATCCGGGGTTTCTGCATCAGAATAGTTTACACCGTCACCGACTCCCGCCAACGGAACCCCACTCTCGTTAAAACTGCCTGTACCATCCACATGAGAGCCAAGCAACGCCTTCCGGGAATCACTCGCCTTATTGGCGCCGCGGGCCGCGGCACGGCTGGCGGCATTAAAACGAGCCAAGGCCTGGCGGGCATTATTCGGATCAACAAAGGGGGCTTCTTTCCCTTTATCCTCACGCTGGAAGGGAGAAAAATCCCCCTTTATAGTACCGCCAAAAGTGGCAGACGTATTTCCCCCACTGGCCGAGGCCATAGACCCGCTGGGAGTAAAAGAGCCTATTTGCGTGGGTGTACGGGCGGAACCGCCTGCCCCGCCGCCGCGGTAGCCAGTGTATGCACTGGAAGAAGACGATGATTCATCCGAGGATTCCTTCACTTCTTCTTGCGCTTCTTCTTGTGCGTCCTGCGCCTGGCGGGCAGCCTTCTCTTCTTTAGAATAGATAGCGTTTACGTTGTTGTTGCGCATATCCGGGTATTTAGAGGCTAGCAAAAACTGCTCCGCCTCGTCATTCACAAAAGGCATTTGGGCTAAATCATAGCCGCGGCCGGACAAATCATCAAAAGAATCGTCCGCCCCACTGCCCGAAGCGGCCGCCAATGTAAGCAACGCAACCAACACAACAATGGCAATACCGCCATAGGTATACGCTTGCTTTTTATCCATATGGTTTAGTTTCTTAAATACTTTGCCAGCCAACGGCGATTTTAAATTAAACATAAACTGTCCTTTTTACATGATATAAAAATTACTCCTGTCGGCCCGTACGTCAACAAATACATACGCCCAAACACAGAGTTTCTTATAAATTCCCCTATAGGGTGTACTTTTAGTATAAGCAACCAAAAAGGCCTTGTCAAGGGAACAATTCCCTTGTTTTATACAAAAAGATTAATCCGGCTGCACATACGGTATGACGCGCTCGTTTTTACCTACAAATTTTTTGACTTCAATCTCTCCGCCGGTGTCACACAAATATTCATATCCTTTATAGCAGCGGTTGTCCCCTTTGCAGACCTCAAATTTGTCATAATTGCATAAAAAACGAATACGCGGAGGATTAGTAAAAACCCTTAAAGTAACCAATGTCCAAGTACCGGATACATCCACATTCAGCGTAAAACGCCGCAAACTTAAAAAAGTTTTCATCCCCGTATTGTTAAAACCCAGGTAATCTTCTACCTTTTTTTTAATATCTTTTTCCAAAAACTGCCTGTTCCAGGTTTGGGCGGAATCCGGCTCACTCCACTGCAGCTGATAACGCCTCCCCGCATAAAAAGCGGCAATTTCCATTTTTTGGTTTAAGACAAGCAAGCCAAATATTTTAATAATAAATACCGCAAAAATTACAAACAGCGGAAACAGAAGGACCACCTCGGTAGTGGCCTGCCCTTTGCGTTTGCGTAAAAAAGATAAATTTATCATGAAGGCTGCATCCTCACACTATATTTGGGAAGCGGGTTGGGCCACACACAATTATTTCCGCTGCGGGGACACTGCAAACCCACTTGGGTACGTACTTTAGGCTTATATTTAACGGTTAAATTAATATCAAAATTATTAAGAGGGAGTTGATATCCCTGCTCTAACTTAATGCCGTTGCGCAATTTTTTAAGTTTATCCAAGCTGGAAGAATCCAAATATGCAAATTGAAAAAGTTTCTTTTTGACGTCAACAGACATATCCAAGTCTACCGGATAGGCACTTGTCATGGTAGTGCCAATATCTTCCGAAAAATACGCCCGTACCTTTTCAATTTCAAACGGCTTGGACTGCATATTAATATAATTGGCGATAATAGCCGCGCTTTGGCGGGCGCAATCCTGCTGGGTACGGCAAGAAGGAGAGTTTAAGTAATACGCCTCCCTAAACATACGCGCATTACGGGTGGTATCTTGAAAAGAAAAAGTTTGGCTCTGATAAATCTGCCCCAACAACAAATAAACAAGTAGGTATTGCTGCAGCGTGGGAATACCAATGGTGGTAGAAGGAAAAAAGTTTTCATCCGCTATGGCCTTGCTGGTGAGCACATAACGCCCTTCCTCATCGGGAGATTCGGAGGGTTGTTCTTTTATCCAATTTTTACGCTTGTCTTGGTAATACGCATAATCCCAATCATCCGACTCTGGCGCCGGGTTTGGATTAAAGCCGGCTTTGTCTCCGTGATCCGGCCCCAACGCCGGGAAAGCACCCGCTTGATAAAATACGTCAAACACCGTATACTTCCCTCTGGTGCCGGCGGCGCCTTTAGGGGACAAATAATCCGAATTATAGCTTTTCATCACCCTATAAGGAGAGTTTCCATTAATATAAGCAAGCGCATTCAAATATACCGTCACAGAAGACATTTGGCTGTACACCGCATTATCCAATGCAAACTGGTTACGAATTTTATACATAGACACTTTAGAGGTTTCAAACAGCAAGTAAATAACCAATATAAAAATGGGAGCCAGCAACACCGCCGGGAGCAGTACCTGCGCCCGGTTATTGCTTATGGTCTTTTTACATGCTTTCCCTAAAATGCCCAGCATACTCAGTACCCCATCAGCATTCCTATAAACGAAAAGAAAATACGCACAATGTCTTTATTAAAAAGCATAATAAAAGCAGAAAACAGGGTAAGTACTGTCCCCAACATCAGAACATACTCTATAGTAGCCTGGCCGCTTTGGCCTGCTAAACCTGTTTTGCGCTTTTGCTTTGCAGACATGGCGTATTATTCTCCGTATTCGTCGGAAATACGCGTCCCTTCAGAAGAGATAAGCCCTTTCTCTATTGCTTTTACCACCGCTTCCGTACGGCTGCTTACACCCAGTTTATGAAACGCGCTGTTTAAATGGTTTTTGATGGTTTTAACGCTGCAACCCAGCTCTTTGGCCAATTCCTTGTTGCTCATGCCTTTGCCCAAAAGATCCATCACTTTAATTTCTGTTTTGGTTAACGTGGCTTGGGAAGGCATAGAACCGTCCCCCATTTTACGAAGACCATGCAATAATTTACCCATCAGCTGCTGGGGAATCATCAACCCTTCGCTGGTAAATGTTTTAATGGAGTTGACCAATTCCGCCGCAGGAAGCATTTTGGACAAATAGCCGTTAGCCCCCGCTTGAATAGCGTCCAGCACGTGGGCTTCGTCTTCAAAGCTGGACAACATAAGCACATTTACTTCCGGTACGGCCAAACGGATTTGTTTGGTGGCGGAAATACCGTCCATCTTAGGCAATTTGATGTCCATTAACACCACGTCCGGTTTAAGCTTTTTGGCTAAAGCCACCGCTTCCACGCCGTCAGCGGCCTCACCAACCACTTCAATCCATTTTTCGTTGGTCAGAACGTCTTTAATACCTTCACGAAAAAGGGTTTGGTCGTCTGCTATCAACACGGATACTTTTTTCTTTTTATTCATATGTTAGCTCCCATATCCAAGTTAAAATTATAAAGAAACAATCGGCAAAGTAAAAATAAATGTTGCGCCCTTTCCTAAGCCTTCACTCTGGGCCCAAATACGCCCGCCATGGTTAATCACAATATCCTTGGCGATAGACAAACCCAACCCCAAACGCCCCACGCGGGATTTATCCCCCACTTGAATAAAACTGGTAAACAAATTAGGCGCATGGTCCGGGTCTATCCCGTCACCAGAGTCTGTAACCGATACTTTAGCATTTTTTTCGTCTATTCTGCCAACCCGTACGGCAATTTTTCCGTTATCGGGCGTATGACGTACGGCATTTTCCAATATGTTAGAGATAACTTGGCGGATGCGTTTTTCATCGGCAAAAACGCCAATTTCCCCTTCGCTTTCAAACGTAACGGTGATGGCGCGTTTGGCGGCTTTGGCTTTAAAAATTTCCGCCGTCTTTTTAAGACTGGAGGTTAATTCAAATTTGGCTTTTTCTATACGCAGCTTGCCTTTTTCAATAGCGGCCCAATCCACCAAGTCTTTAATCAAGTGTTCTATTTGGCTGATGCTTTCATCCATAAACATCATTTTTCGGCTCTGGTCTGCATCGGGGGTTTGTAATTTCTTTTTAAGCATGTCAAAACTCATTTTGAGCGTCATGAGTGAGTTAGACAAATCGTGCGACACGATAGAAAAGAATTTAGACTTCATATTGTTCAGCCGGTCTAAATCTTCATTACGTTGCTTGAGCTGCACCAATAATTCTTTGTTGCTTTGTTCCAAAAGATATTTATCCAACGCGCGGGAAATGGTGCGTTTTAAATAGTCAAAATCCACCGGTTTAACCAGAAAATCATAAACGGATTCCTGCATGGCTTCCATAATAGCGTTTAAAGAAGCGTAAGCGGTAATCATAATAATTTGGGAATCTTGGTTAAACGCGCGGATTTTGCGTATCAAATCCAGCCCGGTTTCATCAGGCAGGTTATAGTCCATTAAAATAACGTTAAAAAATTCATTGGCGCAAATATCCAAACATTCCTTGGCGTCGCCGGCTTGATATACCTTATAGCCTTCAATTTCCAGCAAATCCACCATGGTTTCGCGTAAATTGTTATCATCGTCTACCACTAAAATCTTTGCTTCTTTATCCATAACTGGTATCTCCTGGTTTTTTATAAATTCTCAAATAAAGCTCAAAACACGTTCCTTTTCCTTCCTGGCTGTTAATAAAAATTTTACCTTTATGGCGGGCCACCGCCTTTCCAACCACGGCCAAGCCTAACCCGGTACCCCGCGCCTTAGTAGTAAAAAACGGGGAGAAGATTTTATTTCTTAACTCTGGGCTAATCCCAGGCCCTTCGTCTTGTATAAAAATACACACCACCTGCTTGCCTACTTTGGTGCCCACCGTAATGGTTCCCTTTTCCTGCATGGCTTCGGCCGCATTGGATATTAAATTGCGAATAGCCTGTTTTATCTCCTCGGCATCTATTTTAACACGCACGCTTTCCGCATCCAAAGCCTCTTTGATACGCACGCTGCTATTTACTGGAAAAGAAAGAATAATTTCTTTTAAATAGCTGTTTAAATCTATAGCCGTTAAAATAAGTTCCCGGCTGCGGGCATAACCCAATACTTCGCTAATAATACTGCTGGCCTGTTTAATCTCTGAATCAATAATGCCGAATTGTTTGATTAGTTTGGGCTCCTTGGGGGAAACAATCGTTTTAATCAGGCGCGTGGCATTACTGATCACCGCCAGCGGATTGCGAATCTCGTGGCTGATAATGGAGGCCATTTGCCCAATAGCCGCCAAACGTTCTGTTTTTACTAACTCACGCGTGGTTTCTTTTAATTCCCGGGTGCGTTCCTCCACGCGTTTTTCTAACGTGCGGTTCATTAAAGCCAGCTCTTGCTGGGATTTCAACACTTCTTCTTTGCGCTGCCTTAACGTGGCGGCCATGTCTAAAAATACGCTGGCCAAATCACCAATTTCATTATTGGGAATTTCCACATCGGCTTGGGTAGGGATATAATTATCCTCTTCCCGCAAACGGATAGCCGCCGCCTGCAAACGCCCTAACGGGCGGGTAATAGGAATAATAACCAAATAACTTACAATGACTACAAACAATATCATTCCTATCACAATAACCAGTAAATCCACTAAAGAACTAAAGGTGTCTTCCAATAACAAAGCGGTGGGCTGGTCCGCCGGCTGCATAACAAATACCGTCCAATGCGCTTGGGCAACCTCCGCCGAGGCCACCAACATATGCTCTCCGTCCGGCATGACAATTTCCCCGGAGCGCCGTGCCCCCAGCTGGCGTTCTATATATAAAGCTTTTTCCCGCAACGACGGCTGCGCCTCCAGCGCCAACCCATGCGGAGCCCCGGAATAAGAAATAATCGTTCCATCGGAAGCAAATACCAATACCTGCATGTCCTGTGGAAATGCCGATAATAAACTTCCCCCCAAATCACTTAAATCCAACTCCACCACCATGACGCCCGTCACTTCTTTGTCGTCTAAATGTTCCCGAATGGGAAAAGCCATTAAGGCAGACATCTTTCCGTCCGCCCGCTTAACAGAGCCAACATAAGCCTGTCCATTCATTACACAAGTGGTTAAAATGTTATCCAGTTCGGCCGCGTAACTAAACCGGCTGGCTGCGTCGCTGGAATAAAACAACTGCTGCCCATTACTGTTTAAAACAGAAATATGAGTAATACCCGGGTTGCGTTCACGCAAGTAATCTATATCGGTTTGGTCTATAAAACGGTGGCCGCCAAAATCGGTATGTAAATCAGTAAAAATGGAAAAAACATTCGCCCGGCGCGTTACGTTATTGCGCAAAATAGACACCAAGCGGCTGGCAACCGCCTGTTGCTTTTCCAAAAGTTCATTATTTAATAAACGGTTGTTTACCCCCAACACATGGTATCCAATAATAAAAATAGGCACAATGGATACAATGCTTAAAACCAATAACGCTTTAGGAAATAAACCACCCAGCTTATATTTCACCATGAGAGCCCTTCCGTTTTATCTAAGGGAAAGCGGGGACTGGCAAACCAGCCCCCGCTTTTATTATAGAAACTAAATGATTAGTTCTGCACGCTTTTTAGCAGCTTCCGGCAGGAACAGCTTGCCCATTGGCGGCAGGGGCGCTCGGGTTCATAAACTCAAACCCTTCCAATTCAGCTACGCCGCCAAAATCCAACACCACTTTTCCTTCCCACAAGAAAGAAGGAGAAGCGTTAACGCCGTACTCTTCGGTATACTTAGCTTCTTGCTTTAATAATTCCACCCCTTCCGTATCAAATTTTTTCATGATTTTTTTGCTGTTAATGCCCGCTTCTTCCATGGCTTTATCCCAGCGGCTGGAGCGGTAGTCTTTGTTGCGGATTTCCAAATATTTCCAGAATTTTTTAGGATAGTATTTGGCAATTAACAGCTGGCGGATGTTTTCTTCCCATTCGGCGGAACCATGCAAGCTGGAAAAACCGTCTTTGTCGCTGTAATTTACGATATAGCGCACGCGAATATCTTTGCCTTCCGGCAATTTGCCCGCTTTTTGGGCTTCAATAATTTTATTTTCAGCCATGGCGCCATAAGGGCATTGAGACATTACAAAAAGTTCCAACACGCCCGGTTTGGCTTCTTTTTCCGGCAATACGCCTTGGCGGGTTTGCTTGGGCAAAGCAATAAATTCATCTTTTTCAATAGCTACACCATATTGAATATGCTGCGCCAGTTTTTCTTTAATGGCATCCGTCTTTTTAATTAAATACAAAGGTAAAAAGGAATAATCCATTTCTGCCAGTTTAGGATCTTTTTTAGCTTCTTCAACCGTTACTTTGGTTACTTTAGGCTCCATACCTAAAAACTGGGCAATCCCCTCGGTAAGCTGAGGATCTTCTTTCCCGGCGTTATAATCTTGCGCCTCAATGATAATGAACTCAGCCGTTTGTTTTTTATCAGCCTTAGCCGTTTTGGCGGTCTTAGCCGTTGCGGCAAAAGCAACGCCGGCCACAGCAAAAGCCAACAATACTGTTAATATTTTTTTCATTGTCTGTAATCTCCTGTTTATTTGTCTTCTAATTCTACCCTTACGCCGCGAATCCCCACAGCGCACAAAATATTATACGCCAATAAAAAGAACACCACGCTTACCAATGCAAGCAAAGTGCCTTGAATGGAACGCATAATTAAAGTCATAATATAATCCAGCGTGATAGCTCCGTCCGGATTAAACAGTTCTAACAACGCGGTAATTAACATCACCGCAAATACCGCTACCGGAAAGGCGGAAAAAATAACGTTGCCGATTGCTATCTTTTTTATTTCTACTCTCATAAACTCTCCCTAAATGAAACCCGGCTACTTCTCCGGTTCCAACACCAAAACCATGCGGTTTTTACCGGCATCATCCGGTAATTGTACGGCCTTCACTAAACATTGTACATTTTTATTAATCACTGTGCCGCGCAAAACTTTGGTGGGGTTTTCCAACGCTTCCCCTACCACTTGAATAATATTCTGCTGGCGTCCGTCAAAAATATCCAACAAATGTACAGGTCCAGATTTTTTACTGTTCAATTCAAAATTGGTGTATAAAATATTGTTATTCTCATCTATCACCAACGCCCGGGAGCCTTTAGGAACTGTAACGGCCAAAATGGTTTTCCACCATTTGCGTTCTTTTTCCAAAGACATAATTTCCACATTTTCCAAGCTTTTGATGTCTTCCCGTATTTTTAACAACAAATTATCTATCGCTTTGGCCACGTCGCCAATTTCATCACCGCGGGCCGGGAAAGAAAGCGTCAACGTATTTAAAGAAACAGCATCCACCGCATCTTTTAAACTGTCCAACGGGCGCAAAATCTTAAGCAGCATAAACAAATACAATACGCCGCCAATAAGCAATATCATAAAAAACACACCAATGGTATAACGCACCATGGCGGAATGTATCAGCTCTTTGGCGCTGGCGCGGGAAACGGCTACGTTAACAACCCCTGCCACCGTATCTTTTGCCAATAACGGAATAGCCATATCATAGGTATTTCCGTCATCATACATAATGGCTTTGGGGGAACGTTCATTAATGGCGTAAACCACGGCGCTGGTGGGAAAACCTACCGTAGCGTTAAAATCAGAATATGATTTGCCCAAAAACTGCGTATTTTCATGCCAGCGGATGGAACCGTCATAGTTAAAATAAATCAAATCCTTGATACGGTCATCATTATTCTTCCAGGATTTCATGATATCCGCTTCCACAAACGTTACCGGCCCTTTAGGGCGCGAAGCCAGGGCCGTTACCAACCGGGGAGCGCGAAAGCGAACCATTTCCACCATTTCATTTTGCAATTTTTTATCAAAGACGAATTTGAACATATTGTAATACACCAGCCCGCCAAACACCGCCGCATACAATGATACCAGTGCAAACCACAATATCCACTTAGGAGTCAATTTCATAATTTCAAATCCTCTTTATTAACGTATACCGGTTAACTCTTCCACTTTCTGCAAGCCGATGGCCGCATCGGAGTTGCCCGGGTCTAACTGCACGGCCTGCACCCATGCGGCGCGGGCCCGCTCGTAATCATCCTGAGTAAAAGCGTCCAACCCTTCTACGTATTTCTGACGGGAAGCCGCCCGCGCTTCTTCCGATACCTGGCCCGTGGTAGGAGCCAATTCTGGCAAAGTTTCATTTACGCCCACCGTTTCAGGCAAGGGCTCCGCCGGTTCCGGCTTTACTTCCGGCTGGGTAGTAACAGAAGTGGATTCAATCACCTCTTCCACAATATTGCCCTGGGCGTCCTTCGTGCGTTTTACAGAGCGGAACTTCTTTTCTTGGGCAATACGCAAAGCGTTTTCTTTGGCGTTGCGGGCTTTCTTAATCCAAGAATCCATCTCCGCCGTATTGGAACCCCACTTTTTGGCTTTCGTCCAATAAGCGATGGCGGAATCGTACTTTCCGCCGCCATACGCTTTGCTGCCCGCATTGGCATAACCGTTATAAATCTCATCTTTCAGCTGCATCATGTATTTTTGTACGCGCTGATCGCCCGGCTGGATTTTCATAATCCGTTCAAATACAGAGTAAGCTTCCACGTATTGGCCTTGGTTATAATAGGCCATGGCCTTTTCCATATATTCCTGTACCTGTTGCTTGCGCACCACGTTTTCCGTTTGGGAAATCTTCGTCACCAAGCTGGCGTCCTCTTTGCGAATCATGAGTGCGTTATACCAATTATCCAACGCTTTTTGATAGTCTCCCGCGTCATAAGCCCTGTCGCCGCGGCGTACATATTCGCCCGCAATGTCAGCGGTGATTTTACGTTTCCAAGTCATCGCTTTGCTGTTTCCGGGGCGAATGGTTAAAATTTCGTCTAATTTTTGGTTTGCCTCTACCAGGCGTCCGCTGTCATATAAACGCAGGGCCTCTTGAAATTTAGCCTCTATTACTTGGGACTCTGACACCGTACCGTAAGTCCCCATATGATTGGCTTGCAACGCCAAAGTTTGGGCCTGGGTAAAGTTTGGGTCAATGCTTAAAATGGTTTGGGCCAATTCCTGTGCGCGCTGGTAGTCCCCCTGTTTATATAATTGATACGCGTTTTCATATACCATACGCAAGGTATAATTTTGAATACGCTGCTTTTCCAACTGAACGGTAGAAAGGTATTGTTTGCGTTCTTCCACATCATTTAAGGTTCCTAAGGAAATCTTGCTTAAATCCAACAGCATGCCGGCTTCCTTACCATGTTGGCGAACCGGAATTTCCCGCAAAACCGGAGCGGCTATTGTTGGAAACGCCACTGCAGCACACAAAACCAATAAAAAATATTTTTTCATAAGATATCCTCTTTAAAAACTAAGCCCGCCCGCCAGTAGGCCTTTCACCATGGGGGCAAGAATTAAAATAAAAATCGTCGGGAAAATAAAGAAAAACAACGGAAACAACATCTTGGTAGACGCTTGCGCCGCTAACTTTTCCGCCAGGCTTAAACGACGAGAGCGTAAGTCCGTAGAAAAGTTGCGCAGCAAATCCACCAAGCTGGTACCTAATTCATCGGACTGTTTAATCAGCCCCACCAATGAGCGAATTTCCTGCACCCCCGTTCTAGCGGAAAAACGGTCCAGCGCTTCACGCCGTGAATAACCTAATTTAATCTCATTAATGGTTTTCTCTAATTCCTCTTCCAAAACGGTTTTTTCTTTGGCGATTTTAATAATACGCTCAAAAGCGGTTAAATAATCCAAACCAGACTCAATAATCAAAGCGGCCAAATCCACCGTGGTAGAAAAGTTACCCAATATCTCCGCCTGACGTTTTTGTATTTTACTCTTTAACATCAAGTCCGGCAAATAAAAACCTACAGGAAAGGCTATTATCGTTATCAAAAAACTTTGGAAAATAATCAAAGCGCCTACCGGAAAGGCGATAGCCAACCCCACTTTAAGATACAAAATATCTACCGGCTGCGGAGTATCCGGGCTGCCCAGCTGCAGGTGCATTTCTTCCAACGATTTTTCCAAATGAAAAGTATGCAGAAAAAACAATGCCAAACGGTCAAAAAATTTATCCGGGTTTAATTTGGAAAAACTGGACGTGGATTTAAAACGGCGTACGGCAACGTCCACCAGCTCCTCTTTTTCTTCTTTAGGAGACAGCAACGCCAACACCCCGATAAATAAAGCGATGGTGCCAATAATTGCACAAAAGCCTAATAATAAGCGCAAACCTAATGATACTTCCATTATACTTTCACCTCGCCTATCTTTCTAATAATCTTCATGCCGATGGAAATCCACACAATACAGAAAAAGAATACCATCATACCCCCCGGGCTGCCATAAAAAGAAACCATTTCTCCCGGGCGGAAAAGAAACATAACGCCCATCATCAAAAACGGCATTACGCAAACCACAATGGCCTGGATTTTTTGCTGGGCCGTCATAGCCTGCAGCTTTTCTTCCAGCTTGCTTTCTTCCCGGATATTTTCCACCAAGCGGGCAAAAATAACCGTTAAGTTACCGCCGACCTGCCGCTGAATAACAATGGCTTTGATAATATAGCTTAACATGCGGCTGTCTATGCGGTCGTTCATGCCGTCTAACGCTTTTTCAAAAGGAGTACCCAACTGATAATTTTTAATCACCAGGCCAAATTCATCCGAAATGGGCGGGCGCATTTCCGTAGAGACTTTTTCAAACCCCTGCACAATATCCATACCGGAACGCAGCGAGTTTGAAAGTAAAATCAGCGCGTCCATCAGCTGGGCATTAATTTTGCGCCCGCGCGCTTTTTTAAGGGAATCCAACACCGCTTCCGGCATACGGATACTGGCAAATACCCCAATGCCCACAAACACCAAAAAGGAAAATAAGCCGCCAAATCCGCCCATACTAAAACCCGCAAATAACCCCAGCAACGCAAAAAGGCCTATCGTACCAAAAACAATATACCGGATATCTATCGTTAAAAACTGTCTGTTAAAATCTTCCGCCCAAGCCACACTTTTTACGCGGTAATCTTCCATCATCAGTTCAATGCTTTGCCGTTTGACCTCTAAAAATAAAAATACCGCCAAACCCGCCAAGGCACTGCCAATAATCAGCATAACCAAATACATCATTTTGTCAGCGGCTGTCGTTTGTATGGCTTTAGGATCCGGCGGGAAAGTAGGAATAGCGCTAGACATAAACTCCGCATACAGCTGATTGGAGAAAACCACCACCGCCTGAACCGCTTTGCGGTATTTATCATCCCGCTCTTTGGAAGGAGCGGAGAAAGATTCTATGGTGCTGAAAAATTCATTATTAATTAACTCTAACGTGGCCAGCATGGCGCGCCCGCGGCCGCCCATACTGTCTTTCATAATTAAAGGTTTGGAACCAAACAACAAATCTTTATTTAAGCGGTCCAGCGTAGCCACTAAATTGATACGGTTCCCCACATAACCGCGCACCAACTGATCTATAGAAATAGGCTGAGAAGGGTCCATAGACATAGCCGCCCGGTCCAAATACAAATAAACGTTAGAAAACGCCTGGCGCCACAAATCCGCCTCGCTGTAAGTTCCTTCGCCGGGAATATAAACCACTTTGGTCTTATCCATCCGGTCCAGCTCCGGCTCTTTATGAACGGTTACTATTTGCCCGTTCGCGTCTTTTGTTTTTACGTCTTCCCCCTCCACAAACCACTTAGGCGGCTTTACCACCGTGCCGGCGTTCGGGCAAGAAGAAGGCAATTCCTGCGTTTTCTTGTTAAGAGGAACTTTTGCATCAAACATTTCCGCCAAAATGCGCATTTTTTCTTTGGCGCATTCTATGCGGTTCTTATCCGCTTTGCCCAACCCCCGGGCCAATACAGGCGCCGGAGCCCCAACTAAGCCCAAGGAAAAAACAGCAATCAAAGCAAAAAATAAAAAATTCTTCTTCATTTCAAACTCCGTTTTATTTCACTGCCGGGGGAGGCGGCGGAACCGCAGGTCCGCTGGCCGCTTGCGCCGGGGAGAGTATCGGTTTGCCGCTTTCATCAAACGGAACCGCATTCTTAGTAAAAATATCTTCCGGAAGGGGAACCCCTTTTGCCTTAAAATCATTAAAGAAAGAAGGAATGTTTCCCGTAGGAGCAAAGAAACCTTGCACTTTTCCGTTTTCGTCCACACCGGTTTGTACATAACGGAACAAGTCCACAGACTGGATTTCATTATTCTTCTGACCGGTCATTTCCGTAATATAGGTTACTTTTCTGGACCCGTCGGAAAAACGGGAAAGCTGTACAATCATGTTCACGGCGGAAGAAATCATCTCCCGGATAGCAAAAATCGGCAAATCCGCACCCGTCTGCATGCACATGGCTTCCAAGCGGGACAGCCCGTCGCGCGGCGTATTGGCGTGAATGGTGGTTAAAGACCCTTCGTGACCGGTATTCATGGCCTGTAACATGTCCAACGCTTCGCCGCCGCGGCACTCCCCTACTACAATTCGGTCCGGACGCATACGCAAACAGTTCTTTACCAAATCTTGAATGGTAATGGCCCCTTTGCCTTCCACGTTTGGCGGACGGCTTTCCAAAGACACCCAGTGCGGCTGCTGCAAACGAAGTTCGGCCGTGTCTTCCACCGTAATAATACGTTCATCGTTGGCAATATAGCCGGATAAGGCGTTTAAAAATGTAGTTTTACCGGTACCCGTACCGCCGCAAACAATAATGTTCTTGCGGATGCGGACGCATTTCTCCAAAAAATCCATACATTCCCGGCTGATGGTGCCAAAACGGAAATAATCTTCCGGACCAAACGGCTTTTGTGAGAAACGACGAATAGTAAGCGTAGGGCCGGAAACCGCCAGCGGAGCAATAATGGCGTTTACACGGGAACCGTCTTTTAAACGCGCGTCCACCAGCGGGACGGATTCGTCAATACGACGCCCTAAAGGAGATACAATACGCTTAATTACCTGAACAACCTGATCGTTATTGCGGAATTTATATTTGGTAAGCGTTAATTTACCTTTTTGTTCGATGAAAATCTTATCAAAAGCATTTACCATGATTTCGGTAACGCTTGGATCGCGCATTAAATTTTCAAGCGGCCCCAAACCTAAAATTTCATCTAACAATTCCGAACTAAAACGTACGCGCTGGTCGCGTGAAAATTGCAGGTTGGGCTGCTTTTGCAAAATATCATCTACAATAGCAGCCACACGCTTGCGGGTCTGCTCGCTGGCGGAACTTTCATCACTGACGACAATATGCTCAATTTCCAGCGTACGGACAACCTCTTTATGGATTTTTTGCTTTAAATCATCCCAAAAAGACATCTTCGTCTTAGCGGAAGAGGAAGAGTCCTCCCCTTCCACCGCAAAATGAGAATTTTCCGCCTTGGTTTCATTGTTTTGGAATAAAACCGGACTCCAAATCTCTTTGGCGGCCTGGGTAAATTCTTCATCAGAAACTTCCGCCACCCAGTCTTTCGGGGCGGGTTTTAAATCGCGTATTTGGGCTAAAAGCAAACGAAGGCCTTTTATCCATTCGCTCTGCGGGTTAACGATAATTTCTATTTCGCGGCGGTTGGACGAAGCCATAATGCCTTCGTCCCACGGTAAAAACACATCAATATTGCGCCCCAACAGCGAAGTGTAAACCCGCTCCATTTCTTCATAAGGAATAGAGCCGGGGGTATCATAAGAATTGCAAATAACATTAATGCGTTCCAGCGGGTAACGCTGTTCTTTGTAATCATTAAAAAGCTGTATGGTGGAGTTTAAATGAGAACGCGTTGCGTGCGTGACCCAAAAAATCTTGTCAGAAATATCAAACGCAAACGCCTGCATGGGGAAACTGGAATCCACGTCTAAAAAGATATCAAACGTTTGGGAAAGGCGTGATAAAATAGGAATTAAAATCTTGGGGCTGATGCTGGCTACTTGCGCGCGCGTATTGCCCAAAGGCAACACGCCCACCCCCCATTGGGACATGGAAATTTTCCCGCGCAAAAGCCCCCCCACTACCGCAATATTCGTGTTGCCCAGCGTGCGCAAAATATCCGCTACGCTGACCGGCTTTTTAATATTTAAATAAAAACTATGTTCTTGGCGGGCTAACGGGTCCAGCGGAACAATAAGAACAGGCCTTTTTTGAATACCCGCCCAGCCTAACGCTAAGTTAAGTACGAGGGTGGTCTTCCCCGCCCCTTCTTTCGGGCCGGAGAAAGTAATAATTTTAGCGTCTGTTTTTAAAGAAGGGTCCTGTTCAGCCATAATTGTTACTCAACAACCTCTACCGTTACAAACAGGAACAAAGAACGTTGGTCTTCCGTTACGTCTTTGCTCTTAAAGAATAACCCGATTAAAGGCAAACGGCCTAAAAACGGCACCCGGTCTTCCGACACGTTGCGGCTGCTGCTTTTTAAGCCCCCGATAACCAAGGTTTCCCCGCTGTTAAGCTCTACATGGGTTTGCACCAAACGTTCCAAAATAGAGTAAGAAGTGGAGGTACCAATCATAATCGCGCGGGAATAGTCCGGCTGGGATACTTTCAATTCCAGCTGCAAGTCAATAATATTGCCGCGTTCGGGGATGATAGTAGGGGTTACGTTTAGCAATACGCCATACGTTTCCATCTGCGTACCCACGGCCCCTTGGCTGTTCACCACAGGGTAAGGAATACGCCCCCCTACGGAAATATTGGCCTGGTTGCCGGAACTGGTGACAATTTTAGGGTTAGATAAAATTTGGGCGCGGCCCTCATTCTCCATCAGTCTAAGACGGGTGGCCACCGCCGTTTTACGTTCAAAATCGCCCAGTGAAAAAATACCCGGGATGGCGGCCTCTTCAAAGTCAAAGATTTGGTTCCACGCAAAACCTTTAACTGAGCTCATGGAGCCGGCAATTTCAACCACGTCTGCACTTACGGACACCAAACGGGTCTTTTTTGCGTACGCACACGGGGCCAACATGGCCACCACCAACACGGCTGCGGATATTCTAGTAATAAAGTTCATTTTTATCATGATGATTCCTATTTACTGAAATAATTTTTCAAAGGTTGCAATTTCCATTAAGTAATTGGTTCCGTCACCAGGAGAACGCAAAATAACGGAAATAGTGCCTTGTTGTTTGGCCAACGCCAAATACTGCGCATCGCGCGGAGAAAGAGCCAAAGACAGGGTGGAACTATCCGTATACGCGGCAGCTTCTTCCTCTTTGCTTTGCAAACCGGCAGCGCTTTTTGCGTCCAAGCCTTGGCCTAAATTTCCCCCAACGCCTAACACTTTAATATTTTGCAACAAAGTAACCGTTACCATCTGCTGGGTATTGTTTTTCATCAAAGCGGTAAAAGTTAATAAAATATCCACATTGTCATCCGGCTTAATCATAGCGGCGGAGGCAGCGTCTACCTGAATGATGAACCCTCTCATTCTGGCAGGTATTTTGCTGGACAAACCCGCTTCCGGAGACAAAGCCGTAATAGCATACTTGGATATTTGGTTCCCTTTGGGAATTTGAATACGGGCAACAGCATTTTCCACGGAGGCGAAATCCGAATCGGTAGAATAGGTCAACGCGTCTTTTTGTACATATTTAGCCGGTATGGGAACCCATTTAATGGAATCCCTTTTAATCACTTCCCTTTCTTTGATGTCCCGGATAGGCACAAAAACACGTTTGATAACTTTATCATTCTCCAATTTGCTGGACGCGCTGTTGACAATCAACAAATATACTAATGCCGCGCCAAGTGCCACAATAAACGGCAAAAATACTCCTTTTTTCATAAATTCTCCTTAAAACGCTGTCAATTATAAATAAAAATCTATTTCTTATCCGTACTTAAATACATCTTTTCCACAGGCATGCGCGCCTCGGTTTCTATTATACGTATTCCCTCTTTACGAGGTTTACTGGCTAAAATAAAACTGCTTCCGGGAAAAAGCAACTTTATAGGATATTTTAATTCCACCACAATATCCTGATGAATATGCGGGGAATAAAACGGGTCCCGGCCCGTTGTCTCCATTTTTATACTTACTTTTATCCGGTCTCCCGCCGCGCCAAATACGCGGCGTTTAGCCTGGGATATTTTTTGCTGCACTGTCCAACTGTTTGGTTTTCCGCTGGGCTCTTTTACTGCCACCATAGCCCCTATGCGGGCAAATTCATAGGAAGCGTGGTTTGCCAACAGCGTGTGGTATGCAATATTGCCATATTCCAAGATGAAAAAAATCATCAGCATAAATATAGGCAATATTAACAGCAACTCCACGGTTACCTGCCCACCACGCCTCCTACGAAAAAGGTTCATTTTTGCACCTTAAAACTACTCAATGCTGTTTACGCCGCCCAAGATTTTGGCTTTGATGCTGTCAAACACTTCAGGCATCATCTTTTTAACCAAAGTACCCACTAAAAGAGCAATACCCACCACAACACCTAACATCAAAATGTATTCCACGGTGTTCTGGCCTTCTTTCTTTTTTAAGCAAGAAAGGGCGGCATTCTTTACGGCTTCCAGCTTATTTTCCAAGGCAATAATAAACTTCATGTGCTCCTCCTGATTTTACAAATCAATCTAATTTGCTTCATATACTTCTAAAATAACTTTGGCCCCCTGTTCAAACTGCATGGGAACTATATGAGAATAAAACGCATAAAACGCTAAAAAAGCACTAAATAACGCCGCCGCCGTAATTACATATTCAATGGCGGTTTGCCCTTTTTTATCTTTAATTATACGCTTTTCTTCTCCTTGTTTCATACATTAAAACTGTATACCAATGGCTATCTGCTGCGAGGTACCCAGCGCCCCAAACGGCGTAACGGCATAATCAATAGACGCCCCGTAGCCAAACAGCTCAGAACTGTAAATACCAAAACCAAAAGAAACTTTAGAGGTTTCATCCAACCCTAAGCTTTTTAAGGTTTCGCTGTCGCTAATACCGGTGTTATCACGCGTATAATACCCCACGCGCAAATCAAACCGGGCCACGGAAAGCAGATCTTCCGGTATGTGCACCTCTAAACCAATACCATAGCGGGAGTCATCGTCTTCATAATCCATCCATTCGCCGGAAATGGTAAAGTAGCGCGTATTGATATCCGCCCCTAAACGCAAGCCTTGGGGCATGTCTTCCCGGTCGCCAATGTTTACCAAGGCGCCGCCTAAACCTAACCAATTTACCAAACGGAGTTTGGCTCCTACGTCAAACCCTACGCTGGTATAGCGGTTGGTGTCCAGTTTTTCATTCACGTACTTAGCCGTACCGCCGATTTGCAATTTTTGGTTAAAGAAACCGCGGGCCAAAGAAACGCTACCCACAAAGTTCTGCACCGGGTTGGCGCCAGACCATTGCAAATTACCCCATTCATCGCGGTAATCAAAGCCGCCCATGTCCATATAGTTAAGCGTAACGCCTAAAATGGTCTTTCCCAAGGGCTGCAAATAGGCCAATGTGCGGGCTTTATAACCCTGCAAATAGGCCAAGTAAGAAAACTGCAGCTCCCGCGAAGTGGCAGACGCCGCACCGGCCGGGTTCCAAAACAAAGCCTCAGGCCCGTCCGCTACAGACACATAGGCATTACCCAAGGCCTGGGCCCGCGGGGAGCCGGCGTCAATCTTTAAAAACTGGCTGCCGCTGGTACCGGCCCATTCATTAATGGCATAGGCCGGAACATGCACCAAACCGGCAATTAAACAAGCTGCTAAAAGTTTTATTTTTATATTCATAAATCTTTTCTACCTTATGGGATTAAAATCTTTACCACTTTTTGGCAATGTTCACGCCCGTTTTGGGCTTTAAAGTCCACCAAACCAAAGTATACGCCGTGGGCTACTTGCTTGCCGTGTTGGTTGGTTTTATCCCACGTGCAGCGAAGCGCCGCATTACGCACATTGGGAATGGAATCGTCTGCCAAGGCGGTACCACTAATATTATTATCCGGGCTGAACGATAATGTCTGTCCCATGGTGGTGGTATAGTTATTAGCGTCCACGCAAGTATAACCGCTGTCACGTATCAAAGTGCCCGCTAAGGTATACAGCTTGATAGACATGGTGCCGGGCACCGGCATCTTGGTAACTTCCAAGGTACCATACGCTTGGCGAAGCGGGTTCGGGTAGAAGAATACCGTCTTTTCCCAATCTTCGCACACAAAGCGCCCGTCACCCACCGCAATAGTGGCTTTATGCAACATTTGATACTGGTAAGCGTCCGCCACGTAATTTACCTTCCAATCCGCCGCGTCTAACGAGGCATCGTCCCCCGGTAAGATTTCACCGGTTATGCTGTCAATATCAGCAGAGGTGGTGGCCGTTACAAAGCGGAACGGATAGGTGCCGTCCGGCACTTCCTGCTGGGCATAATCGCGGCCGTCCCACTCTTCGGTAATAAGCGTGGTGGAAGGGCGGATACCCACAATGGCGCGTACTAATACTTCGCGGATGTCCTGCACTTCTTTACCCGTGGTGGGGTTGCGCAAAGTACCTTTTTGGTAATCGTAAATGGTGGTGCCGGGTTTAAAGATTTGTATGGCTACTTTCATAGGTACGGAAATCTGGTAGCTAATCGGCACAATTTGGTTACGTACGGATTGGGCATAGCCGTCTACCTCGGCCAAGTCAAACACTTTAAGCAGTTCCGCATTGAGCGTTAAACTCTTGACCGTTTCCTGATACAAATTGGCATCCGGATAGTTCTTGGCGATTAAGCGCACCTCATAAATGTCAGATTTCACATAATAGCCGTTATCGTCCGTGCCGTCCCAATACACTTTGCGGATGGCATTGGCGTCAAAATTACCCGTATTGAGAATGGTAGTAGTAGCCAAGTGTTTGCAAACGTCACCCACCGCGTTATTCTTGGTGCCGCCGTCCGTGGCGGAAGTGGTGCACACGTTGGGCTTCAGCGCAACAATTTGCACGTCCACCGTGGCCGCGCGGGACACCGCAAAGTTAATTTCATACGGGGGCACAAACACCGTACCGCTGGAGGTGTTGAACAGCTGGGGCTGGTTCGGATACACCGCCGTGGAACCTTCCAAGAAGAACACCGGCCCGCGTGTTACATTAATGCGGGAATTGGGTTTTTCCGTGGCGTAGATATAATCTACCTGTTGTACATCCCCCGGCGTTTTAAAAGGTTCGCTGACGGCATAATCAAACTCCGTAGAGTCCTCCGCCGCAGTATAGGCCCGGTCAGCATAGTACAGGGATACGGGCTCGTTGGAGCGGGCGGATATATAGAACGGATATTGTCCGTCCGGCACCATTTCATAGGCGCAAGCCTTGATATCCGTGCCCCCTTGGCACTGCGGAGAAGACGGATTATAGAAATACAGCGCGTCCCATTCTTCCACAATGCGGGCGCCTTCGCCCGGGCGGGTGGAGCTGGCGTCAAACGTTTTAATAGGCTGCAAACGGACATCCAACGCCGTATAGTCTTGGTTGGCCGGGTAGTTGGTAAACGACGTATCGTTCACGTAAATACATTTGATACCGGTCGCAGCCACTTTGGCGGGATCCACATATCCGCTGGTCATAATGTCCGTATCGGTCTGGTCGCATACGCGCGGAGGCCAATTTGACATTACGCTTTGGGTGGTAGTAACGGTAGTTTGCACCTTATATTTGTTTTCAGCATAGCAAGTGGCCAGCTCGTCCGGGTCCGTAATACCGGGGCACTGGGCATTTAATTCATCCTGCGTAGCCAAGGCAACTACATTTTCCGTAGTGGTTACCGTAGTAATGTTGTTTTCAAAATCCGTTTTGGTGTCATACGTTGTACCCACCGTGGCGGAAGGTACATACGACGTGGTGGGACCCGTTACGGAAGAAGAAGTAGTTTCCCCGCCCACCAAGGTGTTGTTCACCGGGATCACCACGTCCTTATTATAAATATTCACTTGAACATTCATGGCTTTGGACAGGTAGTAGCTGATGGTGGCTTTTGCTTCACTGTCACCATATACGTCCGTTGTGCCTACGTCAACCACGTGGTACAAGTCCACCGGGAAGACCGCCGTTGCCGTGGTTTGCACTTCCGGGAACATGGCGTCTTTGGAAGTTACCGCAAACACATAGGTGCCCGGGCCCACCATGCGGCCGTCATCGTCGCGCCCGTCCCAACTCAAGGTATTAATTTGCTGGGATACGGAGGACGCGCCTTCTTCCGGCGTGAGCATTTTAACCGTCACGCCGGCCGTGTTCTGCACGCTGGCTACGGCCACCGCATCACGCGATAAAATGTATTTGAATATGAACGGATCTAACCCATAAGCCGTTGGGCTGGAACCTACCGTGGAATAGCTGACCGGCTGAATGGTAATATCCACCAACCCGCGTTCCACCGGCATGGTACCTATTGTATAGGTCGCAGTCTTGACGGCATTAAACGTAACCCCGGCCGCGTTGGTATAGGGGGTTTGATACGGTATCTCCGCCCACAATACATATACATAATTGCCATCCGGCAGCGGCGCGCCGTAATTAAATGTTTTATTATCCAACGCCGGGATTGCGGTGGGGTCAGTGCCCGAACCCAAAACAGGGCACACCGCTGTATTAGTACAAGTACCGTCCCACTTCGTAGTATAAGTAGCGCGGGAACCGCGTTCTTCCACAGAAGAATACAGTAAGAAGCCTGTATTGCCCTCAATAGCGGGCCCTGTTCCCGTACCGGCGGGAGGTGTTTCAATAGCGCTTGCCGTACCGGTTGCTTCGGCAAACTGCGTACCGGGCGAGTACACCTGGAAGTACACTTTAGAAGCTTCCGTAGGTACATATTTAATGGTGGCGTAAGCGGTGGCCTGTTTATTTAAGCCGGAAACCACCACGTCCGTCAGTTTGAGCGGGTCTAAAGAAAGCTGGCGGGTTACCGCGCGGGAAAAGTCAATCCCCGGCCATTCATCCTGAGATTTAGCCTGGATAGACACCACATAGTTACCAGCCGGCAACAAGCGGCCGCTGTCGTCGCGCCCGTCCCAAGAGTCAAATTCCACCAACATTTTATCGGTAGACTGGCCTTTCATCCCTTCGCCTAAGCGGGGCTGCCAATTCACCAACAGACGGCGCAAGTTATCAGTATTTAAATCCTCCGGGTTAGCCGTGCCGGTATAAGAACTGTCAGAAGAGGTAGACGCATCATAAATGGCTATGCGGACATCAGAATCTTTACTTAACCGATAAGCCAACGTGTACGGCTGGGCGGAAACAGAGGTAATATCACCCACTACGGTAGGCGTGCTGCGCACGGTGTGTACGTTGGTTACGTCCACCTGTATGGGGATTTGGTTTTCACCCGGGTAAGGAATAGAAGAATCAATGGTAATTTTGTCTACGGTTATGTTATCGCCGGGCACATCACTCTGTACCGTGGCGCGGAAACCGTACTGGCCGTTCATTTTGCCAAATTCACCGCCGATTTCAAAAGAACCGTCCCAACCGGCGCAGAAAGACATCGGGCTGCCATACTCTTTCCCGTTATTATCAAAAATCACACAGTTTGTAGCCCCAGTGGTGCCGCCATACTGAGTGGTGCAACAATTTTGTGGATTATTGTTATCACAGTTTAGTGTGGTGAAATGGAAACAAGAAGGATCTGCTGTCGCAGTACCGCATTGAGAAGGCCCGCTGGCAGCGCCCTCCGCCACACACCAACTGGTTGAGCTCTGTCCGTTACAATAATATAAAGCGGACGGACAAGTGGTACCGTTAGCAGCATCATAACAATGGTAAGAACCGCAAATATAATCTTCTGCCTGCACCGTGCCGCTGTCACCGGCGCCAGGGTACATGGTTAAAGTGCGGATAGGCGGCGTATCGCTGGAACTGGCAATATTTTTGCCGTTTTCGTACTTAACAATATCAAATTTGATGGTTTGCAAAGGAAACGCAATGGAATACGTACTCATGGCCAACGGTTTGTTGGCGCAATATACCGTCATGCACAAACCTAAACATTGGTTAGGATAATTATTTTGCTGTGTAGGGCTGGGATAAGGCTGGTCATATTCAATTAAGGCGGAATTTTCCCACGGATCGGCATACGTAGAGCCGTTGGAATTGTTAATATTTGTGCTTACAAAACTGCGGTTAGATGGATCCGTCTGCAAATTGCCAGAAAAGGTATTTGCATCCCACCCGCAGTATTGGTCTGTTGTATCCGTAGCCCCATCTTGATAAAAAACACCGGCAAATTTTACGTCTGCCTGGGCTTGGCCAAACACGGGAGAGGCCGTTAATACAAAAAACAAAGGCAAAGCCGCCAAAAAAGCCACTTTACCAAGTAAAAATTTCCACATATTTTTATTTATAATCGTGTTCATTGTGCAATTTTCCATAACCTTAAACCGGCTATTATTTAATTGAATATATCCCAAATCTGTTGCGGCGCATTAACTGCTTATAATACGACGCGCCGGCCCAACGCATACAATATATTATATATAAAAATACGCGTCGTGCCTGCTCTTATAAATTTTTGCAACTTTTGGAGCTCTTGTCAACTGTTTTATACTCCCCAAATGGGCGGGGTTATTCTTCCGCACCCGCCACATCGCGGTACAGCGCAAAAGAGCCGCGCCCGGCTTGTTTTACGGCGTATAAGGCTTTGTCCGCTTTCTCCAACAAAGAGGATTCGTCCTTCCCGTCCATGGGAAAAACGGATATCCCCTGGCTGATGCTTAAATGCACTTCTTTCCCCTCCGTATAGCGGCTGGGAATGGTAATGGCGCGGATACGTTCCTGCAACCGTTTGGCAATGATTTTGGCTTCCTCTCCGTTCGTGCGCGGAAGCATAATAATCATCTCGTCCCCGCCGAAGCGGCAAGGAAAGTCCGTCTGTCTTAAACTGGTGCGTATGACGCGCGCCACTTCTTTTAAGGCCCAGTCCCCTATTTGGTGGCCGTAACCGTCGTTAATCTGTTTGAATAAATCAATATCCAAGATGATTAAAGACATGATTAAATCAAAACGTTTGGAGCGGTACAGCTCTTCAGCAAATTTTTCATTAAAGAAACGCCGCACGGGAAGCTTGGTCAGTTCGTCGTAATTGGACAGTTCCTGCACGCGTTCAAACAGCATGGCGTTATCAATGGACAAAGCTATCTGCGTGGAAAACTGTTTTAAAGAAATAAAATCCAAATAACCGATTTTCCGGCGGGAAAGCAAATTGTCAAATGTCAAAAAGCCCACTTTGTTTCTCTGCACTTTAAGCGGAATATAAATAACGCTTCTGCGGGAAGTATAAGTGTTTGGGGAATCAAACACTTCACGCAGCAGTTCCTTTTCCCCCTCTTTTAAAGCCGTTTCATCCTGCACGGTTACCTGGCCGGAAATATCCGCCCCCAAAATGGATTTTATTTTAGTGCCGTCGTAATTAGTCAAATACAGGCGTACGCGGTCAAAGCGGAAATACTTTTGCACCCCTTTTAAAATCAGTTCCAAGCCGTCGTTTAAACGCAAGGAAGAGGCAAAAATAGTGGCCAACTGATTTAAGGCCGTGGAAACCGCCAGCCGCTGGTTTTTGGCCTGGTCAATTTCCGTATTGCGCAAATTGTGGGAAATTTCTTCCGCCAAGGCTTTAATCAGTTTTTCCTCTTGAGCGGTAAACACGCGGTTCTTTCGGAAACGTTCCATGCGTATTACCCCTACCCGCTCTTCCATATAAGTTTTTAGCGCCTCCCCGCTGATAGACATAGCCGGGCGCTGCCAGCGCACCAACACATAGGCGGCGGGATAGCTTAAATCCGTACTGACAACAAAACCTTCCCGCAGCAGGGTTTTTAAAAACATAGGCTCATTAATAACGGATATGTCTTCCTGCATATCCATACAGTATTCCTGCTTGCACATCATTTTAAGCGATAACAGGGCCCTGTCTTGCTGCCAATCAAAAAAGTACACCCGGTCCAGCTTAAACAAATTGCGCAAAGCCGGAAGGGCGCACTCCAGCAGCTCCCTTTTGTTTTGGAAGGACTGGTTTAGCTGTTTATGAAATTTATATAGGGTATAAGATTCTTTGTCAAACATATGTTACCCCTCATATAAGGAAAGCAAATAATCAATTTCTTTGGAAGCGTTATCCAGCTCCCGGTCCAGGCTGGCCATGGTGAAACGTTCTTCCACTATTTGCGTAGCGCTGACGGCTAAAATTTTATTTAAAATTTCAATCACCGTACCCGTTACCGTTATGTTAGGCAGCGTTTTGGCGGACGCTAAAATACTGCCGTATGTTTGCAAACGGCGGGCGGAAGAAAAAATAAACTGTTCAAAAGAGTCTTCAAACGCCGGGAAAACTTCCATCATGCCCGCATAGCGGATTTGGTTGTCCGCCCGGGCGCACCATTTTATAAAAGCCAGGGCGTTTTCTTTTTCCTTAGACAGCACGTTAATCATTAAATTCATGCCGGACAAGTACGAATAATAAACACTCCCCGTAGTGGGCACCGGCACCGTTTTTACGCGCACGCCGCGTTTGGTTTCAAAACTGGCTACCCCTTGCTTGCGGGACATCAAAATACTTGCCTTGCCGGAAATCATGGTGCCCAGGCTGCCGCGTTCGCGCAAAATGGGCATATAATTTTTTAAAGCCAAGGTTACATAGTCTTTTATACCGGCTTTAAACTGTTCCGTGTGCACCAAGCTTTGTTTAAAATCCGGGGTAATCAAGTCACTGCCTCTATCCCAAATGGCACATAAAGCGCTGCGCACGGAAAGAGAACCGCGCCAATCGCTGTTTTGCATGGGGTAATACCCCGGGTTATCTTTAAAAGTTTGTTTTAACGCTTCACAAATGCGAAGCAGGCCCTCCCAAGTGGACAGGTCTTCTTCCAGGTTGGAGGAAACAAGTTTTAAATGGTCCCCGCGGTAATGCAAGGCGCTCATGTCAAACCACCAGGGATAAGAATAAATGTCTTTGGTGCCCGGCAGGTAACAATGCGGCTTAAGCGGAAACAAGGCATTGTTTAAGGATAGGCCCGGGTCCAGCTTGGAAAGGTTTTCCGCCACGCCGGCGCGGGTTAACAAGGCCGTCCAATAATGCGGGATTTGGATTACGTCCGGGATTTCTTCTTCCGGAGTGGGATTCTTAATAGTAAAAATTTTGCGCCACAATATATTGCGCGTAAAAACGCGCACGGTAATATCCACGCCCGGATATTCTTTTTGGAACAAAGCGCTTAAACGGGCATAATCTTCTTTGGTACGGGAGCCGGAATCCGGCATGACCCAAATAATCATAAATTATCTCCAGGTGCGCACTTTCATGTTGGGATTAATATTTATATTCCACTCAGGCTCTTTGCCGGCGGACTGTGCGCGCTGCAACTTTTTATAGGCGGCAAGGGCTATCATGGCGGCATTGTCCGACGATAACTTCCGTTCCACAAACCGCACCGTTAAACCGGCTTCTCTGCCCTTTTCTTCCATCATCTGCCTAAGCAGCGTATTTCCCGCCACGCCTCCGCCTACCGCAATTTGTTTTACTTTATATTTTAGCGCAGCTTTAATGGTTTTGGTAACTAAAGTTTCCACTACCGCCGTTTCAAACGAGGCGCACACATCCGGCACGCTTACGTTTTGATGGTCCCGCAGATAATAGCTGACGGCGGTTTTTATCCCGCTGAAAGAAAAATCCCACGTGCCGGGCAGCAGCGGGCGCGGAAAAGGCACTGCATTTTTATTGCCCGCCAACGCTTGTTTGGAAACCTGCGGCCCGCCCGGATAGGGCAACCCCAGCAGTTTGGCCACTTTGTCAAACGCTTCGCCGGCGGCATCGTCTCGCGTGCGGCCAAGTTCCTTATAAACGCCGTAATCTTTTACGTATAAAAGTTCCGTATTCCCGCCGGACACCACCAACGCCACTAGTGGGAATTCCAGCGGGCGGCACACGCGGTTTTCTTCAAATTCACAGGCAAACAGGTGCCCTTCCAAATGGTTTACCCCAATCAGCGGCACTCCTTTAAACGCGGCCAGCGTTTCCGCCGCCACACGCCCCACCATCAGCCCGCCCGGCAGCCCAGGCCCGCTGGCAAAGGCCACGCAGTCTATTTTATAATCTCCCAGCGCCGTTTCTATAACGGCCGCTATTTTGGCCGCGTGCGCCCGGCTGGCCAGCTCCGGTACGACGCCGTGGTATTTTTTATGTTCGTCAATTTGGGAATACACCACGTTGGACAATAACTCCTTCCCCCCGCGCAATACGGCGGCGGACGTTTCATCACACGTGGATTCTATCCCTAAAACAGTAAAATTTTCTTTCATGTTACGCCTGTTTATTTGCTTTCTTTATCAGCGGATTTTTCTTTATTTTGTTTTTCGTCCTTTTGTTTTTGTGCGGGAGCGGTATCCCCTGTTTTTTCTGTTTCTTTTTTTGCCTTGGCGGTTTTACCGGCGGAGGATTTGGCCGCTTCCTTTTTTTCTTTGGCGGCCTGAGCCTCTTGCTTGGCTTGTTCCAAGGTCAGCTCCCCTTTTAAATAAGCTACGGCTTTATCCAGCACCGGGTCTTTTTCCTTAAATTCCGGCATAACCGGTTTTTTGCCGGGGGTATATACTACGTTATTATACTGCATAAATACTTTTATTTCTTCTTCCGGCGCCACCACGACTTCAATATCCGGGAAAATGCCGCCTTCGTTTTCTTTGGATTTATCCCGGTAATCACGCTGAATCAGTTTACCGGACGGCGTATAATATTTGGCAATAGTTAAACGCAAACCCGCCCCGCCGGAAAGCGGCAACACCTGCTGCACGCTGGCTTTGCCAAAAGTGCGCTGGCCCGCAATAACGGCCCGTTTATTGTCCTGCAACGCGCCGGATACAATTTCACTGGCGCTGGCGGAACCTTGGTTTACCAATACCACCATAGGTATATCCGCATACGGGGCTTTCTTATCCGTTTTAAATTCTTGGTAGAACTCCTGCTTGCGGCCTTTGGTGTATACAATCATTTGTTCTTGCCCCATAAACAGTTTGGCCATATCCACCGCGCCGTTTAATAGACCGCCGGGGTTGAAACGCAAATCCAACACTAAAGATTTCATTCCTTGTTTTTGCAAATCTTTCAAGGCTTCGTTCAGCGCTTCCATGGTGTGGCCGGAAAAATCCACCACATAAATATAGCCGATATGGTCCGGCAGCATGCGGTGGTAAACCACTTCCGGAACAATTTTTTGGCGTTTTAAAGTAACGTCCAGCTTGGTGTTGTACTCGCCGGTTTTAGAGTCCTTGCGGTGAATGGTCAGTTTTACTTTGGTGCCCACTTCGCCGCGCATTAAGTCCACGGCGTCGTCCAAACGCATATCGGAAATATCTTTGTCATCCACAAACAAAATGCGGTCCCCCGGCATAATGCCCGCCTTAAAAGCAGGGGTGCCCGGCATGGGGCTCATAACCGTTACATACCCGTCCACCATTTGCAGGCGGATGCCTACCCCGCCAAAATCACCCCGGGTGTCATTCTTTAACGCTTTATAGTCTTTAGGTTCTAAATATTGGGAAAAATCGTCCAGCTCACCAATCACCCCTTTTATGGCGCCGGTAATCAGCTTATCCGTATCTGTATTTTCCACATAGTTTTCTTTGACGTATTCCAACACGTCTACAAACGTACGTATTTTACGCAAACCGCCATCCGCCGCCGCATAAGCGTATGGGAACAGCGTCCCCACAAAAAATAATGTTGCCGCGGCTATCGCCCACGCGCTGACTTTTTTATTTCTCATAAATACCTCATTAAATTTATTTTAACCATTTTAAAGGATCTACGGCTTCCGTCCCTTGGCGGATTTCAAAATACACCGCGTACCGGCCCGTACCGGAAGAGGTTTGCGTATCCGGCCCGGCCGTGCCCAATACCCCTTGGCGCGGCAGTTTGTCCCCCACGGATACCTGTATCTCCAGCAAAAACCCGTAAATGGAGAAGAAGCCTTTTCCATGGTCTAAAATGACCACATTTCCATAAGAACGGAACGGCCCCGCATAGATAACGCTGCCGCTTTCCGCCGCGCGGACGGACTGACCGCGCACCGCCGCTATTTTAATCCCTTCGCGGAAAATCCACGTATTTAAATCCGCCCGGTATTCTTTGCCAAATTTACTTAATACTTTCCCCTCCACCGGCCACGGCAGGGAACGGGGAGCAACATCAATAGTAGGCCCGCCGGAAGCAGCTTTTTTGGCTCCGCCGGTTTTTTGCTGGGCGGCCGTTTCCTTGGCGGCTTTCTCTTTGCGGGAACGTTCAAACTGGGCAAGCAAATCATTCAGTTCTTCAGCGGAGCGGTTTAGCTCGTTAATTTCTTTGCGCACTTCTTCCACTTTGCGTTTGGTAACGTCCAGTGCGGTTTTTTTCTTGCGGAAATTGGTGGAAATTACCTCCCGTTCCTCTTCCAGCTTGGAGCTGCGCGCCTGAAGCTGTTTGTTTTTCTGCTCATAGCTGGAAATTTTTTTGCCGGTTTGTTTTTGTTCTTCCGTCATGGCGGCGGTGAAAGCGGCTTTGTGGGTAATCATGCGGTCCACAAAAATCTCCTCTTCCAGGCTGTAGCCCTCCGGGCATTCATAACAGCGCGGGGTAAAGTAGTATTCGTCCAGCTCGTCCAATACGGCGCGCTGCCACATGGGCATGCTTTTTTCCAGTACAGCCAGCTTGTCTGCGGTGGAAAGAAGCGTTTGTTCTATATAAGAAATATCCGCCTCTACCTGGTTTTTTTTGCGCTCCGCCTCGCGGCGTTTTTTATCCAAATCGGAAATTTCCCGCGCGATTTTTTGTTCCTCCGCACGGTATTTTTTTAACTCGTTCTCTTTTTGGGCGGCCTGGTTTTTTAGGCGCTCAAGCTCCTTTCGCTTGTCTTCCGCTTCGTTGGAAAACAAGCAAGGCGCCCATAGCAAAAAGATAAAAAGAGTTAAAATTTTTGCCATTTAGTCAACGTCCAGCCTAGTAAACCGCATAAAATAAATAAAGCAACCTGTCTGCCTACGGATGTAAACGCGTTTAACGCAGGCAGCAAATAACCCGACGGATACACCAACGCCGCTATAAATACCAAAGACGCGCCCGCCGCCAGCAACCCGGAAAACACCCCCGCCCCCATATGACGCGAAACGGAAGGGTATGCCTCCACCAAAAACATAAAAAACACCAACAGCAAAAGCGAAAACACCATAGCCATATTTACAATGCGCAGGCAAAGCCCCGCCAAGAAAATAGTGCGCGCGTGCTGCGGGCTGTATTTGGGGGATAAGCCTTGGTATTCCGCGGCTAAGTTATCTACAAACGGGCCTATGTTGTTAACGGCTTTATAGTTTAGCTTCAGTTCAAAATAAGCCGGCATTTTATTTCTGCCCATTAGTAAAAGCGCTTCTGTAAGCTGGGGGTTCTTTTTTTGCAAAGAGGCCAGCGCGTCCGCCGGGGAAAATAATTTTACTTCTAAAATGTCTTCCTTGGTGCTTAGGCTTTCCCCCATTTGGGTCAGGTCTTCGGTTTTTACTTCCGGGTCCACCGTTAAAATAACCTTAAATTCATTGTCTAAACGGGTAAAATAATCCTTTAGCTGCAGCTGCATAAAGCTGACAATCTGCAACAGCACCGCCACCGCAAAAGTAAGCGTAAACACCCGGCGGTACAAACGGAAAACGTGTTTGGATTTGCGTCTTTGTGGCTCTAAAAAATCATCCATAAATTAGTCCTCATCTTCTTCGGAGGGAAGCTGCGTCCACCCTAGGGCCCGGCTCATTTTGTCTTTTAACTGGGTATTGTGGTATACCCCGGTAAACCCGTCATACCCGCCGTACGCCACGCCAAGCAGCATACCGGACGTGTGGGAACCCGTATTCCAGCTAAGCCCCTTTATTTGGTTAATATGCTGTTTGACGGCCTCGTAATCCGTAGGGTCCTTTAAAGAAGACAAATCAATATGATACCCTAAGGCTTTGTCCATCATAGACTGCATGGCGGCTGGGGTTTGTTTTTCTTTAGGAAGCTTTTTAAAATCTTCGTTCACGTAAAACAATACACGGCTCTGTTTGGCTAAATTGTCAAATTCTTTATAGTCAATATAGTCCGTATCCCCGCCGTAAAGCATTTCTCCCTGGGCGTTTTTATGTTTTACTTGGTCCTCATCCAAATGGCGGTAGGAAAAAGCGGGAACGCCGGTTTCGTGATCCGCATTTAAATAAATTAGGGTATCCTCGTTCTTATCGGCAAATGCGGTTAAAACGGGCAAGGTTTCGTCCAAACAAAGCATTTCATAATAAGAAGCGCCGCCGTCGTTTTCGTGCAGGGCCCAGTCAATTTTTCCGGCTTCTACCATTAACACAAAACCCTTTTCATTTTGGGACAGAATCCGCAGTGCGGCCTGCGCCATGTCTTTTAACGTGGGAACATTGGGGTTTAAATCTTTTTCTATATAAAAAGGCATGGCCTCATCGGAAAACAACCCCAACAGTTTTTTGCCTTTGGCGTTGGCCAGCTGTTTTTTGTTTTTAACAATGGTGTAGCCTTTCTTTTTGGCTTCTTTTAATAACTTTTTATTTTCCCCCTTGGAAAAATACTTAAGCCCGCCGCCCAAAATAACGTCCGCGCCGGAGTCTATCATCTGCCGCGCAATGTCATATTTTTGTTTGCGGCTGCGCATGTGGGACAAAAAACCGGCGGGGGTAGCGTCCGTTACATACGCGTCAGAAATAACCCCTACGGACAAACCGCGCTCCTTTGCCTCTTCCATAATATTTTTCACGTCCAGGCCGGAATAATCCTGCCCTACGTAATCCGGTATAGAAAACTGCCCCGTAGCCATTTGCGTGGCGGAGCCGGCCGAGTCCGTCACAATGCTTACGTGCGTGTTGTTAAAATACAAACCCACGTCTGAAGCGTTGATGAATTTTTCCAAATAGGATTGTTTATCCGGGTAAGCCGGGTTATGGCCGTTGCGCACGGCCTCCATAAAAAACCCCATGGCGGACGGGCCCATCCCGTCCCCAATCACCCATATCAAATTTTTAGCCGTTTTGGCCTGTGCGCCAAAAGCAAAGAAACAAACAAATAAAACGAGTATCCATTTCTTCATAGAAGGTTCTCCCCTAATTTACTGTTCTTTTATACAAATCTATGTATTCCTGGGCGGATTTATCCCAAGAATTATCCGCCGTCATGGCGTTTTTAACCAGCTTGGTCCACGCCGGTTTGTCCGCATACACCTGCAAAGCGGTTTCCAAGGTGGAAACAATGCCGTTCTCGCTCAATGTGTTAATAAAAAACCCGGTGGCGTTGGAAGCGGGAAAGCCGGTTACCGTATCCGCCAAGCCGCCTACTTGCGTAACCATAGGCAAAGTGCCGTATTTCATGGCAATCATTTGGCTTAAGCCGCACGGCTCAAAACGAGACGGCATTAAAAACAAATCCGCCCCGGCGTAAATTTTATGGGCCAGTTCCTCGTCCAGCTTACCCCGGTAGGCAACACAGGTGGGATTATTGCGCGCCAAGGCTTGGTAGGCTTTTTCCAGGCGGGGGTCCCCCGCGCCCAGTACGGTAAACAATACGCGGCCTTTGTAGCGTTCTATCACGTTTACCACCGTATCCAACCCTTTTTGGTAATCTAAGCGCGACACGATACCCACTACCGGTTTATCCGGGTTTTGTTCCAAACCGCACTCCTGCAATAAAAGCATTTTGCAGGCGGTTTTCCCGCGCGGGAAATCAAAACAATCGTACCCTACGGGCAAAATAGGGTCGGTTTCCGGGTCCCAAATTTCGGTATCAATGCCGTTTACAATGCCGCAGAAATTGTTGCTGCGGTGGCGCAGAACGCCTTCCAGCCCAAACCCCTTGGACGGGTCATTTTGCACTTCTTTGGCATAGGTAGGGCTGACGGTATTGATGTTATCGGCAAACACCAAACCGCTTTTTAAGAAACTCATCCCGCCGTAATATTCAAATTTTTCAGGCGTATAGTCCACCGGGTGAAAACCGGCTTTTTCATACGTGGAATACGGATAATGCCCCTGGTAAGCAATATTGTGAATGGTAAACAAACTGCGGGTGCGGGTGTAAAAAGCGTCCAGCTTATACACGGTTTTTAAATAGGCGGGGATAAGACCGGTTTGCCAGTCATGGCAATGGATAATATCCGGGCGGAAACCCACAAATTTGCAGCCTTCCAACACGGCGCGGCAGAACAGGATAAAGCGTTCGTCATTATCCGGGTATTCCCCGTTTTTGGTTCTGTACAGTTCAGGGCGGTCAAAATATTTGCGGTTTCCGATAAAAAACACAATAACGGAACCCCAGTTAATATAAGACAAAGTGACTTGTTCTATATGGTCCCCTATCGGGATTAAATACACCCCGGGCACCACTTTTAAAGAAGATACGCGCGTAATATTGCGGTAATGGGGCAGAAATAAAATAACTTTATTGCCTTTGCGCATACCCAGCTGTTGGCTTAGCGCGCCCACCACATCTGCCAATCCGCCCGTTTTGCAAAACGGGAACGCCTCGCTGGCGGCCATAACAATATTCATAATTTAGTTATCCTCCTCTGCGTCGCCGGAAACGGGGGCTTGTTCTTCCCGGCGGTTTTCTATTTCTAAGGCTTGTTCTGTAAGCTGTTGTTCCAGCTCTTTTTGGCTTAATTCTTCTTCCGCCGGGGCCTGCGCTTGTAAAGAGGGATGCTCCTGTGCCGGAGGCTGCGGCAAATCCGCCGGCGCTTGCGAAGCCGGCGTTTCCGGTACAACGGAAGGAGCTTTCATACCGGGCAGCCCGGCTTGGTTTACGTCCGTCTTATTATAAGAGGCGCGGGTAAAGAAAGGGTCCGCACCGCCGTCCAACACTTCCAGCTTTTCGGCATCGTCCAATTCATCTAAAGGGATGATAGCCGGCTCACCCAACGGGGGAAGCGCTTCCTCAAAAGGCAAATCCGCCTGTTTTTCATGCAAAGACTTGGCGGCAAAAACCTGCAGGTCCGGCAGTTCAGATACTTTGTTTAAGCCAAACATTCTTAAAAATTCGTCCGTCGTTCCATATACCATCGGGCGGCCTACGGTGTCTTTCTTGCCCACCACGCGCACCAAGCCGCGCTCCAGCAGGCGTTCCAGCGGGCCGGCTACGTCCACCCCGCGTATGGCTTCCATTTCCGCGCGGGTAATAGGCTGTTTGTAAGCGATAATAGCCAATGTTTCCAACGCCGCGTTGGAAAGCTTGGTGGTCATTTTTTCATTATACAGCTTGCGCACCCAGCGGCCGTACTCCGGCTTGGTGGCCATTTGATAGCCGCCGGCCGCCTCCACAATTTGTACGGCGCGGCCTTGTTGGGCGTATTCCTGGGTTAGCTCTTTAATAATATCAAGCACTTGGGCCGTGGAGAGCGTTTCCACCACGTCCGCCAGGCGGGACGCTTTTACCGGCCTGTCCGTAATAAACAAAAGGGTTTCTATAATTTTTTTTGCGTCCTCAGTAGTTTCCACCAACTGGGTCTGGTTTTGGCTTTCCTGCGTTTGCATAATTAAGCGGCCTCCCCGTGCATAAGGGTTTTAAAATCTTTGTCTTTATTTTCCGGATTTAAATAAATGCGTATATCGCCGCCGCGTGCGTCTTGGCGGGCCAATAATTTTTTAATTTTCATCAGTTCCAATACCGCCATAAAGCAAGTGATAATGCCCCTTTTTTTTGTTTCCCCCACAAAAATGTCATCCAGCAGTATCCACTCCCGGCGGGTAAGCAGGGAAATGACCTTCTCCATTTTGCTTTCAATAGGGAACTCCTCTATCTTCAGCATTTCCACCCGTTTGCGCTCGTCCAAGCGGTCAAAGGCGCGTTTTACGGCGGCAAGCAAATCAAACATTTGCAGGTTGATTATTTTTTCACCGTCGTCAAAAATAGGGGCGCAGCGGTAAAACCGGTCTTTTAATTCCTCGTGCTTTTGTTCCAAAAATTTGCTGGCTTCTTTATACTTTTGGTATTCCACCAGCTTGGCAATTAATTCTTTGGCCGGGTTGGGGCCTTCGTCCTCCGTAGTGGGGGCCTGGCTGGGAAGCAACGTTTTGGCTTTGATTTGCATCAGCGTGCTGGCCATAACCAAAAACTCTCCCGCCACTTCTAAATTAAGCTCCTTCATTACGTTTAAATAATCCAAATATTGTTTGGTTATTTCCGCAATGTTTACGTCGCACACGTCCAAATTGTCTTTTTTGATGAGATGCAAAAGCAGGTCCATTGGGCCTTCAAAGACATTAATGTGTACGTTGATGGGAGCCGGGCTTATCATTTTATAATCCGCATGGCTTTTTTAGCCGCCAACAATACCGGCGCGGCAGAGGCGCGGGCGGCCTCTTTCCCCTGCGCCACCATTTGGGCCAGCTGGGCTTTGTCCGCCTCAAAAATTTTGCGCCGTTCGTTAAAGGCCGAAAGTTCCGGCTCCATTAACGCAAACAATTCTTTTTTGCACGCCACGCACCCCAAGGCGCCCTCTTTGCACTGCGCACAGCGCGTTTGGTGGTTGGGGTTGTATATTTTATGAAAAGCGTATACCACGCACCCGTCCGGGTTGGCGGGGTCATTGGCTTTTTTCTTGTTCGGGTCCGTATACATAGACATTACTTTTTTGCGTACGCTGTCTACATCTTCCCCCAGTTCAATGGTGTTGTGGTAAGATTTGGACATTTTATGCCCGTCCAGCCCCGGCACTTTAGCCACCGAGGTAAACAACGGCTTGGGTTCCACAAACACTTCTTCCCCGTAAATGTCTTTAAAGCGGCGGGCGATGTCGCGCGCTATTTCCAAATGGGCGGTTTGGTCCTGCCCTACGGGCACAAATTCCGCGCGGTGTATTAAAATATCCACCGCCATCAACACTGGGTAGCCCAAAAAACCAAAGGAGGATATATCTTCGTCCGTAAGCCCCTTTACGCGTTCCGCCAGCGGGGTGTTTTCGTCCCCGGCCAGCTGCCCGGCGTATTTGCGCGCCAACAGTTCCTGTATTTGGTCTTTATAGGTAGGGTTTCTTAGCAGCCAGCCCAAAGGGGTAATCATGCCCAGGAGGGTGTTTAATTCGCTTACTTCCGGCACGTCAGACTGGATAAAAATAGTGGCTTGTTTAGGGTCTAAGCCGGCGGTCAGCCAGTCTATCAGCATGTCTTCTCCGTTGTGGGCCAAACTTTGGGTATGGTCATAGGCGGTGGTAAGCGCATGCAAATCCGCCACGAAGAAAAAACAACGGTAGTCTTTCTGCAACGCCACCCAGTTTTTTAACGCCCCGTGGTAATTGCCTAAATGGAGCCGGCCTGTAGGCCGCATGCCGGAAACAACAATTTTATTGTTTGTCATAACACAAAATACCTCTATAAAGCTAAAAACTTATTAAATAAATTTAAAATAAAATAAGTGGGCGGAAGCAAGAAATACTTTACCCCTCCCGTCAAAATTAAAGCCAGCACAATATACATGCCGTAACGCCCAAAAAACAGTTGGTAACGCATGGAGGCGCGCGGCGGAAGCAAGGCCGTTACAATATTGCCCCCGTCCAACGGCGGGATAGGCATTAAATTAAATACGGCCAGCAACACATTAATCATCACCCCGTATTGCAAAAACACAAAAGCCTGTTCCACCCCGGGCTTTGGCGTTTGCCCGCTCCACAGAACTAAAATCTTCATCACGATTACCAACGCCAAAGCCAACAACAAATTAACAGCCGGCCCGGCGGCGGCTACTTTACCCATATCCCGTTTAGGCGAAGGCAGACGCAGCGGATTAACCGGCACCGGCTTGGCCCAGCCAAAAAGCGGCATGCTAAAAATGTAACAAAACAAAGGTACGGCCAGCGTGCCTATTATATCCACATGGGCAATGGGGTTTAAAGTAAGGCGCCCGCTAAGATAGGCGGTGTCATCCCCCATGCGGTAAGCCACTAAGCCGTGGGCAAACTCATGCAAGACAATGGAAAAGAATAAAATGGGTATATATAAAATGATTTCCATATATAGGTAATTCTACTAATTTATACCCCCTCTTGCACGGCTGTTTTGGCAACAAAAGCTTTTAAGGAAATGAAAATAAACGCCTTGCCAGGCCATATTTTTAACTAAACCAAAAAAACACTTGACTTCGCTTAAAAAACTAAATATATTTACTAAATATTCGTAATGCAACAAGGGGGCATGCCAAAGTATGCCGCTAAAAACGTTACCAGACATTCATAGCCTATTAAAGCCTGTTACCCATTACAGCCAGGCCCTTAACCAGCCGGGTATCTATGCGCTTTGGTGTCAGGAAGGGGAAAGCAAAAGGTTGCTCTCCGTACGCCCCAGCGAAGATATACACCGCAGCCTAGAAATTTACGCCTCTTTACAAACTTTGCGCATACACAGCGGAAACAGAATTACCTTTTCAGTAGGATATATGCCCCGTTCTTCCGCCATTGAAAGAGAAACATTAGCCCGGTTTTTATCCCGCCATTTATCAGATGAAGCAAAATAATTTTATCCCATACCAAAAAGCCATAAACCAAAACGGTTTATGGCTTTTTTATTAAAACAAACAGTAAAGGGCTTTATTTTTTGGGCAATTTTTCGGCTTTATCCAGTGCCTCCTGCGCGCTGGACGCTTCCCCCCGCCACTGCAGAGAACAGCAATATTCCAAGGCCGAAGAAATTTTACTGCCGCAAAAACCGCGGTTCTTTAAATCATTTCCTCTAACAAAACAACTTTCCAACGCAAACGGCGGCAGCTGAGGGTAAAGAATACGCAAAACATTTTTTTGCAGCGGCGTCAGCGCAAATTGCGGCGCACGCTGCGCTTCAAACACTTCCAACAAGGTTTGCAGTTCTTGCGTTAACTCCTTAGGCAAACGAAGGGATTTTAAAAACGCCGCCCCGCTTTTATCCATAGAACATACCAAAACCCCTAAACGTTCTGGCATGGTTTTGGCTTTAAGCAGTTTGTCCGTCCAGGCCAGGCCGGGGTAAATAAAGTCCAGCAAAGCGTATTGATTAAGTAAAGTAAAAATAGGCTGAAGTTTATGTTCTTCTAAAATTTTAATAAATTCCCGGCTTACTCTTTCCCGGGTAAGCAAAAGCGGGTATTGCTGGGAGACGGCTTCTTTAAATAATTTTTTAGTTTGAGGAGCCAACTCCCACCCGAACCGCCCCGCGAAACGAAGCGCGCGGAAAAGGCGGGTGGGGTCATCCAAAAAACTTTTGTCATGCAACACACGCACCAAGCCGGCGTCTATATCCTGCCGGGCGGAAAAAGGGTCAAAAGAAGCGGCAAAATCCTGCGGCCAAATACTAACGGCCCAAGCGTTAACGGTAAAATCCCGGCGGAATAAATCGTCCTTAATAACAGAAGGCTCCACCACCGGCAGGGCGGCCGGGCGCGGATAAGTTTCTTTGCGCGCGCGCACCAAATCCAGCTTTAGCCCGCTTTCCAGCTCTACCCGATAGGTGCCGAATTGAGTGAATTTATGTTTGGTCCCGCCCCAGCGGCGCAGGCATAAATTGGCAAGCGGCTCCACATTGCCTTCAAAAGTAATGTCTATATCAAAGGTTTCTTTTTTTAAATAAAAATCCCGCACGGCGCCGCCCACCAGCCACGCCTTGGTACCCAATTTTTGGGCATAGGCGCCAATGGCAAGCAACACTTCTTTGTGCTTCTTGGGAATAGACACTGTATCTTTACTCATGCTAAAACAGGCAGGGCGGCCCCCTCCTGGCTCATTTGGTCCAAAAAGTTTTGCAGCAGCAGGCTCTGCACCCCTTGCTTGATTACTTTATGGGCGGCCAAGGCGTAAGCGTTTGCGCCTTCCCCCATAGGGGCCGGAACATATAACGGAAAGCGTTTTTCCCGTGCGTAACCGGGTTTTAAACGCACAATACTGCAACCCGCCGCCGCGGCCGCCGCAGCCACCACTTCCGACTCAAAAAGCGTTTTTTCTTCTTGCTCCAGCACTTGTTTTAAACCGTCCAAGCCAAAGACGTAAAACGGCGGATAATCCAAATGCATGGTTTTGGAAAGAGCCTGCTTAATGGTTTGGTAATCTGCTTTCATCTTGGCGGCCAGGGCGGCTTCTTTGTCTTTATCCGTATGGGGAAAAACAAAAATCATCAGCTCGTTGGGAGCGTCCAAATAAATTAAATTGCCGTCATGATGAAAAAAAGTCTTACATTCCGGGCAGCAAACTAAATTCAGCTCCCCTCCCAGGGCCGCCGTTTTTAAATCAGGGTCTTGGTCCGCCCGGACAAGGGACCAATACTCCACGTCAAATTCTTCACAATGGTTGGGGCATTTGGCGCGCCCCTCCGCCTTAATAGATTTCATATTTATATTTTATAGCAAAAATCAACACGCTTTGTAATAAAAAATGTTTACTTTCAAAATGATAAAATAAAAATACTATGACTTATTCCTCCCAACGAATTCAAAAAGCCAATGCGGTAACTGTACAAGGATTAATTATTAACACCGTACTGTGCGCATTCAAATTTTTAGCCGGCATAGTGGGCTGCAGCGCCGCTATGGTGGCGGACGCGGTGCACTCTTTATCAGACTCGCTGACGGATATTGTTGTACTGGCCAGCGTGCGCCTTTCAGGCCGCCCCGCAGATAAAGACCATGCCTACGGGCACGGCCGTTTTGAAACGCTGGCCACCCTGCTTATCGCCCTGGCATTAGGCGCCGTGGGGGCCAAGATTTTATATAACGGGGTATTATCCATAATAAGCTTAACGGAAGGCCTGCCCATCGCCCGCCCGCACGCCATCGCGCTTATTATGGCGGGGATTTCCATTATCGTAAAAGAATGGCTGTACCGCTACACGCTGCGCGCGGCCAAATTAACGGACAGCCGCCTGCTGGAAGCCAATGCCTGGCACCACCGTTCGGACGCGATGTCCTCCATCGGTACGTTGTTAGGTATTTCCGGCGCTTATTTTTTAGGCAATAAATGGACGGTGCTGGACCCGCTGGCCGCCATTGTGGTAAGCTTTTTTATTTTTCAGGCCGCCTGGCAGATTTTTAAAGACGCCGTCAGCGAACTGTTAGAACAAAGCCTGGGAGAACAAGCGGAAGAAGAAATTGCCCTGCTTTGCAAAAACATCCCCGGCGTACAAGGGGCGCATGACATTAAAACACGCAAAATAGGCAGCCGCTGCGCTATTGAAATGCACGTGTATTTGGCTGACGAGCTGACCCTGGCCCAAGCCCACGCCATTACCGAACAAATGGAAAAGCCGCTTTTAAAACGTTTCGGACCGGAAACCTTTGTAACCATTCACCCGGAGCCGGTTTCTTTAAAACAAAAATCTCACTAATTCCGCCTAACCAAAACCCCGGGGCAAAGCCCGGGGTTTTTATTACTCCCCTTATAAAAATATATTTCGCCCCGGTTTACTTAAATTCCATACATGCTTTTGCTTACCTGGGAACGTCTTGCAAAACCTGGCTTTGTGTAAAGGATTGTCCTGCGCAAAACAAATTTAAAAAAACAAGATTTTTACTGCCAAACAAGACTCTCTTTCCACTAACACCCGGCAAACTGTGTTTGATGTAAATAAAAACGCCCCGGGGTTACCGGGGCGTTTAAAATGAATACAACTTATTTATTTACCGCAGCGGGCATTGCCGGTATAGGAGGCAACGGCTTGGCATAGGTACCCACGCCTAAATTAGGCAACTGCAGCTTAACCGGTTGTAAGGTGGGGGTTTTCCAACTGTTGTATAAGAAATCCGCCCCCACCGGCCAAGACAACGGCCTGATTATATTTTTTACTTTGCCGGGAGCCAGCACCCCTAAACTCTTCATGGTGATAGCCGCACCGGCGCCTAAGAACGCATAAGACATACCCAACGAATAGGTAGGAACCTGCTCATCCACAATCATCGGGCCGCCGGGGCGGTTTTCGTCCTTCATGATATCCATAGACGTACTTACTACCAGCGGGGGAAGAGCCATACCCACGTTAGCCGCGGAAAATACCGTGCGGGAAACCGCTTTATACCCGTCTTTTAAGCGTTTTTGCTCTTTTAAATCTTTAGCGGCATTTACCACGGCTTCCACTTCTTTTGAGGTCATATACCGTGCGGTGGCCAAATTCTGTAAAGATTGGAACACGTTTGCCGTACCCAACCCTAATAAAGTGCCGCCGGCAATCAGTTTGCTCCAGTTCCAAGCGTTCATATTGCCGTTTGCGTCTTTATCTACAGACAACAGCAACCCGCCGCCCATGGCAGAAGAAAGCAAGGAATATTGCAACATTCTGGTATAACGCACTTTTTCATCCGCACCAAACAGGTTCAAAATAGGGCCTGCTTTCCAGCGGGCAATAAACGGCGCCACCAATAACGCCCCACCCGTAAAGGTAGCGGTCAGGTTTTTCTTTTGATGATCTTGATTTAAATTGCCGGCAGAAATGTTAAAGATATCCGCAGAAGCCCACTGCTGCGCGGCCGGTTTTAACATTTGGTTGGTTGCTTTGTTATAGGCGGCAGACTCAAAACCCGTAAGCATAAACGCGCCGGCCATCATAGGCGCCATAGCGGGGTTAGCAACCAGCCGATAAGCCTCTAAGGATTCCTTCTTCAAAGTCTGCCAGACTTTCCCTTTAGAGAACTTAAAGCCTTTTTCCATACCAATGGTGCGGTTAATGCTGGAAGAATGCATAATCAACAAGGCCGCTACGGACCCTGCTTCCAACACCGGGAAAGAAGAAGCAAATGTGGGCGGCTTGGAAACCAAGCCATCACCGTTGGCGGAATACAACCCGCCAAACACCAGCGGCGGAATTAACAACGCGGCAGAGCCAATGTTTTTGGCCAACATACTCTTTACCAAACCCGTGCTGCCGCTGGCTTTGCCAATCAGGGTATTTAAGCTGGCGCGCAACAACGCGGAAGACAACCCAATAGCCGCAGCGGAAGGATACAACCATAAGTAGCTGGGCAAGCCGTCTGGCTTTTCGCTGGAAGTTTTGTTTTGGGGCGTATTCCACACAAACCCCGCCGACAGCGGAAACGCCAAACCGGCAGAAGAGATAGCCAAAGCCGCTTTTGTCACCCCTAAAGCGCCGTAGCGTTTTACAAACGGAGTAAACACCGGGGCAAAGAAAGAGGGCACAAACGGCAAGAACAGCGTAATCATCATTTTAGAGGTATCGCTGGCGCCGTAAGGCTTATTACTGGGGTAAAATTCTTCCAATGAAGATAATAACCCCGTGGAAGCGGAACTTAAGCTCAGCCCCGTAGCCACATACATACGCCACAAACCGGTTTTTTTGGCGTCTACCACCAAAGAAAGAGGCGTAGACACTTTACTGTTGCGAAGCGCATTGACCAAATGCCCGGCTTCCCCTTTGGGAATACCAAAGAAGAACGGATTTTTGATATTTACCGCTTGGTTGTTCTTATTGAAAAAGGAGAAACCTCCCTTTGCATTCAATACCAATTTGTCTACACCCCGGGCACCCATATTGAAAAATTGGTCCGCCTTTATCACCATAGGTACTTCCTGCAAGGCGCCGTTGTCTAACTGGCGGTATACCTGTAACATAGAAGAAAAGCGTTCTTCTTTATCCCCAGTTAAAGCTACGCGGGAAGCCAACAGCCGGTTGTCTTTAAGCATCATAGAGAGCGCTTTTTGTTCCGTACCGCGGTGCCATCTCTGCGGGAACCAATCAAAGCCTTCCAGCCAGTTACGCGCCCCGTTCCATTTGCGCACCAACCAGCCTTGCTTGGCATAGGGAGACATCGTCAGTGCAAGCGGCTCAGAAGCGCCTACCATGGCTTGGGCCAGTTTAGGCAATTCACCGGGCCGGGCAATAATTTTAAAATTCTCCAGCTTAAAAGGAGCGCCGGCGGCATTAATCATGGAAAGGGTATACTCGCCTGTTTTTTCAGGTATAAAATCTATATGTTGGTAAAACCGGTCAGACACACCGTTCAACCGCGGGTCCATACGCAGGGTTAAGGGTAAAGCATGCGTACCCTTTGCGTCCCGCACAAAGGCGGCGCGGGCTTCATACTCTACAGACGGCTTGCGCACCACAGAACCAGACAAACTACGCGCCGCTTTAGGAGCGGTGATGGAATAATCCCTGCGCAAATTCCAAGCCAAAACATCGGTCAGTTTTAATTTAGCTTCGGGAGTAAAAAGCGGGCTTTCATTCACCAACACCCCTACCTTTTTACCCAAAATCTGGCGGTATACGGCGTCTCCGCGCCAAGCATGATAGCCGTCATTGCCAAAAGGAACAAAACTAAGGAATTGGCGCCATTTGCGGTTACGGTATTGATAAGACTGGTCCGCCAATTTTACGGCATTTTTTAAAATTTTAGACGTTTCTTCCACGGCAGCGGGAGCTTCTATACCCGCCATAGCCAAATTATGCGACACCGCTGACAAACTTACTTTCCCCTCAGGCATTAAAGAAGCGGTTTTGGTAAGCGCTTGCGGCACCGTAAACGCCTTATTGCCGCGAATAGTACCCGCCAGCTCAAACATGGCGCGCTGGTACGGGGTAGTGGCAAAGGCGGTTTCTCCGGCCGGTACCGCGGCGTACAATTCATCTAACCATAAATTACGGTATAAAGCGTTTTTACCAAACAAGCGGCTTTGTAAGGAGAAAGCCTCTTTTATGAACCGATCGTTTACGCGGGAAGAGGTCTGGGCTAAAACCTGCTCAAACTCAGCCGCCTGCGCCGGGGAGGAAAACAGATTTTTATCTAAAACAATTTTCCCGGCTTCAAAGCGGGCGGGAGACAAAGCCTCATATCCCCGTGCATACATGCGCACCTTGCTGGGGGCAAACTCAACAGACGCAAACAACGGGGCCTGCGCTTGTATGACGCCATCTAAGCGAGAGGATATCTTGGCACTCAGGTTGCGCGTCCAGTTAGGGCGAATCCCGCTCAATGCGGTGGTTAAAGGTTCAGCGTCCCCTATATTTTTTAAATGGCCCAGCACGCGGGTTTTGCCAGCCAAACTGCCTACTCCGGCCAATGCGCCGTTACCAATCATCTTCATCCAGCGGGCGGCTTTGGGCAAATTACGCACAATATCCACCCCAAACCACACCAATAACCCCACATCGCATGCAGTAGCCCCAATACCCCACCATTTATTGCGGGAATAAGCGCTTTTCTTTAATGTATATATAGTGCTGTTTCTGGCGTAGGATCTAATCATATACTCATGTTCTACATGTATATCCTTTACAGCAGCCGAAAAGGCGGCATAAAGTTTGTCATCCAAAGCCATTTCTTCATCGGCGTTTAAATCACCCATCGTATTTAAGAATAAATAGCGGGAAAATATAGCCGCCGCCGGCAAACCCGTATTTTTGCTTAAAGCAGCCAAAGCTTGACGGCTTTGCGCAACCGTATCAGCCCCTTTTTGAGCTTCTTCTTTGGAAACGGTAATGACGCCTTTCCCAGAACCGGCATTGCTAAAATATTGGCCAGCTTGGGTAATAATATTGGAAGGGGTGTATTTTTCCGCCCCGCTTTTTCCGCTTAATAAAGCCCCAACTAAAAACGGCAAAATGGTATCACAATTAATATAAAATCCTTCCCCGCGTTGGGTAACCAAACACCGGCCCACCCCATAATTATGCAGTACTTGAAGGCTGTCTTTGCTGCCTTCGGCCGCTAACATTAAGGCCAGCTCTTCCCAACCGTTGGAGTAAGAGCCGTTCTCACTTTTGAACTGGGCCTTTTTAGAAACATCACCCAAATAGCGCTGGTTGCCGGCTAGTTCATATTGGGCAAAATCATGCAGTTCCGCAAAAGACAACGGGAACACCGGATTGTGTTCTTTCTGAATGGCAGAGTGTAAAATCCCTCCTACAGATTTAGCCTGCCCCATGGCCAATAAAGAGGAAGCCCCGGCCAATAAAACCGGGCCGGCCGCGCCGGGTACGTCCAAGTGACGTTCTATAAATTCACTCACCGCCGTAGAAGCTTTAAAACTACCCTCACCCACCATACCTAAACCGGATAAGGCAGAAAACGCCCGCTCGCAAGAATAGGAGGATTTCGGGTTTAGACAGCCGTCATTGACAGACAAATCTTTAATAAAGATATCCATCAAAAAATCTTTTTCTTTCTGACTAAAGAAACTTTCCCCTTTTGCGGTACGATAAGACAACAGCCGCGGGGCAACCGTAATCAGATAAGGAAGCGCCTTGTCCGGGTTGCTGTCATATAAGGATAAGAGCTGCTGTTTCTTTTGTAAAACAGTTTGGTCACGCAATTCATCCGCCTGCTGTTGGAAAGAGGTATAGCGGTCTTTAGCCCCTAAAAAAGCATCCTGTTTCTCTTTTTCCAACTGGGCCAAAGATTCTCTTTTCCAAAGATTTAACTGCTTTACATACTTGTCTTTCAAGTCGTCCATATCCTTTTTAATATAGGCAACACGTTCTTGCTTTTGTAAATCAGTTTCTGGTTCAGACGGAGTGCTGGATTCTATTTGTTTGGCTTCCAGCTTGGAAAGTTTTTCGTTAAATAGGTCTAAGGTTTTATTATATTCTTCTTCAATAAAAGCGCGGATGTTTTCTGTTTCTTCTATAATGGATTTGGAATCTTGTTCTTTAAAAGTTTTAAAAGCGGCTTCTTTGGTGCCTGAAAAAGAAAAGAGCGGAATAAAAAAGTTTTTAATTTCTTCTAACTGTTTGAGGACGGGATCTTTCTGGATTCTTTCTTGATTTAAACGCTGTAGCTGCCGTTGAAGACGAATGGAGGTGTTGGTTTTAGCGGTGATAGCGGTAGAGGTGTTATCTCTGGCAGCAATAGTTTTTTCTTGTAGTAGTTTCTCTAAATCGGAAGAAGATATGGGTAATTTATGTTTGGAGGAGGAAACAGCTTGGGCGGCGGCTTGGCCTGTTAGGTTAAAAATCATCACTACTGCTAGAATTAGAGACACGAAACGGCGGGACAGCTCTACTAGAGATACAGGTTGGTTTTTCATATATATAATCCTTGTTAGAAAGTATCAAACAGAAAGTTCCTTCACTCTCAATTTTCTATTAAAACCTTTTTTTGCGCAAGGGCCAAAAGGCCTAATTTTCCTTTAGGCCCAATGGTTCAGTTTTAGACAAAAAACCGGACAAACTCTCTTCAGAGCTTCTCCGGTACTGAAAATTTGCCCCGCACGGGATTCGAACCCATACCACCGGTTCCGAAGACCGGTACTCTATCCAGTTGAGCTAACGGGGCCCCGCTTGTTATTGTATCAATAATCAGCCAAGTATGCAAAAACTGTCAAAACGCGTCAATCCGGCTATACGCAAGAGGCGGTTTTGCCCCCTGGCTATTCCTAGGCAAATAAAATTTGCTAGAATAGAATTATCTTAATTGTTGTAAGGAGTATACCTATGGGTGGACATTCACACTGGGCCGGTATTAAACACAAAAAGGCCCTCGTAGACGCTAAAAAAGGTAAAGTATTTACCAAAATTTTAAGAGAAATCACCATCGCCGCCAAGATGAGCGGCGGCAACCCGGACCAAAACCCCCGCTTGCGCAAAGCCATTGACGACGCCCGCGCCGCCAATATGCCTTCTGACAACGTAAAACGCGCCATTATGAAAGGTACCGGTCAGCTGCCGGGTGTTTCTTATGAAGAAATCACCTATGAAGGCTACGGCCCCGGTTCCGTGGCGGTTATTGTGGAGTGCACCACGGACAATAAAAACCGCACTTTCTCCGAAATACGCAAAATTTTCACCAGCCACGGCGGGTCCATCGGCACGGCGGGATGTGTATCCTATATGTTTAAAAGCAAAGGGCTTATTGTGGTAAAGAAAGAAGACATCGGCGAAGATGAACTGATGGATTTAGCCTTGGAAGCCGGCGCCGAAGACGTACGCACCGCCGCAGACGTATATGAAGTAATCACCGCCCCGGAAATGGCCGCCTTGGACGCTGTTAAAAAAGCCATTGAAGCCAAAGGCATTACGCCCGAATCGGCCGATTTATCCATGCTGCCCGATACGGAAGTAAATATCACGGACGAACACACCGCCGAAACCTTAATGAAAATGCTGGAAGCCTTAGACGACCACGACGACACCAAAAACGTGTACGACAACTCCAGCATTGACGAAGCGGTAGCCGCCAAATTAGACGCATAAGAGGCCGCTTGACCACTAAAATAACCACCGTTTTAGGTATAGACCCTGGTTTAGACAGAACGGGATGGGCTGTTCTTGCAAGAGACGCCCGTTCCGTTTTGTCTTTAACGGCTTGCGGGCTGATACACACCCAGGCCGGCCAAGAACTGCCTGCCCGGTTAGACTATATTTTCCGTCAGCTTCAGCAAATTTTGCAAACATACGCCCCCCAGCAAGTAGCTATGGAGCAAAACTTTTTTTTAAAACGCGCCGTTACCATGGCCAATACGGTGATGACGCGCGGCGTAATTTTACTGGCGTGCGAACAGGCGCAAAAACAAATTACTTTTTATCCCCCCAAGCGCGTTAAAATGATGTTATGCGGCACCGGCGCGGCAGACAAAAAACAAGTGCAGCGCATGGTACAGCTTACCTTAAATTTAAACAAGCCCCCCCAGCCGGACGACGTGGCCGATGCCGTAGCCATTGCCGTCTGCCACTTAAAAACAGCCCCGCTTAACAACATGATAAACGTAAAGACGGCCTTCTTAGAAAAGCTGAAGGCCGCCCGGGAACAACAAATTAAAAAAATTGTTAAATAGCTATTACATAATCTGTCCGTTTTTGCTGCCGCTGATAGCGCGGCATAAAGGAGAGGCTTCCGCATTTTCGTCAAAATTACTCCAACCGCTGGCACCAAAACCATAATTGGGTTCGTAATTATCTGTACACCACATTAATAAAGTTCCATCTGGCGGGGTCAATGTCATTAAAATAGCAAATTGCTTATCAGTATCAGTGGCTTTAATGGGGTAAGCTTTTCCCATTAATTTACCAGTAGCTGAAACCCCCCCTCTATATAAAATTGCATATGCTTGCCGCGGAAATTATTATATCCGTAACCAAAATTACCCCCCATATTGGGCAACTCAATATCCAAAACCTCCAATGAACGGTTATACTTATTGTTGGCTAATATAGTAAGAACGCTCCGCATCGGCCAATTGTTTGTATAAAGTAATTGCTTCCGAGGCGCGGGCTTTGGCTACCGCTTTTTCATATTGGGGCAAAGCCACCGCCGCCAATATGCCAATGATTAACACCACCACTAATAATTCTATTAACGTAAAACCTCTTAATCTGTTTCCCATCCTGACAGATAAGGCCATAAATTGGCCTCTTAACGTGTTTTTCATTTTTACCTCTTTTTTATTAAATTTTTGTTTTCAACAAAATTTATCAAAAAAAAGCAAGCCCTTTATATACAAACCAGCCAAAAAGTAAAAGGCGTGGGACTTTTCAATATGCTAAAATGAAATTATGATAGGCTACTTAAGAGGGGAAGTTTTGGAAGTGCGGGAGGACGGCGTTCTCCTGTTATGCGGGGCCGTGGGATATGAAATCAACATGGCCCATTCCTGCGTGCTGGAATTAGAAGCGGGAAAAGAAATATCCCTTTATATAGCCGAATCCATTTCCCCCTACGACGGCACCGTACTGTACGGCTTCTTAACCAAAGAAGACAAAGAACTTTGGACGCTTTTTAAAACCGCTATTCCCAACACGGGGGCCAAAAAAGCGCTGGAACTGTTAAACAAAGCCTTGCGCAGCGTGGCGGACTTTCACAAAGCCATTGTTTCCAAAGACCCCAAAATTTTAACAGGCATTTTTGGCTTCACCGCCAAAACAGCTGAGAAATTGATAACCTCTTTAAAAGACAAGATGGACGCCGTATCCGTACAAGGTGAAAGCAAAATAAAAGTGCTGGACGACGCCCCCTACATGACCCCCGTGCTGGAAGCCTTGTCCGCGCTGGGGTATTCCGCCGCAGAGGCGCGCCGCGCGATAGAAAAATTATACGCGCAGGGCCTTAACCCAAATGACAAGATAGAAAATATCATTAAAGAAGCTTTGCGGGTACTTAAAAAATGAGCAACCAAAACGATATTTTAGACGTTAAACAATTAAGCGAAGAAGCCGGCGGCATGGAAGCGGCCCTGCGCCCGGGCACGCTGGACGAATTTGTAGGGCAGGATAATTTAAAATCCAACCTGCGCGTGTTTATAGAGGCCGCCCGCGCGCGCCAAGAAGCCCTGGACCATTGCCTTTTTTACGCCCCGCCCGGTTTAGGCAAAACCACTTTGGCCAATATTTTAGCCAAAGAAATGGGCGTAAACATTAAAGTTACCTCCGGCCCGGTGCTGGCCCGCCCCGGGGATTTGGCCGCCATGCTGACCACGGAACTTTCTGACGGGGATATTTTATTTATTGATGAAATACACCGTCTAAACCCCGCCGTGGAAGAAGCCCTCTACCCCGCCATGGAAGATTTTACTTTCTTTATTAATACCGGCAAAGGCCCGGGTTCCACCACGTTAAAACTGGCCGTACCCAAATTTACTTTGGTGGGCGCCACCACGCGCTCCGGCCTGCTTACCGGCCCGTTAAGGGACCGCTTTGGCATTGTGTTTAATCTGGGCTTTTATGAAATTTCTGAAATTACGGACATTTTGGCCCGTTCCGCCCGGTTATTAAACATCGCGGCGGACCGCGCGGGCCTGACCGAACTGGCCAAACGTTCCCGCGGCACCCCGCGCATCGCCAACCGCCTGCTGCGCCGCGCGCGGGATTTTGCCCAAGTAAAAGGGCAGGGCGTTATCACGCAGGAAATCGCCACCCTGGCTATGAACTCTTTGGATATTGACAACGAAGGCTTAGACAGCGTGGACAAACGCATTTTAGAAGCTTTAATAGACCGCTTTAACGGCGGCCCGGTAGGGGTGGAAAATTTGGCTATTGCCGTGTCGGAAGCGGTGGATACGCTGACGGACGCCATAGAGCCTTATCTCATTAAGGCCGGCTTTATCGCGCGCACCCCGCGCGGGCGTGTGGCCACCCCCAAAGCCTATAAACACTTAAACCGCAAACCGGCAACGGACTTATTATTTTAACCATGAAAAACAAAATCCTTTTTTTGTTGACAGCTGTTTGCGGCGGCCTGTTATTGGCGGCCTGCGCGGCGCCTTCCGTGCGCAATGCGGGAGGGCAGCAATCTGCCCGGCCAGAAACTACCGTGCGCGTACTATTGGCTGAAAAACAAAAAACGGCCTCTTTTAAACATTCCGGGCTTTTATATATTTACACCAAAGACCGTTCCAAAAGATACAAAATTTCCAATGCGGGCACATTGTCCGCCCGTGCGCTGGGCGGCGGCAAAGTACAAGCCGGCACCCTGCAAAGCGCCCAGCCTATTATATTGGAACCCGCCCCCGGCAAAACCATTACGTTTAACGGCAACGCCTACGCGGGCAAAATGTATTTAGTGCCGGACGGGAACTACTTTCACATAGTGGAATACGTGCCTTTGGAAACTTACCTTTACGGCGTTCTTCCGTATGAAATGAGCTACACCTGGCCCGCCGAGGCCTTAAAAGCCCAAGCCGTAGCCGCCCGCACATTTACCTTAAAAAGCATGGAAACCACCGGCAAACGTTATTTTGATTTGTATAACGACGTACGCAGCCAGGTGTATAAAGGAACAGGCAAAGTGTATCCTTCCGTAAAAACCGCGGTGGATAAAACCCGCGGGCAAATTCTTACTTTTGAAGGGAAATTATTTTATACCTATTATCACGGCAACTGCGGCGGCGCGACGGACAGCGTAACCAGCTGGAGCCCCGGCGCCGAGGCCATTAAACCCCTTTCCGGCGCCAAATGCGGTTATGACAAGCACGCCAAAAATTATTCCTGGCAGCAAACCGTCCCCCGCGCCAAGGCGGAAAGTTACGCCGCCTCCTTGGGGTTAAAAGGCAAACTAAAATCCATTAAAGTGGCCCGAAAAACCAAAACCGGGCGCGCTACTAACATTACCGTGCGCACCCAAAAGGGAAGCAAAACCGTCGCATGCGGAAACTTCCGCTCCGCCTTTGGGTTAAAAAGCTGTAAAATTACCAAACTGTCCCTGCGCAAAAAAGACGTTTTGTTTAAAGGCAGAGGTTCCGGCCACGGGGTGGGCATGTGCCAAGACGGCGCCAACGGTATGGCTAAGGCCGGGAAAAACTATAAAGACATTTTAAAAAAATATTATCCCGGGGCTAAAATTACCCAGGTAGAGGATTTATAAATATGGCATTTGAACGTTTTAAAAAATTAGATTTGGACCCGCTTATCGCCAAACAGCCGGCCACCCCGCGCGACAGTTCCCGCCAAATGGTGCTGCACCGGGATACCCACACCATAGAACACCGCATTTTTAGGGATATACACGAATACCTAAACCCCGGCGACACCCTGGTAATGAATAATACCAAAGTATTCCCGGCTAAACTGTTTGCGCATAAACCCACCGGCGGAAAGGTGGAAATTCTGCTGGTGCGCCCCACGGTAAACAGCCGCACCTGGGCGGTGCTCACGCGCGATTATAAAGAAGGCATTACGCTGGATTTTTCCGACGGGCTGAGCGCCAAAGTTTTAGGTAAAACAGAAAATAACGAAGCCGTGCTGGAATTTAATACGGACGACATCCTCCCCTTCTGCAACGCCCATGGCCTTATGCCGCTTCCCCAGTACATAGAAAAAGCCCGCAAACACAGCGGCCTTACCCCCAGCATAGCTACCGATAAAGAACGTTATCAAACCGTATACGCCAAGTATGAGGGCTCCATCGCCGCGCCTACGGCGGGCTTTCATTTTACGCCGGAACTATTACAAAAAATAAAAGACAAAGGGGTAAACATCGCCTACATCACCCTGCATGTAGGCTGGGGAACGTTTAAACCCCTGCGCGGCGAGCCGCAAGAACACCATATGCTGGCCGAACTGGGTGAAATATCCCCCCAAACGGCGGAGCTGGTAAACCAAACGCACGCCAACGGCAAGCGGGTATTTTCCGTAGGGACAACCAGCACCCGCACGCTGGAAAGTTTTACCGACGAAAACCGCCACACCCACAGCGGCAAAAAATGGACGGACTTGTTCATTTACCCCGGATACAAATTTAAAGCCATAGACTGCTTAATCACCAATTTTCACTTTCCGGATTCCACCCCCTTGTGCATGACATCCGCCTTTGCCGGGGAAGACTTTATTTACGAAGCCTACCTGCAAGCCGTAGAAAAAAAATACCGTTTCTACTCTTTTGGGGACAGCATGATGATTTTGTAGTTTCTCAACCGCCTTTACGTAACAAACCTGCGGCATTTTAACGCCGCAGGTTTTTATATGAAAATTAAATACTAGCCCCCTTGTCCCTTCTGATAACCCGATACGGAATATGGTAAAATATAAATATATGGCCCTTATTTCCCCCTTTCAAATTTTACATAAAGACCCTTCTTGCAAGGCCCGCAGCGGTATTTTGTATACCAAACACGGCGCCGTTCATACCCCGGTATTTATGCCGGTGGCTACCCAGGCCAGCGTAAAAGCGCTGACGGATGAAGACTTGCGCAACGTGGGGGCGGAATGTTTGCTTTCCAACACCTACCACCTGTATTTGCGCCCCGGCACCAAAACCTTGGAAACGTTAGGCGGGCTTCACCCCTTTATGAATTGGGACAGAAGCATTCTGACCGATTCCGGCGGCTTTCAGGTATACAGTTTGTCTAAATTTCGCAAAATTAAAGAAGAAGGGGTTACTTTCCAGTCCCACCATGACGGAAGCAAACACCTGTTCACCCCTGAAAACGTAATAGATTTTGAAAGCCAAATAGGCTCTGACATTTGGACCATGCTGGACGTATGCATACACGCCAAAAACCCCTCCAAGCACGACGCGCGCGAAGCGTTGGACATCACCAAACGCTGGGCCGAACGCGCTGAAAAAGCCTACCATAAAAAAATTGCCGAGCAACACATCACCCAAAACCCGGACGGCTCTTTTACGGTAGGAAATTCCCTTCTGTTTGGAATTATACAAGGCTCCATTTACCCGGATTTGCGCAAAGAAGCGGCCGAGCATATGGCCTCCCTGCGTACGCACGGGTATTGCATAGGCGGGCTTTCTTTGGGGGAAACGCTGGAACAAATGAACGCCGCCGTAAGCGCGGTAACGGACGCGCTGCCCGAAAACAAACCCCGTTACTTTATGGGGCTGGGCACGCCCATAGAAATTTTAAATTCCATTGAACGCGGCGTGGACATGTTTGACTGCGTATGGCCCACCCGCGTAGCGCGCAACGGCCAAGTAATGACCAGCGAAGGCAAATTAAACATTAAAAACGCCGAGTTTCGCCTGCAAACCGGCCCCTTAGACCCCCAGTGTGACTGCTACACCTGCCGCCATTATTCCCGCGCGTACATCAGCCACCTGTTCCGCGCGGCGGAGCTTACCAGCCACCGTTTAATTTCCATACACAACATACGCTTCTTAATACGCTTAATGGAACGCGCCAGGGAAGCCATTAAAAACGGCACGTTTTTGGAATTAAAACAAGAAGTGGTTTCCAAGTATAAATAAAACATTTCGGGCTTGCACCCAAGGTTTATTATCAGAGATACTTATAAAACTTACCCCGCCAACCGGCGGGGTTTTTTGATTTAGAAGCAAAAGGGGTTTCTCTCGTTTTTGAAAAATCATTGCTATTTTACGTTTAGCGTCTAAATTGCATTTCTTAAACAAAAAATACCCCGCGTTATACATACGCGGGGTTTGCATTAACAAAACATTGTATTTACGCTTCTTTACGCTGTTGCTTTTTTGCCAAAGAAGACGGTGCCAAATAAAAAATTAAATACGTTTTGAACAATTCCAACGTAAACGCCAAAGAAATAAACACATATTTATATACGCTTATTTCCTGCACGCTCATTTGGTGGGATAAATAATAAACCCGTCCCAAAAGCCTAAGCACGGGGGCAAAGGTAAAATCCGCATTGGTCCACAAAGCCAGCACGGCTTGCAATAAAGACAATATAAATACAAACCGTTCCCGCAGCATAATAAAAACAACCTGCCCCGCATATAAAATAAAAAACCCTAAATGCAGGCGCAGCAATATGCCGCCGCTTACCCAGTCTTCACACACCAATACAAAATTTACCAAAGCGCCAAAAAGGCAGAAAAAAAGAATAACTTTCAGCCAAACACTTAAACGCCAAAAAGAAAGAAACGCTTTTTCCATCCTGCTTACCTGTTTAATAATAAAGAAGCTTTTTCTTGGTGTACGCGCAGCGCAATTTGCACCAGCCCGTCCAAAATAGCGGCATAATTATAACCGCTGGCTTCAAATAATTGCGGGAAAAGGCTGGTCTCGCTCATACCCGGCAGGGTGTTAATTTCAGAAAAATAATATTTGCCGTCTTCCCCCAGTAAAAAATCCACCCGGGCCAACCCGCTGGCGCGCAACGCGCCAAAAACCGTTAAAGCGTCTTTTTGCATGCTTTGCTGCATAGACTGGGGAATATCGGCCGGTACGCGGGTTTCGCACCCGCCTTGCACCAAATACTTGGCTTCGTAATCAAAAAATTCATGGGCAAGCGTTTTCAATTCCCCGCAGGAAGACGCCGCCGCTTTCCCCCCTTGGCCGTATAAAGCGCAAAAAATTTCCCGCGCGTTATCCACTCCTTTTTCTACCAACACAAATTCATCAAAGGCCAACGCTTTTTCTATCGCCGGAACCAAGCCCTGCGCATTTTTTACCTTCGTTACCCCTACCGAAGAACCCAAGCTCATCGGTTTTACAAACACGGGGTAGCCTTGGGCGGACGCCCAACTTTCCAAAGCGGCCACGTCATACTTTTCCCCCCGCTGGATTTTGCGGTAAGGCAGTACGGGCACGCCGTGTTGGGCCGCCACCAGTTTGGATATTTCTTTATCCATTCCCATAGCCGAGGCCAACACACCGCAGCCTACATAAGGGGCGTTTAGGCTTTCCAAAAGTCCCTGCACCACGCCGTCTTCCCCGTTGGTGCCGTGAAGCACGGGGAAAAAAGCGTCCGCCTTTAATTTTAAGGAACCGTCCGGGCTGATTAAATTACAGTCCGGCAAAATGGCGGGGGTGAGCGGGGTGTCCTGCGGGGTTTGTTCCCCGCATTCTTTTTGTAAAAACCATTCCCCGCTGCGGCTGATAAAAATGGGCAATACGGTATATTTATCCGGCTGGGCCGCCAATAAGCGGCAGACGGTCTGCGCGCTGTGTACGGAAACTTCATGCTCGGTGGATTTTCCCCCGTACAACACGGCAATTTTTAAAACTTGCATAGCTAAAAACTCCTTATAAAAAGCCTGATTTTCATCAGGCTTTTAAAAAACGGTTATTTGTCTTCCCGGAAGATGGACCATTTCATTCGTCCGATAAAGCTGTCTGTCTTTTCCAAAAAGTCTTCCCCGGGGTCAAAGTCATCCTGCACCACGGGCTGGGCCACTTTAATTTCCGGCAGGTCTTCCTCGCTGCGCACTTTGGGCTTAAACGTTTCAGTCACTTCTACAGGGACTTCGTTAATAGGCAACGCCTTGGGAGCCGCCGGTTTGACGGGCAACGGCTTTTTGTGCAGCTGCACCAACGAGGGCGCCTCCGGCGGAAGCGGCCGGTGCGGAGCAGGCGGCGGCACGGGCGAAGCAGACTGCCCTTCACGCAAGCGGCGGTTTTCGTCCGTCAATTTTTCTTTTTCCTGTTCCAGCACGTCTTTTTGTTTAAGTAGTAAATCTTTTTCTTGCGCCAAGGTTTGTTTTTGCTGTTCCAGCAAAGAACGCTCCTGCGCCCAATTGTCTTTTTGAAGGGTTAAAAATTCTTTTTCCCGCGTTAAGGAAGCCTGTTCCTGCTGCAAGGCCTCATTAGCGGCGTTTAATTCTTCCGTTTTGCGGGCCAGTTCTTCGTTTACGGAACGCAAAGACTGTTGGTTGCGCAAAAGGGCTTCGTTATTTTCATGCAAAGAAACCGTTTGGCGGGTTAAATCTTCTTTAGCGGCGTTTAATTCGTCCGTTCTGCGGGAAAGCTCTTCATTGGCTTTGCGCAAAGATTCCTGGTCCCGCAGCAAAGCTTCATTATTTTCATGCAGGGAAACGGTTTGGCGCGCCAAGTCTTGGTTGGCGGTTTGCAGGGCGTCCCGCTCGCCGGATAAGTGGGCGTTTTGGGCGGTAAGCACCTCAATTTTGCGTTTTAAATCTTCTATTACCGCGTCATTGCTGTTGATTTTTTCCAACAATTCTTTAAAATTGGCTTCCAGCAGTTGTTTTTCCTGCAGGACGGCGTCCACCTTTTCCTGCACGGCGGCAAGCTGGGCGGCTAAATCGTCGCGCTCTTCTTCCAGCGTGCGGATGCGTTCCCCAAAGACGGACATTTGCTGGCGGGACTGGTCCGCATATTCCGTTTCCAAATCGTTTAAGGAAGCTTTCAAATCTTCCAGCTCTTTGGTTTTGGCTTCATAGCGGGCAAGCAGTTCTTCTCTTTCTTTGGTAACGGCGTGCAGTTTTAAATTTTCCGCCTTTAAAGATTCTATCTCTTCCACCTGCTTCATGCAGACGTTGGAAATTTCATGCAGTTGGTTTTCCAAACTGCTTACTTTTTGCTGGTACTGCTGCTTAATGGAAATGATGCGTCCGTCAAAATTAAAAGATTTAAAGCGTTCTTCCGCCGCGGTTAATTGCTCACGCAAAGATAAAATTTCTTTGGCTTGCTCGGCCGATTTGCGAAGAGCGTCCATCTTCTCTTGCTGCGCTTTTTTAATTTCTCTGTCCAAAGCGCTGTTGACCGCCTTTAACTGGGAAGCCTTTTGATGCAGGCTGGAAATAATGCGTTCTTTTTCTTCCCGTTCCCGGCGGGCTTTTTCTTCCTGCTGCATGCGGTAGGTTTCCGGCTCAAAGCTGGAAATGTCCGCCGCGTTTACGGAAGGAAACGCCGGGGCTTTATCGTCAAAACCGCGGTTGACGGCCGTGTCCGTATATCCCAGTACGCGCGCCGTTTGCGCCTTGGAAAGGGTTTCCACGCTGGCTTTTAAACTGTTAATCGTATCGGCAAGACCGGAAATAAAAGCGTCTTTGTCTTTTTGTTTTTCAACGGCCTCGCGGGTGCGGGCCAATTCGGTTAAAATTTTATCGTTTTGGGAGGAGGAGGCTTCAAAACGTTCTTCCAGCTCGTGGATTTTTTCTTCCAGCTTCTCAAAAGAACGGTTATACTGGGCTTGACGGTTGGCGGCGTTTAGCTGTTTTTTGCCGTCAAATTTATCTTGGTGGGGCATGGAGTCCGCCGGGGGCAATTCCTGCAACCGGAAACGTTCCAAAAAATCTGAAAAATCCGTTTGTCCGTCAAACTCGCTATCAAAAGCCATGTTTAAACCCTAGAAGAAAAATGAACGTACAATAAATTTAATCACAATACGAGAAAACTGTCAAGCAAAAAACACGCTTTTTTCACACGGGAAATATTTTTTATTTCTTATTGCGTTCAAACAGCTTCTGGCGCAGCAATCCCACCAAATAAAAAGAACCGGTACACACCACTTTTTTGGCCTTGCAAGCTTCGGCAATGGCGCGGGAGGGCTCTTTAAAAAAGCGCACTTTCACCCCCCTGGGCAATGCGGGGAACACTTCTTTCTGACCCGCACCGCGCTTGACGCTGGGAACCGTAATGATAATGTCTTTAAAATGAGGGCACAGCAAAGACAACAATTTTTTATAGTCTTTATCTTTCATAAACCCGCATAAAAGCGTGGCATCCTGCGCGTAGGGGGTTTTGGCTAAAAACTCCAAAAACAGTTCCACCGCTTGGGCATTATGGGCCCCGTCCAACACAAAAGTTTGCCCGCCGCGGTTAATCACTTCAAAACGCCCCGGCAAGCGCACCCGGGCAAACGCACGGGCGATGGCGTCATCTTTAATTTTTAAATATTTTGCCAGCTGATACACCACGCAGGCGTTAATGCCCTGCCGCTGGCCTAAAACGCCCAGCGGCCACTCCCGCCCGTTTTTTGTGCGCAAAACGGTTTGGTTTTGCACAAAATCAAAAGCGTATTCATAAAAAGGTTCTCCCTCGGAAATGAAATGCAGGGGGGCTTGTTTTTCTTTGGCGGATTTTTTTATTTCTTCCCGCGCGGACGGGTTTACCGTGCCGGAAAAACAAGGCACGCCAGGCTTAATAATACCGGCTTTTTCCCGCGCTATTTGGGAAAGGGAAGACCCCAGCAAATGCATATGGTCCAACCCAATGGAGGTGATTACGCACGCCGCGGGAGAGCATACGTTGGTAGGGTCTTTGCGCCCGCCCAGGCCGGTTTCCAGCACGGCATATTGCACGCCCGCGCGGGCAAAATGGCACAAAGCGGCGGCGGTAAGAATTTCAAAAAAATTAAGTTCTTGTTCTTCTTCCTGAAATACCTGAAGAACGGCATCTGTAAATTCCTGTTTGGAAACGGGCACACCGTCTACCTGGATGCGTTCACACGGGTCACATAAATGAGGGGACACGAAGAGCCCGGTTTTATACCCGGCTTCTTGCAAGACCCGCGCCGTTAAAATAGAAACGGAACCTTTGCCGTTGGTGCCCGCCACGTGGATAATTTTAAAACGCTCCTGCGGGTTGCCCAGCCGCTCCAACAAGGAGCGAAGCCCGTCTAACCCGGCCCCGCACCCCACGCCGCTTCTGGTTAAAATATAATCAAATACAATTTTAAAACTCATTTTTATCCGGATTATAACGGCGTATATCCGCCCCTAAAGCCGTTAGTTTTTGTTCTAAATCTTCGTAGCCGCGGTCTATATGATACACGCGTTCAATTTCCGTAGCGCCCTGCGCCGCCAGCCCGGCAATAACCAGGGCCATGCCGCCGCGCAAGTCCGACGCCATGACATGCGCGCCCGAAAGGCTTTCCACCCCGTTCACGCGCGCGATGCTTTTTTCCGTCACAATATCCGCCCCCATGCGCACCAGCTCCGGCGCGTGCATAAAGCGGTTTTCAAAAATGTCTTCATCTATTTCCGAAGTGCCTTCGCACAAAGTCATCAGTGTCATCCAGGGGGCTTGCAAATCCGTGGCAAAGCCGGGGTAAGGGGCCGTTCTCATACGCATGGGTTTTAAGCGGCCCTCATAAGGCAAAACATGCACGCTGTGGGAAGTAACCTCCAGCGGGACGCCCGCCTCACGCAAATTTTCCAGCAAAATGGAATTGTGTTCGGGCACGCAGTTTTCCACCACCACGTCCCCGCGGGTAGCCGCGGCGGCAATAATATAAGAGCCCGATTCTATCCGGTCCGCCACCACGCTATGTTCAGCCCCGTGCAAAGAAGTTTTGCCGCGCACCACCAAACTGCCTTTGGCGTCCGCCGTAATATCCGCCCCCATTTTGCGCAGGAACTCCACCACGTCGTCCACTTCCGGTTCTTTGGCTATGTTTTCCAGCACCGTTTCCCCCTCTATCAAACAGGCGCACATTAACAAGTTCTGCGTAGCGCCCACACTGGGGAAACGAAGCACTATTTTTGCCGGCTGCAACGCTTGGGCGTGCAGCACCACGTTTCCTTTTTCGGTAACGGCGCTGGCGCCCAATTTTTCAAAACCTTTTAAATGGATATCCACCGGGCGCACGCCAATGGCGCAGCCGCCGGGCAGAGGAATTTCGGCCGTTTTAAACCGGGCCAAAAGAGGGCCCGCCACCCAAAAACTAGCGCGCATTTGCTTAACCAGTTCATAAGGCAGGCTGTTTTTAAGCGGGCCGTTGGCGGTAATGGTAACGGTGCCGTTGGCGTACTCTATTTTTTTGCCTAAATATTCCAAAATTTTAAGCGTGGTGCGCACATCACGCAGGTTGGGCACGCGGTGAATAATGCAGGGTTCATCCGTCAGTAAAGTGGCCACTAAAATGGGGAGGGAAGCATTTTTGCTTCCGCTGGTTTGCACGGTGCCTTGCAATTTTTTACCGCCGTGAATAATAAAACGATCCATAAACGCTCCTTCAATAGTTAATAAATGGGTTAAATTTTACGGGCAAAAACAAAACGGTCTATTCCAAATATATCTTTTTTTACTTCGGCGTTCCAGCCCCGCCCGCCCAAAAGCCGCGCCACCCGGGCCGGCTGCCCCAGGCATAACTCCAGCCCCAACACACAGCCGGGGGCCGCAAAGCGGGAAACATTTTCCGCTATTCGGCAGGTAACAGCTAAGCCGTCCACGCCGCCGTCCAACGCCAAGGCGGGCTCGCGCTGCACTTCCCGCGCCAGCGAGGGTAAATCGCCCGAAGGGATATACGGCGGGTTGGAAACCATTAAATCAAACGGGCCGGTAATATGTTCAAACAAATCGCTTTGCACAAAAGTAATTCGGTCCGCCAGGTTATGCGTACGGGCGTTGGTTTGCGCCACTTCCAACGCGGCGGGGGAAACGTCCGAAGCCGTTACATGCGCTTTTTTAAAGAAGAGGGCCAACACCAGCGCTAGGCACCCGCTGCCTGTGCATAAATCCAAAATGCGGATAGGGGCTTGACAATCAAACGCTTGCCGGGCAAACTGCGCCAAGGATTCCGTTTCCGGACGGGGAATAAGCACCGCCGGATTTACCGCTATATCTAGCCCGCAAAAAGGCTGAAAGCCCACTATATACGCCAGCGGCTCCCCTTGGGCATGGCGCAAAAGTAATTTTTCAAACTGTTGTTGTTTGTCCGCCGGAACCGCCTCTTGGCTAAAAGCCGCCAGCCAGGTACGCGTTACCCCCAACACATGCGCGAGCAAAAATTCCGCATTGGCGCGGGGGTCTTCGCTCCCGGCCGTTTGAAGGCGGAAACAAGCCCCTTCCAACACTGAAAATACAGTGGGTAAATTCATGAAAAATTATCCAAAACGTGTAGAAAATTTTGATAATCAAAGAGATTGACAGAAGCTGGCTGTGTTTTGATAATTGAAGCAAAAGGGTTATCAGGATCATGATAAATGGAATAATTATTATAAAAAAGAATAGCCTTTTTTGAAAATCCGCTGGCAATATAAACCACCGATGTATCCGGAGAAACCACCAAAAAAGCGCTTTCCACCAACGCGAACAAATCAAACACTTCCGGTGTGGTATACATCAAAAAATGGGGAGAGTCTTTTCCCACTATTTCCAAATATTCTTCCACTTGTGCTTGTTTGCTGGGCATACACGGAATTACCACAGGCAATCCAAACCGCCTATACAAATCCGGTGCCATGCGCGCAAAAGAGTGTTTACTTAACACACGGGCTTTCACCGAACCAAATGGATTAAATAAAATATATCCTTTCGGGGCATATGCTTTAATAAAAGCATCCCGCTGGGAACGATGCTGTTGCGAAAAATATAAATCGTATGCACGAGAAGGGTTTTTTATTCCTAACTGTTTTAAAATAACTTGCTCATGCTCGTTTCGCCGCCCCGGCACTTTACCCAACGGCATAGGACTTGTATAGCAATCCAACACCCTATTGCCTCCCACAATATATTTAAAGAAGGTCCAGTTTGCATAAGGTTTCTCGCTAGAGTCCAGCACTAAATCAAACTGACGTTTACGCAATATAAAAGCATGCCAAATTAAACGAAACCAATACTGATTGGGGCGCAACACGCGCCGAATAGGAAGAACATAAATTTCATCAATATGTGGATTACTTTTTAAATATTGCACCGAAGAACCAAAACAAACCACCGTGATTTTAATATTAGGATTGGCTTTTTTAATTTCCCGGTAACAACAGGAAGAAATAATAGCATCCCCCAGGGAGCCTTCCCCCCGCAACACCAGTATATTTTTTAAATTATGCACATTAGGAATTTTTTGCATAAGAAGCTTTTGGTTAAATTTGCAAATTTTTTAATTTTTGCTCCACACGGTAGGCGCGCAAGTCCTCCAAGATAGGCTCTATATTGCCTTGCATAATTTCCATTAAGTTATGGTAAGACTTGTCTGTGCGGTGGTCCGTCACGCGGCTTTGCGGGAAGTTATAGGTGCGGATTTTTTCCGCCCGGTCCCCCGTGCCAACCTGGGATTTGCGCTCGTCATAAATTTCTTTATTTTGCTTTTCTTCTTCCATCTGGTACAGCTTGGCGCGCAGCATGGCCATGGCTTTTTCGCGGTTTTTGCCTTGGTGGCGTTCTTCCCGGCAGGATACCACCACGCCCGTAGGTTTGTGAATGATGCGAACGGCCGTTTCCACTTTGTTTACGTTCTGCCCGCCGGCTCCGCCGGAACGGCAGGTTTCCATAATTAAATCTTCGGGGCGGATTTCAATGTCTATCTCTTCCGCCTCCGGCATAATGGCCACCGTAACGGTGGAGGTGTGCACGCGGCCGGCGGTTTCCGTATCGGGCACGCGCTGCACGCGGTGGGTGCCGGCTTCCCCCCTTAACCAAGAGTAAGCGCCGTCCCCTTTAATAAACATGCTTACGTATTTGCAGCCTTTTAAGCCGGTGGGGGTGAACTCTAAAATTTCCGTCGTCCAGCCTTTGGTTTGGGCAAAATGCTGGTAAACGCGCAAAAGCTCGTTGGCAAAAAGGGCGGATTCGTCCCCCCCGGCGCCGGGGCGGATTTCCAAATAAATATTTTTGGAATCATTCGGGTCCGGCGGGATAACCAAAATGCGCAACTCCTTTTGCAACTGCGGCAGTTTGGCTTCCAGTTCGGCCAATTCTTCCGCCGCCATTTTGACAAGTTCTTTATCTTCGCCGGCTTCAATGATGGCGCGGTCGTCCGCGATGGATTTTTCTACCGCGTTGATTTCTTCTTCTTTTTCAATAATCGGGCGTAAAAAAGCGTGGCGTTTGGATTTTTGCGCCAGCTCCGCGCTGGAAAGTTCCCCGCTGGCTAAATCGGCCTCCAGCTGTTTAAATTCGGCAATGTATTTAGAAGTGTCCATAAACCTGTCCTTGTGGAAAAATGTTTATCCCGTTTCTCCCGTTAGGAAAAACCGGATAAACAAAAGAGCAGACCCCCTAATGGAAGTCTGCTCTTTCTAAATTTAAAAACTACTTTGCTTCGGCAGCTTCAGCCTTTTTTTCGGTTTTTTTAGCGGCGGCTTTTTTGGGAGCGGCGGCTTTTTTTACCGTTTTCTTTACCAATTTGGCTTTGGCTTTTACTTCCGTTTTCGGTTTGCGAACCACGGTTTTACCCGCGGTGGCGGCAAAGCGTTTGTTGAATTTGTCTACGCGGCCTTCCGTATCCAACAATTTCTGTTTGCCGGTAAAGAACGGATGGCAGGCGGAGCAAATATCCAGTTTTAAATTTTTGGTGGTGGAGCGGGTCAAAAACTTGTTGCCGCAAGCGCAGACCACTTCCACAAAATCATATTGGGGGTGTATTTTTTCTTTCATTTTTCATCTTCCTCTGAAAATCTTATAGTTTATTTTACCATATATTTCGGCCTTTTGGGAAACAAAACCGTTTTCCCCGCCGAAAACGCCGCTAAAAAGCGTTTACTTCCATTTGCTTAAAGAAATCCTTATTGGACTTGGTGGCGGACAGCTTTTCCAACAGTAAATTCATAGCGTCCACCGAGCTTAACGGCGCCAGCACTTTGCGCATAATCCACACTTTGTTCAGTTCGTCCTCGCTTAACAGCAGGTTTTCTTTGCGGGTAGAGCTGCGGTTAATGTCCACCGCCGGGAAAATGCGCCGTTCGGCCAGTTTTCTGTCCAGGCACAGCTCGCTGTTGCCGGTCCCTTTGAATTCTTCAAAAATCACTTCGTCCATCTTGCTGCCCGTTTCCACCAACGCGCTGGCAATAATGGTTAAAGAGCCGCCTTCTTCCAAATTGCGGGCGGCGCCCAAAAAGCGTTTGGGCTTTTGCAAAGAAGTGGCTTCCAACCCGCCCGTAAGCACACGGCCGGAAGAAGGCGCCACCGTATTGTACGCGCGCGCCAAACGGGTGATGGAGTCCAGCAAAATCACCACGTCTTTGCCTTGCTCGGCCAAGCGTTTGGCTTTTTCTATCACCATTTCCGCCACTTGGATGTGGCGTTCGGGCGCTTCGTCAAACGTAGAGGAAATCACTTCCCCTTTAACGCTGCGGGCCATATCGGTTACTTCTTCGGGGCGTTCATCAATCAGCAGCACCATCAGCACCGCGTCTTTATGATTGGTGGTAATGGAATTGGCAATGGCTTGCATAATCATGGTTTTGCCGGTTTTGGGGGCGGCCACAATCAAAGCGCGTTGCCCTTTGCCGATAGGCGCAATCATGTCAATCACGCGCTGGGTGTAGGAATTTTTGTCCAGCTCCAGCACAAAACGTTCATTAGGATGGAGCGGGGTTAAGTTTTCAAACAGAGGGCGGTTGTAAATTTGGGCGGATTCCACCCCGTTTACCTTTTGCACTTGAAGCATGGCAAAAAAGCGTTCATTGTCTTTGGGCGGGCGGATAAGGCCTTCAATGGTGTCCCCCTTTCTTAAACCAAAACGTTTAATTTGGGAAGGGGATACGTAAATGTCTTCCGGGCCGGCTAAATAGTTGTTTTCCTCGGAGCGCAAAAAACCAAACCCGTCCGGCAGAATTTCCAGCACGCCCCCGCCGTAAACGGAGCCGTTTTGCTTGGCCTGTATGGCCACAATTTTGCCAATAAGCGCCTGCTTGCGCAGGCCGGATATATCCTCAATATTATAATTTACGGCCAATTTGGTTAATTCTTCCACGCTTAATTTATTCAGTTCCCGCGCGTCCATGGGTTTGGCGCCGTTTGGCTGGCGTTTTTCGGGCGCGTGCATATAGGGGGCGGAAGCGTTGGACGTGCGCTGCATGGAGTGGCGCGGGGCAGACGGACGGGCCGGCGTTTGGGCAGCGGCCTCGTCTTGTTTGGAAAGGTCCTTCGTTTCGGCCTTGGGGGCCTCTTTGGCGGACTTAGCCGGTTTTTCCGGCAGGTTTTTTTCTTGTATTGCTTCTTCTTTTTGTTTAACCATAAATATTATTCAGCGCGCGCGCTAAACGGCGCACTTTTTGCTCCAAGTGTTGTTTTGTTGAATTATTTATAATAACCAAATCGGCCCGGAGGAATTTTTCCTCCTGCGGCAGCTGGGCTTTTAAACGCGCTTTGTATTGGGCTAAAGTCAGCCCGCGCTGTTTCAGGCGGTTTTCCAACCCCCGCCCGCCGGCGGTAACCAGCAGCGTCATATCCACGTATTTATCCCAACCGGCTTCAAACAAAAGAGGAACCTCAAACACCGCTACGCGCGCCCCGCAGCCGGCCAGTAATTTTTGCGCTTTTTTTAATATCAGCGGGTGGAGAATAGCCTCTAAACGGGTGCGGGCGGAGGGGCGTTTAAAAACCAGCCGGGCCAATTCCTCGCGGCTGTGGCAGGCAAATTCTTTTTGCAACTTTTTCTGCACGCCGGCGCAAGCCAGCGCTTCATGCCCCAGCGCGTCCGCACTCAGCGTAAACAGCCCGCTGTTTTTGAAAATTTCCAGCACGGTTGTTTTTCCACTGGCGATGGACCCGGTCAACCCCAATACAAACGGTTTGGCGGCCTTGGCTTTTGTCATAAAGGAAGCTTCTCCATGGCGTACCAGTTTTTACCGGCTTTGGCGCTGGCTAAAAGAGGCACCCTTAATTTAACGGCATTTTGCATTTTTTCTTTCACAAAAGAAGCCACCGCCGTTAAACGCTCGGAAGGAACTTCAAAAATCAATTCGTCATGCACCTGCATCACCATTTTTACAGGCGTATTGCGCACTTGCCTAAAAATATCCACCATGGCTTTTTTAATAATATCGGCGGAACCGCCCTGCACAATGGTGTTGATGGCCGCGCGCTGGGCAAAAGAAGCCATGGAACCCACCCCCATATTAAACTCCGGCAGGTAACGGATATGCCCCATCATGGTTTTAACGTATCCGTTTTTGCGGGCGGCGGCTACATTTTCATCAATCCAACGGCGCACGCCCTGGTAATTCTTAAAATAGTTGTCTATATATTCTTTTGCTTCACGCATGGAAATGGAAAGCGCTTGGGAAAGGCCCATGGGGCCCTGTCCATAAATGATACCAAAATTAATTGCCTTTGCACTAGAGCGCATTTGCTCGGTCACCATTAAGGGCATGACGCCAAATATCTGCGCGGCGGTTTGGGTGTGTATGTCCCCCCCGTCTATAAAAGACTGCACGAGAACAGGGTCCTGGCTTTCATGCGCCAAAACGCGCAGGTCTATTTGGGAATAGTCCACACTGAGCAGCATATTTCCCTCTCCCGCGCAAAACGCCGTGCGAAGCAAACGCCCCTTTTGCGTGCGTACGGGAATATTTTGCAAATTGGGGCTGGAGCTGGACAAACGGCCCGTTACCGTGCCGGTTTGATCCAAATAAGAATGCACTTTATTATTTTCGTCCGCCAGTAAAAGCAAATTGTCTACATACGTGGTTTTTAATTTACTGCTGGCGCGGTAATCCAAAATTTGCTGGGCCACGGGATGAAGGGGAGCAATTTCCGCCAGCACTTCTTCATCGGTGGAATACCCCGTTTTGGTTTTTTTAACCGGCGGAATTTTTAGCTGTTCAAACAATAAAACGCCCAACTGCTTGGGGGAGTTTACATTCACCGCATACCCGGCCTGCTTGTCTATCTGCGCCTGCAGGGAAATAATTTCTTGTTCCAATGTTTGCTGGAAATCTTTCAGCCACGCCGGGTCCACGCGCAAGCCTTGTTTTTCCATATCCGCCAAAACCGCCATCAGAGGCAATTCCATTTGCATAAACAACAAGTACATGCCCGTTTTGTTTAAATCTTCTTCCAACCTATCCTTTAGCGCCCATACATAGCGGTTGTATAAAGGAAGGCGTGTGCGGGCGTCTTCCCCGGAAATTAAAACGGAAAAATAATGCGCGCAGGCGGCAGAAAAACTAAGGTCCCCGGAAGGGTCCATCAAATACCGGGCCAGGCGCGCGTCAAAACAATGTATAAAATTGCCCTGCAGGTCTATTTCCGCTTCACGCAGGGTAAGTTTCAAGTCATACCCTAATTTTAAAACAGCGTCATTTAACACCAATTTCTGCAATTGGTCTTTTTCCCACGGAGCTACTTGCTCCAACGGGGTTAAGGAAAGCTCCGTTTCGCTTACGGACGCCAAAAGGATGTCGTCTTCCGTATGGATAAACAAACGCCCGGTTTGCGGGGCTTTGTTTAATACCTGCGCCAACGGCAAAAGAGCGGACTCTTCCTGCAACACGGCCTGTTGGGGAGGAAGCTCAAACGATGTCAGCAAATTTTTAAATTCATAGCGGGAGAACAAATCCGCCAAGGCCTTGGGCTCGGGCGGGCGTATTTGGTAATCCTGCAAATTAAACGGCATGGATAAATTACTGTCCAGCACAACCAGTTGTTTAGAGAGAATACCCTCTTCCATATGCGCCAAGATTTTTTTGGCTAAAGCGGGTTTTAGGTCTGGGTTGTCGTTTTGGGCGGCGCGGATAATGTCTTCCAAATGGCCAAATTTTTGGATAAGCTCCACCGCGCTTTTGGGGCCCACCCCCATAATGCCGGGGATATTGTCGGAAGCGTCCCCCACAATGGAAAAATAATCCGGCAGGAACTTGGGCTCCACGCCAAATTTTTCCACTGCCGCTTCCGGCCCTTTCAGGCCGTCTTTGCCGCCGGAAGGCCAAATGGAAATTTTATCGTTTAAAAATTGGTATACGTCTTTATCTGAGGTAACCAACACGCTGGGAATATTTTGCTTGGCCGCGCTTTGGGCGATAAAAGCCATTAAATCATCCGCCTCAATGCCTTCTTGGGCCACTACGGCAAAACCCATTTCTTTTACCAGTTCTCGCGCCAAATTAAGCTGGCTGACCAGGGCGTCATCGGGCTTCTTGCGGTTGGCTTTATAAGTAGGCAGCATGGCCTTACGGCGGGCGCAGCCACCGGGAGAGTCAAAACAAATAGCCGCGTAGGCGGGCTTTTTTTCTTTTAAAAATTTAGTCAGCCAGCGCACAAAACCATACAGGGCCCCCACCTCCTGCCCGGAGGTGGTGGAAAGCTTGGGAAGCGCGTGATAATTGCGGTGTAAAAAGCCGTGTGCGTCAATAAGAAAAAGTTTATTGTCTTCTGGCATAAAATTTAATGGGAAAAAAGAGGAAGGTTTTTTATTCTTCCGCCCGCTAAAATGTAACGGGCGGAAGAGAATGGCGACAAAAATAAGAAAAGTAAAATTTTATAATAAAGAATTTAACTTTTCCTGCAAAGCGGCTTTGGTTTGCAGACCGACGGTTTGCGCTACCACTTTGCCGTCTTTAAAGAAAATAACCGTGGGGATGGAAGCCACACCATATTTGGTGCTGGCGTCGGGGGCTTCGTCCACATTTAATTTGGCCACTTTTACTTTGCCGGCGTATTCGTTGGCAAGTTCTTCCACCACCGGGCCCAGCATACGGCACGGGCCGCACCAGGGAGCCCAAAAATCCACCATAGCTACCCCTTTATACTGCAAAATTTCAGCGTCAAAATTGGAATCGGTTAACACCACTTCGCTCATGGTCATATCTCCTAAGAACAAATATATAAAAAGTATACTATAAACGAAAAGGGCCCTGTCAAGCCTACCCGCCGTATTTTTATACTAAACGGCCTCCCTTTTGGGGAGGCCGTTTCCTCTTTGCGTTAGCTAGAGCAAGGAGGTCTCGTGAGAAATTACCATCCGTTTTTTAGATAATCCCGCACACACTGTTTATATGTTCTGTTCAAAACTTCACCACCTTGACAATCACAATTCGGTTTACCGTAATTGTAAGTTCCTGTAAAAATGGGGCAATAAGTTATCTGCATCATACAAACTTCCCCATAATTAGAGCACGAACCGCTTACTGAAGCACAATAAGAATTGCTGACGCTAGCTTTGCCAGTACATGAAACACCACAGGTGCTATGAGGAGTATACATATTTTTCTGATTACAGCGGAAAAGAGCGTCATTATCTGTTACGCTCTGCATAGTTCCCCAATACAAAGGGCCGGGGGTCCAACAAACAGTATCTGTAGTAGGAGTACCAGGACAACATTCCGCTTTATGGCTGGCTTTATAAGAAGGGTCAGAACAATCCAACTCGGGGCAGGCCTGAACCTCTTCAAACTTACAAGAAGCATTGCAACGTTTAATGCTAAAGCTCTTTCCATCAGAACACTTCGTTTTTTGTTCATATCCGACAGGACATTCCGCCCCGGGTTTTAACACACAGTTGATACTTTTCCATTCCCCGTTGACACATTGTTGCAACTCTACGCCGCAGCCATTAAGACAGGGCGTAGTACCATTGCGGGTTTCCCCTTCTGTACATTTTTCTTCTGCCGGGCATTCTTTATCCCAATCACCTACCGTCCACACATTATTCACACAGGAATAGGCTTTCGTGCGTACCGTCTTTCCGTCTGAACACGTTTCCGTGATGTCGTCCGGCTTGGCGGGGCAGGCAGGGAATGCTCCCTGTACCCACTGGTA
>CASFXV010000004.1 GCA_949298795.1 uncultured bacterium
CACAGCTTCCACTTCCGCTACCTTGTCAGCTACCGCAAATTTGCCGTTGCGTACCTGCGCACGTACTACCGCTTGCTCTATCCCACTGGCTACCTGGGCGGAAAGACGGGCTTTTTGTTGGGAAATAGAAGAGGCTGCCTCCGCGTAAGAGGGCACCAAGGAGGTGAATATTAATGTGGCACTCAAAAGCAAAGACAGAAATTTCATCATAAAAATATTCTCCTACTGATATTCTTGCAAACAACAGGGCAAAAAAACAGGGCCAAAAGTCCTATATTTATAAGATTTTTGGCCCTATTCGGGATATATGAGAAAAACGGTTCTTCTGTTACATTAAGAGGAGACCGGCGTCTGCAGCGGGTTTGTTCTGAAAATATGCTTTCCCGGGAAAAAGGGAAAAGCAGAGCACGCCCCGCCTTGCAGGAAAAATCCCCGCCCGGCAGGCATGTACGCAGCCGAAACCCTTGTTTCTTGCAGTACATACAATGTCTCCTTTAATTGCTCCAGCTATATTGTAGTAAACTTGAAAAGAGAGACACAAGGGGCCAAAAGACCTAATTTTTTTCTGGGTCTTTTGGACCGGAAGGGATATTTTTAGAAGAAAATTTAGCGCGCAGCGCGCGGGCGGTGTATTGGGACACATAACCGGGCAAATCCCTGCCATAGGAAAAACTTTCCCGCACCGCAGACGAACTGACAAAACGAAGACCGGGATCCGCCGGCAGCCACACCACCTCTATAGAGGGCGACAGCAACCGGTTGGCGTAAGCATAGGAGGCTTCTTCTTCCGCGTCCGCCATGCCGCGCACCCCGCGCACCACCACAGACAATCCTTCCTGCGTTAAATAATCCACCAACAACCCGCTGTAAGCGGCCGCGCTTACGCTTGGGATTTCGGCCGTATTTTTACGGATTAAATCCAGCCTTTCCTCCACAGAAAACAGCGGTTTTTTATGCGGGCTGGACAAAACAACCACCCGCACCGCGCCAAACACGCGCGCCGCGCGGCGGATAATATCTACGTGTCCGTTGGTAATCGGGTCAAAAGAGCCGGCATATACAACTGGTTTCATATTAATACACACACTCCAAGCGTAAGGCCTCTCACGGGGGCTTTATATTATGGTATCATAATTTTATGAATAAAAACCCCTTTGCAGAAGAATTGTATTTAAGCCGCACCCATCCGCATACGCCGGACGTGCGGGATGAATACTTCCGGGACCAAACCAAAATTATCCATTCCCTTCCGTTTAGAAGATTGAAACACAAAACGCAAGTGTTCTTTGCGCCGGACAATGACCACATCTGCACCCGCATAGAGCACGTCCTGCACGTGGCTACCATTGCGGCCAGCATCTGCCGGGGCTTAAATAAAAGCGGAAATTGGGACTTAAACCAAGACCTGGCCTACGCCATCGGCCTGGGGCATGACATTGGGCACGCGCCTTTTGGGCATGAAGGGGAACGGGCCATTGCCGCCTGCATAGCCCCCAAAACTTTTTTGCATGAAATTAACAGTTACCGCGTAGTGGAACACTTGGCAAACTGCGGGGAAGGGCTTAATTTAACTTTTGCCGTAAAAGACGGCATTATCTGCCACTGCGGGGAAGATTTTGCCACCAACCAGTTACGCCCGGCACAAAAACCCAATGATTTGGAAAAAATTACCGGCCGCAACCAAATGCCCTCCACCTACGAGGGCTGCATTGTGCGCTTGGCTGACAAAATTGCCTACCTGGGCCGGGATATTGAAGACGCCATAAAAGCAAAACTTATTACAAAAACGGATATTCCCCAAGCCGTACAGCGGGAACTGGGTACCAATAACGGGGAAATCATCAGCACGCTTTCGCTGGATTTAATACATCACTCGGCAGATAAAGATTATATTGGTTTTTCACCGGAAAAATTTGAACTGATTTCCTGTCTGCGTACATTTAATTATGAGCATATCTACCACAACGCCCAAATGCGCCAGCGCAAAGAAACCATAGACCGCCGCATAGCCGATTTGTTTGATTACCTGTGCACGTTGTTTGACCGCTACGGTTTTGATTTCACGGCCTATGACAAAGAAGGCAAACAAACCGCGCGCGCCTTTGCCAATTACATACGCTCCATGCGGCGGGTGTACACGCAGCCAAGCCAGCGGGACGAAATTATTGTGGATTACATTGCCGGTATGACGGATTCCTACGCGCTTAGCGTAATGGAAGACGTGATTCTGCCTAATTCCATCAAGTTTTTAGGATAGAACGCCACGGATTTTATTTGCGCTTATTCTTTTTAACCGGGCGGAGCAGTTTGGCAAATTCCTGCGGTGACAGCGGTTTATAAAACAAATAGCCTTGCGCCAAATCACACCCGATAGACTGTAAAAACTGCGCTTGTTCCGGCGTTTCCACTCCTTCCGCCACAATGCGGCTGTTTAGCCCTTTAATCATGCTGACTAAACCCGATATAATGACGCGCATGCGGCCGCTGCTTTCTTCGCGCATTAAGAATTCTTTATCCAGCTTAATACAGTCAAAATCCAAATTCTTTAATACATTTAAAGAAGAATACCCAGAACCGAAATCGTCCATGGCCACGGAAAAGCCTTTGGCGTGCAAATCATCTACAAAGCGCTTCATTACGTCCGTATTGCCAAATACCACGCTTTCGGTCAGTTCCGCTTCCAACAAGCGGTGTTCCACTCCGTATTCGTCCGCCAAGCGGGAAAGCTCTTCCACAAAATGAGAGTCGTCCAAATGCAGGCGGGAAAAGTTAATCCCTACGGGGACCACTTCCAACCCGGCCTCTTTCCATTGTTTAAGCAAAGACAGCGTTTGCTTAAACATAAACCAGTCTAATTTTAAAATAAAGCCGTTCTTTTCAAAAATAGGAATAAAATGATCCGGCGCGATAAGCCCCTTGCCGGGCTGTTCCCAACGCACCAGCGCCTCGGCGCCTTCCACCCGGCCCGTTTCAAAATTGCATTTAGGCTGTAAATAAATTTTGAATTCTTCCGTTTGCAAGGCGGCTTCCATATGGCTTTCTATGTTTTTCTCCGCCACAATGCGGCGGCGGAATTCTTCGTCATAAAAAGCATACACGGCGCCGGCACGCTGGCGGGCGGAAGAAAGGGCCAGCTTGGCGCGGTCCACCATGATATAAAAAGGAACGTCCTCATCCACCACATACACCCCGCAAGTAAGGGAAAGGGGCATACATTTACCATCCGCCTGGCAAAAACGCCCGGCACGCTGGGCCACATTTTCTAAACGAAGCGCCAGATCCGTACGGCCGGGGCAGGCAAGCAATAATAAAAACTCATCCGCGGAAGAACGGCAAAACAGCTCTCCTTCCTGTAAGCCTTCCTGCAAAGCAAGCGCTACTTGTTTTAATATTTTATCGCCTTCTTCAAAACCGTAAATATCGTTAACGGCTTTAAAACGGTTGATGTTTACCACCACCAAAGCAAAAGGAACCCCTTTCTGTTTAAAACTTTCCACAGCGGACGTATATTTAAAATGAAAAGCGTTTAAATTGTCCGCTTGAGTGAGCGCATCCACAAACCCCATTTGATACAAAGCCCGTCCGTTTTGGTGCTGCATGCGCAAAATAAACACAATAAAAACAACCAATACTGCTATGACGGAAAAACAAATCAGCCACGCCATCACCATAAGGCCCAGCGCTTTTTGCGCCACAAAAGCCGTGGGCAATACGGCAAAAGCATACCATTGGTTAAATTTTAACGGATAATAAGAAGCGAACCGGTGCTCCCCATTAAAAGAATACCCGCTCAGCCCGTTCCCGCCGGAAGCAATGTCTGCTTTTATTTTAGCGGCAGAAAACCCGCCGTCAAAAACGAAACCTTCCGCCATATCAAAAATATTGCCAAAGGAAGACTTGGGGGCAGACAGTACTATATCGCCCGATTTATCCATAATAATTCCAATCCCGTTACCTTGCCATAAATTAGCAGTCAGCGTCTGGCGGTAAAAAGAAGCGGAATGCGTGGCAAAAACAACTCCTGTTTCTTGCCCCTCTTTTAACGGAACGGCAAAAACCAAAATATCATCATTGTCAAATGGATCTGTACGGCGGCCGGAAACATACCTTTTCTGTTCGTAAACGGTTTTTACCTCTTGGGGAGACAAAAACCAATTGAGTTGTTCTCCGTTAGAAAACCAGGCTGTTCCGTCTGGCGCTTGATAACCGGTGGAATCAAACAAATTGCGATTGTTTTGCCTTTCTAAATAGGATACCAGCCGCTCCTTATAATTTAACACGGCAGGGGTTTCTAAAGAAACGGAAATGGAAGACAAAATTTGAAATTCTGCTTCCAATAAATAATTAAAATTTTCAGCCAGCTCCCGCCCGGCCGAAGCAATAGACTCCCTGGCGTCTTGGGATAAACGCCGGGTAACTTGCTGCCAAGCCAAAACGGACCCCGTAGCCACCAATACGGCGGCCACTAAAATAAAAACAAACGCCCGTTTAAAACCACGCAAATTATAACTGTTTTTGCGTATGCGGCCCAATTCTTTGTTTTCCATGATTATAGTCTAGCAAAAAAGTTCGCCCGTGATAAAAACAAAACCCCGGATAATTGGGTTATCCGGGGCGGGAGGCTATGAAAAAATACAAGTTATAATAAAGAGAAATTTTCGTTAAACAGGAGGGATACTTCTTTCATTCCGGGTTGGCGAGAAACACGGCGCACCGCCTGCGGAAGGGTTAATCCGCTTAAGTCTTTTGTCTTTTCCAAAATAAACTGTTTTTCGTCCTGGGCCACTTCTGCCACCAGCCCGCCTTGAGAGAGTTTAGCCTGCACCCGCTGCATACGGGTAAACAAGCGGGTTTTAGGAAAGTATTTTACAAAAATGTCCGCTTTCCCATAATTTAACTGGGCGCGCAAAGGCGTTTCTTTCAAATCATTTTTTTGTTCCAGCAGTTGCTGCATACGGGCATTAAAATCCTGTGGATAGAAATGACGCAAAGAACGCAGCAACGCATTAAATGTTTTCATATCCCGCGCTACATGCAAAACGTTGTTCCCGTCTTTGCCTGTACGAAGCAAATATTCCCCATTAGGGGCTATTTGCTGCAGCCAAGCCAAACCGCGCACGTCCCCTTTCAGGGCGGCCGCAAATACAAGCGTATTGCCATAAGCGTCTTCTTTATTCAAATCAATGGAAGGGGAAAAGCGCAAATTATTGACCAGCCGCTGCTGGGCAACTGGGCCGGACTGCAACATTTTATGCAAAGATCCTTCCGGTTTAGCTTGTAAACCGACGGCACAAAACAAGATAAATAAAATGCCTAAAATCTTTTTCATAACGTCCTCTTATTTCATACTATAATTTACAACGTAAATACAGCCAGGGCCATTAGACCCATTTATCCGTTTTTTTAGGCCTATATTAAAATGGGACCCAAACAAAAAACCCTCAGGCATTCCTGAGGGTTTTTAAATGGAGCGGGCGAAGAGAATCGAACTCTCGTCTCAACCTTGGCAAGGTCGCGTTCTACCATTGAACCACGCCCGCAAAAATCTGTTTCCTGTAACAATACTATTATAACAAATTTTATTTTAAAAGTATAGGCGCAATTTTCTTAAGATACGTGTTCTGCTGCACGGCTTTGCGCACCAGCGGATTATTCTTCATTTCCACTAAATAATGATTGGAATTAATAATCTGGGCCGCTTCTTTAGGGTGATCCCGGTAATATTTGCCGGATTTGCTGATTAATAAAAACGCCATAAAGCGGCTGTTGGCTATAGTATTTAACAGTTTCTCGTCAGATAACACCCGGCGCACCGTTCCGTCTTGGAAGAATTCATCCATGGCGGCTTGGTCCTCCACAAACAGTTTCAGTTCTATGGGGTCATTTAACAGGTTGGCGGCGTCCGGGCGGGTGATAAAGGCCTTAATCATATCATCGCGGTTAAGCAAATACGGGAGGATTTCCGGGTCATCTGCATTGGATCCGATATTCAGCGTCAGCGCCCAGGGCGCCGCCCCGATGGTTGCCAAATTACCTTGGTTTAAGGTTTGCAAATTAAAACGGCTGATAATGGGAATGGTGGTGCCCAACCCAATAACGGTAGCGCTGCGGTTCTGCCCTTCGTTCACCTGCACATAACGAACGCCCGAAGAAGGATTAAAATCTTTCTGCACAGACAGGCCTTTTATGTTTTCCGGATCTAAGGAAGAGGGAATATTTTCCGCTTTGTTTTTAGACGCCAACACAAAAATGAGCGATAAAAGCAACACCCCCACCGTAACGCCCATGGCTATCATAGGCAAGAAATCCAGCCACGTCTTGGGGCGCGCGGCTTCTTTGCGGCGGTTTTCCGCCATTTCTGCCTGGCGCGCTTGTTCTTTTACTACTTTTTGCGGGGTGCGCAAACGTTTTTTTATTTCCTCTAAATTCATATTTTAATTGTAACAAATCTAAGCAATAAATTCAGCCCGCATAATAAGTATAATGATATATATGAAATCACATACCGCATATTTGCATATAAACACGCCAAAGAGATACCAAATCGTTAATATTACCCCGCAAGTGGAAGAAGAATTGGCCAAAAGCGGCATTCAGGAAGGGCTTTGCCTGGTAAATTCCATGCATATTACTTCCAGCGTATTTATTAACGACAATGAATCCGGCCTTCATCATGATTTTTTACGCTGGACGGAAGAGTTGGCCCCCTACGGAATAGATAAATACCAGCATAACCTGACCGGTGAAGACAACGGCGACGCCCACCTCAAACGCACCTTGCTGGGGCGTGAAGTAGTGGTAGCCGTTACCAAAGGGCGGTTGGATTTTGGCCCCTGGGAAACCATTTTTTATGCGGAGTTTGACGGACAGCGCAACAAGCGTGTACTTGTAAAAATTATTGGAGAATAACCATGAAAAAAACCATTTTTTACCACGATACGGACTGCGGCAACGTTGTTTATTACGCCAATTATTTAAAATATTTTGAAGAAGCCCGCACTTTATATATGGCCGAAAAAGGCTTCAGCGTACCGGCCTTAATCCAGCGCGGCTTGTATTTTGTGGTGGCCCGGCAGGAAGTGGAATACAAATATTCCGTACGTTATGCGGACGTAATTGACGTAAACACCCGCGTATTGGAAGTATCTGACATTAAAATCGTATTTGAAAACATCATCACCAATCAAAACGGACGTTTGTGCACCAAAGGCAAAACCACGTTGGTCTGCGTAGACAAAACCGGCATGCCCACCCCCATGGGGGCCGACGTAAAAGCGGCCATGGCCCCGGCGGCATAACGCAAAAACCATTTTAAAACCCCGGCTTAACAGCCGGGGTTTTTATTAAGCATTGTAACCGACTAATTAGTAAAAAAGTTACGCAACGCAATGCGTATATTGCGGGAGCGGCTTTCCGTTTCCGTAAGCTGAATGTCTTTTATTTTTTCAAACGCAATACGGGCTTTTAATTGTTGCGCTAAGTCCAGCGGGGTGCGGCCTTGCCCGTCTTTCAAGAAAACGCTGTATGGGTCTCCCCGCAAAAAACTCTCCAGCAAATCCAACGCTTTGGGCGCATTGCCGGAACACTGGCGCACCAACATATGCAGCACCGTATCGCCGGCTACGGTTTTGCGGTTTAAATCCGCATTCTTGGTTAAATATAAAAAAGCCACATCATAGCGGCGGGCGCGCACCTGATACATAATCGGAGTTTCAGAGCGCAAATCCCCCGCATTGATTAACGCGGTTTTAAAAGCGCGGCGGTCAAAAACGTCGCTTAAATCATTGGTTTCACGGCCACGCAAAACGGCATAAGTTTTCATCAGTTCCAAAGCCGTGTCGTAATCTCCGGCCAGATGGAAAACGTTGCGCTTACGCCCGTCTTTCGCTTGAAAGATACGCGTATCCGGCAACACCTGGGCTAACTTGGCAATTAACGCCACATCCCGGTTTTGGCTGGCCGCTAATAATAAAGTTTGGTCATTTTCCCGGTAAGATAAAACGCGGCGGACTGTTTCTTGTGCCGCCGGGCCTTGTTGCAAAGACATAATTTCATGACGTAAACCCGCCAAGGTTTTAGGCTGCGGGGGCTGTGCCCACGCAGAAAAAGAGAGAAACAAAAACGACAAGAACAAAAAAATTGCCTTGGTATGTGTCATAAATCCTTCCATTTATGGGGCCCCGTACAAGCGGCCTCCCCTCACTTCCTTTATAACAAATCTTGGCAAAAAAACCAAGCCCCTGTTTGCAAGAAAAGCAAAAAATTGGATTTATCTATAAAAAATAAAGATTTTTTATCAGCTCGGCTTGTTAAAACAAACATGCCACAGGTATTCTGTGTTGCCGTGTGTGCCTTTGATAGGGCTTTCCATCAGGGCCATGGAGCGGGCGCCAAAACGCTCTTTTAAATGCTCTTCAAAAAACCCTTGCACGCTGGCGATAGCCGCGCGGCGGTTTTCTTCCGTCTTTACAATACCGTGCGGAACCTGCTTGGGGGAAAGCTCAAACTGCGGCTTAATTAAAAAAACAATATCCCCTTCCTTCGCCATGGCGTTAAACAAAGGCTCCATAATCATTTTTAAAGAAATAAAAGATACGTCCACCGCCGCAAACTGAGGTGCGCTGACAAATAAATCCGGCGTCATATACCGGGCGTTAGTTTCCGGTTTAAAGTGGAAATTTTTATAGCGAAGCATTTCGCTGGCCAGCTGTCCTTTGCCTACATCTACCCCGTACACTTCTTTGGCTCCGGCCTGCAGCATGCAGTCCGAAAATCCCCCCGTGGCTACACCTATATCCACGCATACTTTGTCTTTTACGCTTAGGTTCCACGCTTTCAGCGCGCCCGCCAGTTTAAGCCCCCCGCGGGAAACATACGGACAGCTTTTTTCTTTCACGCTAAGTACGTCCTCTGGCAGGACGGCGCGGTCCGCGCGGGTGTCCACCTGCCCGTTTACCAAAATTTCACCGGCCATAATGCTGGCTTGCGCGCGGGTGCGGCTGGGGAAAAATCCCTGTTCCACCAAGGCCATATCCAAACGGAGTTTTTTACTCGGCATCGTCGTCTGCTTCCTGCGCGTCAAACGGGGTTAAGGAGAGGTTTTCCCCCTGGCGCTTTAACGCGTTTACTTTAAATTTTACGTCTTCCAGCTTGGCGCTAAGCGCTTGGGAAAGCGCCATACCCTCTTCAAATAATTTTACGGAAGCGTCCAAATCCGTCTGTTCCGCTTCCAGGGCGGAAACAATTTCTTCCAAACGAACAAGCTGCGCTTCAAATGTTTTTTTAGTAGTCATGCGGTCCTCACTTTACTTCGGCGCGGATAGTGCCGTCCTGCACTTGAATAAAAAGGGGTTCCTTTTCTGCGGTTTGCAATACGCGGCTGATAATTTGCCCCTGTGCGTTGCGCGTAATGCTGTACCCCCGTTTCAGTACTGCCTGCGGATTCAGCGCGCTTAATTTATGGCGGGCGGCCTCCAAACGGTTAAAATAATTTTGTACGGCCTGCTGCATGTGTTCCTGCAGGGAAAGGGTTAACTCGTCCACGCGCTGTTCTTTTTCGCGCGTTAAGACGGACGGATCCAAAAACACCCGGTTATTCACGGCGGCTTCCAACCGGCGGGCGGCGCGCTCATACAAAACAGACACGGCCTGGGCCAAACGTTTGGCCAGCTGGGATACTTTTTCCCGCGTGTTTTGCGCGTTTTGCACCACCAGCTCCGCCGCGGCGGACGGGGTGGGAGCGCGCAAATCGGCCACAAAATCGGCGATGGTAAAGTCCACCTCGTGCCCTACGCAGGAAATCACCGGCACCCGGCTGGCGGCAATGGCGCGGGCGACGGGCTCCTCATTAAACGCCCATAAATCTTCCATACTGCCGCCGCCGCGCCCCACCAGCATAACGTCTATGGCGGGTTTTAATTGGTTTAAATCTTTAATGGCCTGCACAATTTGCGGGGCGGCCTCGTCCCCCTGCACCAAAACGGGCGCGATAATGACGTCCAAATTAGGGTTGCGGCGGCGAAGAACGGACAAAATATCCCGCACCGCCGCCCCGGTGGGGGAGGTAACCACGCCTATGCGTTTGGGATAGGCGGGAATGGGCTTTTTGCGGGCCTCGTCAAACAGCCCTTCCTGCTGGAGTTTCTTTTTGAGTTTTTCAAATTCTAAAAATAACTTCCCTTGGGAAAGCGGCTCCACCGATTTCACCACAATCTGATACCGCCCCTGCTTGGCGTAACAGCTTACGTCCCCCATAACCCGCACGTTTAAACCGTCTTCCAGCATTTGGGCAAAACGCCAGCCGTATCCTTTAAACAGCACGGCGGCCAGCACGCCGTTTTTGTCTTTTAAGTCAAAATAAATATGCCCGCTGGCGGCCTCACGCAAGTTGGAAACTTCCCCCTCTACAAAAATGCCGGCAAATACGCCCTCCAGCATTTGTTTGATAACGCCGTTTAGTTCCGATACGGAAAACACCTGCCCACAAAAAGGTCTTTCGGGTTCCATTTATTCCTCTTTCAGTTTTTTAAGGCGTTGGGCCAGGGCAGCTTCTTTGCCCAGTTCCCCGGGGTGGTAAAACTGCACCGGGCTGGGCATGTACTGCTGTTTCACATAATGGTTGGGGAAGTCATGCGCGTATTTATAACCGCGGTTTTTGCCGCCGGAGCGCAAATGGTCCGGCACCGGGCGGTAGCGGCCTTCGCGCACCTCGGCCAGGGCGGAATTAATGGCATTGTAGGCGGAGTTGCTTTTAGGACAGCAGGCAATATAAATCGCCGCGTGCGCCAGCGGAATGCGCACTTCCGGCATGCCCAGCACTTCGGCGGCTTTAAAAGCGGCCTCGGCAATCATAATGGCGGCGGGCTCGGCCAGGCCCACGTCTTCGCTAGCGCAAATTAAAATACGCCGGGCGATAAAGCGCGGGTCTTCCCCGCTTTCCAGCATGCGCGCCAGCCAGTAGACGGCGGCGTCCGGGTCGGACCCGCGCATGGATTTGATAAAAGCGGAAATAATATCGTAATGCTCATCGCCTTTTTTATCATAATTTAAGTGGCGTTTTTGAATGCACTCTTTGGCGATATCCAAATCAATTTGTTTAATGCCCTGCGCGTCCGGCTCGGTAGTCAGGACGGCTATTTCAAACGCGTTGAGCATTTTGCGCCCGTCCCCGTTGGACTGGGTGATAAAATAATCGGTTGCGTCATCAGTAAGGGCGGCTTTTTCTTTTTTGGCGGCGCGAAAGAGAATTTGCCGCAAATCGCCCGGACCAAGCGGTTTGAACTCAAACACGCTAAAGCGGGACAAAAGCGCCGTATTGATGTAAAAATAAGGGTTTTCCGTCGTGATGCCAATTAAAATAATGTCCCCGCGCTCCACAGACGGAAGCAGTACGTCCTGCTGGGTTTTGTTAAAATGGTGTATTTCGTCCAAAATCACCAAGGTGCGGCGTTCTTCAAAACCCGGGTTGCGCATGCGTTCTTTGGCTTCGGTCAATACTTTTTTTAAGTCCGCCACGCCGGCGGCGGCGGCGTTAAGCTCCACCGTTACCGCGTGCGTGCGCGAGGCGATATAGCGCGCCGTAGCCGTTTTGCCGCAGCCGGGCGGGCCGAAAAACACGGCGGATTTAATGGTGTCCGTTTCCAGCAAACGCCGCAGCATTTTGCCTTTGCCCAGCAAATGCGGCTGACCGGCAAAATCCTCTAACGTTTTGGGAGCCTGGCGCGCGGCCAGGGGTATTAAATTTTCATCGTCCGCCATAATGTTCCTTACTGCAGAGAAGATTTTAATTTAGCTATTAAACCGTCCACCCGGGTTTCTTCTTCTTTGCGCCGGCCGCCTTCGTTTTCCCCCTGCACATAGGCTTGGGCGGCAAAATAAAGGGCGGCCAGCAAAGCTTGTTTAAGGGTGTCAATTTCTCCGTTTTCACGGATTTCGGCCATTTTTTTGTCCACTTCCGCCGCCAGGTTGGTAATTTCCACCCCGCCTAAACCTTGCATTTCCACATCCAGCGGGATTTTGCGTATTTCCACTTGTATAATATCTTTTGCCATATTTGTATTTTACCTTTTTAGCGCCGCCAGGCAAGCCCACCAAACCGGCTAAAAAAGGGGAGCCGCGCCCCCCTTTTAAAACGTACCCGGGAAGCAAAACGTCAAACAATTTCGTTGCGCTTCTCTTGGGCTTTTTGGATTTCTTTGTCCAAGCGGGAGGCTAAACGTTTCAGCACCGTTTGGGTGTTGCGTTTCCATTCCCGCAAAGATTTCAGTTCGCTTTCCGTTTCACGCAATTTGGCAGAGGCCTCTTCCAGCTGGCGCACACGCTGGCGCAGGGCGGCGTTTTGGGCCTCGGCCTCTTTGCGCCGCGCCATGACCTGTGAAACCAGCAATTCCAGCTGTTTGAGTTTTTCCTGCATAAATTACCTTAAGCTGGCGCCCAGTTTGGCGCCCAGTTCCGCCACTATTTTATTAAAAGCGGCGTCCGTTTCCGCGTCTTTCAGCGTACGCTGCGGGTGGGAAAACGCTAGGCTAAACGTCATGCTCTTTTTGCCGGCGGGGAGGTGTTCCCCTTGGTACAAGTCAATCAGTTCATAGCTCATTTTAACGTCCAGCCCGGTTTGGCCCAATACGCTTTCCACCTTGGCGTAGGGGACGTTTTCATCCAGCACGACGGATAAATCCCGCAAAGACGGCGGGAATACGGCCGGCGCCGTCATGGGTTTAAAATCCTGCGCGCAGAAGGCTTTTTCCAGCGCTTTGCAGGAAAATTCAAAACCCCATACGTCCTGCCCTTTTACGCCAAAAGTCTTTAGCGTAAGCGGGTGAAATTTGCCCAGCACGCCTATTTTTTTGCCGCCGTCCAAAATATCCATAGAGATTTTGGGGTGCATATACACCGGCGCCTGGACGCTGGGAACCAGCTTTACCGCCGTACCCAACAAGTTTTGCACCACGCCTTTTACAAAGTAAAAATCCGGCTTAGTCAGCCCGCCCGCAAAGAAAGGCCGGGTTTGCAAATGGCCCGTAAGCACGCCGGCTACGGTATAATTTTCACCGGGGTAATTTTTAAACAAGGCAAATGTTTTGGTGGCTTCAAAAAACGCCAAATCATGCTGGCCGTGCTTTTGGTTAAATTCAATATTCTTTAACAAAGAAGGCAGCAGCGTGGGGCGCAAATAATCCCACCCCAGGGCCATGGCGTTTTTAATGTGTATGCAGTGTTTGGGCTCAAAACCAAAAGCTTTTAATTCTTTCTCACCCAAAAAATCAATGTTTTTGCATTCATAGAAACCCATGCCGATAAGCTCCGCGCTCATCTTTTTGGTCAGGTCAATGCCTTTGGGGTTATCGGCAAATACCATGGTGGCTTTGCTGGGGGCCAGCGGGATATTGTCATACCCGGCAAAGCGGGCGGCTTCTTCGGCCAGGTCCCAGCGGGTGGTTAAATCGCGCCGGTAGGTGGGGGCGCGGAATGTCCACTTGTCCGCCCCGGCGTTAAATTCAAGCGCCAAGCGGGAGAAAATACCTTTTAATGTTTCTTCATCCAGCCGGGTGCCTAAAATACCGTTAATTTGGGCCGGGGTAAATTCCACCGCCGGGTTTTGGTATACCGCGGGATAAGCGTCGGCCAGTTCGCTGGGGGTGCCGCCGCAAATATCGCAAATAAGCTGGGTGGCGCGGCGCATGGCCAACATGGCGCCTTCTATATCCGTGCCGCGTTCAAAACGCTGGGAAGAATCCGAAGAGACGCCAAAACGTTTAACCGTTTTGTTAATGGTGGGCGCGTCAAAATAAGCGGCTTCCACAAATACGTCTTGCGTGTCTTCTTTAATACCGGAATTCAGGCCGCCCATCACCCCGGCTAAAGCCGTGGCTTTTTTGTCATCGGCAATGACTAAAGAGTCTTCCGCCAGTTCCAATTCCCGCCCGTCCAAAATGGTAAACTTTTCACCGGGCTTGGCAAAGCGCACCACTACATTGTCGCCCTCCACTTCCGTGCGGTCAAACGCATGGAGCGGGTGGCCCAGCTCAAACATCACGTAATTGGTAATGTCCACCAAAGCGTTTTTGGGGTTGAGCCCCATGGCGCTGAGGCGCTCTTGTATAAACTCGGGCGAAGCCGTATTTTTTACCCCGCGTATCACGCGGCCGATATACCGCGGGCAGCCCTGCGGGGCTTGAATGTCAATATGCAAAGAAGCGCCTTGGGTTTTTACTTCCGGTATTTGGGGAAGTTTGACGGGCTTGTTTAATAAAACGCCCAGCTCCCGCGCTACCCCTAAATGGGAAAGCAAATCCGGCCGGTTGGAAGTGATTTCCAAATCAAACACCGTATCTTTTTTGCCGTACAGGGTGGAAACGTCCGTCCCCAGCGGGATATTTTCATCCAATACCAAAATGCCGCGGGCGCGGGTGCGGGTAAGGCCCAGCTCATCGGAAGAACAAATCATCCCTTCCGAAGTGACCCCGCGGATAACCGCCGCTTTCAACACCGTCTGCCCCAGGCGCGCCCCTACATGGGCCAGCGGTACTTTCTGCCCCACCGCCACATTGGGCGCGCCGCATACCACGCGCTGGGTTTTGCCGCCGCCTAAATCCAAATCCACCAAGTGGAGGTGGTCTGAATCGGGGTGGTCCTCTATATGGGTAATTTGGGCCACGTAAACGCCTTCAAAATCGGCCCCGGTGGTTTCTACAGAGGCTACTTCTATGCCCAAGTGAACAAAGTTCTGCACCATTTCCTCGGGCGTTAAATCCAAATCAATAAAATCTTTTAACCAAGAATACAGTATTTTCATTTTGCAAAGTCCTTAAAATTGGGAAAGCACGCGCACGTCGTTTTCATAAAACGTGCGAATATCGTTAATATTCATCATCATCATGGCCAGGCGTTCCACCCCTACGCCAAACGCGTAACCGCTGTATACTTCGGGGTCAATGCCGCAGTTTTTAAGCACATTGGGGTGCACCACGCCGGAACCCAGCATTTCAATCCAGCCGCTGCCTTTGCACACCGGGCAGCCTTTGCCTTGGCAGAATACGCATTTTACGTCCACCTCCGCGCTGGGTTCCGTAAACGGGAAGAAAGACGGGCGGAAACGTATTTGCGCTTTATTGCCAAAAAGCCCCTGCATAAAAGCGGTTAAATCTTGCTTTAAATCCGCCATGCTGACGTGTTTATCCACATACAAGCCTTCTATTTGGTGGAAAACAGGGCTGTGGGTAGCGTCTAAACTGTCGTTGCGGAACACGCGCCCCGGCGCCATAATGCGTATAGGGGGCTGGTGTTTTTCCATATACCGGCTTTGCACGTTGGAAGTGTGCGTGCGAAGCACCATGGAAAGCATGCCCGTATCGGCAAAAAACGTATCCTGCGCGTCCCGCGCCGGGTGGTGTTTGGGAATATTAAGCATATCAAAGTTATGCTTTTCATCTTCCACCCAAGGGCCTTCCGCCCATTCAAACCCCAAGCGGGAAAGAATGGTGGTCATGCGGTCCATCGCCACGGAAAGCGGGTGCCTGTGCCCTTTGGCAACGGGAAAGGCGGGGAGGGTTAAGTCTAAATTGGTTTTATTTAATTCATCATTAATTTGCTTGGCGGCAAAAAAAGCGGTTTTTTCGTCCAGCGCGGCCGTTAAAGACGCCTTGAGGGCATTGCCCAGCGGGCCGGCGGTTTTTTTGTCTTCAATAGAAAAATCTTTTAAGCCTTTTAAAAGTTCCGTCAGCGCGCCTTTGCGCCCCAAGGCGGCAACGCGCAGCTCTTCCACGGCGGGCAAATCCGCCGCCGCGGCAATTTTGGTTTTATATTCCTGCTCTATGTTAGAGCAAGCGGTTTTGAATTCTGTAATAGTCATAAATATATTATAGTATTTTACACGTTATATAGGAAATTTAAGCTTTTTTAAACTTTTTTTGCGCCGTCATGTTAATTTTAGATAAAAAAACGGGCCTCCGCCCGTTTGCCTTTTTACCCGCGTGGCTTGGGGTTAGCCGTTAAAGCGGCTCATGGTTTTTTCCAGCCCGTCGGCAAGCCAGCTTTCCACCGCATCCGCCGCTTTACAAAGCGCCGGGGAGAGCGCGTCCATATCCGCCCGGGAAAAGCGCGACAGCACAAAAGCCGCCGTATCAAACGCCGCAGGCTTGGGCCCAATACCCACCCGCAGGCGGGCGATATTTTGGGTGCCCATCAGCTCAATAATGTTTTTCATTCCCTTTTGCCCGCCGGCCGAACCGGACGCGCGCATGCGGATATGCCCCAAATCAAGCGATAAATCATCAAAACAAACCAGCATATTTTGGGCGGGAACTTTAAAAAACCGGGCCAGACTAGACACCATCCGGCCCGATTCATTCATATAAGTAAGCGGTTTGGCAAATAAAACGTCTTTGCCTTGCAAACATACTTTGGCGTATTCTCCCAGGTTTTGCCAGGCTTTGCAGTCTGCCCCGTGGCGGCGGATTAATTCATCCAGTACCATAAACCCGGCATTATGCCTGGTTTGCCGGTACTCCGCCCCGGGGTTGCCCAGCCCGGCAACTAGGAAGAGTTCCGCCATGTTATTTCTTCTCTTCGGCGTTTTTGGTCAGGTTGCCGTCCTCGTCTTTTTTGCCCTTGGTGGAAGAGCTTTCCGGCTCAGCGGCGGCATCAGCAGCCGGGGCGGGGGCTTCTTCCTCTTTCGGAATCATCAAGTGAGCCACAGGGGCTTGCGGATCGGTTACCAATTCTACGCCTTTGGGCAGTTTAATATCGCCCGCTACAATGCCTTTGTTGATGGTCATGGGGGTCATGTCCACTTCAATTTCATGCGGAATGGCGCTGACCAAGGCTTTGACTTCAATTTCGCGCAAAATGTGTTCCACCAAAGCGCCGTAGCTTTTCACGTCGGCGGCTTCGCCAATCAATTTAACCGGCACAACAACGTTCATCTTGTCGGTCAAGGATACGCGCTGGAAATCAATATGAATAGGGGAGTCTTTCACCACGTGGTATTGGATTTCTTTTACCAATACTTGTTCTTTGCCGTTAGGCAAGGCAACTTCTACAATGGTGTTTTTACCGGCTTTAATGATTTTTTCCACATCTTTCAAGCTTACGGTAATGCTAATAGGTTCTTTATGGCTGCCATAAATGACGCCGGGTACATTCTTTTCCGCCCGGATTTTAGACAAAGCACCTTTTACGCCGATGCCTTCTCTTAAAGAGGCGGTTACATTCAATTCTTCCATTTTTATTTCTCCTGTATTTCCACTAAGTGAAATTAGTTAAACATATCGCTGATTGAGCGTCCGTCATGGTTGCGCTTAATGGCGTCCGCCAATAAATACGAAACGGACAAAACGTCCACCTTCGGCCCTAAGTCCCGAATGGGCAAAGAGTCCGAAATAATCAGCTTTTGAATATCGGATTTGTTAATTTTGTCCAAAGCGTTTCTGGACAATAACCCGTGGGTGCACGCGGCGTAAATTTCCCGCGCGCCCCGTTCTTTGATTTTTTGGGCCACGGTGGTGAGGGTGCCGGCCGTGTCCACGATATCATCAAAAATAATGGCTATTTTGTCTTTTACGTCCCCAATAACGTTATACACCACCGCTTCATTGGCTTTCGGGCGGCGTTTATCAATAATCACCAGCCCCGCGTCCAACCGGGCGGCAAATTTGCGGGCGCGTTCCACGCCGCCCACATCGGGGGAAACCACTACGATATCGGAATGATTTAAGTGGTCAAAATAGTCCAAAAATACTTTGCGCGCGCGCAGGTGGTCCACCGGGATATCAAAAAACCCCTGGATTTGCCCCGCGTGCAGGTCCACCGTCATAATGCGGTCCGCGCCGGCTTCGGTAATCAAATTGCTGGCCAGCTTGGCGGTAATCGGCACGCGCGGGGAAGCTTTTCGGTCCGCCCGGGCGTAGCCGAAATACGGGATAACCGCCGTAATTTTACCCGCGCTGGCGCGTTTAAAAGCGTCTATCATAATTAAAAGTTCCATCAAATTTTCATTGACGGGAGGGCAAGTGGGCTGGATAATATAGCAGTCATGCGCGCGGACGCTTTCCAAAATTTGTACGTCAATTTCGCCGTCGGCAAACTTTTCCACGCGCAATTTGCCTAATTCCATATTCAGGTGTTCGCAAATTTTGCGGGCCAACGCCGGGTTGGCGTTGCCGGTAAAAATTCTCAAATCGCCGTTTACGCTTTTAGTCATGTTTGATACCTTTTTTCTCCAAAACTACCTGGCGCGAACGGGCTATTGCCAAAGACTCCTGCGGCACCAACTTGGTAATGGTTGACCCCGCGCCGATTTTTGCATAATTTTCCACCGTTACCGGTGCCACAAAATTGACGTTGGACCCTATAAATACATGGTCCCCTATTACGGTTTTATGTTTGTTTTTGCCGTCATAATTGCAGGTGATGGTCCCCGCCCCTACGTTTACGCCGGCGCCCATTTCCGTATCCCCAATATAGCTTAAATGGTTCACTTTGGAGCCTTCCCCAATAACGGATTTTTTGATTTCGGAAAAATTGCCCACTTTGGCGCCTTTCTTAAGCACGCTTTGCGGACGCAAATGCGCATAGGGCCCCAGCTGGCATTGTTCCTCTACGGTGGAGTCCTCTATATACGTCCCCATTTTAAGGGTGACATTATCCCCTATGGTAGAATCTTTAATAAACACATTGCCTTCCAGCATGCAGTTTTTGCCAATCACCGTTTTGCCGCAAATATAGCAGCCGGGGCAAATAAAACTGTCCGCCCCTATCTGGGCCTGCGCGTCAATAAATACAGCCTGCGGGTTGGGAATCGTAACGCCCTCGTCCATCAACCGGCGCGCCACGCGCCCGCGCATAATCAGCTCCGCTTGGGAAAGCTGCAACTTGCTGTTTACGCCAAGGGCTTGTTCATAATCTTCGCTGCCGTACACCAGCACGGGATGTTTTTGGGCTTTAATATAAGATAAAGTATCCGTCAGGTAATATTCGTGCTTGGGGCCTTGCGGGGTAAGTGCTTGCAAGGCTTTGTCTAAATGGGAAAATTTAAAAATATACATGCCGCTGTTAATTTCATGAATTAACAAGGTTTTTTCATCTGCGTCGCTGTGTTCTACAATTTTTTCAAAAGTGCCGTCTCCGGCGCGCACTACACGCCCGTAACCGGAAGGATCCGGCACGCTGACGGCCAATAACATGGCACCGGCCTCATTGTCTTGGAAAGCGCTGTACATTTGTTCCAACGTTTGCGCTTCCACTAAAGGTGTGTCCCCGTTAAGCACCATGACGTCTTCAAAACGTTTCAGTAAAGGCAAGGCGGCTTTTACGGCAGAACCGGAACCGGACAAATCTGTCTGTTCCACAAACACCAAGGGGGCTTTAACACCCCATTGGGGCAGCCCTTCTTTCACCGCTTCTTCCATTTTCTTGGCCTCATGACCGACAACAAGGCCAATGGCGGCCGGGTTCAACGCCTGGGCCGCTTGCAAAATATGCGCTATAATGGGAAGCCCGCAAACCGGATGTAAGGGTTTGGGGAGAGGGGATTTCATCCTAGTGCCTTTGCCGGCCGCTAAGATGAGAACACACAGATTTTTTTTGGCTACCATTTTGTTTAACTCTTGCCTAAAAAGAATCTAACTTGTTAACTAACAAATTATATTAATATTATACCAAAAACAAAAAACGCCGCCAACTGCAAGGGTTTGGTATTTCCTGCCTAGGCGAAGCATTACCTATATTGTAGCATTAAAATACAATACCCGTTTAGCCCGCTGTTACGGCCGGCTGATATACCGCCCGCGGCAAATACCCGCTTGGGCTTGCTCTATTTCCGCCGTTACCAATCCTTTGGCCCCCTCCGGCGCGCCGCACAGCAACACCTGCTGAAAATTAGAGGTAACGCCTTTTACCTGCCCCTCATGCCATGTTTCTATAAACACTTCCTGGCGAGTTCCTATTAAAGAGGCGGCTTCGTCCGCGCGGAGCTGTTTATCCAGTTCCCGCAGTTTGTCCGCGCGGCGTTTGATTTCTTCATGCGGCAGCTGCGGCAGCAGGGCCGCTTTGGTCTTAGGACGGGGAGAATAACTAAATACATGAAGCCCCGCCAAACGCAGGTCTTTAATAAAAGAAAAAGTTTCTTCAAAGTCCGCTTCGGTTTCCGTGGGGAATCCGGCAATCACGTCCGCAAATACAGCTATGCCCGGCACGCGGGAGCGGAGAAGCGCCACCTTAGCCCGGTAGGCAAGCGTATCATAATGGCGGTTCATGTCTTTAAGCACTTTATCGCACCCCGCCTGCAGCGGCAGGTGGAAATAATTGCAAAACCGGTCCGGCCGGGAAGACATACAGTCTACAACGCCATCGGTTACCGTTTGTAATTCTATAGAGGAAAACCTCACCCGGAACCGCCCCGGCATTTGGGCTATTTGGCGGCATAAAGCGGCTAAGTCCGCCCCGGTTTGGGGGCAAAGATAATTGCCTATATTAATGCCGGTAAGGACAATTTCCGCAAAGCCTTTTTGCTCCAGGGCAGCGATTTCCTGCAATACGTCCGCCGCGGGTTTGGAGCGTTTGTCCGGCCGGGCAAAAGGCACAATGCAATAAGAGCAAAAACAATCGCACCCGTCCTGTATTTTGATAAAAGCGCGGCTGTGGCCTTCATGTCCGGAAACCGTCCAGCATAAATCTTGCGTTCCAAACAGGGCTTTGCCCAAATCATACTTGCCCACAATTTGCGCTTGGGGAAAAGTTTGGCGGATATGTTCCTGATGCGCCGCCGCGTAGCAGCCCGTAAGCACCAGCCGCGCGGACGGGTTGCGGCGTAAAATTTGGCGGATTTGTTTTTCCACGTCTTTATCCGCCTGGTGGGTAACGGTACAGGTGTTTAAGAGGCAGAGGTCCGCCTCCTCAAAAAGAGGGGTTTGCTGCCAGCCGTGACGGCGGCAATTTTCCAGCAAAGCCTGGCTTTCCACCTGGTTCACGCGGCAGCCAAACGTTTTAATAAAAAATTTCATAAGATTTTAGCCGCTGAGGCAATACAGGCGGTTTCTGCCCGCAAAATATTAACCCCCAGCGTAACGGGAAGCACGCCGTATTGGGCGGCAATCACAATTTCTTCATCCGTCCAGCCGCCGGCGGGCCCTACATACACGCGCAGCCGTTTGGGGCGTACAAGGCTGTCCAACCCCCAAGCCACAGTATGGGATTCTTCCGCTTCATAGGTAATTAAAGAAGGGATTTTGTCCTGCACGGCAGTTAAAAAGGAAACCGGCTCCTGGATTTCCGGCAGGCGGGGCGTATCGCACTGTTTGCAGGCGCTGAGCATAATTTGCCGCCAGCGGGAATATTTATCTTCCCATTTGCGCATTACATCATACTCACTGCGGGCGGTGGCAATGGGGCAAAAGGCCGCCACGCCCAATTGGGTGCATTTATCCAGCACGTCCTCCAGCCCGGTGCGGGAGTTAGGCGCAAAATAAAGTTCCAGCTCTACCGGGGGCAGCCGAAGCGGCACTTTTTTAATTAAAGACCCTCTTATAAATTTTTTTTGTATCCGCTCTATCCGCCCCGTAAATTGAAGCCCTTTGCCGTTAAATACGGTGATTTCGTCCCCTTCTTTATGGCGCGCGACAGCCGCCACGTGATGGGCTTCCTCCTCTGTAATAAAAAATTCGGTTTCTTTGATATCGGCAAAATATTGGCTCATAATTTTATTTTAATAAACTTTACGCCCCTGTACCAGCCATACCCAAACAAAAACCCGGAGCGCTGGGCCCCGGGCTGTTGTTAACCAATGTCACTTACGAAAACAACTCTTGAAAGAAACTCTTTTTGCCGCCGGTTTCCTTAGCCAGCTGTTCCAAAAGTTCTTTCTGTTTGGCTGTGGGTTTTTTAATCACTTCTATCTTTACGTTTACCAACAAATCTCCAAAGCCTTTTTTGCCCAGGCGCGGCATGCCGTTGCCCTGCATTTTAAGCACTTCCCCAAATTGGGTTCCTTTGGGGATATCCACTTCCAATTCTTTGCCTTCAATGGTGGGCACTTTAATGCTTCCGCCCAAAACGGCCTGCGGATACGTAATGGGCGCGTCTATGATTAAATCATCGCCTTCCCGGCGGAAAATTTTATGCGGTTTTACACGCACCTCTACATACAAATCCCCAAAACCGCCGCCGTTGGTGCCAATATTGCCGCCGTTTGCCACACGAAGCGTAATACCCGTGCGTACGCCGGAAGGAATTTTAACCGTCAGCTTCTCTTTCACCCGCTCCGCTCCGCTGCCGTGGCATTTTAAGCAGGGTTTTTCTATCACGGTGCCGGTGCCGTTGCAATCCGGGCAGGTTTGCCGCATGGAAATAAAACCCTGAGAATAGGTTACCGTACCGCTGCCCCCGCAGGAACGGCAGGTTTTGCGCGCGCTTCCTTCCTGTGCGCCGGTACCGTGGCAGACGGAGCAAGTGTCTAAGCGGGTGTAGGAAACTTCTTCCTCTTTGCCGCTAAAGGCTTCCTCTAAAGAAACTTCTACGTCCACCTTTAAATCTTCCCCGCGCTGGGCCCGGGGCTTGCCCGCACGGCGGCCGAAACCGCCGCCGAAAATATCCCCAAACACGGAACCGAAAATATCGTTAATGTCGGCAAAGCCGCCGGCGTTAAAGCCGTTAAACCCGCCAGCGCCGGAAACCCCCTCGTGACCGTATTGGTCATACATCTGGCGTTTTTGCGGATCAGACAAAACGGAAAAAGCCTCATTTACTTTTTTAAATTGTTCTTCCGCTTGTTTATCGCCGGGGTTGCGGTCCGGGTGGTATTTCATGGCCTGGCGGCGGAAGGCGGATTTTATTTCCACTTCCGTTGCCGTTCTTTCTACATTTAAAATTTTATAGTAATCTTCTTTCATAGCGGTAGGCATACAGTAAAAACCTTCTTATGTATATTTTATGAAATTTAGCCTCCTCCTGCACGCATTGCTGCGCTGGCATAACGAGTTTGTTATAATACCGTTATGCCTCCCATTACGGAAACTTTTTATCCCCATACAAGAGAAGACTGGCGTTTATGGCTTAGCCAAAATCATCAAAATAAAAAGGAGATTTGGCTTCTCTACCCATATAAAGACACCGGCCTGCCCGGCATCGCCTACGCTGACGCTGTGCAAGAAGCGATTTGTTTTGGTTGGATTGACGGGCAGAGATGCAAGTTTGACGAAAAATTTTCCTGCCAACGCTGGACGCCTCGTTCTGCTGTTAGTTCTTGGAGTGAATTAAATAAACATCTTGCCCGTTTGGCGCTAAATAAAGGGATGATGACCCCGGCCGGGTTAAAAACGCTGCCGGATTTAAACCCTAATTCCTTTGCTATTCCGCCCCTTCTGTTACAAGAACTTAAAAAAGATACGCGGGTTTGGAAGCACTTTTGTGCATTTCCTGCGTATTACCAGCACATACGCCTGGATTACATTATCCGCCGTATGAACCGCCCCGCGCTATACAAAAAAACGCTGGAGCATTTTATGCAACAAACCCGGGCCGGGAAGCGATACGGCCCTTTCAAAGACAGTCCGGATATATATTAATCACATACCTAAAACACTTGCCAAGCAGCAGGCTGAATCCCCCTTCCCTGAAAATAAAAAACCCCGCTTTTTAAGCGGGGCCACAAACAAATAAAATGAATTTTACTCCTCAAGCATTAAACAAAAGTCTCTGCCTTCTTGGGTAAGGCCTTGGCATTCCCGCAAGCCAGGGTGGGCGGATTGGTCCAGCCAAATTGAATAGAAGAAATTTGCATTGGGAGTACAGGCCGACCATGTGGTGGCACCCGGACAATGATATATTCTCATAAACAACGCATTTGGGTCCGTTACAATATTTGAACCGCTTATATTATCAATATAAAAGAAATTGTCACACTTCAACACGTCCTTACCCGTACAAGAACCTTGGAAATCATAGTCTAAATTGTCCGTATTGGCTACATAATGATTATTAGCTAAAAAATAAATCTCATGCGCTTTTTTTAAATTTTCCGCTACTTGCAAAGCATTGGAAAAACGCGCCCGAAGCACAGCCTTTTCATACTGCGGAATGGCAATAGAAGCTAAAATGCCAATAATTAAAACCACTACCAATAATTCTATTAATGTAAAACCTTGTTTCATAATTCCTCCAATACCCGTTATTGTACAATAAAAAAATAAAAAGGGGGCAGGTTTTTACCTGCCCCTCTAATCATTTGGGTTGCCTTAAATTATTTGTCAACCACTTCGGCTTCTACCACATCGTCCTTGCCACCGTTGGCACCCGCCTGCTGGGCGTCAGCCCCCGGCTGAGGGCCCGCCTGTTGGGCGCCCGCCTGGGCGCCGGCCTGAGCCTGCTGGGATTTGTACATCGCTTCACCCAGTTTTTGGCTGGCCTGCAAGGCGGCGTCCGTAGCGGCCTTCATCTTGGCGGCGTCTTCGCCTTTCAGCGCGTCGCGCAAGTCGCTCAAAGCGCGGTCAATAGCCAGGCGGTCGTCTTGGGATACTTTATCCCCGTATTCTTTCAGCGCTTTTTCAGTTTGATAGAGTACGCTGTCACCCTGGTTTTTGGCCTCAATGACTTCTTTGTGCTTTTTGTCTTCATCGGCAAATTTTTCCGCGTCTTTTACAAACTTTTCCACTTCCGCATCGCTCAGCTTGTTGGGAGAGCTGATGGTGATGTGCTGTTCTTTATTGGTACCCAAGTCTTTGGCGGAAACGTTCAAAATACCGTTGGCGTCAATATCAAAGGTTACCTCAATTTGCGGTACGCCGCGCGGAGCGGGCGGAATGCCGTCCAAGTCAAACTTGCCCAAGGGCACATTGTCTTTGGCCATGGGGCGTTCCCCCTGCAAGACGTTAATGGTTACCGCCGGCTGATTGTCAGACGCGGTGGAGAAAATTTGCGTTTTGCGCACCGGTATCGTGGTGTTGCGTTCAATTAACCGGGTGCATACGCCGCCCAAGGTTTCCAAACCCAAGGAAAGCGGGGTAACGTCCAGCAAAAGCACGTCTTTTACTTCGCCGGTTAAAATACCGGCCTGTACCGCCGCGCCAATGGCCACGCATTCCATGGGGTCAATGCCGCGTTCAATTTTTTTGCCTACCAAGTCTTCCACATATTTTTGCACGATAGGCATACGGGTAGGGCCGCCTACCAAAATAATGCGGTCAATCTGGGAAGCCGTTAAACTGGCGTCAGACAAGGCCTGATTGACGGATTTGCCGCAGCGTTTTACAATTTCATCCACCAAGCTTTCCAGTTTGGCGCGGGAGAGTTTGAGCTCCAAGTGTTTGGGGCCGTTGGCGTCCGCGGAGATAAACGGCAGGTTGATGTCCGTTTCCATGGTGGTGGAAAGCTCAATTTTGGCTTTTTCGGCCGCATCTTTTAAGCGCTGGGCGGCTTGTTTATCGTTAGACAAATCAATACCGGTCTGCTTGCGGAACTCGTCCACCATCCAGGCGATAATGGCGTTATCCATATCCGTACCGCCCAACTGCGTATCACCGGACGTAGCCAACACGTCAAACGTGCCTTCTTTGCCCATTTCCATAATGGTTACGTCCAAGGTGCCTCCGCCCAAGTCAAACACCAAGATTTTTTGTTCTTTGCCGGCTTTATCAATACCAAAAGCCAAGGCGGCGGCGGTCGGCTCGTTTACCAAGCGGACCACGTCCAACCCGGCAATACGGCCGGCGTCTTTGGTGGCTTGACGCTGGTTGTCGTTAAAATAAGCGGGTACGGTGATAACGGCTTTTTCAACCGGTTCGCCCAAAAAGGCTTCCGCATCTTTTTTCACTTTCTGCAACACAAAGGCGGACAACTGCTGCGGGGTGAATTCCTGCCCGCGCAAGTTGTATTTGTAGTTTTCCCCCATTTTGCGTTTAAAGGCGGTTACCGTCCCTTCCGGGTTGGCAATGGCCTGGCGGCGGGCGGGTTCACCCACCAAACGCTGACCGTCTTTGGTAAAAGCCACATAAGACGGAAACGCTTTCCCCCCGATAGAGCTTCCCTCGGCGGACGGGATAATAGTCCCGCGGCCGCCTTCCATAACGGCAGCGGCCGTGTTGGAAGTTCCTAAATCAATACCAATAATCTTTGCCATACTTATTTCTCCTTACTGTTTCTGTTAAAAAACGGTTAATCTTCCGATTCTTGTCCGACAATGACGCGCGCCGGGCGCAGTACATTGCCGTCCATCATAAAGCCCATTTGCACTTCCTGCAACACCAAACCGGCTTGTTCCGCAGAAGACGGAATCATAGCCACTACTTCTTGGGTGTTGGGGTCATAAGGCTTGTCTAATACATCCATGCGGGTAATGCCTTCTGCCGTGAAGGCTTTTTCCAGCTCGCTTAGAATCAGGCGCATGCCGTCGCGCAAGCTTTTTGCTTCCCCCGTCAGCTCCTCCCCTTTAGGGGCTTTGTCCATTTTCTCGCGCTCGCGCAGCATTACTTCATACGCCGGGAGCAGTTTTTCTGCAAATTGTTTTTTTCCGTAGGCTAAAAAGGAAGCCTTTTCTCTCTCCGTGCGTTTGCGGTAGTTGTCAAAATCCGCACTTAAACGCACAAATTGTTCATAATAGTCCGGACGGCCGTCCGGGTGGGATTGCTCCTGCTCGGGCAGGGACCCTTTTTGCGCCTGGGCCTGCGGGGCCTCTGGCGGCTCAAGGGTTTCTTCTTGTTCTGCTTGACTGCGGTTTTTTTTACTCATAATCGTCTTCTTTAGCGGGCAGCGCGTTCCAGTTGCGTATGGTCGCTTCCAGCAAACTGCCTATGAAATTCACCAAGCTCATCACCCGGGTATATTCCATGTGCTTGGGGCCTATAATGCCCAGCATGCCCACTGTTTTATCCCCCACTTGATAGGCAGAAGAAACAATACTTAAGTTTTTTAACTCTTTCAGTTCGTTCTCACTGCCGATGCTTACGTTTAACTTCTGGTTGGATTTCTGCATATCGGTCATCTTCTCGCATAATAAAGAGGAAAACCGTTCGCGTTCTTCCACCACTCTCATCATTTGTTTCAAATCTTCATAATCGTCAGAGCTGGTATTCTCCAGCAGACGGCCAAAACCTTCCACATACAGTTCGTCTGCGCTGGCCTGCGGGCGTTCCATATCTTTTAAAACCTGTACGGCTAAATCCGCCACGTCCGCAATTTCTTTATGGCCGGAGTTAATATACTGCCATAATACCCGCTGGGCCTGCCCCAAAGGCAAACCGGCTATTTCCGCATTGATAAAATGGCTCAACATGCGCAGGCGGTTAGGCGCCAATATATACCCAAAACGTACCGGCCAATGCCGCACCATGCCGGATTCCGTCACCAACACAGCCAGCACCACACCCGGGGCCAGCGGAATAAAATCCAACCGCCGCACACACTGGTCTTTGACGTTGCTGGCGTACACAAACCCCGCAGCGCCCGATAACATGGCCAGCAGGCGGGAAGTTTGCACCATCACGTTGTCCACCTCGTTTACACGCTGGTCATACTGGCGTTCTATCTGCTGGCGTTCCTGCGCGGCCATTTTTTGCACGCTGGTCAGATAATCCACATAATACCGGTAGGCTTTATCCGTGGGAATACGCCCCCCCGAAGTATGCGGCTGGTACAAAAACCCCTCGTCCTCCAAATCCTTTAATATATTGCGAATGGTGGCGCTGGAAACATCCGGCAAAGCGCTGTCCGCTATCATTTGCGAACCGACCGGCCGGCGGGTTTCCACATACTGCTGGACCACCCAACGCAGGATTTTTTCTTTACGCTCTTTGGCAACTTCGGGTTTAAGTATTCTCATAATTCTCTGAGGTAAACCAGCTTTTATTTTAGCACTCTTTACTATCCACTGCTAAAATTATAATCAATTATTTTATTTTTGTCAACCCCTTTTTTAGACTGCTAGTTTTGAATCCCTTTTCAAAGAACATAAACTACCCTTACAGGATAGAAAGAGTTGGCGCCAAAAACAACGCTCTTTTTATACTAGGCCGCAAAAAGCTAAAATAATATATATGAACCTTTTTATTGATTCCCATGCACACATCAAACGACCCGGCCTTTGACGCAGACCGCCAAACCTTGTTGTCTCAAACACTTCCCCAGGCCGGCATTATACACAGCGTAGAAATAGGCTGCGCGCCGGACGAATGGCAGCCCGCCTTAGCCCTGTGTGACGCTTACCCCCAACTAGTATACGCCGTCTTAGGCGTTCACCCGGAATACGCCCCGCAATTAACGACCGGCGGGCTGCAGCAATTAGCCGCTTTACTGCCAAACAAACACAACAAAGCCGTGGGAGAAATAGGGCTGGATTATACCTGTCAGGACGTTAGCCCCAAAGACCTGCAACAAAACACGTTTATCCAAATGCTGGAACTGGCAAACCAAGTACAAAAACCGCTGGTTTTGCACGTACGGCGGGAAGGGGAAGATTACAGCGCCTATGAGGATACTTTTCATCTTTTAAAACACAACTGGAAACCCGCCGCAAACGCCGTTTTTCCCGGGGTGCTGCATTGTTTCTGCGCCCGGTATGAAGAGGCAAAACGCGCCCTGGATATGGGTATGCTGCTAGGAATAAACGGCTGTTTTTCTTATAAAAAAAATGAATATATCCGCGAGGCGGTAAAAAAAGCCGGAGCGGACAAAATTATTTTGGAGACGGACTGCCCCTACCTTTCCCCCCAAGGCAAACGCGGACAAAGAAACGACCCCTCCAATATCCCGCTTATTGCCAGTTTTGTAGCGGATTATTTAAATATCCCGCTTGCGCAACTGGCCGAAATAACCACCCGCAATGCAAAAGCATTGTACGACTTGCCTTAAAATTTGTTATATTGGCTAAAAGAGGGTTTTATGAGAAAAAAACATTTGATACTTTTACTGCCGGCTTTATTGTTGCTGGGCGGATGCGAAACGAAAGACAAAGTGGTTTCTTTTTGGGCCGGGCAAGCCCAAAAATTGATGGCTACCCCTTATGGCATGGTTCTGTTAATGGGAGCCATGCAATACAGCGCTAAGGCACAAAAAAATTTGGATCTCTTAGACGTTCCGCAAGAAGCCGAGGAAAGCTTCCCTTGGTTAAATGCCGCCCAAAAGGCTCAAAATCCAAAGGCCGCTGCTGCACCCAAAGCGTCTTCGCTGCCGGCGGCTTCACAAGCGGCAAACACGTCCAAGCCACGCCCTGCGCCGCAACAATTTATGGAAATTTCCATAGAGGGAGACACCCCTAAGCTCAAAGGGCAAGCCTCAGAAAAAGACCAACTCATCATGCAGCAAAGTATAGATTTTATTAAAAATACCAACCAACAAGCGGTGGGAGACGTGCAGCGTTTGATGGGGGACGCCGCGCGGGATGAGGTTATCCTGTTAAATACCCGTACGGAAAAGAAACTGGAAAAAGCCAGCTTGCAGGCAAAAACGCTGAAGCAATATCAACAACAGCAAAACGCTATCCTGCAACAATATAAAACCCAATTTCAAAAAATATTAACAAAATACCAACACAAACTGAACAGCTAATTACGCAATACGCCATAGAGGTAGCCTATGAGAAAGGGACAGTTAATTGTCATGTTGCTGGCAGTCATGATTATCATGACGTTGGTATCCCAAAATTTAAAAAAAATTACCCCGCTCGTCAGCCAATTTGCCTCTGTGAAAAAACAAAACCAAACCGCTGCAGAGGACGCCAAGCTATTAAAACTGCTGGGTGCGCAGGACTTGCAGGCTCCGCAATACCAACACATACAAAAAATATTCAGCCAACTGGCGGGAACGGCCAATTCGTCTACCCCTATTTTGATGAACGAACATCCTGAATTGCAAAAAGAAAACAGCCTGTTTAAAGACTGGATGGATGCGGCCATAAAAAATGTCCAAACAAACTCGCCTTCTTTAAATAAAGGGGATACCCCGCTGTTTTCTTCTTCTAATAATGCAAAACCTTTTATACAAATAACGCCGGAATTTCCGCCGGAAATTACAAACCCTAATTTTACGCCGCGCCAGTTGCGAAGCGCCCGCATCCGCCTAAGGGAGATGCGCCTGAATTACCAGGACACGGCAAAAGACGTGCGCTTTCAGTTTGGGGCCCAAGCCGAAGAAAAAGTAAAACAAGCCGCCGCACAAGCGGAACAAAAAGCGGTCAACGCCGCCCAAACAGCTGAAAATTGGGATTTGTTTGAAAAATCGCTGCAGAAAATTAATGCCGAATACGAAGCCAAACTAAAACAAATTATCCAAAAACACCTCCGATAATTTGTTACTTACTTGGCCGCCGGCTACATGCTGCCTTTTATTTGATGTGATTTTCTCTGTTGCCTGCCGTAAAGAGCGGACTCTTTTTAAAAAGAAGAAAACAACCCCGCCAATTGCTGCCCCATACTTTTATTGAAAACAAAAACCCCCGCCGTTAAGCGGGGGTTTTGTGCCTTAAAAAGAAACTTAATTGGCGGCGGCTTTTACCACATCAACCAATTTTTTGAAGGACACCGGGTCTTTAATGGCCATTTCAGACAACATTTTGCGGTTAAGCGTAATATTGGCTTTGGCTAAGCCGCAAATGAATTTGGAATAGGAAAGACCTTCTTCACGCACAGCCGCGTTGATGCGGGTAATCCACATTTGGCGGTAGGTGTGTTTTTTGTCCTTGCGGTCCACATAAGCATGGACGTAAGATTTGTCCAGCTGTTGGGTGGCCATGCGTAAGCGGCGGGATTTATCCCCGTAATAACCGCTGGCGCGTTTCAAAACTTTTTTCTTTCTGGCATGTCTTGCGACGCTGAATTTAATTCTCATGTTCTAACCTCTTATTTGGCAACGGGGAGATACTTTTGCAAGGTCTTCCCTTTGGCGGACTCGGGCGTGATGACCCCGGTCGCTCTCATATCATGCTTTCTGGAGGCAGAAACAGGCGTAAGCAAGTGTTTTCTGCCGGCTTTGCGATGTTGATATTTACCCGTGGCGGTAATGCGAAATCTTTTCTTCGCGCCGCTGTGGTTTTTGAGTTTTGGCATTGTATTACCTCTCGTTTTAAATGGTTCTTTTTGACTTACTGCTTGCGCCAGGAGCCGACACTCCCCGCACGCAATACTGCTCCAAAAGAACCTGAAAATTTATTTTTCGGTCTTGGGGACAAAGGTCATAGACATCCGGTTGCCTTGGGACTGCAGCCCTCCGTCTACATTGCCTAAAGGTTCCAAACGTTTGGCCGCGTCGTTTAACAACTGCATGCCCAAGTCTTTATGCTGGTTTTCACGCCCGTGGAAAACAACCGTCAGGCGCACCATGTCTTTCTTGCGCAGGAACTCTTCTATTTGTCTTAGTTTGACGTCCAAATCATGCGCCGCGATGCGGGATTTAATACGCAATTCCTTCAGCGTTACTTTAGCCTGCTTTTTCTTGGCGTCTTTGGACTTTTTCCCTTGTTCGTAAACATACTTGTTGTAATCCAGTATTTTACAAACAGGAGGCTCGGCGTTGGGTGAAATTTCCACCAAGTCAAGCTCTTGTTCTTTTGCCAGAGCGATGGCTTCCGCCACCGGTTTAATTCCAATCATGGTGCCGTCAGAATCAATTAGTCTAACTTCCGGCACGCGAATATTCTGGTTTCTTCTGTATAAATCTTTTTTAAATTCTCTTTTAATATCGTATCTGGCCATTTAATTATCTTTATTGTGCACAAAAAATGTCCCCCCTCTTTAGGGGACCTTTTTATTATATCAACTTCCGTTTGCCCCTGTCAACGAGAGGAGTCCGAAGGGTTGCCCGCTTGGTAGATAAGCAAATCCCCTTGGTATAAAAACCACCCGTCCGGCATACGTTCCAAACGCAAATCGCCTTTTTTCCATATGGGGCCGTCCGGCGTAATGGTGCGGTTTAATACCACAGGTTCCCCCTGCGGCAAAAACAGCTCTGTAAGGGATCCATCCGCAGAGATAATGACAAAAGCGGAAGCAGTGGCTTGTGCGTCTTGCGCGTTTTGCAAACGCACGCCTGCTTCCCACAAACGCAGGCAGTCCCCCGCTACGCTGCTCCAAGTGTATCCGGCGGAGGCGATACAGCCTTGCGCGTCCCGGTCCGCCCCTGTTTTGGGGGAGGATGCGCCGCAGGCGCTCAAAACAAGAACAAAAGTTAAAAAGAATAATTGCTTCATAAAAATATTGTAGCAAAATACACCGCGCGCAATACCCTTTTTACGCAAGACGCAAACGCGTTAAATTTGCTAGAATTTACACAAGATCATTTATAATTTTGAAGGTGGACTGCTATGAGCAACAGAAGAACGGCCAGAGAAAACGCTTTACAATCCCTTTATTACGCGGACAGCCTAAAAGAATTAGACATAGATGACGTGTTGGATTACGCTCAAGATTACCGCAAAGAACTGGCGGACTGCTACCCCTTCTGTGAAGATTTGGTAAAAGGCACTTTATCCCATTTGCCGCAAATAGACAAAATGGTGTCCGCCTATGCTAAAAACTGGACGGTAGCCCGCATGTCCGCGGTGGACCGGTCCATCCTGCGCATGGCCACGTATGAAATGGTTTTCAGCCCGGAAAAAACCCCCGTACCCGCCATTATAGACGAAGCCATAGAACTGGCTAAAAAATACTCTACCGAAAATTCCAGCAAGTTCATCAACGGCCTGCTGGACCAATTAAAAAAAGAGCGTAAATAACGGATATGGATTTTAACCCCAAAGAAGAAATTGAACGGCTTAAAAAGCTGGTCAATTACCATAATAACCTTTATTATAACTTGGACAACCCCATCCTGTCCGACACGCAATACGACGAACTTTACAAACAGCTGAAAGATTTAGAAGAAAAATACCCTCAGTTTCGCACCAAAAATTCCCCCACCCAGCGCGTTGGCGGCAAAGCCAGCGGGTTATTCTCCCCGGTGGTGCACGCCGTGCCCATGATGTCTTTGGATAATTCTTATTCGGCAGACGACATACGGGAATGGCACGCCCGCGCCGCCAAACTGCTGGGGCGTGCGGATTTTAAAATGGTGGTGGAAGCCAAAATAGACGGCATTTCCTGTTCCCTTACGTATCAAAACGGGCAATTGGTTACCGCCGCCAGCCGCGGGGACGGCAAAACCGGGGAAGACATCACCCCCAACGTGCTGACGGTGAAAGATATCCCCCATACACTCAACAACGCCCCCTCCACGCCTTTGGAAATACGCGGGGAAATTTACCTGGAAAAAAAAGATTTGCAAATCTTAAATGAAAAACAACGCCTGCTGGGGGAAAATATTTTTGCCAATACGCGCAACGCGGCGGCGGGGTCTCTGCGGCAAAAAGACGCTTCTGTTACCGCGCAACGCCCGCTTAAATTTTTTGCCCACTCTTTTGGCGCGGGAGACATCGCGGCGGACAGCTTCAGCGGGTTTATCAGCCTTTGCCGCCAGTGGGGCTTTGCGGTGGGCCCGGTGCGGCTGGAAACCGCTTCCTTAGAAGAAGTTATCTCTTTTTATAATCAATTTAACAATACCCGCCACAACCTGCCGTTTGACGTGGACGGGTTGGTAGTAAAAGTAGACTCTTTTGAATGGCAGCGCGTGCTGGGCAACACGGCCAAAAGCCCGCGCTGGGCCATTGCATTCAAATACCCGGCGGAGCAAGCCACCACAACAGTAAAAGATATTGTTTTTTCCGTAGGCAGAAGCGGCGTGATTACCCCGGTGGCGGAATTGGAACCTGTGCCTTGCGCGGGGGTGATTATTTCCAACGCCACGCTGCATAATTTTGATGAGATAAAACGCCTGGGCGTGCGCGTGGGGGACCAAGTAATTATAGAACGCGCCGGGGAAGTAATCCCCAAAGTAATCAAAGTAGCCCAATCTATAGGAACGCAAGAGGTTATTCCTCCGGTACAATGTCCTTCCTGCGGCGGCACGGTATATAAAGAAGAAGCCGAAGTGGGTTATTATTGCATCAACCCCGCCTGCCCGGCGCAAATACGCGCGCGCATTTTGCATTTTGCCTCCCGCGGCGCCATGGATATTGAAGGACTGGGCGAAAACGTGGTGGACCAGCTTTTAGAAAAAAAATACATCACAAACTTTACGGATATTTACCGTTTAACTTTTCTGCATTTGCTAAGCTTGGAAAATTTTAAAGACAAAAAAGCCCAAAACCTCTTAGATGCCATAGAAGCCAGCAAACACCGCACCTTGGCCCGGCTGTTATTTGCCGTGGGTATTGCGTTTGTAGGGGCCAAAACGGCCGAACTGCTGGCGGACCGTTTCCGCACGCTGGACGCGTTAATGAACGCCTCTTTGGAAGAATTGCAGGCTATACCGGAAGTGGGGCAAGCCGTTTCCAAAAGCGTGTATGATTTTATGCGGGACCCTAAAGCCCGCCAACAATTAGAAGAACTGCGCCAAGCGGGGCTGAATTTCACCCAACCGCAAAAACAAATTTCCTCCAATATTTTTGAAGGGAAAACCTTGGTGTTCACCGGCGAACTAACCACCATGACGCGTACCCAGGCCGAATTAAAAGCCAAAGAGTACGGCGGAAAAACCAGCGGCAGCGTGTCTAAAAAAACGGCGTATGTGGTGGCCGGGGCGGACGCCGGAAGCAAATTAAAAAAAGCGCAGGAGCTGGGCGTTGCCGTACTTACGGAACAGGAATTTTTAGACCTGATAGCCGCGGCGGGGAAATAGTTTTTCACCGCAACAAGACGCACGGCTTACACCTTACCCAAACAATTTAAAAAGCTTGCATTAACGCCGTTCTTGCTGAGGCAAAATAATTTGCATATCAAATCCGGCAAAACGCCCTTCCTGCCGGTTTTTCCACAACAACAGGCCGGGTTTATAAAATTGCCAGTCTGTAAATTCGTGAAAAATCTCTTGTGAAAACATCTCTTTTCTGTATCCCGCCACCAAAAAAGAAATAACAAAACTTTCCCGCGGGGAAAAATGCCGTGAAACAGAAAACAGCTCATCCAACATACAATGCCCCGCCCCGGTATAAATAAAAAATACGGCGTTTGGATATTGCGCGCGCCACATGTTAATACGTTTCAGCCAATGTGCGTTACGTACCGTTATACCCAATACGCTTGCGCTGATGTGCATCCCCACAACATTTTTTACGTAAGTATTTATACAAGCTTCTTCTTCCAATCCCGCGGTTTTAATGCTTCTTTTAGGAAACATAGAAAAGAAACGTCCTAAATAAAAATTCTCTTCTTTTTCATGCAAAGACAAAAAACGCGGATAAGAATCCGTTGCAAATTCCGTCAGCAAAATCACCTGCCGGTCAGGATACATCCGCCGGTAAGCTTGCAGCAAAGAGGCCACCTGTATTTGAATTTTAGGCAGATGATATTCCCCTATAAAAATCATTTTCGCTTGGGAAGGGATTTGCTTTACCCAATCATTGGCGCCGCCTAAAGGCAAACTGAGCGTATTTTCTAAAACGGCTTGTTTGCGCTGAAGCAAACGGCGGGCTGTTTTTTCTTTAACTAAACAACGGGCTAGCGCCAGGCGGTTGCTTTGCTGTACCCAGCCGGCAAGCCAGGGTCCGGCGTCCCTGCCCATAAAATCTTCCGCCAAATCCGTCTGTTCCCGGTAGGAACGCTGCAGCCAAGCGCGCCTGCCTTTTTGCAACGATTTTTCCACTTGCTGCAAAACCTGGGCGCTTTTGTCTTTGGCAGGCATCCGGGCAGCTATGGCTTCCGTTCTTTTCAGCATACCCTGCCACTCCTGCGCAGACACGAAAGAACAGGATAACAATAAAAAGAAAAATAAATAAATTTTTACAAAGAATATTCTTCTCATAATTATTAACGCTCTAAATGCTCCGGGCGAAGCAAAATTTGCATGTCAAACCCGGCCAGCCGCGCAAAACGGGAAGATTTCCACGCCAACACCCCTTGGCGGAAAAACGTCCCCTGCGTAAAAGCATGAAATAACTCACGCGAATAATATAATTCCGGCTCAAAACGCAACGGCAGCGGCACAAAAGAAATAACAAAGCTGTCTTTAAAATTTTGGGACAGGGCGCCGGGATACTCATACGCCACATGGTTATTCCCGGCATAAATAAAAAATACCGCCCGGGGATATAATTTGCGCCAATTTTTTATACGCCGTTCCCAATGGGCATTACGCGCCGAAAAACCAGCGGCGCTGTTGCCGATAGGGCCGGAAACCGGCAGGTGAGTGTGATCCAACAAAAAAGTTTCCTCCTCCAAACCGGCAAATTGAATGTCGTAAAATTCCAAAAACTCCCTAAAATAATTCAAATAAGCATGCGGAATTCCGTAAGCGAGTTGAAAATTGGGAAATGAATCCGGCAGAAATTCCGTAAGCAAAATGATTTGTCTCGTCGGATATTTTTCGCGGTATGCCCGCAGCAAATCCTCTACACGGTATTGAATATGCTGGTTATGATATTCCCCTATAAAAATCATTTTGCTTTGGGGCGGGATTAAAGACACCCACTTCTCCCCATCGCCTAGCGGCAGCATGCGCAAATTTTTCAGCAGTTCCTCTTTGTGCTTTTGCAAAAGCCGGGCCCGATGTTCCCACCAAATGCGATTGGCAATGTTTTTTTGGTTAGAACGAACGGCCCAGCCATTAGCCAAAGCGCAGGAAGAGCTTTTGCCAAGAGGGAATTCCACATGCGAATAATAATTTTTATAAAACCACGCACGGGACCCGCGGGTAAAAGCCTTTTCCACCGCCTCTAACTGAAGGGCGGTCTGGCAGGCGGCTTTATATTCCCCGTCTTTTCCCAAAGACCGGCCGGCTTTTTGAGCCGTGCGCCACGCCCTTTGAACGGCACCCCGCCACTCCTGCGCCGCGGAGCCAACCCCCATACACAACAAAAAACTAAACAAAATGATTTTTTTATTCATCTACTAAACTTCCCGCCTGTCTCCCGAAACGGACCATAAAAAACACCGCCGTATTTTGCGGCGGTGTTTGAAAATATACAGAAGCATTATTCCCAAAGCTCGCCGTCATCTGAACAGACGGAATAATCATACAGCTTATACATTTCAACCAACGAATTCTGCGGCACCTGAACCCGTGGATTGCGCCGGGCCTGCGCTTCCATAAAATAATAATACGGTATGGTTTTTTTGTCTTCGTTGGAACGGGTTAAAATAAAATAACGTAAATTGTTTTTAGTAACCGCAAGCACATACACGCCCATTTTTTTACGCAAAGTATCTAAAGAACATTTAGTTTTATTTTCAATATTTTTTAGGTCCGAACGGGATATTTCTATATAACCGGCGCGCTGTAAATTTTGTGCTTGCTGTTGTACTTTTTGCAAATGTTCTTTGGTGGGGGGAACCGCCTCATGCGGCAGCAAAAACGCTTTGCGGCGCTGAAGCGCTTCGGAAAACACAAAGAAACCGCTGTCTGTAAGGGTAGAATCTTTGTTAAAAATTTTATTGCCGCGCATATCACGCAACTCAAAAATGTCCCGCACCGGAACGCCCGCTTTTTGAAAAGCCTCCACGGCGTCCTGCCCCAATTGTTTTTGCAAGGCTTTATAACCGGTCAGGGTAAGCACTTCACGGGAAAATTCACTGTCCCGGTACAATTCCACCACATAACCGGGCGGCAGCCGGCTGTGTTTGCTTTTTAAATAGGCCACTCCCTGCAGTTGTTCCGCACGGTGAATTTGCGCAAAAAGTTCTTTGTCTTTTTCGGCCAATTCTTTTTTATCCGGGGCAACGGCATAGCGCTGTTTTAATGCGTCCAGCATTTCCGCATCCGTTAAATAATAGGGTTCCAAGTTAATTAAACGTTTCCGGGCTACTAAATTAAGCGGTTCCACCGCCAAGGCGGAACGGTACGCGTCCGAAGCGCCCAGCTTATCCCCTTGATATTCCGTAATAACCCCTTTGCCAACCAAAGAGTTTACATTCGCCGCGTTATAGGTAAGGGATTGATTGTACAGTTTTAGCGCCTCGTCATATTTTTGGCGTTTTAACGCAATATCCCCCAACATAGAATACGTATATGATAAATAAGGGGAATTGCGCTTCATCTTTTTCAACGCGGAGCGAAAATACTTTTCCGCGCCGTTTAAATCTTCCTGCGTAAGCAACACCCCCGCCAGGGAAAGCTCCGCGTCCGGCTTGGTTTTGTCTAATTTAATACAACGGGAAAAAGTATCCTGCGCCAACAGATAATCCTGCGCGGCGAATTGCTTTTTGCCTTGTTCCATGCAGTCGTCCCACTCCGCGGCAAAACCGTTTGCCGCAAGTAGGAGCGTTAACAAACAAAAACTGGTTTTTTTATAAATTTCTAAATAATGCATACACAATGTTGGTCAATTTTTCCATACGGGTCAATTTTATTTTATGTTGAAATATAAAGCCCGCTTCTTCTATTTTAGCAAGATTTGCCCTATATACCCAGCCCATAATGCGGCAAGGCAGCGCCGCACTCCAAGCGCACCCGGCCAAAGCGTCGCCCGCCCGGCTGTACAGCCCGCGGGATATCTGCGCCAGTTTTGCCAGCACGGCCGCCAGCTGCTGCGGTTTGGTGTTTTCCAGTACGTCTTGAAAAGCAAGGCCTTGTTCCGCCAGCATATCCGCCGGCAAATAAACGCGCCCGGCAAGAGCGTCTTCATGCACGTCACGCACGATATTGGTGGTTTGCACGGCCGCCCCAAGCGCCAAAGAAAGAGCTTGCGCTTTTTCTCCTTTTACGCCTAAAATATCCAAAGTGGCCAGCCCCACCACCACCGCCACGCGGTATAAATACCATTCCAAATCTTTAAACGTGGCGTAGCGGCGGCCTTGCAGATCGGCCTCCATGCCTTTTATAAGTAATAAAAAGCGGTCCGACGGAATATCAAAATCTTTTACTACCCGTGTTAACGCCCGCCCTAACGGGGTTTGAGGATTACCCGCATACACGCGGGCGATTTCTTCCCGCCAAAAAAACAGCTGGGCTTGCGGGTCCGGCACGTCAGGTTCATCAGCGATATCATCCATTAAACGGCAAAACGCATAATACACGGCCAACGCCTGGCGTTGTTTTTTGTTTAAGAACAAAAACGCCGGCCCAAAGCTGGATTTTTTATATGCGTTGGCGTCTGCCTTCATTGTTTATTTTTTCCCCTTCTTGTGAAGAAAAGACAAAGCCGCCCCGGTAGCCGTGGCGTAAATAGCGTTTTTAGGAATAATAAAATTTACTTTGTGCATTTTTTGCAAAGCGTCAAACACGCGTTTGGCATAAGGAACCTGGGACAAAGTACCCGTTAAAATAACGTCTTTTACCGCGTCGTTGCGGCAGGCGAAAACCGCCATCATGCCAATGGTTTGAAACGTCATATTTAAAATACCCAGCGTAATATCCTGCGGGGTGGCGCCATCTTCCATTTTGCCAAAGTTGGACGCGGTGGTTTCCGGCGGAAGCGTGGGGATAACGCCTTTGCTGATGTCTTCTATATTTAAATCCACGTGGGAGAGTTTCCCCCCTTGGCTCATTTCCACCACCGTACGAAAAGAACTGGCCCCGCACATTTTACCGCATAAGCCCAGCACCGTGCCGCCGCCTACGCCGCTGCCGCCAATATGGGTAATGCCGTCTTTGCCGGCGCGCACAAAAGCCGTACCGGTACCCATGCTGACGATGAGCCCTTCTTTCTTGCCGGACAAAGCCAATCCCCCCAAACCAATGGCGGCAAACTCATCCACGCCGGAAGTGGGAATACCGTAAATGTCTTTTTTAAAAAGAGAGGCGCCCACCCCGGTTAAAATGATTTGGGTGACGTCTTTTAAAGATAAATTGTTTTCATTAATAAACTTGCCCAACGCTCCATAGGCGGAGGTAAGCGGGTCAGCCGCTTCCACTTTTTGCATGGAAACCAGCTTCCCGTCCGCGCGGTAACCCACAATTTTAGTGGTGGAACCGCCTACATCTATACCAATTACAACGCTCATAAAATCTCCTATTTGCTAAGCCCGATGGATTTAAGAAACGGTTCGTTAGAAGCTTGGCGCCCCAAAAAATTTTCCACCATTTCCTCTTCGTCCAGCGTGCCGCCGCGCTCTAAAATTTCTTTGCGGAATTTCCGCCCGATTTCCGGATTGCGCAGCCCGGCTTTGGCAAACTCTCCAAAAAAGTCTTCCGCAATCACTTCAGACCACAAATACCCGTAATATCCGGCGTCATACCCGCCCATTAAATGCCCAAAAGAAGCTTGGGGAATGGTGCCCGGGGTAAGCGGCATGGCCCCACCGCGTATTTTTTTAGTTAAAGAAAAATACAGTTTGGTGGAATCCGGCGTTTTGGCGCGGGTGTGCAGCGTCATATCGTATTGGGCAAAAAAGTTCTGCCGCAAGTACTGTCCGCCGGCGCCGTAGTTTTTGGCGTTCAGCATACGTTTAATTAAATCATCCGGCAGAGGCTCCCCCGTTTTATAATGTTTGCTGATGGATTTTAAAACGGAGGGATCCCACGCCCAGCGTTCCAGCATTTGGCTGGGCACTTCCACAAAGTCCCAGCTGACATTGGTGCCGGATAAAGCGGAATACTTGGCCTTGGTCAACGCATTGTGCAAGACGTGCCCAAACTCATGGAACAAGGTTTCCACTTCGCTGTGTTTTAAAAGCGAAGGAGTTTCTTTGGACGGCTTATTCATATTGGCCACAATAGCCACAAACGGGGGCTGATAAGTGCCGTCTTCTTTCAGTTCGCCGGAAACCAAATCAAAACAAGCGGCGTGTTTGTATTTGCCTTCGCGCGGGTATAAATCCATATAAAAATATGCCAACAGCTCTTTGCTTTGCGCGTCTACAATTTTAAAGGCTTTTACGTCCGGGTGCCAAGTGGGGATATCCACCGGCTCAAAGGCGATGCCAAACACCGTGCCAAAAAGCTCCAGCATGCCGTCTATCACCACCTGGGAAGGGAAATACTCTTTTATTTTTTCGCTGTCCAGTTCCAAATATTCTTTGCGGTATTTGTTGCTCCAATATCCGCTTTCCCAAGCGGCCAAGGTTTTGTTTTTGGTACCGGTTTTGGCGTTTTTATAAGCAATAAGCTCTTTGTCTTCTTGCTTGGCCATGGGTTTTAATTTCTTTTCCAAATCTTTTAAAAAAGCAAAAACCGTTTCCGGGTTTTTGGCCATGCGGTTTTCCAACTTGGCGTGGGCATGGGTTTTGTAGCCCAACAGTTTGGCTATTTTGCGGCGCAGGGTGACGGTGTCTTCCAACAATGTAATATTTTCTTCCCCGCCGCGGCGGTTGTATTTAAATTCCAGCGCTTTGCGGGCCGGTTCGTCCTCCGCGTTAAGCATAAAGGGAACATAATCCGGGTAATCCAGGGTAACCAGGTATTTGCCGTCGGGTGTTTTTTCCAGCTTGCCGATATAATCTTCCCCCAGCCCGTTTAACTCCTCGCGCGTAACGGGCAGCGGGTCTTTGTATTCCTGCACGTTCTTGTCAAACTTCATAATGTATTCGGCCTTTTGTTTGTTAAGGGCTTTGAATGCTTCCAAATCCTTGTCATTTAAATCCATACCGCTGTTTTTAAAGCCAATGAGCATGTCCTTAACCAGTTTGGCTTCCTCCCCCTCCAGCTTGGGGTTGGTGTCCGTATATTCGCGGATAGCGCGGTATACGTCGCGCCGGGTGGCTACGTCCACCATATATTGGCTGATTTGCATTTGCAGGGCCAGGGCCGCGTCCCTAAATTCCTTATCCGTGGAAACATAGGAAAGAAAACTGCTCATTCCCAAGGCTTCGCCGTAACGGTCAAAAGCTTTTTCGTAGCCCAAAATGGTATTTTTAAACGTGCGCTGCGCGGCGGGAATGGCAATGAGGGCCGCCAGGTCTTTCTCCAGCTGGGCGCGGGCGGCCGCTTCGGCTGGGGCCAAGTCTTCCTTTTTATAGTCAAAATGCAAAACGCCGTTTCTAAACATGTTTTCCATACAAATCGCTCCCGTGGGCATCGCCCAGACCAGTAAAACCAGTAAAATTATTTTTGTTTTTTTCATTGGAATATATTACACTTATTGTATCGGTTTTGGAACCGTTTGGAAAATAAGAAAAATCCGTACCCGGTTATAACGGTAAAAAGAGGATTTTCCTTTTTTTATTTGTTATAATTTATATTATATTAATTCACAATAGGAATTAGTGGAAAAAATAAAAATGTACGAAGCTTTTGTACCCAAAGAGATATTCCTTACTAAAGGAATCGGCAGACACAAAGAAAAATTGGCCAGCTTTGAAGAAGCGTTGAGAGACGCCAAAATCGCCAGCTTTAACTTAGTGCCTGTTTCCAGCATTTTCCCTCCCGGCTGCAAAACGGTGCCTGTTACGAAAGGCCTTAAAGAATTGCGCCCGGGCCAAATTCTGCATTGCGTAATCAGCAGAAACACCAGTAACGAATACCGCCGCTTGATTTCCGCGTCCGTCGGGCTGGCTATTCCGAAAGAAGGGCAAAAAACCCACGGTTATATATCGGAACACCACAGCTTTGGCGAGACGGACAAACAAGCCGGCGATTACGCCGAAGATTTGGCCGCCCTTATGCTTTCCACCACTTTGGGTATTGAGTTTGACAACAATACCACCTGGGACCAGAAAGAAGAAATCTGGCGCATGAGCGGCAAAATCGTCCGCACCACCAACATTACCCAATCCGCCATCTGCGTGGAAGGAATGTGGACCACCGTCGTCGCGGCTGCCGTATTTGTGAAATAATATCACCGGTAACATTGTGAGCGATAACGTACAAACCGATAAGTTTATGGGGCTAGAGAGCAAAAACAGCTCTCTGCCCCTTTGTAAATTTGCGGTAGTGCCTGTTCCGTTTGAGAAAACGGTCTGCTACGGGCACGGCACCGCTAAAGGCCCCGCAGCCGTTATTGAAGCCTCCACCCAAATTGAGCTTTGGGACGAAGAAACCAAAACCGAAACTTGGGAATTGGGCATTCATACCTGCCCTGCGGTAAATTGCAAAGGTTCCACCAATACGGTTTTTAAAAATATTGATAAAACGGTGCGCAACTTAATGCAATACAAAGCCATTCCGTTTTATATCGGCGGGGAACATACCGTCACCCAGGCATTGGCCCAGCCGTATATTGAAAAATACAAAAACCTGAGCATTTTGCACTTTGACGCCCATGCTGACTTGCGGGAAACCTTTGAAGGAACCCCCAAAAGCCACGCCTGCGCGTTATACCCGGCCAGCCGCCAGGTGCCTGTGGTGCAAGTGGGGATACGTTCCGTTGCCAGCGAGGAAAAACAATACTGCAACGCGGGCAAGGTAACCACTTTTTTAATGCACGAACACCGTGACATTAAAAAATTAATTCCCCAAGTGCTTAAAAAATTAACGGACACCGTCTACATCACCATAGACGTAGACGGGTTTGACCCGTCCGTCATTCCCGCTACGGGTACGCCTCAGCCCGGCGGTTTTATGTGGTATGAAGCGCTGGACTTGTTCCGCGAAGTAATAAAACATAAAAAAATTGTAGCGGTAGACGTAGTGGAAGCCTGCCAAAGAAAGGCCGACACCATTACCGAATTTAACGTATCCAAACTCATTTACCGTTTAATGGGATATTTGGCGTTAAAAAAATAAAGCCGTTTTATGTCACAAGACCCCGCTTATAAGCGGGGTCTTTTACATATAAGGCCGTCTATAATCACTGTTTAAAATAAATAGGATAGTTTAAATAAACCGGAAAGATATCCGTGATGCTTCTTGCCGGATACCCCAGCCAACTGATATCCTCCGTTATCAAACCAAAAACCTTGGTAGCGTACTTCCAATCCCCAGGCCCAATGGCTGGCAAATTGTTTTTCCATACCTAAGCCCAAGTAATAGGCAAAAGAGGTATCCATAGCGGTTGTTTTGCTATGAAAATATTGTGATGTTACCAAATTGGTTTCACTCACTTCCAGCGTCCCTTTGCTGCGGGCCACACCCGCCCCAAACGGAACATAAAAGAGCACCCTGCTTTGCGGGTTAAAAGTAAAACGCCCCACCGCCAGCATATTATGTACGTTCATGCGGCTTTCTATATCCCGCTCCCACCAGCTAAACGGCGGGAAAAGAATTCCCCGGTTTTGAAGGGCGTCATCAAAATTATTGCCGTTATATTCCAAGCCAAAAGACCAGCGGTCATGAACCCGATAAATGTATTGCAGACTATAAGAACCGGCTAAAGAGCCCCAGTCCAAGGCATCATTGCCATCGGAGTCAGGGTCTACCTCTTTTTCCATCAACCCGGAATGACCCAAGGCAACGGCTCTCCCAAAAAAACGCTTACAGCCTGTTTGGGAGCGGCTATTGCCTGCGCCTGTATGGGGGCCCCCATACGCTTACTATACCCAGCAAAAGGGTAATTGCTAGTTGTTTTTTCATACTCAATCTCCGTATCTTTCACACGTTATGCATCTTGTTATTAACGAACCGACAAACACTGCTTATCTACTTGCCTTATATGCAATGGGAATGGTACTTTGATTACTTTTCCTGCAAACAAAAAACCCGTCTAACAGACGGGTTTTCAAATCATAATTTCGGACAAGGCACTACCGTGCCGTCTTCCTTGCGGATGAAACAATCTCCCCGGCCGGCGCGCTTCCTTGCCGCGGCTTTTTTGCGGGCCAGCACCGCCGCATATTCTTCCACGCGGATGCGTTCTTCTTCCGCCACCAATTTATCTGCCAAGTCTTTAAACCCGGCTTTTAGCGCATAATAAGAGGCAGTATACCCGGCCTTGTCCCGCTTGGTGGCATTTGCCCCTAATAACAGTAAACTGGAAGCCAGCTTTTCGTTTCCTTGTTTTACGGCAACAAGCAGAGGAGAATCTTCCCCAGAATCCGGACAGCCATTAATGGGCAAAATATTACGAATCAGCAAAGAATCCACTACCATTTGGTTTTTGCTAATCAAAGCCGCCGGCCAAAAACACCGGGATGAAAAATCAGGAAAAGTCTTTGCTTTTTCCAAGAAGTATTCTACGGCAAGATCGCTTGGATTATAAGCAATAGCGCCAGATAACGCCTGGTATACCTCCGTTGCCGAAGCATCGCCCGGCATCATAAAACGCACCATATCCGGAGGGATGCTGCCCGCATACGCCACCCACAAAGGCAGGCCGTCTTTCCCTATGTCTTTGCCGCTGGCCCCATTTTGTAAAAGAAATTTAATACTGCGGTCATTATTTACCTGAAGAGCCACTTCTAAAGGGGAAAAGCCGTCCGCATTAAGGGCATGCGGATCAGCCCCCTGTGTTAACAGCAACTGCATAGAGGGAATATTACCGGAAATAGCGGCCTCATGCAAAGTAAAAACAGGGTGTTCCTCTTCTTGAGGAACAGCCGGCGGGTTTTGCTGCATGGGTGTATCTGTTTTCCCGCACCCTGCGCCAAACCCTAATAATAAAATTAACATGGCTATATAAAAGATGTGGTTTTTTATCATAGATAGTTATATTACCGCGTTCTTTCACCCTTCTGCCAAACAAGTGCGCTTGGCATTAAAATTTATACCCAAGTCTTACCATTAAAGACAGGAAACTCAAGTTTTTTTTAGGCAAACCATCAGAAAACTTGCCGTAATCAAATTGAAAACCTTGATAGCGCCCCTCTATGCCTATAAATACGTTTTCTTGCGTTTCAGCTTCCCAACCTAATCCTACATAATAAGTAAAAGAAGAAAAACTTTCAGACAAACGGTTGTCTATTTCATTAATTAAGAAAGGATTATATTGCTTGGTGTTCACGTCCACGGTAGCTTTGGAAAAAGCTTTCCCTATGCCAAAAGGAATATAAATACGGCCGGATTCGCTGGGGAAAATAGTAAAACGGCCCGCCGCCAGCAGCGAGTATACGTCCATTCTGGTCTTAAGCGTAGTATAATCCCACTGCATGCCGGTAGACCAACGCATCCGGTTGTGTTCCGCCCAGCCGAAATTATTGCCGCCGGCTTCCACCCCAATTGCCAAAAAAGGAAGAAGCGCAATTAAATATTGAATATTATACGCAAAGCCACCGTCCCCCCAGTCTAACTTCATTGTACCGTAGTCATTTGGCAGGACGTCTTGAAAGCGAAGCCCAGAAGACCCCGTAGGGCCGGAAGCCCCTAAACCAATAGAAATAAGCTGATTGCCCGCTTGAATTCCGCCGCCAAAAGCCGGAAGGCTCATAACGATTAAACCCAATAACAAGAACGCCTTCTTTCTCATAGAAGCTCCGTTAGATAATAATCTTAATCTAATGATAGCAAAATTTATTTATATTTACAGCGGCGGAAGGGGCCCCGGGTTGCCGTCCTCCGGCAAAACATAAGGCTTTTTCAGTAAAGATTTGGCTAAATCATCAAAACCCCATTTATCTTTGAAAGACAATACATATTTATATTGTTTTACAGCCAAATCCCTTTCCCCCAGCAAGTCATATACCTGCCCCAGGCGCAGCTCATTCCACAGGCCCCAGCGGCTCACCGCTTGGTCTTTTAAGGCGGCTCTGCCTTGTTCAAATAACACACGGGCTCCTTGCAAATCCCCGCGCGCCATAGCCGCCGTGCCCAACGCCGTATAAGCGCGGGATATATAAATATCTTTATAAAAGGGGTCTTGGCCTATCAGTTGTAAAAACTGATTCGCCTGTTGGGTCACTTCATCTAAATGACCGGTCTCATACAGGCAAATAATTTCCACGTAGTGCATGAGCGGATTTTTGGGGTACTTGGCGCGCAGCTGCCGGATATACTCCAAAGACTTTTGCGGATTATAATATTTGCTCCCTCTTACATTTTGTATTTCAATTAAAATCAGCTTGGAGCTGTCCGCCGTGAACATGGCCTTCTCCCGGGACAGGTTTAACTGTTTTACCCCTTCGTCCGGGTTGCCTTTAATGGCTACGATTTTGGCTAAAATTTTAATAACGGAAGGCAGCGTCCCCGCATAGTATTGGTAAATACCCAGGCCGAAGTAAGCGTCGTAATAGGTAGGGTCCAACTCCAAGGATTTTTCCAAATTGGAAATGGCTTTTCGCCCGGAAAAATAGGCCGTAATCCAGCTGCGGTTGCGCATGCTAAACATGGCGCGCAAACCATACAAAGCGCCAATACCCATATAGGCGTTGGGATCATCGGGGTGCTGTTTCATCCAGCGTTTGATGCCGGAAATGGAATCGTCTAAAATCTGCTCAAAAACTTTTTGTTGTTTTTCGTCGCTTTTTTCAAACTCGTATTCATAGCGGGACCAGGCAATCATGGCGTTGCCAAAATGAGCGAAGGGATGATCCGGATATTGGGCAAATACTTTTTGAATGTTTTGCTGGGCGACGTCAAAATCCAAGCTATACACGCCGTTAATGCCTTCGCGCGCCTGGACCATTACGTCCGCAGGGAGCTGTATCTCCGCATAAGACGGGGCGGCCAGCAACGCCGCCCCTATAAAACCTGCCAGCCATTTACGCATTATTTCTTGGCCTCAATTTTATCTTTGCCAAAATACGGGCGCAAGGCCTGCGGAATAATGACAGACCCGTCTTCCTGCTGGAAGTTTTCCAATATGGCGGCAAACGTGCGGCCCACGGCCAAACCGCTGCCGTTTAACGTATGCACATACTCCAGTTTGCCTTGGGCGTTTTTAAAACGCATGCCCATGCGGCGGGCCTGGAAGTCCAAACAGTTGGAGCAGGAGGAAATTTCTCTAAAGCGGTTTTCACTGGGCATCCAAACTTCAATATCATAGGTCTTGGCGGAAGAAAAACCGATGTCCCCACTGCATAATTCAACCACATGATACGGCAGACCCAATTCTTTTAACACTTCCTGCGCGTCAGAAACCATAATTTCCAACATTTGATAAGAATGCTGCGGGTGGGAAAGCATCACCAGTTCCACCTTGTTAAACTGATGGTTGCGGATTAAACCGCGGGTGTCTTTGCCGTAAGTGCCGGACTCTTTGCGAAAGCACGGCGTGTAAGCGGTTAATTTAATCGGCAATTCCGCTTCGGAGATAACGCGGGTGCGGTTTAAATTGGTAAGCGGAATTTCCGCCGTGGAAATTAAAAATTGTTTGGGTTCGCCCACCAGCTCGTACATGTCTTCGCGGAATTTAGGCAGCTGCCCGGTACCCACCAAAATTTCTTCATTAACAATGACCGGAGGCAAAATTTCCGTATAGCCTTTTTTGGCGTGCATATCCAACATAAAAGCAATAATGGCGCGTTCCAAGCGGGCGCCGTCCCCTTTATACAAAGCAAACCGGCTGCCGGATAAAGAAGACGCGGCGGCAAAATCCAAAATGCCTAATTTTTCCCCAATGCTTTGGTGGTCCAGCGGTTTGAAATTAAACTTGGGCAAAGCAATCGTGCAGGGCAGATATTCCGGGTTGTCCGCGTCCGAAGTACCTACGGGAATATGCTCGTTAGGAATATTGGGAATGGATAACAAGGCGTCGTCTATTTGTTTTTTAAGCGGTTCCAATTCCGCTTCTTTGGCGGCCATTTCTTCTTTTAGTTTGCCCACCTGGGCCATGGCTTCTTTAGCGGCTTCGTCCCCTTGTTCTTTCTTAATTTTACCGATGTTTTTAGACATTTCGTTGCGTTTGGCGCGAAGTTCTTCCACCTTGGCCAATACGGTTTTATAATGGGAATATTGTTCCAGTACGCAATCAATTTGTCCGGCCAGTTCCGGCTTGCGCAACGCAAGGCGTTTTTTTACTTCTTCCGGGTTTGCAACGATATACTTAATGTCTAACATAAAATACCTCTTATTACTCCTCTTCTTCTAATTGGATTAAATACGGCTGCGGGAAATACGGGCGCAACGGTTTTAAATTTTTGGAAGCGTACTCAATCGTCAGCGCCGTAAGCAAACGGCTGCTTACCGGCGCTACGGAACTTTGCGCAGCCACCAACGCCGCCACAGCCAATACCGCCAGAACGGTTACCGCTTTAAAAAAAATAAAAATAGCTTCTATACAGGCTTGGGTATAACCGCCTTCCAGCCCTTGGTTTTTGCGTTTCATTCTTTCTGTAAGTTAGCTAATTCTTTGGTGAAACTTTTTACCAGCACGCGGGCCAAATAATCCGCGGCGGACAAAGCGCTGGAACCTTCGGCGTCATCTGAACCAATCCACACCACCTCGCCGGTTTCTACGTCTACCAGTTTGGCAATCACGCCTACTTGGGCGTTAATGGTGTATTCTTGGGGGGTGACTTCGCTGGAATGGGAATATTCCGTCCCCACCCGGCGGGAATACGCCGCGTATGACCCGTCCGGCAGCTGCATCACTTCCTGCGTGTATACCGGGCGGCTTTCCGTACGGCGGGTGGCTACCATGGTCAGTTCTGTGCGGGTTGGCGTGTAAGCGGTTACTTCGCCCACTAAAAGCACATCCACCCCTAAAATTTTGCCTATTTGCCGGGTGGTTTGCGGGGATAAATAACCCGATACGGAAATATTATGCTCTTGCAGTACGCTTTCCAGTTGGGCGCGTTCCACCACTTTAAACCCGGCGCTGATCAAATATTTGGCAAACAGGTTTTCCACCCCTTGCAACGAAGACCAGCTGCTTTCAAACGACATAATCCCTATGCGTTTCATTTGATTGAAATCATAGGTGCGGCTGATGACTGTTTTGGGCGTACACCCTGTAAACGTCAGGCAAAAAGCCAAAAGAGACAGGCAATATTTCTTCATAATTTCATTATATAATTTTCCAACAGGGCGCACACCAATAAAAGCTATAATTTATATTAGGAACCTGTTATGAATGATATCCTGTTTGAACAAAAAGCAAAACAAATTAAAATGTTTTTAACCGATGTGGACGGCGTAATGACGGACGGCACCCTCAGTTTTTTTACAGACCACACCGGCACCGCGCGGGAAATTAAACGTTTTGAATCTTTAGACGGCATGGGCCTGTTGTTTTTAAGATATTGCGGCATTTCCACCGGCATTATATCCAAAGGAAACAGCCCGACGCTAGAATTTTGGGCAAAAGCCTTGGGAATGGATGTTTTATATTACAATATATCCGCAAAAACCCGCGCGCTGGAACATGTACAAAAAACCCGCGGCATTTCCCCGCAAGAAATTGCTTTTGTGGGAGACGATTTAATAGATTTAGGCGTTTTAAAACAAGTAGGCCTGCCGTTAAGCGTACCTAACGCCGTGCCGGAAGCCAAAGAAGCCTCTGTATACGTCACCAGCAAAACCGGCGGGCGGGGCGCCGTGCGGGAACTGGCTGAAAAAATACTCAAAGCGCGCGGCCAATGGCAACAAGTGGTAAAAGATGTGGAAAGCGGCGTTTTTCAAAATCCGCAAAGCCCGCTGGCCATTGTGCGCGGGCTATAATGTATTGTAAAAATGCTTTAAAACAGTTACAATAATTTAACTTATCTCTTGTAAAGGAGCGGTATGAAAAAACTCATTTTGTTGTGTGCTGTATTAACGGTGGCCCCCTTGGGCGCTTTTGCCAAGGACGCTTACCATGATTATTACGGCCTGGAAGAATACGGGCTGCGCAATAACACCACCCGCGTAGAATTTTACGGCGGCGTGGCCGAACCCCAAAGCAGTTGGACCCATAACGGGCAAGAAGTGGAAATCGGCAAAACCGGTTTTTCCGCCGGGCTTGCTTTCCTGCGCAACATTGGGCCGTACTTTACTTTAGGTTTAGACGGTAACTATACCGGCTTTGCCAGCGGAGATAAATTTAACGCCGGCACACAAGAGGCAAAATACACTTCTGGTGTCGCGACGGGGTTAATTATCGGGCGTTTAAATCTCTTTCCTTCTCAGCCTACCCGCTTGTATATTACTTCCGGTTTAGGTATTGGGCATATGTTCTCTAAAGAGAAATTTGAAGACGACACCCACGAAACGTTCAACAGCACCAGCTGGGCGGGTATGATTGGCGCCGGGGTGGAATTTGATATTGATGATACGGTCATCTTTGGCGTGGAAGGACGTTATAATTTGCTGGATTTAAATGATTCCTATTCGGATGCCTTGGGCAAAGGCAGTTATCACTATTTAAGCGCCATGTTGAAAATCGGCTGCCGCTTTTAATTGGCAATACCTAATACAAACCCGTTGCCCTAACGGACAGCGGGTTTTTTTATAATATAAAATCTTTTGCAACAGGAGACTTCTTTATGGAATTACAAACTTATTCCATATTTACCATGGGAGCCTTGGCTCTCGTTGTGCTGGCCGCGCTGACTTTGCCCTTTTTAATACACAAAATAGAAGAAGAACTGGAAATATTTTTGCTGGTGTGCGGCGTAACGGCCGTCAGTATTTCCGGCCTATGGTCTGGCCATTTAATAGAAGAAGGATTAAAAGAACCCCTTACTATTACTGCCGCCGTGTTGGTGTTGGGCGTATTGTTTAAACAATTTGGCGCCTATCTGGCGCATGCCATACATTGGCTGGAAGAAAAAACCGGCCCCCGGGTTTTGTTGTTTTCCGCCGTGCTGATACTAGGGTTAACGTCTAGTATTATTACCGCCATTGTAGCGGCGCTGGCCGCGGCGGAAATTGTAAAACTGCTTGATTTGGAAGCCCGCCTAAAAACCAAATTGACCGTATACATTTGTTTTGCCATCGGCTTAGGCGCGGTGCTGACACCTATTGGGGAGCCGCTTTCCACCATTATCGTAGCCAAATTAAAAGACGCCCCGTATTATGCGGACTTTTTCTTCCTGCTTAAATTAATGGGCGCGTGGATTTTACCCGGTATTTTGCTTTTTGCCATATTAGCGGCACGTTTAGGCAAAGGCAAAAAACTCACCCAGCCCGTGCAGGAAAACAGCCGCGGGGAAACATACAAAACCATTCTCATGCGTGCGGGCAAAGTGTATCTGTTTGTGGCCGCGCTTATTTGGTTAGGGGAAGGATTAAAACCGCTGGCCGCGCAAACCATTACCAAACTTTCCAAATACGCTTTATATTGGATAAACTCGCTCTCCGCCGTGTTGGACAACGCCACCCTGGCCAGTATAGAAATTATGCCGGCTTTAGGGCAGGAAACATTGGTGTTTTTAACCATGTCTTTAATTTTAGCCGGGGGGTTGTTAATCCCGGGCAATATTCCCAACATTATCTGCGCTTCTAAACTAAACATCAAAAGCAAAGAATGGGCGCGCGAAGCACTGCCGGTGGGAATTGTTCTCATGGTAATTTACTTTGCCATAATGTCTATGGTATTATAAAGCTATGGATGAAATTTTAATTAAAGTGGTGCTGTCGTTAATTTTGGGCGGGGCCTTGGGTATGGAACGCCAATACCATGACAAACCCGCCGGCTACGCCACCAACTGTTTAATTTGTTTGGGGGCTACGCTGTTCACCATTCTTTCGCAATATATGAGCGAATTTGGCGGAGACCCGGGCCGTATTGCCGCGCAAATTGTAACCGGCGTAGGGTTCATTGGCGCGGGTTCTATTTTGCGTGACGGAAACAAAATATCCGGCTTAACCACCGCAGCCGGCGTGTGGCTGGTGGCCGCTATCGGCATGGCGGTAGGATATGGGGAGTATATCTTGGCGTCTTTATTTGCCGCTTCCATTCTGCTTATTCAGCTGGGTGTGCGCAAAACCATTAAACTGCTGGAGTTTGTAAAACATTATGACACCATTTACTTGCTCTGCACCCCAAAATGGGCCGTGGTAGAGGAAATCTGCCGCCGGATTGAAAGCCACAATATATCCATTTTAAAACAAGAAATTACCAAACAGGATAATTTGTTTGTGGTAGCCATTACCGCCACATTCACCGGGCGGGAATTTTATAAAATTACAAAAGATTTGTTAGAAATGCCTGAAGTGAAATCTTTATATAAATAAACAGCAGGAGCATGTTATGCCAGACGAGCCGATTCCTCTATTTAATTTACAAGCCCAGTATCAATCTTTAAAACCCCACATTCACCAAGCGGCTTTGGAAGCGTTGGATTCCAACCAATGGCTGCTTGGCCCGCAAACCCAACAATTTGAAGCTGAATTTGCCGAGCTAATTGGCGTAAAACACTGCATATCCTGTTCCAGCGGCGCCAGCGCGCTGCAAATTGCCTTGCTGGCCGCCGGCATTGGCCCGGGGGACGAAGTAATCACCACGCCTTTTACGTTTATGGCCACCTCTTCTTCCATTTCATTAACGGGGGCCCGCTTTGTATTTGCCGATATTGACCCGCGCACCTATAACTTAGACGTGCAGGATATAGAACGCAAAATCACCAAAAACACCAAAGCCATTTTACCGGTGCACTTATACGGCTATCCCGCCAATATGGAAGCCATTATGCACCTGGCCAATGAACACGGGTTAAAAGTGATTGAAGACTGCGCGCAAGCCCATTTGGCCCAAGCGGACGGTGTTTGCGTGGGCGGCATAGGCACGGCGGGAGCGTTTAGTTTTTACCCCAGCAAAAATTTAGGCGCCTGCGGAGACGCCGGCTGCGTAACCACCAATGACGACGACGTAGCCGCCAAAGCCCGTTCTTTACGCCATTGCGGGCGCGCGCCGGACAAAGCCTACGAATATTTGTGGGAAGGGTCCACCCTGCGCATGGACGAAGTACAGGCGGCTATTTTGCGCGTAAAACTGCCGCTGTTGGAAGAATGGACAGACGCCCGCCGTAAAGCCGCCGCCTGGTATGAAGAGGGCCTGGCCGGGGTACCGGTAACGCTTCCCCCCACGCCGCCGGCTGGCTGGAGCCAGTCTTTTTACGTTTATACCATACGTGCGGAACGGCGCGACGAATTGATGGATTTTTTGCGTAAGCGCTCCATCGGCTGTGCGGTGTATTACCCTATGCCGCTTTACATGCAGCCGGCGTATGCCCACTTGCATTTGGACCCGCAAGACTTTCCGCACACACAAAAAGCCTGCCAGGAAGTACTTTCTTTGCCGATGTTTCCGGAAATTACTCCCCAGCAAGTGCAGCGCGTATCTGACGCCATACGGGAATTTTACGAAGCGGACGCAACCGTATAAATTTACCATAAACAAAACCCCGCCTGTTTTTACGGCGGGGTTTTTTATTTTGGAAAAATTTTAATCGTTTTTCTTCCAACGTTTTAACGAAGAAAGCACCCGGCGCATCATTTCATGGGCTTGGCGGGCAGAAAGCTCCGGGTGACCTTGCATCATAAACGGCACGCAGGTTTCTATCATTTCATCCATGGTCAAATCGGCCGTAAAGTCCCCTTTTTGAAAACAATACGCGCAATATTGCGGGTTGGGAGAGCCGTCTTCATTGGTGCCTAAAGATTCTTTGTCTAATAAAGGCATGCCGCAGCTTTGACAAAAAACGATTTTGTTATCCATGTTAAAATCATACCAAATCAAAAAAGAAAACTCAGCAAAAGTATGGAATTTAAAATTTAGTTTCACTAACTTTTTGGTTTTTTGTGCTTCTTTTCTCTCCAAAAGTGTTTTTTGCAACTAAAAAGAGGGAAAAAGCCGTTTTTTATCGTCGGAGAATTTTATTTTAAGCAAAAAACCCCGTCTTTATTATTTTTACAGGGCAGGCAATATACTTTGTTGGTTTTCCACCCATCCGCCCGCTCAGCCCTCTTTTTGCTCAAAATCGGCTTTTTTCTTTCTATATGGCTAAAAAGGGGCCTCTTCTTATGTATTTTTATTCATTTATACCCAATGCATGACTTACAGCCATGATGAGCAAATTTTTCCACTTCATCATTCAGCCGGCCTGGGAAAATTAACAATCACTCCCCATCCCCGCCGCCACGATTTTGATAACATAAAAAACCCCGGGAATTTTTCCCGGGGCCCTGTAGGAAGGTTTTTTATAATAATTTATTTTTTAAACGGCCGGCTATGTTATCCAGTTCATCTAAGGAATGATAGTGGATAACCAGCGTGCCCTTTTTGGGGTTTTTGCCGCATTTTACTTCTACCTTGGTGCCCAGGGCGGTTTGCAAGTCAGACTCAAAAGCCGTAATTTCCACCGGTTTTGCGGCTTTGCTGGGCTTGCCGGCCGGCACCATCAAGGCGCGGGCGGCGTCTTCCACCTGGCGGACGGACATTTTATTCTTTTGCAGTTTGGTAAATAAAGCCGTTCTTTTGGCTGCGTCCGTTACCATCAAAAGCGCCTTGCCGTGCCCTTCCGTAATCACACCGTCTTGCAAGGCTTGCTGCATTTCTTCCGGCAATTCCAACAAGCGAAGCGAATTTGACACCGCCGCCTTGGACTTGCCGCAATACGCCGCCAGCTCCGTCTGCGTAACATAAAACTTGCTCATTAAGCTTTTATAGCCCAGGGCGGTTTCTATGGGGTTTAAATCCTCGCGCTGTATATTTTCAATAAGCGCCAGGGCGCACATTTGTTTATCATCCAAATGTTTATGGATAATGGCGTCAATCTCCGTCAGCCCGGCCAGCTGGCTGGCGCGAAAACGCCGTTCCCCCACCACAATTTCATATTTATCCAAGCCCGCGTCATACACCACCACAATGGGTTGGGTAAGGCCGTGTTCTTTGATGGACTGAGCCAGTTCAGCCAGTTTTTCATCATTAAACACCCGGCGGGGCTGAAAACGGTTGGGAACGATTTTAGATACGGCAATTTTAGCTACTTGGTTGCCGCTTCCTTGTATGGCGGAGACGGGGTTTTCCACCATTTCCCGGGTTTGTTTGAGTAAGGCGTCAAGGCCTTTGCCTAAAGCTTGTCTGGACATACAAATCAGCCTCCAAAATCATAATTATAGGCCGCCGGGCCGGTAAAGGCGGCGTTTTTATAATCGGTTACATCAATGCCGCGGCGGCTTAAAAATTCCGCCGCTAAATCGATATAAGCCGCGGCTCCCCGGCAAGCGGGGTCATAATCAAAAATAGACTGACCAAAGCTGGGGGCTTCCGCCAAACGGATATTGCGCGGAATGGGGGTTTTATACACTTTATCCCCAAAGAAATGGCTTACTTCTTCCAACACCTGTTTGGAAAGATTCATGCGGGAATCATACATAGTAAGGATACCGCCGTCCAGCTTTAAACGGGGGTTTAAAAATTGTTTAATCTTGCCAATGGTGGTCATAAAATGGGCCAAGCCTTCCATGGCATAATATTCACATTGTACGGGGGTAATGACGCTGTCCGCCGCCATTAAAGCGTTTAACGTAAGCAAACCCAAAGAGGGAGGACAGTCTATCAAAATAAAATCATACATGGAGCGCAAGGGGTTTAACGCTTCCGCCAACATATTTTCCCGTCCGCTGACGTTTACTAGTTCCACTTCCGCCCCCGCCAAATTTTTACAAGCGGGAAGCACGTCCAGCATTTCATTAGCGGTTTGGCGGACCACTTCTTCAAAGCGGGCCGTTTTGGTAAGCAGGTGATAGACGGATTTATCCGTTTCTTCTAAATTTACCCCTAAACCGGAACCGGCATTGCCTTGCGGATCAAAATCTACCAATAAAACTTGGCGGTTTAAGGTAGCCAACGCATAGGCTAAGTTAATAGATGTAGTGGTCTTACCTACTCCGCCTTTTTGGTTGGCAATACAAATTATTTCTCCCATAGAATTCCTCCGTAAGCTCCCTATATATTAAACCATAAAACAAAAATGAAAAGCAACAGCCTAGTTTTCACGTGAAAACTATTGAATCATTCTCCAGCGGGATATTGGCCAATGAATAAACCAGGCCTTTCCTTTTATATTCTCCCGCGGGACGGGGCCCCAAAAGCGGGAATCGCAGGAATCGTCCCGATTATCCCCCATAACAAAATAGCTGTTTTCAGGCACAATGACCGGGCCCATGCTGTCACGCAGTTCCAATCCCAGTTCATTATCCAACTGATGTTTGGCCCATAAAATTTGATAGGCTTCCTGGTCATATTCCGCTTCCGGGGTGATTCTTTCTACGTCTTGGTATTTTTCATACGGCTGGGAAGGAAGTAATTCATCATTTATCCATACGCGCCCTTGGCGTATTTCCACTTTATCGCCCGGCATACCAATTACGCGCTTTACATAATCTTTGCCATATTGATAACCGCCGCAGTTAATTTGTTTTTTGTCTTTGGCCGGGAAAGAAAAAATGACAATATCCCCCTTTTCAATAGGTTTAAATTGCCAAAAACGGATATCCGTTAATGGAATGCGAAAGCCATACACCGCCTTGTTTACAAACAAATGGTCCCCCTCCAGCAATGTATCGCGCATGGAAGCTGAAGGAATTTTAAAAGCCTGTATAAAAAAGAACATCACAAAAGAAGCTACAAACCCGGCAAAATAAACCGTATTGGCCCAATCTAAATCCGCCTTTTGGATTTTATCCCGCTTATCTTGGTTTGCCTCATAACCTGCTTTTAAACCGTAAAATGCGGCCGCTAAAATAAACAAATAAGCCAATGCCTGTTTACCGGGGGCAATAGCCTCCCCCTCTAAACCATTAGACATAATAAAAGATATTACATACCAACCACATCCTAAAATACACAATAAAAAAGCGCTGTGCCATATGCCAAAGTGCCAAGAAGTATGCAACACTTTCTTTTTATTAAGGTAACGGGTAATTAGGGCAAAAACATACATCACACACGCAATAGTAAATAAACGTTGTTCCATAAATACTCCTAAGTTTTCACGTGGAAACTATTTAACTAATTTATTATAAGCCTTCTGATAAGCTTGTTGGTTATTGATGAGTTTCTTTTCCGCTATTTGCAGGGAAATTTCCCCCATCTTCTTGCGTAAGGGTTCATTCACAGCCAGTTCCGTCATCACACAGCTAAGCATGGTTTCATCCCCCGGTTTAAATATAAAGCCGCTGCGGCCATGTTCCACAAATAAAGGCATATCCCCCACTTTGGTTACCAAACAAGGCAAGCCGGCAGCCAGGGCTTCCAATAAAGCCAAAGGCAAGCTTTCTACATTAGAGGGCAGAACAAATACGTCCGCGCCGGATAAAAAAGCGTCTACTTGGGTTTTTTGCCCTTCAAAAATTACTTTATCGGTTAAGTCATTAGACGTAACAAATATTTCCAAATCCGTCTTTTCCGGTCCATCTCCTACCAATACCACACGGGCGGAAGGAACTTTAACCAGCATTTTTTTAAATGATTTTAATAAAAGTTTTTGGTTCTTTTCAGGGGCTAAACGCGCCACGCAAATAAACACCGTTTCCCGCATGGAAACCCCCCACTTGGCGCGTATTTGCTGGCGTTTGGTAAAATCCCGCGCAAAACGGGTGCGGTCTATACTATTAGGCAGCAAATAAACCCGGTCCTTTAAATACTTCTGGTTGCCTATTAAATATTGCGCCGTATAGAGAGATTCAGCAAAAGACATGGTATCCATACTTTTTAAGGTACGGTCCAACGCTTGTAAGAAAGCCGGTTGTTTAGACATATCAAAATGCGGTGTAGTAACTAACGTAAACTTAGTTACATAACGCAAAGCACGGCACAATTCTATAGCCGTATACAACATGGCGTGTACCAAATCCGGCTTAAAAGAAGTAATGATTTGACGTAATTTAAAAGCTTGCATAGGGGTAGGGATATTTTCCATATCCAGGGTGTCTACTTTAAACCCTTCTTTGGCCAGCTGCACCCCTACTGCACCCGGCGTGCGTAAAGAAACAATTCTCACTTCCGCCTTTTGCTCTTTCATATAAGCGGCTAATTGGGCCATGGATTGTTCCGCGCCCCCCACACAAGTGGTTGTAATCACATATAAAATTTTCATAAGTTTATTATAGCAAGTTCTTGGTAATTAGGTACTAAACTATCCCAATTATTTAAATTAGAAAGCCTGACAAAACCCTGAACAGATAGAAGCATAAAAAGGCACTGAAAAAACAGTGCCTTTTTGATATCATAAAAATGCTTAAATTTTAAGCATTTTTTTCAAATCTGCGTTTTACGCTAGTTTTGAGCCTTAAACTGATCCTTACCTACCCCGCAAACCGGGCAAACCCACCCCTCCGGGACATTTTCCCAAGCGGTTCCGGCCGCTACGCCGTTATCCGGGTCACCCACGGCTGGATCATACACATAACCACAAACTTCGCAAACATATTTAATCATACGTAACCTCCCCTAAGGGTATCTTTTAAAAATTAACGGTGCGTGGCACCTTTGGGCGTTTTCCCTTTAATAACGGTATGATAATATTCATACGTTAACGGAACGCCGTGTTCACAGCATAAAATATCCGCATCGGTTACATCCCCGATAAATAAGGTATGCGTGCCCATATCTACCGTATTAAATACTTTTACTTCCATATACGAAAGCGTATCCTTTAATACTATCGGGCAGCCCGACGGGCCCATCTTATACGGCACATTGGCAAATTTATCAAAATTACGCCCTGTGCGGAAACCAAAAATTCCAATAAAAGGCAAAGTAGTGTTTTGAGCCAGCGGCATGGCCGCAAACTTACCGCTTTTGGATATATACTCGTGCGTTAAACTGTTCTTATTTACAGAAATAGCCACGCGCGCCGGTTCCGCCGTTACCTGGAAAACGGTATTCACAATCAAACCGTTTTTCTTTTCCCCGTCCACCGACGTAACGATATACAAACCGTATGTAATATAACTAAGCGATTCCCCTACTTCTTTGGGCAGCATAGCCCCCCCTTTTTATTGTAGTTTTTTGGCAATTTCCCGGCTGACTAAAAGGCCTAATTCGCGGCAGGCAGCCAGCACTTTTTCATCCGGCACAAATAACGATTTGACCGCCGGAGCCACTACCTGTACACCCATACCTTCCAACATGTTGGTAAATTCATCTATCGGGGCACCGTTCCACCCATAAGAACCAAACGCGGCCCCCACCAAACCTTTTTTGCGCAATCCTTTTAGATAGCAAAGCACATCCGCCATGGAAGGGAAAATGCCGCTGTTTAATACGGGCGTTCCAACAATCAGCGCGCTGCTGTCTAACATTTCCGTCGCCACATCGCTTCTGTGGCAGCTGTGCATGGAAAGCTGTTTCACTTCCGTACCGCCTTGGCGCAGCCCTTCGGTGATTTGCACGGCCATTTTTTCCGTGCTGCCCCACATGGTATCATACAATACCACGGCTTTGTTTTTAGGGGCTTGGGCTGCCCATTTGGCGTATAACTGAACGATTTTAGAAGGGTCTTTGCGCCAAATAAAACCGTGGTCCGGCGCGATAATTTTAGGAGAAAGACCCATCTTGGTCACTTGGTCTAAAAAGCGAAGCACAATATCGGAATACGGCAACACGATATTGGCGTAATATTTTTCCGCTTCATAGAGCCACATGCGTTCTTCGTTCTCGTCATCAAATAATTGGGAAGTGGCGTAATGCATACCAAAAACGTCGTTTGTGAACAATACGTCTTCTTTTTCCAGGTAAGAAAACATACTGTCCGGCCAGTGCAGCATGCGGGCTTCCACAAAAGAAATGGTGTCCCCCCCTACGTCAATGCGGTCACCGGTTTTTACTATTTTTAAATTTAAATCCTGGTGAAATTGGGCGGTAATATCTTTCATCCCCATGGCGGAAACATACACTTCTTTCGGCTCAATAGCCGCTACGGCCTGGGGCAATGCGCCGGAATGGTCCATTTCCGAATGGTTGGAAATGATAATTTCTATTTTTTTCGGGTCAATCACGCTTTGAATACGCGCCATCATTTCCCCATAAAATTCCTTTTTCACCGTATCAATCAGCGTGGGCTTGTCACCCAACACCAAAAACGCGTTGTATGTAGTGCCTTTCTTGGTGGAATACCCGTGAAAATCACGGATATTCCAATCAATGGCGCCTACCCAATATACTTTGTCTGTAATTTTAACAGCTTGCATAAAATCCTCAGCAATCATCCTTAATTTTCTTTTTGCCACAAACCGTGCAGGTTGCAATATTCCCGCACCAGCACTTTGTTGGACGGAGTTTTAAAATCCGCTTCCGGCTTGTCCCCGGGTTTTAAATATTTGCGCTGGATTTTACCGCATTCTTCACAAATGAGCTCAATCCATTCAATCCAATGTACATCCTGCATGGGGTGTTCCACGGAACCTACCTTTACATGATACCCACCTTCTATTTTTTCAATAACGGGTACGTGTTTTTCGGTAGCGGCGTCCGTTTCGCCGGGTACTTGCAGTTTCATCGGTTGCCCGCAGCACACCAGCTCCCCGCCGGCTGCGTGTAATACTTCCACTATATTTCCACAAACACTGCATTTATATACTTCATATTGTTTGGTCATAATATACCCTCTTTTCATCCTTTGTATTGAATATACCTTTTTGTATTTCTTTTGTCTATTATGTCAGTTAAAACTATCTTATTAATAATTTTTCTTATTTATTTTATAATATATTCTATCCCGCTGACAATGCTATTATATATCCCTCCAGCCCATTTAACAAGGATTAAAAGTAATTAGGCTTTTTAATGATTTTTAAGGCTATTTTTCATTTTAAGCGTTTTTAAAATACCACCAGCAGGGTGAATAGCCAAAAATTTTAAAAATTCCAATAAACCCGTTTTTTACGCTTTTAACGTTATTTTGCAGTTTGGTTTAATTGACGCGCAGGCCGGATAAGTAGTATCATATACCATATATTTTTGAATGGCGGAATATGTTGTGGATAATGTAACTTCAAACGGTATACCTGCTGCTATTTTAACAGAAATTGAAACTATTTTGGGTACAGACAGCTTTGATATGTGGTTAAAGCCGGCTGTGTTCCGTTACGCCAATAATGTATTGGATATTGAGCTGCCTAACCAATTCTGGGGCAAAACCATTAAAGAGCGCTATGAACATATTATTAAAGACGCTTTTTTAAAACACGCCGGCGCACAAATCACCGTTAATTACATTATAAAAGAAACGGCTCCCGCGGCTCCCACTGTGGCAGAACCCGCTGTGGCGGCCCCCATACGACGCAATCCGTTTATATCCAATTTAAATTCTTCTTTTACGTTTGATAATTTTATTGAATCGGCTTCCAACCGTTTCGCTTACCGCATGGCGGAAGCCGTGGTAAATAAATTAGGAAACCGCCAAAACAATCCTTTATTTATTTACAGCACGCCCGGACTAGGCAAAACCCATTTACTGCACGCCATAGGAAATAAAATTTTACAAACCAATCCCAACGCCCGCGTGCTGTATAAATCCGGCGAAGAATTTGTAAACGATTACGTGGATTCCGTAGTAAACAAAGACCGGGAAAACTTCCGCAAAAAATATCATCAACTGGATTGTTTTTTAATGGATGATATACAATTTGTCGTCGGTACCACTAAAGTGGGAAGCGAGGCTGAGTTTTTCTATACCTTTAACGCTTTGTTTGACAATAAAAAACAAATTGTTTTAACTTCCGACAAAACCCCGCAGGAATTACAACTGGAAGAACGTCTTTCTTCCCGTTTATTATCCGGTATTGTAACGGAAATTAAACTGCCTAATGTGGAAACCCGCATCGCCATTTTACGCCAAAAAAGAGACAGTATTAATTTTGATATTGGAGACGATGTATTGGCGTTTATCGCCGAAGGCATTAGAACCAATATTCGTGAGCTGGAAGGTTCTTTTTTCAGCTTGGTGTCTTTCTGCACGTCCCACGGCATTACACCCACTATCGGCGTAGCGCAGGAAGTGTTGGCGGATACCTTAGCCAAAGAAGAACAAAAACTGGCTATTAACGTAAATTTGATTAAAAAAGTGGTGGGTAAACATTTTAAGATTAATATGGAGGATTTTAACTCCAAACGCAAAACCCAGTCCATCACTTGGCCGCGGCAAATAGCCATGTATTTGGCTACGGAATTAACGGATTTATCTCTGCCGGAAATTGGCCGGGAATTTAACAGAGACCACAGCACCGTCGTCCACGCGCGGGACTTAATTAAAGAAAAAATAGACACAGACCCCTTTTTTACAGCGGAAATCAACCAAATTATTTTGGATATTAAGGCTGTGGATAAAAAGTAAACAAGCTGTGGATAACCCTTGTGTATAAATCCGTAACAAAGGGAATAAAAATTTTCATTGTGGAGCGTGTTTATAACATAACCGGGTTATGCACACACGGCACACCCGGAAACGTATAGGCCAGTCCACAAAATAAACACTATCAACAGGACATTAATAATAGGATTAATAGATATGAAAATAAATATAACTAAAGAGACCTTTTTGGAAGGAATTCAAATTGTTTCAGCCGGGGTATCTTCCCGCACCACGCTCCCTATTTTGCACAATTTTTTGCTGGAAGCCCAAGACGGCAAATTAAAGATGGTCCGTACCGATATGGAAATGGCCACCGTGCATTATATTAACGCGGAAGTGGAAGAAGAAGGCAGCATTACGGTACCCATGAAAGAATTTTCTGAAATCATTAAAAACCTTCCCAATGACAAAGAAATTAATCTCTATAGTGATGAAAACAATAAATTTCATATCAAATCCGGCAAAAGCAAATTTTGGGTGATCGGGACGCCTAAGTCCGAATATCCCGCCATTCCGGAAGTGGATAAATCCAACAGCTTGTCTATGGACCCGCTGGAACTGAAAAATATGATTGAAAAAACCGCTTTTTCCGCTTCCACCCAAGAAACCCGCTATATTTTAAATGGGCTTTTATGGAATAACACGGCGGAAAAATTTGAAATTGTAGCGACTGACGGCGGCCGCTTGGCTTTGGCTACGCACGCGCCGTTGGAAGGCTCCAAAGAATTTAAAATTATTATCCCTACCAAAATTTTAAACGAAGTATGCCGCTTTATTTCCATCGCCAAGCCGGAGAAAGACGCCCGTTTGGAAGTAAACGTTTCTTCCAACCAGGTCAGTTTTTGCATGAATGAAACAACCTTTATTTCCCGTTTGATTGAAGGAAATTTTCCCAACTACAACCAAGTCATCCCCACTAAGAAAAACTTGGGTTTTGAAGTGTTTACCAAAGATTTACTGGCTTCCACCCGCCGTTCCGCCCTGTGCTCCGGCGAGTTTGGCAGCACGGTAAAATACAAAATGGAAAATAACGCCATTATTGTATCTTCCAATTCCCAAAATATGGAATTTGTGGACGAGCTGCCCATAGAATACAGCCAAGAACCTTTTGAAACGGCCTTTAACCCGCAATATATTATTGACGTATTAAAAAACGTGGGGGAAGAAAAAGTGTCTTTCTCTTTTGTGAATGCTTCCCAGCCGGTACTCATTGAACCGGTGGAAAACGCCACGTTTAAATACGTTATTATGCCGGTACGGGCTTAATCATGAAGTTTGGCCAAACTCCCCGCAAGGCATGGCACAGCACCCAAGAATTAGGGGGCGCGTTTAATGGGCTGAACAGAACATTAAACCGCTTAATGGTGCTAGACCATGTATGGGCCCGTCTAACGGGCGTTAGAGGGCAGTTTTGGCGTTTACAGGGGGTAAAAGGCGGCACTTTGTACGTAAAAGTAACCGCCAGCGTGGCCAAAAACCATTTGCTTACCCAGCGTGAAACGCTGATACGGGAAATGAATAAACATTTTGACCGACCCTGGATACAAAACATAGAGATTTTATAATTTGCGCCATAGGCAAACAAGGAGCAATCTAATGACTGAAGCAGAAAAAGAAAAGGAGTATGATTCTTCTAAAATTACCGTTCTAGAAGGTTTGGAAGCGGTGCGCAAGCGCCCCGCCATGTATATCGGTTCCACCGGTTTGCCCGGTTTGCACCATTTAGTGTATGAAGTGGTGGATAACTCCGTAGACGAAATTTTAGCCGGCGGCGCCACCACCATTACCGTTACCATTAAAGACGACATGACCTGCTCCGTGCAGGACGACGGGCGCGGTATTCCGGTAGACGTAATGAAAACCGCCAAAGACCCCAAACTGCGCAATAAATCTGCCTTGGAAGTAGTAATGACCGTATTGCACGCCGGAGGTAAGTTTGACAGCGGCGCTTATAAAGTTTCCGGCGGTTTGCACGGGGTGGGTGTATCCTGCGTAAACGCGCTTTCGGAAACGATGGAAGTGGAAGTCCGCCGCGACGGGCACGTGCATTTCCAGCGCTATCACCGCGGCAAGCCGGAAGATAAAGTGCAAATCATCGGCGATACGCGCGAACACGGCACCAAAGTTACTTTCCATGCGGATAAAGAAATTTTTGGCGATGTGGCTTTTTCTTATGAAACCATCGGCAACCGTTTGCGTGAACTGGCTTTCTTAAACGCCGGCGTAAAAATTATTTACATTGATGAGCGCAAAGAAGAAAACCCTTCCGTTACGTTCCATTTTGAGGGGGGGATTTCCCAATTTGTTACATATTTAAACACCAATAAAACGGTCATTAACCCGGAACCCATTTATTTAACCAAACAAGTGGGGGATAATTATATTGCCTTTGCTTTGCAATACAATGAGGGATATTCTGAAAACGTGTTTTCTTTCGTTAACAACATTCACACGGTGGAAGGCGGTACGCACTTAAGCGGTTTTCGCTCTTCGCTCACGCGTATTATTAACGAATACATCAAAAACAACAATATTTCCAAACATAAAGACATTTCCGTGGGCGGGGATGACATTAAAGAAGGGTTAACGGCGGTTTTGTCCGTTAAAATTCCGCACCCGCAGTTTGAAGGGCAGACCAAAACCAAGCTGGGCAACTCGGAAGTGGAAGGGATTGTCCGCTCCGTGGTGGGGGAAACTTTAGCCACTTTCTTTGAAGAGAACCCCAAAACCGCCCGCGCCATTTGTGAAAAATGCGTAGGCGCCGCCGTAGCGCGTGAAGCGGCCCGCAAAGCGCGTGATTTAACCCGCCGCAAAGGCGCGTTGGAAGGGGGCGGACTGCCGGGCAAACTGGCGGACTGCCAAGAAAAAGATTCTTCTAAATGCGAAATCTTCCTGGTGGAAGGGGATTCCGCCGGCGGTTCGGCCAAACAAGGGCGTGACCGCGTATTCCAGGCCATTTTGCCGCTTCGCGGTAAAATTTTAAACGTGGAAAAAGCGCCGCTGGTTAAAATTTTATCCAGCGATACCATCCGCGATTTAATCGCCGCCGTAGGCACCGGCGTGGGCGAAGGGGAAGGCGGTTTTGATATTAGCAAACTGCGCTACCATAAAATTATTTTAATGGCTGATGCCGACGTGGACGGACAGCATATTTCTACCCTGCTGCTTACTTTCTTCTACCGCCAGTTAAAACCGCTGATTGAAGCGGGGCACGTGTATTTGGCCCAACCGCCTTTGTATAAAGTGAAAAAAGGCAAGTCTGAACAGTATTTGCAGACGGAAGACCAAATGCAGCAATGGCTGATGAAAGAAGGCTTGGCCAGCGTAACGGTAACCGATACCGTTAAAAATACGGCTTTGACCCAAGAACAGTTAAGCGATTTGCTGAAAATCCTGCGCGAGGTGGAAGACACCTTGGCTAAATTGGAAGTAAAAAACATTACGCTGGCTGATTTCCTGGCCTTCTTGGCGGAAGGGCGCGTACCGGTATACCGCACCCCGCTGCAAAGCGGCGGCTACCGTTATTTCTATACGGAACAGGAATACCGCGATTTTGAAAACCAGTATATGGAAGAAAAACGCGCCGAGCTGGAAGCCGACGGCGTAGACACGGCTTTAGTCAGCAATGACAGCCTGGTGCCGGAACACCAATCTTTGTTTGAATTTGGCAAACTGTTAGCCTGTGAAAAAAAGATGGAAGTGTTTGGCTTTACGTTTAAAAATTATCCCACGGTGGAAAATGAAAAGGACCGCGTGAGCCCGCTGTTTAAAGTAAACAACGGCAAGACCGACGTGCTGGTATACAGCTTGGCGGAACTTTTGCACGCGGTAAAAGAAGCCGCTTCCTCCGGCGCCACCATACAGCGCTACAAAGGGTTGGGGGAAATGAACCCCGAACAGCTTTGGGAAACCACCATGGACCCGGCCAAACGCAAATTAATCCAAGTAAAAATTAATGACGCAGCCGATACGGAACAAGCCTTCACCATGTTGATGGGGGACCGTGTGGAACCGCGGCGTGATTTTATCCAATCGCACGCCTTGGAAGTTAAAAACTTGGACATTTAATTTTCCCGCCGGGGTTTTCCCCGGCCGGGGTACGATTTATCCGTAACAGGAGATTTTTAGAATGAGCGAAGAACTAAATAACCAGCCGCAAGTCCAAAACACCAATGTAGACTTGTTTGGCAATATCCAACAGCGCGACATCGCCAACGAAATGCGGTCTTATTACATTGATTACGCCATGAGCGTAATCGTAGGCCGCGCCTTGCCGGACGTGCGCGACGGCTTAAAACCAGTACACCGCCGCGTGTTGTATTCCATGAACGAAATGGGTTTAAAATACAACAAACCCTACAAAAAATCCGCCCGCGTGGTAGGGGACGTATTGGGTAAATACCACCCGCACGGTGACAGCGCCGTATACGATACGTTGGTGCGCATGGTGCAGGATTTCTCTTTGCGCAAACCGTTAATTGACGGGCAGGGAAACTTCGGTTCCATTGACGGTGACAGCGCCGCCGCTATGCGTTATACGGAATGCCGCCTGCAGCGCATTGCCGACGAAATGCTGGCGGACTTGGATAAAGACACCGTTAAAATGATTCCCAACTACGACGGTTCTTTGCAGGAACCTTCCGTATTGCCGGGCAAATTACCGGCGTTGTTGGTGAACGGTTCTTCCGGTATCGCCGTAGGTATGGCCACCAATATTCCCACCCATAACCTGGGGGAAGTGTGCGACGGGATTATCGCCTATATTAAAGACCCGAACATTTCCACCAAAGACATGATGAAAATCATCAAAGGGCCGGATTTCCCCACCGGGGCCATTATCCGCGGCACCAAAGGCATTTATGAATATTTTGAAACGGGCCGCGGCAGCGTAAAAGTACAGGCCCGCACGGAAATTGAAGAACGCAAAGGCGGGCGCGAAGCGATTATCGTGTCCGAAATTCCGTACCAAGTCAATAAAACCGCGTTAATTGAAACCATTGTGGGTTTGGTGCGCGATAAAAAGATTACCGATATTTCCGATATACGCGACGAGTCGGACCGCCGCGGCATGCGCCTGGTGATTGAAGTCAAACGCGACGGCAACGCCCAGGTGGTGTTGAACCATTTGTTTAAACACACGCAGCTGCAGACGTCCTTCCCCGTGAACATGCTGGCGATTGTAGACGGGCGCCCGCGTATTTTATCGCTCAAAGAAGTGATGAAAGCGTATGTAAAACACCGCAAAGAAATCATCACCAACCGCACCAAATTTGATTTAAACAAAGCCCAGCGGCGCGAACATATTTTGCAAGGGTTGCTTATTGCCATTGCCAATATGGATCAGGTGGTAGCCATTATCCGCAATTCCAAAGACCCGGCCGAAGCCAAACTGAAATTAATGAGTACGTTCAGCCTTTCCGAACTGCAAGCCCAGGCCATTTTGGATATGCGCCTGCACCAGCTGACCCAGCTGTCCGCCGAGGCGATTGCCAACGAACAGGCCGAACTGCTTAAACTGATTGCCGAGCTGCAAGGCATTTTGGCGGACCCGCAGAAAATTTTGGATATCATCGTTACCGAACTGACTGACCTCAAAAAGAATTACGGGGACGAACGCCGCACGGAAATCGGCCAGGATATGACGAACTTCTCTATGGAAGATTTAATTGAAAAAGAAGACGTTGTCATCACCATTTCCAACGACGGTTACGCCAAACGCATCCCGCTGGATACGTACCGCAGCCAAAACCGCGGCGGAAAAGGCATTATCGGCGGAAAAACCAAAGAGGAAGACTTTATGGAACATTTGTTTGTAACGTCTTCCCACGCTACGATTTTAATGTTTACCAACCGCGGCCGCGTATTTGCGCTGCGCGCGTTTGAAATACCGGAAGGCAACCGCATGTCCAAGGGCAAGGCCATTGTCAACTTGCTGCAGCTGGTGGGTGAAGAGAAAGTAACCTCCGCCGTAGCCATTGAAAACTTTGACCCCAAACATTGCGAGAACACCTTCCTTACCATGTGCACGCGGTATGGTTCCATTAAGCGTGTGGAACTGTCGGAATTTGCCAATATCCGCAAAACGGGTATTATCGCTATCGGGCTGGACGAAGGGGACGTATTGACCAGCGTACAAACCACGCACGGCAAATCCGATATTATCGTAGCAACGCGCAACGGCAAATCCATCCGCTTTGACGAAAACCAAGTGCGCGCCATGGGCCGCCCGGCCAAAGGCGTGCGCGCCATCAACCTGATGGAAGGCGACGTGGTGGTGGGTATGGAACAAGCGCCTAACGATGCCCCTCAGCCGGACGTGCTGTCCGTCTGTGAAAACGGATTTGGCAAACGCACGGAGTTTAGCGAATACAAACGCCAAAACCGCGGCGGCATGGGTGTGATTACCATCAAAACCAGCGAACGCAACGGCAAAGTGGTGGGTATTAAACTGGTGGACGAAAGCAAAGACTTAATGATTGTCACTGAAAAGGGTATGACGATCCGCGTCCGCTGTGAGGATATCCGCTCCGTGGGCCGCAACGCCCAAGGCGTCACGCTGGCCAAGATGGAGCCGGGTGATAAAATTGCCCGTATCGCTCCCGTGGTCAAGGCGGAAGACGCTTCCCAGGATGAAGAATAACCCTGCCTGATGTTTTTAAGCCCCTTGCCCTAATGCGGCAAGGGGCTTTTTTATGGGCGGGAAAAGCCAAAATATTGCTTTATGTACCGGGCGGTAAAAAAATATTTACAAGCTTCCAAAAAAAGTGCTATAAACTAAACAGGGGTATTATTTATGCGCACAAATCCGCACATATTGGAAATTAACACACGGGCGTGGCTGAAGCGTTTGGAACGCCGCCACGGGCGGGCGTTTACCCTGGACCAAATTCCCGACTCTTACTGGACGGAAATCAAGGCCTTGGGGTTTGACGCTCTGTGGTTTATGGGCGTTTGGCAGGAAAGCCCGAAAGGGAGTGAAATCGCCCGTTCCCACCCCGAAGTGTTAGACGCCATAAAAAGCGTAACATCAAATTTTTCTTCTGAAGATATTATCTCTTCCCCTTACGCTATTACGGATTACGTGGTGGACGAGTCCCTCGGCGGGCCGGAAGCGCTTAAAAAACTGCGCGCCAAATTAAACGCCATGGGGATTTCTTTATTATTGGATTTTGTTGCCAATCATACCGCTATAGACGCGCCCACCGTAGAAACGGATCCGGATTTATATATTACCACAGGCACGGCGGAACCCGGCGTGCATAAAGACTGGTTTTTTAAAAATAAACAAGGCCAATATATTGCCCACGGGCGGGACCCGTACTTTGCCCCGTGGACGGATACGGCCCAATTAAATTATTTCAACCCGCGCACCCGCCGCTTTATGTTGGATAATTTACTGAAAGTAGCCCAACAGTGCGACGGCGTACGCTGTGATATGGCTATGCTGAGCCTCAATAAAGTGCACAGGGATACGTGGTGGGAGTTTTTAGGCGCGGATATGCCCAAAGAAGAATTTTGGGCCCAAGCCTTAGCCGCCGTGCGGGAACAATACCCGGAATTTACTTTTATTGCGGAAGTATATTGGGGTTTGGAATGGGACATACAGGAAATGGGCTTTGATTATACCTACGATAAAATCCTGTATGACCGGCTTCGTTTTTCCACGCCGGAAGACATTAAAGCCCACTTGGGGGCGGAGCATTTGTTTCAAATGCGCTCTATCCGGTTTATTGCCAACCATGACGAGGAAGAAAGCTTAAAAGCCTTTGGAAAAGAAAAATCCCTCGCGGCCAGCACCATTATTGCCACGCTGCCCGGCGCGCGTATGTTTTATTTATTCCAGCTTTTGGGCCGGCCGCAGCGTTTGCCTATCCAATACGTAAAGGATTTCTTTCCCGTGGATAAAGACGTGGCTACCCACTACGCGCGCTTGCTGACGATTGCTTCCGCGCCGGAGTTTCACGGCGGGCAGTGGTCCTTAAAAGAAATACGCGCTTTTGCCCAAGAGGACGGTTCTTATAAAAATGTACTGGCTTGGCAGTGGAAACAGCGCAGTACGGGCAAAATGGTGGTGATTAATTACAGCGCCCAGCCCAGCCGCTGCCGCCTGCCGATGAAAGGGAGCGAAGTCCCCAACGGGGTAGTGAAAGAGGAATTTTCAAAAGAGCAAATCTCCATTACGCCGCAAATGCGCGCGGAAGGTTTTGTACTGGAGTTAAAACCTTACGAAAGTAAAATATTTACTTTTACACTGTAAAAATCATTGTAAATCATATACCGGCTTTCTTAAATGAAGAAGGCCGGTTTTTTATTTGTCCCGTTTTTCAAAAGTTTTGTAGTGCCGGCCTGTAAAAATAGGGCAGAAAAAGGTTTTCCCGGGTCTTTTTATTTAATACAATAATTAAAAGGGCATGTAGGTCTTTAAAACAATGGCTTTTTGCCGTAAATTGTTTTATAATAATAATAGGTACTTACCGCCCGGTAAATAAATTGGGGCAGTATATGGCACTGGGACCTTTTAGCAAACAGGACCATTTAGAAATTACCACGCTGGGGCTGGAATTTGCCGTATCTGAAATTCTTGGCGCAGGCGCCGGGTATTTTTTAGATAAACATTGGGGGACTAGCCCTTGGTGTTTGGTGGCGGGAGCCATTGCGGGGTTTGCGTTGGGCATGTATCAAATTATCCGCGGTGCCGGTAAACTAACCCATGGGAATGTACATTTAAAAAAGGCAGAACAAAAAGATGGACGTAGCTGAAATTATTTCTCACCATATTTTAGACCATGACTGGGGGGTCACCCTGGCTGGTTTTCGTCTCCCCATTACCACGCACACCGTTACCTTGTTTGCAGTAAGCGTTGTGCTGTTTTTAGGACTATATTGGATTTCTTTAAGACGCCAAAGCCGCAGCGGGCGCTTGTTAACCACGCTGATGGAAGAATACGTGGTTTTTATTCGCGACGGCTTAGTGCTTCCGAACATGGGGCAAGAGGGCAAACGCTTTCTGCCCTATTTTTGCACTTTGTTTTTATTTGTGCTTTTTTGCGCTTTAGCGGGGCTTGTTCCCAATATGAAAACCGCCACTTCCAATATTTCCGTTACCGCGGCCTTGGCGTTGTGTTCCGGGGGGCTTATTTTGTATTGCGGGCTGAAATTCCACGGTTTTGTGGGGTTTTTGAAAGGGTTTATCCCGTCCGGCACGCCGGGCTGGCTGGTGCCGCTTATTTTCCCTTTGGAAGTAGTCAGCTTAATTATTAAAGTATGCGTGTTGGCTATCCGTTTGTTTGCCAATATGCTTTCCGGGCACATGGTGCTTATTTGCTTGCTGCTTATTATTTTTGTAGTGGGGCAAATGCATATTGCGGCCGGGGCCGGGGCGTTGCTGCCGGCCATGGGGCTGGAACTTTTTATGACCTGTTTGGAAATTTTGGTGGCGTTTTTGCAGGCATATGTGTTTACGCTGCTTACCACCATTTTTGCCGGATCGGTCATTCATACGCATTAATTTAAAAAATCTATCAACGGGGCAAGGCCCCAAAAGGAGAATAATTATATGGAACTCGTAGCACTTAAATACATTGCCGCCGGTCTTGGCGCCGGTTTAGTGGTGATCGGAGCCGGTTTGGGCTTGGGTAAAATCGGTAATGCCGCTTTGGAAGGTATTGCACGCCAGCCGGAAGCCAGCTCTGACTTACGCTCCACGATGATTGTTATCGCCGCGTTGTTGGAAGGCGCCGCCATGTTGGGTTTGGTTATCTGCTTGTTGACGCTGGTGCTCAAATAATCCGTTAGGACGCTCTATTTATGGAAGATTTGTTAAAGCCGGACTACGGCGTGCTGGTACTGACTATCTGTAACTTTTTGTTACTGGTCTATTTGCTTAAAAAATTTGCGTGGAACCGCATCATCGGCGGGTTGGAACAGCGCGAACAGCAAATAGCCGATGACAAAAAGCAAGCACAGCAAGCCCGTGCCCAGGCCGAAGAGATAAAGCAAGAGCTGGACGCCAAACTGGCGCAAATATCCGAGGAAGCTTCCAAAAAAATACAACAAGCGGTTTCCATGGGTGAAACGCAAAAAAACCAGTTGTTGGAAGAGGCTAAAGCTCAGGCGGAAAATTTAATCGCCCAGGCCAAAGTGCAAATCCAGGCGGAAAAGGACAAAGCCCTTGCTGACGTGAAAAACCAAATCGTCAGCACCGCCATGCTGGCCGCCGCGCAGGTGGTGCAGCAGCAAATCAACCAAGACTCCGCCCAAAAAGTAGTGGAAAAAGTATTGGCTGATGTACAAGGCAAGTAATTTATGAACAGTTCAGACAGAATACTGGCCCAGCGCTACGCACAAGCATATGACGGGTTGGCGGAGTCCTCCCAACAGGCGCAAGCCCGCGCCGAGGAATTAGCCGCCGCGGCGCAAGCGCTTCAAACGGCGGACGCGTTTATGCAAGATCCCAAAATTTCCGCCGCCCGGAAAACCGGCCTGTTAAAAGAAGCGTTGGCCGGCGCGCCTGCCGCCCGGGCGTTTTTAGAAACGCTGGTGGCTTGCAAGCGCTACGCGCTGCTGCCGGAAATTGTGCGCCACGTAAACGCTTTGCTGGACGCGCGCTTGGGCATTACCCGGGCGGAAGTGTTCAGCGCCAGTGAACTGACGGACGCGTTAAAATCCCGCACAGAAGCCGCTCTTTCTTCCCGTTACGGGGGCAAAGTGAAAGCGGCGTATCATACGGATCCGTCTTTAATTGGCGGGGTAAAGATTTTATGTAAGGGGGAACTGATAGACGGCAGCATCAAACGCCAGTTTGAAAAACTGCAGGAACAGTTAACCAAATAGACGGTGTAATTTATGGCAATAAGACCAGAAGAAATAACCAATATTATCAAAGAAAAGATAAGCAAATTTGAGTCGTCAGCGGACTTGAGCGAGGTCGGCACCGTTATCCAAGTGGGTGACGGTATCGCCCGCGTACACGGTTTAAATAATGTGAAAGCTTCCGAATTGGTGGACTTTGGCCACGGCGTAAAAGGCATGGCGCTTAACTTGGAGTATGACAACGTAGGCTGCGTGCTGATGGGGCCGGACCATTTGGTTCACGAAGGCGACAGCGTAAAACGCACCGGCGAAGTAATCAGCGTGCCTGTCAGCGCGCAGATGATTGGCCGCGTGGTGGACCCGCTGGGCAACCCGCTGGACGGCAAGGGCGCTATTAAAAGCGAAAAGATGATGCCGCTGGACATTGTGGCCCCCGGTATTACCGCCCGCCAGCCGGTGAAACAGCCGCTGCAGACGGGTTTAAAAGCCATTGACGCCCTGGTGCCGATAGGCAAAGGCCAGCGCGAATTAATCATTGGCGACCGTCAAACCGGTAAAACCGCCATTGCGGTAGACGCCATTATCAACCAAAAGAACATTCCCGCCAAGGACCGCTGCATTTGTATTTATGTAGCCGTAGGCCAAAAACAGAGCACGGTGGCGCAAGTGGTCAAAACGCTGACGGATTTCGGCGCGATGGATTACACCATTGTAGTGTCCGCCACCGCGTCTGACCCGGCTTCCTTGCTCTATATTGCGCCGTATGCCGGCTGCGCGATTGCGGAATACTTTATGTGGCAGGGCAAAGACGTGCTGATTGTGTATGACGATTTGTCTAAACACGCGCAGGCCTATCGCCAAATGTCTTTGTTGCTTCGCCGTCCGCCAGGCCGTGAAGCCTACCCCGGCGATGTTTTTTACTTGCACTCCCGCTTGTTGGAACGCGCATGCAAACTGTCTGACGCCAACGGCGGCGGTTCCATTACCGCCTTGCCCATTATTGAAACGCAGGCGAACGACGTTTCCGCTTATATTCCAACCAACGTTATTTCCATTACCGACGGGCAGATTTACTTGGAAAGCAGCCTTTTCTTAAGCGGTGTAAAACCGGCTATTAACGTGGGGCTTTCCGTATCCCGCGTGGGCGGTTCGGCCCAGCGCAAAAGCATGCGCAAAGTGGCCGGCACGCTGCGTATTGATATGTCCCAGTATCAGGAATTGGCGGGCTTTGCCCAGTTCGGTTCTGAACTGGATAAAGAATCCCAGCGCCAGATTGCCCGCGGCAAACGCATGAGCGAGCTGTTAAAACAAAACCAATATGCGCCGCTTCGCGTAGGGGAGGAAGTATTGGTACTGTTTGCCGGCGTAAACGGCTATTTGGATGCGGTGGAAGTAAGCGACGTGCACGAATACGAAAAGCAACTCTTGGCGTATGTGCGCGCGGAACAAACCGCCTTGCTGGACGAATTAAACAGCGCCAACGAACTTTCCAAAGAACTGGACGAAAAAATCCGCAAAGCGTTGGATACGTTCAAAACTATTTTTAAAGGGAGCAAATAATATCCCATGGATACGAAGAAAAAATATTTGGTAACCGGCGGGGCGGGTTTTATCGGCAGCAATATTGCCAAAACCCTGGAAGCCCAAGGCCATGAAGTAACCGTAATGGATGATTTTTCCAAGAACGGTCATTTTAAGAACCTGATTGGTTTTAAAGGGGATGTTATCGCCGCGGATTGTTTTAAATTTATGCCGCGGGATATGTATTTTGACGCCATTTTCCACGAAGCCGCCATCACCGATACCACGGTAATGGACCAAAAAGCCATGATGGAACAAAACGTGGAAGCCTTTAAAAACGTATTGGCTTTTGCGGCCGAGAACGAAGTGAAAAAAGTGATTTACGCTTCTTCCGCCGCCACGTACGGAAACGGCCCCGTTCCCAATGTGGAAACACAGCCCACCCACCCGGAAAACGTATACGGTTTTTCCAAAGTGATTATGGACAATGTGGCCCGTCAATTTGCCGAAGACAATAATGATATGACCATCATCGGCCTGCGTTATTTTAACGTATACGGCCCCGGGGAATATTTCAAAGGCAAAATGGCCAGCATGGTGTTCCAGCTGTATAATCAAATGCGTGAAGGCAAACGCCCCCGCGTGTTTAAATTTGGGGAACAACAGCGCGATTTTGTATACGTAAAAGACATTGTAAAAATCAATTTGTGCGCGCTTAATAACGGCAAAGAAACGGGCGTTTATAACGCCGCCACCGGTATTCCGCGCGACTATAACGCCATTATCGCCTGCTTAAACAAAGAAATGGGCCTTAACTTGGAACCGGAATACATTGATAATCCGTATCCGTTCTTCCAGTTAAAAACGCAAGCGGACATGACGGCCGCCAAAGAAAAATTGGGTTACACACCCGATTATACCTTGGAAGCCGGCATTGCCGATTACGTAAAAGTGCTGGACGAACATTACGGCCGGAAATAAACAGGACAGGACATGGAATCGCTTAGAGACATACGGCAAAACATCAAGGCCATTAAATCCACGCAGCAAATCATGCAAACCATGAAGATGATTTCCAGCGCCCGCATACGCAAAGCGCAGGAAGCCATGCAAAACGCGCGGCCTTTTGCCCAAAAGATGTTGCAAATGGTGGACGACCTGAAGATGGATATTTTATCCATGCCTGCCGACGGGGAAGAAGCCGAAAGCTGGCCGTCTCGTTTCTTTGTGAACAAAACGGGCAACCCGGACAAAGTAGGCCTTATTTGCATTACGGGGGACAAAGGCCTGGCCGGTTCTTTCAACGCGGTGATTTTGCGCCGCGTGCTGCAGTTTTTAAAAGAGAACCAGGGCAAAGAAATCAAAGTGTTTGCCATCGGCAAAAAAGGGCGTGATTTTTTGGCCCGCTTAAAAATGCCGGGGCTGGAAATTGTATATGAAAGTGTGGGGATATTCCCTAAAGTCGCTTACGCCCATGCGGAATTGTTGGGGGAAGCGGTGATGAAGGAGTTTTTCCAAAATCATTTGGGGTCCGTCACGCTGATTTACAACGATTTCAAATCCATGGCCAGCCAAAATTTGGTGGCGCAAAAGCTGCTTCCTTTTGATTTTGAGCTCATTCCCAATGAGAAAGAAGAAAGCGATTTTGCTTTTGAGCCGGGTATAAAAGAAATTTTTCAGATTTTGGTCCCCCGTTTGGTAAAAGCCAATATGTACCGGGTGTTGCTGGAAGCCCAAGCGGCTAACTTGGCCGCCACCATGAACGCCATGGACGCAGCCAGCAAAAACGCCGGGGAATTGGTTTCCGCGCTGGGCGTTAAATTAAATAAAGTGCGCCAGGCCGGCATTACCAACGAGATTTTGGACATTGTAAACGGGGCGGAGGCCCTCAACAATTAGTTTATACCACTTACATAGGAAAAGATATGAAAAGCGGAAAAGTAATTCAAATTATCGGTGCGGCGGTGGATATTCAGTTTGAACAAGGCCACCTGCCCGCTATCGAAAACGCCATTGAAATTGAACTGACGCCTGAAAAGAAAATCGTGGCTGAAGTGGCCCAGCAGATGGGTGACGGCATTGTGCGCTGCGTTTCTTTGGAAAGTACCGACGGTTTACAGCGCGGAGCCAAAGCCGTAGATACCGAGGGCCCGTTAAGCGTGCCGGTGGGAGAAGCCTGCCTGGGCCGTTTAATGAACGTGTTGGGCAAACCGCAGGACCAAAAGGGTGAAATTGCCGCCCCTATGCATATGCCCATTCACCGCGATCCGCCCTCTTTGGAAGACCAAAACCCCACGCCGGAAATTTTTGAAACCGGTATTAAGGTAATTGACTTAATCGCCCCGTATATGAAGGGGGGAAAAGTGGGTTTGTTCGGCGGGGCCGGTGTAGGCAAAACCGTATTGATTATGGAGCTGATCAACAACGTGGCGCGTGAACACCACGGCAGCTCCGTCTTTGGCGGCGTAGGGGAAAGAAGCCGCGAAGGAAACGATTTGATGCTGGAAATGACCGAATCCAAACTGTCTGACGGCAGCACCGTATTGGATAAAACCGTGTTGGTATACGGGCAGATGAACGAACCGCCAGGCGCCCGCGCCAAAGTGGCGCTTACCGCACTTACCCAGGCGGAATATTTCCGCGACGTAAAAGGGCAGGACGTGCTTTTGTTCTTGGACAATATTTTCCGCTTTGTGCTTGCCAACTCGGAAGTGTCCGCCTTGCTGGGCCGTATGCCTTCCGCCGTGGGTTATCAGCCTACGCTTAATACGGAAATCGGCAACCTGCAGGAACGCATCACCTCCACCAAGAAAGGGGCCATTACGTCTATTCAGGCCGTATACGTGCCCGCGGACGACTTGACCGACCCCGGCGTGGCGGCTACGTTTACGCACTTGGATTCCACCTCTGTGCTTTCCCGCCAGATTGCCAGCTTGGGTATTTACCCGGCGGTGGACCCGCTGGATTCCACCTCCCGTATTTTGGACCCGCGCATCATTGGCGAAGAACATTATAATGTTTCTCAGCGCGTGCGCCAAATCTTGCAGAAATACAAAGACTTGCAGGATATTATCGCCATTTTGGGTATGGACGAACTGTCTGACGAAGACAAGAAAACCGTTGCCCGCGCGCGCAGAATACAAAAGTTCTTGTCGCAGCCGTTCTCGGTGGCGGAACAGTTTACGGGACACCCCGGCAAATACGTTAAATTGGCCGATACCATCAAAGCCTTTAAAGGCATTGCGGACGGCGAATATGACCACATTCCGGAATCCTGCTTCTATATGTGCGGCGGGATAGAGGACGTGCTGGCCAATTATGAAAAAGTAAAAGACAAAGAGTAATTCCCGTATGGCCAAAAAGCTGATTCTAAACCTGATTACGCCGGAAAAACAGCTCATTTCCAATTTAGAGGTGGACATGGTTATTCTGCCCGCCTTTGAAGGGGAAATGGGCGTTTTGCCCCGTCACGCAAAGATGATCGTGCAGCTGGGCATGGGCTCGCTGCGCTATAAACAAGGCGATAAGAAGGAAGAATTCGCCGTTTTGGGCGGGTTTGCGGAAGTATTGCATGATACGGTAAACGTTTTTGCCGAAGGGGCCGCCTTGGCCGATGAAATTGACGCTGAGGAAGAAGCCCAAAAAATCAAACGCGTAAAAGAAAGCCTTTCTAGAAAAGACGCGGATATTGATTTTGAACTGGCGGAAATTGAAATCAAGCAAGCCATTGCCCGCATGAAAGTGAAAAAGAAACATATTTAAGTTTTTGTTTCTGATACAAAGCCCCGCTTGCCGCGGGGCTTTTTTATGGGGCGGAAGTTTATAGAGCGCGTAGCGTGCGGGCTTGGTATAATAAACATAACGGCAGTTTAAACAACCAAAAGAGGTGTAACCATGAAAAAGCTTTTACTGGTCTTTTTTGTGCTGGCGGCGTTTGGCGCCGGGTGGTATGGGGCGTTGACGTACACCAAGCGGTTTTTAACGGGAGGGAATACAGAAATATTGCAGGATCCGGCAGCCCTGCGCGAAACATACGCCCAGCAAGCCGCCGCGGGCGATACCGAAGCCGCATATAAACTGGGTGAAATGTATTTAAGTACGCAAGGGGGGGAGGCGGACGCACAATCCGCCGTGACGTACTTCCGCCTGGCCGCGGGGAAGGGTTCTCTGCCGGCTCAAAAAGAATTGGCCCGTTTTTATAAAGAAGGCCTGGCCGGTTTACAGCCCAGCCGGGAGGCTTCTTTATTTTGGTGTATGCATGCGGCTTTGCAGGGCGACGCCAACTGCCAAAACCAAGTTAAAGAAGCTTTTGCCAAGAATACCCAGTTATATGACGCCGTGCTGGCCGCTTTTACAGCCAGCGTACAGGCGCATATTGGCAACGGCCCCGCCGCTTTGGAATTAGGGCGTTTGTATGAAGAGGGTTTTTTATCGCCGGACTTAGAGGAAGCCGCCCATTGGTACAGTATAGCGGCACAACAAAAAATACCTGCGGCCCAGGCGCGTTTGGGTTTGTTATACGCGGACGGAAAGGGAGTTGTAAAAAATGAAGAAAAAGCCCGCGCCTTATTAGCCCCGGCCGCTGAAGCGGGGGACCCGCAAGCCCAATTATATTGGGGCAAGCAAGCTTACACGCAAAGCGAACAAGACGGCGGCCCGGATTACGCGGAGGCTTTCAAATGGTTTGCCAACGCCGCCGCCCAAGGCAATGTGGAAGCCCAATACTTAACCGGGGTGATGTACATGCAGGGGCAGGGGACGGAAAAGTCCGTTAAAAAAGCGCTGCAATTTTTCAGCCGCGCGGCTGAAGCCGGCTATGCGGACGCCCAATATGTAGTGGGGCAAAGTTATTATAAAGGGTTGGGCATACGCCAAAATATGAGTGAAGCCCGCAAATGGCTGGGCAAAGCCTCCCAAAACGGAAATCAAGCGGCTCAAGAACTGTTGCAGCAAATACCCCCATCCTCAACTAATTGAGAGATAAAACCCCTGTGAAAGAAAAGGATTGTACTTGTTGGGTGGCCAAATCATAACGGTATAAAGTTTGGCGGCAAGGGTCTTCAAGCGGTTGGAAATACGCGGCGGGTTCTTCGTAAATTAAAACATACACCTCATCCGCTCCCTGCCAGGGAACGGCTTTTTCCAGCTGTTGCGGGTCAATGGGTTTTTGGGGGTCCCAAAGATGCCAGCCTGTTGTTTTGATTTGTGTAAACAGCTGGGCAATTATTTTCCCTTCTTTTTGCGCGTAAATGGAAAAGACAGCTTGGTTTGGTTTTAAAAAACCGATTTCTTTGCCGTTAAAAAACAAAGGGCGCTTGCCTTGTTCCCGCCCGCGGTAGGCGGCCAACAGCGTTTGTAATTGGGAAACGGGCGCCGCAAAACTGCTGGATTTATCCCCCATACTGCCGGTGTGTATGCCTGCCAGCTGCCCCTGTGCGTTTACCAAAGGGGACCCGCAATAACCCGAGGCGGGCCTGTGCGGAAGAAAAGCATAGGTAGTATAAATCCGCCGGGAGGAAGTTCCTAATATTTTGCGTGCGGGTGCGTGGTAAAACTGCGCGCGGCTGTACCCGTATGAATGCAGCGTTTGCCCGGGCTGCGGGTCTTGCCCAAGGGGCAGCGGGGACACTTTCTCAGCAGGTATTTCCAGTTTTAATAAGCTTAAGTCTATACCGGCTTGTGCGCCGGCAAATTCCACTTGTACCGGCACGGAAAGCAGTTTGCCGTTTATATAGAAAACGGCTTCAAAGGAAGAATCAAATAAGTCAGTAATGTGTTTGGCAGTGACGCCCCACAGGTAACGTTTCCCTTCAAAAACTTCCTCTATTATAAAGCCGGAAGCATAAAAAGGGGTCTTATATGTATTGGTGGCGTCTCTTAATAAAAAAACCGTTTTTTGGGGTTTCGGCAAGGGAGATTCCTTTAATTGGGCGATGGCTTTTTTTTGCGCTCTGGCCGTGGCATGGCGCAAGAAAGAGCGCAGCGACTCAAACGGTTGCATTTGCCGTTTGTGCAAATTAAACATTAAACGTTTTAAGGCAGGATGATGCGGCTGGGCTTCCAACACGGCGGGCGAGCCCAACAGTCCTGCATATACGGCGATAACGGTGAATAATATTGTTTTGTTTGCCATATCAGCGCACGCTTTCCCGGGATACGGACGCATCACTTTGTTTAAAACGGTAGCGCCATATTTTGCGGTATGGCTCGTAATGATCCCCTTGTGATACAATCACCAGCAGTTCATCTTGCGGGGCCAGCGCAAACAGATTTTCCAAATGTTCGTAGTCTATAAACGGGTTATGTCCCAGCCGTTTGGTCAGCCTTCCGTTTTGTATTAAAGCCATTTCTATAATAGCGTCTTGGGGGTTAAGGCGGGTAATAGTCACCCCGTTTATTTTTAATGCCGCACCGGGCAACTCCTGCCCGCGCGCTTTAGCCAGTAATTGCTCCACCCAGGCCCCGGGTATGGCCATACTAAAAGCGGGCCAGCGTGCGTCCGGGTTGTTGAGAGATTGCAGCTCTCTATGCCATTGGGGCGGCTGTTTATCCGCCAGCGGGAAAGCGCTTCCGCAATGTACGCCGGCCACCTCTCCTTGCGCGTTAAATACGGGGCTTCCGCAATAGCCTTCGCGTTTGCCTTTGGGCAGTTTAAAAGCGGTTGTGATGTATGAAGGGTAGGCGGTAAAGACGGTACGTCCGTTTATGGTTTGAAAAGTTCCTTTGCCATAGCCGATGGAAAACAAATTTTCCCCCGGTTGGGGAAGCTGTTTAGCCAATTTTAGCGGCCGTGCAATAGCCGCCGCCTGCGGCGGCAGGCGTATTAAAGCCACATCCGCCCCTTGCACGTTCCCGTGAAAGGCCAAATGGGCGGGGAAAGTATGTGTTTTGCCGTTTTCATCAGCAAACACAACCGGGAAATCCGGCGGCAAATACTCCTGCATATGGCGCGCGGTTACGCCCCATAAAGTACCTGTTACGGGGTCTTGCACCACAAATCCGCTTGCTTGCATGGGAAAGTTGGGGCTTTGGTCTATTAAAAAAACGCTGCGGCGGATAGTGCGGCCCGTCCATACGCGGCTTTTGCGGGCGGCTTGCCGCACGGCGCGCATGGTTTGCTGTTGGGTATAATAGGCCAGGCGTTTAGCCGTTTTCCGAAAGGCAAGGCGTTGTTGGGCCTGGGCCGGCAATGTTCCAAACGCTACGCAAAACAATAAGATAAAAAAAACTTTTAATTGCATACGGTCTCCTCGCGGACGTCCGTTATACCGCTGTTGATGTCCGTTACGTATGTACGCCGCAGGCAGGTTTTGTCCGCCCGGGGGGAGGATTGCACCGTTACCATAAGTCCTTGCATATGGGGGTGGTCAAACGTTTCGCGCAAATTTAGTTCATTTAAAAAAGGTTCTTTTGCCGCCAGCCAAAAGGGGTGGGCCTGCAGGTTATTGTCTTGGTTGGAATAGAAAACAGTGATGTTTTCTATATATTCGTTTACATCCACTTCCGCCACGGTAAGCGTATCCCACAATATCGGGCGCTTAAAAGAGCCCCCTTGGTGATAAGCGCGGACCAGGTCCCCCAATAAACGGGCGGGTACCGCAAAACTGACGCGTTGGGAATAGTTATTTACGGGCCATACATGTTGCCCCGGCGGTAAAACGGCGGGTTTGTTTTGGGGAAAATCTTCCGTCAGGGAACCGCAATGTAAACCCACCACTTCCCCCTGGGGGTTTAGAAGGGGGCTTCCGCAAAACCCGGCGCGTTTGTGGCGCTCCAACGTATAAGTGGTAGTGATTAACGAGGGATTGAGAATTTTTACTTTCCGGTTTGGGGCGAGGGAAGGGTCCCGGCGGGCGTAGCCTGCGGATGAAAGCGTAGCCCAAGGCACCACTCGGCGTTCGTTTAACGTAAGCGGTTTTACAAAAGCCAAAAATTCCGCAGTAGGTTCAAAACGTATCAGTGCCGCGTCCAGCCTAAAAGCGTTCCCGCGCAGCAGCAGTTCCGCGCGTACGATAAGCGGTTTTTTCCCGTTGCTGAAAACGACGTCAAAATTTTCCCCTTTGGCTAGGGAGACGGGCGTAATATGGGCGGAAATAAAACCAAAAACTTCTTGCTTCCCTTGGTAGTTTGTTTGAAATACAAATCCGCTGCCTGCTACAGGCATTTGCCAGGAAGGTTTAATATAAAACACGGAATGCTGCCAAGGTTCTGCTTCGGCGGCTTTGCGGGCTAGGCGTTTTTGCAACGCATTTACCACAGCGGTAATTTTAGTACGGGCTTTGGCAGGAGCTTGGGAAAGGGTTTGCTTAATCGTTTTTGCGGTTTTGGAGCTTAACTTTTGGGGCCAGCCTCCGCCTGCATACAAAGGGTATGCGCCGCTAAAAAGCAAAACCGTGCAAAGAAACAGCTGGGGTACAATACGCATCATCTTGTTTTCCTGGCCCGATAAGAAAACGGCGCTTTGCCGGAGAGGGGCCTTGTCCGCTTTTTCACGCTTTGCGTGTTAAAGTTTACAATATAGTCTATTATTTGTTTGTTTTGTTCTGCAGGGTCATAAACGGTAATTAGCAGCCCGTCGGCGTCGTTTAAATTAAAAAAACGCTCCAAATGGGAGGGGTCTATATACGGCCCGCCGTTAATGCTTTGCCCCAGATATTTATCCTTTAAAACGGCTACTTGTAAAATATGTTGGTGAGGCAGCAGCGTCCCAACGGAAATATTGTTTGCTTTCATCTCTATACCGTGCGGCCGCTTTGCGCGGAACCAAGCCAGCAAATCATGCACCCGGCCGATGGGTACGGCCAGGCTGACGTCAGGTATATTTATTTTAAGGCGTTTTAAATCGGTTCTCCAGGCGGGGGAAATTTGGTCTTTTAAATTGCTTCCGCAATGTACGCCGATTACTTCGTTTTGGGCGTTAAATAAGGGGCTGCCGCAGTACCCCCTTCTGGGGGCGTGGCGCAGTTCGTAAGAAGTAACCAGCCGAAACGGGTTGACTTCTAAAATGGTGCGGTTTTCCGCCAACTTAAATACACCGGCCGCATAACCCATGGAAAAAGCGTTCTCCCCTGTTTGGGGCAGCTCCGGCGCGACGGATAAGGGTTTTACCACGTCCGCCGCTTGCGGAGGCAGAAGCAGTAACGCAATATCAGCCCCTTCCCGGTGTCCTTTTACAACGGTTACCGCGTCTAAACCGATAGGTTGGCCGTTTATCATAAACATCATAAAGGGGGCTTCATATGCGTCTATTAAGTGTGCCGCCGTGACTCCCCACAAAAAAGATTGTCCGTTAAAGCGTTCCTCAATTACAAACCCGGTTGCGGTGTTTGTATCGCTTGCCAAAATAAAAAGGGAACGTTGGGCTTGGTTGCGCAGGGTTTCTTGGCGCGCGTCAGCAGCGTGGCGTGTTAACGAAGAGGCCATTTTCTGCATGGCTTGTTGGGTTTTGGCGCGGGCTGTTGGCGTGGTTTTAGCGGAAAGGCTTTTTGCCGCTTTTTTTACCACAAGGTTTTTTTGCGCTTGGGCCTCTATTCCCCAAGGCAAAAGTAAAACGCAAACAGTTAGCGGAAACAAGCGGTTCATATATAAATTATCCCTTTTTTGTAAGAAGTATTCCAGGGCCCTTGGACCCACAAAATACTGGGTCTTTAGGCCTGAAAAAACGCGCCGTTTTGCGGCGCGTTTTGGCTTGTTTGGCGTGTATTATAAATTGGGATACAGCGGGAAAGCCTCTAAAAAGCGTTTTACCCGCCCGGCGATATCAGCCAGCCGGGCTTCGTCCTGCGGGTGGGAAAGCGCTTCATCAATAAACGCGGCAATTTGGGCCATGTCTTTTTCTTTCATGCCGCGGGTGGTAACGGCCGGAGTGCCCAAGCGAAGCCCGCTGGTGACAAACGGTTTTTCCGGGTCAAAAGGAATGGTGTTTTTGTTGGCGGTAATGCCGGCTTTGTCCAAGGCGGCTTCGGCCGCTTTGCCGGTAAGGCCTTTGGAGCGCAGGTCTAAACACATGACATGGCTGTCCGTTCCGCCCGCCACCAAGCGGTATCCGCGGTCTTTAAGTTGTTGGGCCAGTTCGGCGGCGTTTCGTTTTACCTGGTGTTGATAAACTTTAAATTCCGGTTTTAACGCTTCGCCAAAGCAAACGGCTTTGCCGGCGATGACGTGCATCAGCGGCCCGCCCTGTACGCCGGGGAACACGGCCGAGTTAATGGCCTTAGCCAAGGTTTCTTTGCACAAAATCAGCCCGCCGCGCGGCCCGCGCAGCGTTTTGTGGGTGGTGGTGGTCACTACGTCCGCATATGGGAACGGGTTGGGGTATTCCCCGGCGGCTATGAGGCCTGCGTAGTGGGCCACATCGCACACTAAATACGCCCCGCAGGAATCGGCAATTTCGCGCAGGCGTTTCCAGTCAAATATGCGGGAATAGTTGGAGGCTCCCGCTAAAATCATTTTGGGTTTATGCTCCAGGGCCAGTTTGGCGGCTTCGTCATAATCCAGTTCTTCCGTATCGGGGCGCACGTTCATGGCTACAATGTGATATAGCTTGCCGGAGAAATTAAGCGGATGCCCGTGGGTTAAATGTCCTCCGTGGGACAAGTTCAGCCCCAGTACGGTGTCTCCCGGCTGCAGCAGGGCCAAATAGACGGCCATGTTAGCTTGTGCGCCGGAGTGCGGCTGTACGTTGGCGTGTTCGGCACCGAATAGTTTTTTGGCGCGTTCAATAGCCAGGTTTTCCACAATATCTACGTTTTCACAGCCGCCGTAATAACGTTTGGCGGGGTAGCCTTCGGCGTATTTGTTGGTAAGCACGCTTCCCTGGGCTTGCATAACGGCTTGGGAAGTAAAATTTTCCGAGGCGATCAGCTCCAGCTTGTTGCGCTGGCGGCTTAATTCTTTGGCAACGGCATCGTAAACGGCGGGGTCTGTTTGCTGTAAGAATTCGTACATAACAACTCCTTTTTGGGCGAGTGGAAAAACCCGTATGAAAAAAGTTAGATTTTCCCTATGAAAATCCCGTATAATTTAATATAATTTACTAAATAATTAAGTAAAAATAAAATAGCGCGTGATTTGCGTAAAAAATCAATACAAAAATCCAGTAATGAGGTGTTAAAAAAATGGCAAAATTAACCAAAAAAGACTTTCTGAAAGCAACCATCAAACACATTGATTTGAAAAAATACAATGTGGTTCCCATGGTGGAAGCTTTTGAAAGTATGGCTTACGCTTCCCGCGAAGTGGCTAGAGCAAGCAAAATCTACAATATGATGCTTTCCGACAAAAAATGCTCCGTTATTTTGTGCATTGCCGGGTCTTTGGTATCTGCAGGTCTTAAAAAAGTAGTGGTGGATATGATTCAAAACAACATGGTGGACGCCATTGTTTCCAACGGTGCCAACATTGTGGACCAAGACTTCTTTGAAGCGTTGGGTTTTAAACATTATATCGGCACGCCGCATAACGCCGACGACAACTTGCTGCGTGACTTGCATATTGACCGCATTTATGACACCTATATTGACGAAGACGAACTGAAAGTTTGCGACGAAACCATTCATAAAATTTGCAACACGCTGGAGCCCCGCCCGTATTCTTCCCGCGAGTTTATTTGGGAAATGGGCAAATGGCTGGAGAAAAAAGGCAAAGGCAAAGACTCCATTGTCTACAATGCCTATAAATACGGTGTGCCGGTGTTTGTGCCCGCGTTTTCTGACTGTTCCGCCGGGTTTGGCTTTGTAGCCCACCAGACCGAGCATCCCACCGCCCATGTTTCTATTGACAGCGCGAAAGATTTCCTGGAATTAACCAAAATTAAAATCAAAGCCAAAGAAACGGGCCTTATGATGTTCTCCGGCGGGGTACCGAAAAACTTCGCCCAAGACACCGTGGTAGCCGCCGAAGTGTTGGGCGCCGATTCCCCCATGCACAAATACGCCGTACAAATCACCGTGGCGGACGTGCGCGACGGAGCTCTTTCCGGTTCCACGCTTAAAGAAGCTTCCTCTTGGGGTAAAGTTTCCACCGCGTTGGAACAAATGGTTTACGGGGAATGCACCACGCTGATCCCGCTTATCATCGGTTACGGCTATCACAAAGGCGCTTGGAAGAAACGCAAAGCCGCCAATTATGTAAAATTCCTGCAGGAAGAAGACAAAAAAGTGGCCGCGTTAAAAGCCAAAGAAGCCAAAGCTAAAAAATAATGAGCTTTTACCGTCTGTTTGCTGTTCTGTTAATACTGGTCTGCCCGTGTGCGTTATGCTACGGGCAGCTCAGTTTTTCAGGCGTAAACGGAGAGAAAGGCTACGCCGCCCTGCGCGGTGAATATAAGCTGGATTTGGATAACGGTTTTATCCTCACGCCCGATTACGGCTATTACCGCCGAAGCGATAAAGAAGAAGATGAGGCAGGTTCTACCTCCCGTTACGGGTTAACGGTTTTGTATGAACTAAACGATGAAATGGCTCTCACGGCAACCGGACGCTGGGTACCCATTATGCTGGGGTTTCAAAGCGTGTCTTACGAGGCGGGGCTAAATTGGAAACCTTTTTACCGGTATGGTATTATTAAAGAACCTCTATTGTTTCTTTCCGCCGGGCAAACGCGTTATGATGTTTATTCTAACTGGCTGGGACGCAGTTTGCCTGCAAAATTTGCCACGACGGAAACCTTTGCCCATGGCTCCGCCGCGGGCTGGGCGGGGCCTTTTGAGTTGCAGGCCGTCTACCAGAAAGTGATAAAATATAGTAGCCAGCCTCCGTCAGGTGTAACGGCCAACTGGGCGGATATCCCGTTTATGGTGGCGGTGATACAGGGTTTTGTAAAAGAAACAACTGGCGCGCGCATAAGCTACCCCACCCGCTGGATTACGCCTTATGCGTCTTGGGTGCGTTACAAATACGCCGGTAAAAGAGATTTTGCCGTAGCGGTAAGCGGCGGGTTGGCCCTTCACTTATGGGATATGGATTTTAGAGGCGGGGTGGAAATTTTTGAACCCAAACGGGAAGAAACCCGCAAAACGTATTTTTCCATGTCTGTAGAAGCTAAATTTTAAGGAGATTTTTTATGCCGGAAATGGAACTGCACTGTAAAATAGATGAACAGCGTTTTTCTTTAGCCCTGTTTTTAGGCCGTCTGCTTACCGGGCTGTCTTTATTGTACGTGACAGCGGGCTGCTTGCTCTTTTACCGGGAGTTTGTTTACAACATTACCGCGCTTCGGGTTCCGTTTTCCGTAACGGTGGGTTTTGTATTGGTGGTGTTGGAAATTTTTTGTGCGCTGTTTTTAATTTTGGGTTGGTTTACCCGGTGGGCCTCGGCGGTGGCGTTTGCCAGCAGTGCGGCATGCGCGTGGGTATTTTTTGCGGGGGATTTAAATAAAATTTTTGTGGCGCTGTGTGTGCTTTTGGCCACGCCGCTGCTGATGGTTTCCATGTTGGGGCCCGGGCGCATCAGCGTGGATTTCCGCCGCGCCCAAAGCCGCATGAAGAAAAAAAGAAGAGGTTAATGTTATGGAAATGTTTGACGAAAGCAATAAATACGTTAGTTTAGCCAATAAATACCGTCCTCAAACGTTTGAAGACATGGTAGGGCAGGAAAGCATTTCCAAAACCTTAAAAAATGCGCTTAAGTTGGGGCGCATCGCGCACGCCTATTTATTTTACGGTCCGCGCGGCTGCGGCAAAACCACCACTGCGCGCATATTGGCCAAAGCGTTAAACTGTACGGGGGAGGGCCGCACTAAACCTACGGACGAACCGTGCGGAAAATGCCCCCAATGTTTAGAAATTGCCCAAAGCAGTGATTTGGACGTGCTGGAGTTGGACGCCGCCAGCAATACCCAAGTGGAAAAAGTGCGTGAAGCCATTATAGATACGGTGGCGCTGGCTTCTTCCAGGGACCGGTTTAAAGTGTTTATTTTAGACGAAGTGCACATGCTTTCCACCAGTTCTTTTAACGCGCTTTTAAAAACCATAGAAGAACCGCCCTCCCATGTGGTGTTTATTTTAGCCACTACCGAAAAACACAAAGTGCCCGCCACTATTGTCAGCCGCTGCCAAACATTCCGTTTCCGCCCGATTACGGTGGATGAAATAGCCAACCATTTGCTGGATTTATCCGGCGCGGAAAATATAGATTTAACCCCGGGTGCCGCGCGCATTATTGCCAAAAACGCCGGCGGCGCCATGCGTGACGCGTTGACCCTGTTGGACCGGGCCATCGCTTATTCCGGCGAACGCATAGATGAAAAACTGGTGGGGGAAATGTTGGGTCTTACGCCCGACGAACTCATCTCCCAAGCCGTAACCGCGCTGGCGGATAAAAACAATGCGGCTTTGCACCAGGTATTTGAAACTTTAAAAAACGAAGGGTTTGACGCCAACTCTTTTTTAAAAGATTTAAAAAACGCATTGGGCGATTTGTTTTACTTTGCCCTGGGCCAAGGCAACGAACCTTTTGAGGGAGCCAAACAAATTACGGGGCGGGTTTCCCCCGGGTTTTTGGCCTCTTTATCCCGCAAGGTAAACAAGTTGATAGAGGAAGTGAAATTTTCTGATAATACCCTGGTCAGCGCGGAAGTGGGCCTGTTTACCGTTATGGACAGCTGTTTGGACATAGAAAATTTTGTACGCCGTTTGGAAGCGTTGGAACGTGGGGAAAGCCTCCCGCCCGGCCCAGGCACGGGTTCCGGCCCGGCAGTGGGAAGAGCTCTCGCCGGCAAACCGGCGCAAGCCTCCTATAAACCGCCCATGCAGGCTGCGGCGGCCCCGGCGGAAACAAAAAGAGCAACGGAAGCTTTTTCTAAAGGGGATGAGGCCGTGTCTTCTTTACTGCCCAAGGACCCCGCCGCCCCGGAGCCGGCGCCTGCCGTTGTTCCGGCTGAGCCCGCCCCCGTGTTGACGGACAACCAGGTGTGGCAAGCCCTTTTGGCGCAATTTGCCAAAAGCCCGTTGGTGTATGACGTAATGACCAGCTGTTCCGTTCAATTTGAAGACGGCACCTGGACGCTTTCTTTTGGCCCCGGCAAAGAGTTTTACCGCATTCCCGCCCAAAGCAAGGTGGCGGATTTAGAGGCGGCGGCTTTTAAAATTTGTAAAAGAAAAATCAAAATCGTATTGGCTTCCAACACCGCCAAAACCGCGGTGAAAAAAGAGACTCCTGCGGTTGCAACAACCGCCGCGCGGGAAAGTAAACCCGCCGCGGCGCCCGCGCAGGCTCTTAGCCAAGAAGAACCCTTTGTGAAAGGGGATTTTTCCGCTGATGCCCAACCCGCTTCCGCACAGCAAACACCGGAAGAATTAAAAGATTTATTTAGTATTATCCCCGGGGAGTTAATGGCTTAGTATGAAAAGTTTGGAAAGACTGGTCCGCGCGTTTCGCAAGCTGCCCGGGGTGGGCCCCCGGCAGGCGGAGCGTTTTTCCGCTTATTTTTTGCGCGCGTCTCAAGGGGAGACGGAAGAATTTATTTCCGCTTTGCTGGCGTTAAAGGAAGATGTAAAACTTTGTTCTTCCTGTTTTGCGTATTGCGAAGGGGACGTGTGTGAAATCTGCGCCGACCCGGACCGCCAGCAAGACGTGATTTGCGTGGTGGAAGACCCCCAGGATATTGAATCCATAGAAAAAACCGGCGCATACAAAGGGTTATACCATGTGCTGCACGGCGCCATCTCCCCCATGGAAGGGCGCGGCGCGGACCAAGTAAAAGTAAAAGAATTGTTAGACCGCGTACAGCATGCCTCCACTCCCATTAAAGAGGTCATCATCGCCACCGACCCGGACAGCGAAGGCGAAACCACCGCCTTGTATTTGGCGGATTTGCTGCGCGGCCTGGTGGATAAAATCACCCGCATCGGTTACGGCGTGCCGCTAGGGGGGGATATTGATTATATTGACGAAATGACGCTGGGCTATTCCCTCAAAGGCCGAACAAAACTCTAATGCATCCTTCCGCCTATAAACGCCCTCTTTTGTGGGCGTTAATTTTATATATCATTGGGTTGTTTTTATTTTATCACCCGGCGCCCAAACCGGGGGACGCTTCTTTTTGGGTTTCTAAAGAAGAAGTAACGCTGGAAGGGCGTGTGGAAAATTTTTCCGTTTCCAAAAAAGAATACCACAACGCCATTGTGCGCGTATTGCGTATAAACGGCGCACCGACTAAAGGCCGCGTGTTTGCCCGCGTAAAATACACCCGCCCCCAATGGAAGGACCAAATCCGCCTGCAAGGTAAATTAAAACGCCCCTATAATGTGGACTTGTTGGGCAATTTTGCCTGGGGGGATTATTTGGCTTTAAAAGGCGTGTTTGCGGAGATACAATCTTCTTCTTTACAGGTAGTCAAGCCGGCGGCGTGGCCGTACCGTGCGCTTCGTAAAATACGGGAAAGCATGCTGCAAACGCTGGACAGTTCTTTTTCTCCGCAGTTGGCTTCCATAGCCGGCGGGGTTATGCTGGGGGAACGGGGCAATATATCCGAAGCTTTGTATGAAGATTTTCAAGACAGCGGCGCCGTTCATTTGTTAGTGGCGTCCGGCGGCAATGTGGGTTTTGTTACGCTCATGGCGTTTGGCTTTTGTTCTTTATTTGGGCTCAGCCGTAAAAAAACCGTGCTTATTGCTTTAGCCGCCTCCGGATTATATACGTTAGCCGCCGGGGCGGACGCGCCTTTGGTGCGCGCTTATTTTATGGCGCTGTGCGCGTGCGCGGGTTTCTTGTTAAACCGCAACAGCGGCGTGTTTCAGGGGCTTATTACCGCGTGTTTTATTATTTTGCTTGCAACGCCCGGCGCTTTATTTGAAACCGGTTTTCAAATGTCTTTTTTGGCTACGCTGGCTATTATTCTTTGTTTGAACTTTTGGAAAATTCCGCCCGCGTGGCCCAAACCCGCCCGGTTTTTTACGCAGATTTTTTTGGCTACGCTTTCCAGCCAGTTGGCCTTGTTGCCTGTTTTTACCAATGTTTTTTATAAAGTATCCGTTACCGGGTTGATTTCCAATATGCTGTTGGTGCCGTTGGCCTCGGCGGTTATGGGAGTTGGCTTTTTGTTTTACCTGTTTGATTTGTGCCACCTGGGTTTTTTGCTGCAAGGGGTGTTGGGCGGCCTGTTATGGGTGTTTCAAAAACTGGTGGAATTTTTTGCCTCTTTGCCGTTGGCGTCAGTTCCCGGCGCCGCTTGGGGCGGCGGATGTATTGCCGCGTACTATTTGGTTTTGTTTTGGCTGTTTCATTTGCCTTGCAAACCGTTTGCCAAAAAAATAATGCCTGTTTGTTTGGCGGGTGCGGCGGTATGCCTGGCGGCGCAGGGCTGGCATTCTATGCAAACGCGGGTGTGGGTGCTGAGGGAATGGAACCAGTCTGTTGTATTGGTGCGCACTTGTGACGGGAAAACTTTCTTATTTGGAACGGGGATACAAGCCCCCAATTTGGTGCGTGCCGTATTAAAAAGCGGGAGTACCCGCCTAGACGGGGTTTTTGTGACGCGCTATGATAAAAAAGAACAACAAAACGCGTTGGAATTAGCCCAAGCGTTTGCGGTGGCTCAAACCGTTTATGCGCGTGCGGGCGAGGCTTGGCCGTCCGATACGTGGGCGTTTGGCAACAGCACGGTAAAAGCCCTATGGGGGCAGCATAGCAGCCGTACAAATGGGGAATGGGAACAACCCGGCTACAGCGGTGCGAAAGGGGAAACGCTTTCTTTTGAGGTCCAGTCCTGCGGGAAAACCTTGGTAATAGGGGCGGGGCAATTTTTTGTGAAAACCCCTCAAGGCTTGGTGCAAAGCGTGCGTAACGGTACGGTTTCTGTTGCCATTTAAGCTATAATAAAAAAGAGGAAGGTCTGTTATGACAGAACAAGAAATGCAAGAACACAAACGTTTTTTAACGCGCGCCATAGAGTTGGCGGCCCAAAACATGCAAACCGGCAAAGGCGGCCCGTTTGGCGCGGTGGTGGTGCGCAACGGGGAGATTGTGGCCGAAGGGTTTAACCAAGTTACTTCCGCCAATGACCCTACCTGCCATGCTGAGGTGGACGCCATACGCAAAGCCTGCAAAAAATTAGGCACTTTTGAGTTAAAAGACTGCGTGATTTATTCCTCTTGTGAGCCGTGCCCCATGTGTTTGGGGGCTATTTACTGGGCCCGCCCCAAGGCCTTGTATTTCGCGGCGGACCGTTACTGCGCCGCCAAGCACGGCTTTGACGACAAGTTTATTTATGATGAAATCCCGCTCCCGGCGGATAAACGCACCATTCCCACCATACACATTGTATTAGACGGAGCGGAAACCCCCTTTGAGGTGTGGAGCGCGCGTACGGATAAAATAACTTATTAATTTGTTTATCAGCTTGCATGGGCCTATTAGTGTATAGGCCCATTTTTTTGTGCGTATAGGTCTAACGGCCCTGGTGGGGTGGGCGGGAAACAAGTAACATAATAATATAGGCTTTTGCCGCATCATAAAAATTTAACAGAAATATATTTAAGCAAAGAGAATGAAAACAATACTCTTTTTATTTTGTATTTTTCTCCCGGCCGTTCTTTTCGGGCAGACGTGGCAGCAGGCGGTGGATAAAGCGCTGGGCCAATCTGCTAAAAAGGCCAGTATTTCTTTGCAAAAGAGCAAAACGCGCTTAAAAGCGCTAAACCAAACGCTGGAAAAAGAAGCCCATATGCGTAAAGTTTTAGATAGCTATTATGCACCCGTTACGCCGTATTCTATATCTGATGTTTATCAGACATTGGCCGTTGCTTGGGCCGGCGCAAGCAATAAATTAAACATTATTCATCGCATCATAAGGGAAAGGCAGCTCAATTTTCTTCGCAAAAATGACCAAAAACTGCAAACGGAACTTTCAGTGTTGCCCTTTAGCCAAGCTGCAGATATGGCCCGGCGGATCGGGCCGGATACCCAATACGTTTTTTTAGGGGAAGAGCATTACTTGGAGCAGTCTCGCACGCTGGTGCTGCAGGTGTTGCAAAATTATCAGCTGCGTTATCCAGGGAAGAAAATTATTTTTCTTACGGAAAGCGTAAGAGACAGCGGGGTGTCCGGTGTGGAAGTGTTTTCTAAAAAGGGGGCGGAGGCGGAGTATTCTCCGTTAATGCGGAAAATTAGCGCGCGCGGAATTATTGTGGCTGGGTTGGAAGAGAACCCCAAAACAGATACTTTTTATGTTCAAAATGAGCATTTAATAAGAGGAGCCGTGGCTTCGCAAGGGATACAAGTGCGTAACCTCCATTGGGCAAAACGCATCAAAGAGTGGCGGGCTAAATATCCCCATGCGGTGTTTTTTATTTATACCGGGGCCAACCATTGTGTATATGATATGCCAAGTTCTTTGCCCAATCTGTTGGGAGCCCAAAAAACATATGTAAGTATCATGCAGACGGCGCGTTCTTTGTCTTTGTCTTTTTTTCATGCTTGGACTAAATTTAAATACGCCAACCCGGGTTTACTGTTGTTTAAAAACAAAACTTGGGCCCGGCACATAGGATTTGACGAGCAAATCATTTTCCCCCAATAACCAAACCCCTGCTTGGCAGGGGTTTTTATTATGTTTAGCCGTGGCAAATATATTATAAACCGGGCCTTCGCTCTCACGGCTTGCGTTTTAGTGGCAGTCAATCCCCGTCATTTTTTCTTCTTTAAACAGGGCGCGTAGTTAGAGCGCTACCGGCAGATTCCCTTTAGCGGCGCGTTTTCCCAGCAGAATTTCCGCCGCTGTTTGCTGGAAGGCGTCCAAGGGGCAAAAAGCGTGCAGGGTGCTTTGTACTTCTTGTTGTAAATCCAAGGCGGCAAACGGGCTCCCCAGGCAAACCAGTACGCTTTTGGGGTGCTGTTTTATTTCCTTGCGCGCCAAAGCCAATTCCTGTTCAGACAAATTAATATGTCCTTTAAAAGATTTGTAATTGGATAAAGAAAGAAGAACCAGCGTATCCGCCCCGTGGGATACCACGTTCACCCCCGCCTGTTTGAGGGTTTCTTCAAATACGGAAAAACCCCGTTGTTCCTGATCCCCCAGCGCAAGCAGTTTTATTTTGTTTTCTTTGTTTAATGTTATTTTCCCCGTTTGTACGCAGGCCGCCTGGGCCGCGCGCTGATTAAAGGTGGGAAGCGTTTCTAAACTCCCGCCGGCGCACGCCGCCAGGCGTTTGGCTTGCTGGCAAAGAGTGTCTATTTGCGCGCAGGCTTCTTGCACAATAGCGGGGTTTACCGGGTTTTTATGCAGAAAATCCAACAAAGCAACTGGGTCATTCATCGCCAGCAAGATATGGCTTCCCGCCAGCAGGGCTTTTAAGGCGGCTTGTTTTTCGTCTCCGATGGCGCGCATCAGTAAAGCGTCCGTCAGTACGCAGCCTTTCCAGCCTAATTGGTTTTTAAGCAGCTGCGTCTGTATGGCGGGGGAGAAAGAAGCCGGGTTCTGCGGGTCTAATGCGGGCAACAGCAAATGCCCCGTCATTACCCCGTGCGTATGTTTAAACAGGTCAATAAAAGGGATTAATTCATGCCGGTTTAATTGGGACAATGTCCGGTGCAGTATAGGCATAGCCAGGTGGGAGTCCGTCTCCGTTTGCCCGTGCCCCGGGAAATGTTTTAAACAGTTTAACACCCCGCCTTGGGTTAAGCCGTTTATAAACGCGCACGCCAAGCGGGTGACTGTTTGTGGGTCCGCCGCAAAGGCCCGCGTGTTTACAATGGGATTATTGGGGGTATCGGCCAAGTCCAGCACCGGGGCAAAAACCCAATCTATATCCAATTGGCGCGCCTGCAGGGCGGTTAGTAGGCCTTTTTCAAACGCCAAGTTTTCGTCCCCGGCGGCGCCCAGGGCCAAGTTGGGGGCCAGGCGCGGCGCGGCTTTTACCCAGCGGCCCAGGCCGTCTTCATAATCGGCGCAAATCAGTATTTTTTCCAGGGGGGAGGCGCGGCGCACCCTTTGCGTAAATTGTTTGATTTGCGCCAGCGTGCCGCCGTACAAGCAAAAACCGCCCACGCCTAAGCGCGCCAAATCTTCGGCAAAAGAAATGTCTTGCCGGTCAAACCAAAACCCGGGGAAAACCAAACGGTTTATTTGCATAAAGTGATTTTTCCTAACACGGCGTTTTTGCTTGCTCCGGTGGCGCGGGAGCAATGATTGGTGCGCCCGTTTAGGGCTTCAAAAGCCATAACCGCAAACGCGGCGCTTTCTTTGGCTAACGGGTGGAGCCCGTCCTGCTGGGTTGTGTATACTTGCGCGCGCGGATTTAAGCGGCGCAGGTTTTCCAGCAGGGTTGCATTATAAGCGCCCCCGCCGCATACGGCTATTTTGCCGCGCGCCGGTTTGGGCAAAAACGCCAGTGCGCGCGTAACGGCGGCGGCCGTAAATAAATTAAGCGTAGCCAGCATATCTTGCGCGGAGGCCTCTTTTACGTATTTTTGCAAAAAGGATTGCCCAAAGGTGTTTTTGTCTAAACTCTTGGGCGGGCGTTTGGTGAAATAGGGCAGTAGGAGCCACTGTTTTACCAAGTCTTCATCCGCTTTGCCTTTGGCGGCGCATGCGCCGTTTTTATCAAACGGGCGGTGCAGGGTTTGCTGGCAGAACAAATCCATCAGCGTATTGCCGGGGCCGGCGTCAAACCCGGTGGTTTTTATGCCGCGTCCCACGGCGGTTACGTTGGAAATGCCCCCTATGTTTACCACCGTGCGAGGAGTTCTTTTGCCCCATAAAAAAGCGTCAAAAAAAGGAACCAGCGGCGCGCCCTGCCCGCCTAAAGCCATGTCTTTGGGGCGGAAGTCGCTCACCACCGGCGCGTTTAGCGCGCAGGCTAAAAAGGCGGGCTCTCCTATTTGCAAGGTGTTGGGGGTTTTGTCCTGCGGGCCGTGGTAAACGGTTTGCCCGTGGGAACCAACCACGCAAATTTGTTTGGCGCAAAGCCCGCTTTGGCGTAAAAATTTCTGCGCCAAGCGCGCGTATAAGCGGCCCAGTTCAAAATGCAGTTCACTTAACTGGGGGACTGTAAGCGTAAAAGCGTTTAATAATTTATTCTGTAACTCCGGCGGGTAAGGGTAATTTTTAAAGGCCAATACGCTAAACGGACGCACGGTAACGGCGCAAATGGTTAAACCGTCTGCGCTGGTGCCGCTCATGAGCCCCAAAGCAATATTATTTTTCATGCAGCACCTTGCCTAAAAACCCGCGGGATTTTTTAAGTAATTTTTGCGCGGCGGCTTTATCCGCCTGTTTGCAAATCATTACACAGGCCGTTTTTACCTGATTGCCGGAAAGGGTTAAATACCGGGCGGCTGTTTTTTCATCCGTGTGGGCAATTTGCATAATCAGGCGTGTGGCGCGCGCCACCAATTTTTTGTTGGTGGGGCGTACATCCGCCATTAAATTGCCGTACATTTTGCCGCACAGCGCCATGGCCCCGGTGGTAATGGCGTTCAGCGCCATTTTGGTGGCGCTGCCGGCTTTCATACGGGTGGAACCGGCCAGCGCTTCCGGGCCGGTGGGCAGGAAAAGGGCGATATCGGCAGAGGAAAAATCCGCCTTGGGGTTGCAGGTAAGCAATGCGGTTTGGGCTCCCAGCCGGCGCGCTTGTTCCAGCGCGCCCAGCACATAGGGCGTTACCCCGCTGGCGGTAAGACCGATAACAAAATCTCCCGCGCGGGCTTTGGCTTGCACGTCTTTGGCTCCTTGGACGCGGTTGTCCTCCGCCCCTTCCTTGGCGCGGAACATGGCGTTTTTGCCGCCGGCTATGATTCCGATAATTTGGGAAGGTTTTGTGCCAAACGTGGGCACGCATTCCGCCGCTTCCAATACGCCCAAACGCCCGCTGGTGCCGGCCCCTATAAAAATAATTTTGCGCCCGTTCATAAACGCTTGCGCGGCGGCGCGTATGGCTTGGGAAATGGGTTTTGCCGCCTGTTTCACGGCGCGGGCGGCGTTGAAATCCTGCCCGTTTATTTTACGGGCGATTTGAAGCGGGGTCATTTGGTCCAGCCCGGCCGTTTGCGGGTTGGCGGCTTCCGTAGCCATTGTATAAAGAGAAGTGTTTTCTTTTTTCATATTAATCTGCGTCTTGTAAACCAATTGTGCGGGAGCGGAAATGTTTTTCTGTTTCCGCCAACGTTTTTATTTTCCCGGTAAGGGGAACCACCGCCAGCGTTACCAAGCTAAGCAGGCTGGCCGCCCAAAAAAAAGTTTCATAGCCAAAACGGGTTTGCATCCAGCCCGAAAGCATAGACGGCACCATCATCCCCAGCGCCATAATCCCGGTGGATATGGCATAGTGGGAAGTTTTATATTCGCCTATGGATATATACATAATAAACACATTAAAAGCCATTAAAGCAAGCCCGTTTCCAAAATGTTCCAAGGTAATCAGGGCTGCCGTTACGCTTAAGCCCGGTTTGGCCCACGCCATATACGCATAAAAAAAGTTGGGCAAAATTAAGATAATGGCAAACGGCCAAATGCATTTTTTAAAACCGTATTTGCCCAGCAGCCAGCCTCCGGCCAAGTTGCCGGCAATAACGGCGCCCAGCCCTAACGTGCCTTTAATAAGCCCGTAATTTTGCAGGCTCATCCCCATGGCCCCCTCTTGCGCCCCGCGCAGTAAAAAAAGTGGGACGGTTTTTTCCAGCAGGGCGTCCCCCAGGCGGTACAATAAAATAAAAAGCAAAATATACACAATGTTTGGTTGGGTGAAGTAGGTTTTAAAAGAGGCGTTCCAAGCGTTTTCTTTGGGGGATTGGGCGGGGCGGTCCGAAGCGGGTTTGGGCAAAACGCGTTGATGATACCATACCCCGACCGCAAATAATACCGCCAAAAATAAAAACAGCAGTGTCCAGTTATAAGGCCACGGCAGAGCGTGCACGGCGTTCTCTTTCCCGGGTTGTGCCAACGCGCCGGCGGCCGCCACCAAGATACCGCTGCCAAAAATCATGGCCAAGCGGTAAAAAATGGTGCGTATGCCTACAAAGTAAGACTGTTCCTGCGGGGTTAAGGCCAGCAGGTAGTATCCGTCCATGGCGATGTCCTGCGTGGCGGATACAAAGGCTCCCGCCAAAAAACCAAAAAGCGATAAAGACAGGAAGTTTAAATTATTGACAGTCTGCGCGTGGAAGAAAGCGTTCCAGGCGTTTAGTGCGGCTAAAAAAAGAAAGACCGCCGCCAACGTTATTTGCGCCCCCAGCAGCCAGCGGCGTTTGGTAGAGCGGGAATCTACCAGCGGACTCCAAAACATTTTTAAAATCCAAGGCAGGTAAAGCCAGCCGGTCCAAAAAGCGATTTGGGTATTGGAATAGCCTAAATCCGCATACAGTACGGCGGAAACCGTATTAATAATGATATACGGCAACCCCTCTAAAAAATATAAAGAGGGAACATAAGCCCAAGGGGAAACTGGATTTTTGGGTTTCATTATTTAAACACCAGCAAACGGCCGGCCAGGCAGTCTGCCAGCGGTTTGGTGGTGGTGTGGCGTTCCAAAATCATTTTGGCGATAGCCGTCATCGGCACGGCCAGCAGCGCGCCCATAATGCCCCATACCAGCGCCCAAAAAATCAAGCAGGCGATAACCACCAGCGGGTCTAAGTCCATGCCTTTTCCCAGCCATTTGGTTTCTAAAATATTTCCGATGATGAAATGGGCCGCCGTCAACAAACATAAGGCCAGCATCATATGCCAGTCAAACCCGTACTGTAAGAACAGAACGGGAGTGGGCAAAATGGTGGAAATAAAAGGCCCAATATTGGGGATAAAGTTTAAAATAAACGTAAGGATAGCCAGCATGCCGGCCAGTTCGCTCCCTACCAACAGAAGCACAATCCAAGTGGCCAGCGCCGCTAAAATAGAAACGAAAATTTTAATAATCAAATAGTAAGAAATTTGTTTTTGTATAGTGCTGACCAGGGTGGGTTTATCCGTAGAGGCGGACGCTTTCCCCATAAAAATAAAGATGACAAACAAACAAATAAGTACGGTGTTTGTAACAAAAGACACCAGCCCGCTGCCAAAGCTGCGCACCATATTAAATACCGGCAGTTTGGCTATATTGTCAGACAAAAATTGGGAGTTTAAATTAATACCATATTTTTGACCGGTTTGCAGCGCCCATTCTAACGTGTCGTTTAATTTTTCGGTGTAGATGTCCGCCCCGTTCACGAAAGTTTCAATAGAGTTTGAAACAAATAAAATGGCTAAAGTGGCCAGCCCCAAAAAAAACAACGCGCAGGCAACTAAACCCAGCACATAAGGGACTTTCCAGGTATGTTTCATCCAGCCGGCCACCGTGTTGGCTACGATATAAATAAAAAACGCAATAACAAACGGCATGACAATGGTTTTAGTATACACTAATACCGCGGTTAAAGCCGTGCCGGCTAAAATCATCAAACAGATATTATTGATGGGGGCGTATATTTCCCCGGAAATTTTTTCTGCCATAGGGGTTCCTCGTATTATATTAATAATATAGTAGCAAAAAACGGCGGTTTTCAATATATATTTTATAGAAGGGCCGGTTGATTGCGCGCCAAAGATTTAGTTTTCAAAAGGCTTGTAAATTGTTATAATAAATATATCTTTTTTGGGCAGTTGGCGCAGCGGTAGCGCGTCCGCCTCACACGCGGAAGGTCACAGGTTCAAATCCTGTACTGCCCACCATTTATTCACCGTCCGGTCTTTGTTCCGGGCGGTTTTTTTATCAATCAAGGGTAAAAATCCGTTTCCCCGCATGAATGGGTATATTTTGATATACTATTTATACACCCCAAGCGGGTATTTTATTACGCGGAGGAGCCTGTATAAGTATGGATTGGAGTTTGCTGGTAAACGCTTTTATTGCTACGGTAGCCATTTTGAACCCTATCGGTAACGTGCCGGTGTTTTTGGAACATGTGGAAAACGACGAGCCAAAAGTGCAGCGCATGGTGGCGCTATTGATGGCTTTGTCTATTTTTATTATGCTTACCATGTTTTTTATCTTCGGCAGTAAAATACTTTCTTTATTTGGCATTACCATACCGGCGTTCCGCTTGGCGGGGTCCATTATTTTGCTGTTGGTGGGGCTGCGCATGTTGCAGGGGAAATCCAAATTTGAAAGCAACGGGATTGAAACCGCCTCCCAACAAGGCAACACGTTTGACCGCGCCCGCAACCGTTTAAGCCATATTTTGGTACCGGTGGCCATGCCTTTGTTTATCGGCCCCGGTTCCATTGCCACCGTTATTTTGTATGCGGAAAAGACCACTTCTTTCCCTATGGCGGTGATGATGATTTTTGTGTTGTTTTTATGTTCTGTTCTTGTGGGGTGCGCGTTGGTGGCTTCCCGTTATATTTTTAATAAAATAGGCCCCAACGGCACGCAAATTGTTATTCGTTTTATGGGGATGATTTTGTGTGCCATCGCCATGCAGTTTATGATTGACGGCATAGGCCAGTTGCTGCCCGGTGTGTTGGATTCACACTTTTTGGGCAGTTTGGCTTCTTCTTCCGCCGCATAAGTTTTTGCTTGTTTTGCCAAGGCGGCCCGTTACAGCGGCCGCCTTTTTGTTTGTGTGGGGTATAATAAATATATGGATAAGTTTGAACTGGTTTCTAAATTTAGCCCGGCGGGGGACCAACCCAAAGCTATTGCGGCCCTTACCCAAGGGGTATTGCAAGGCGTGGAGCGGCAAACCCTGCTGGGGGTAACCGGTTCCGGCAAAACCTTCACCATCGCCAATGTAATAGCTAACTTAAACCGACCCACGTTGATTTTATCCCCCAATAAAGTGTTGGCCGCGCAGCTGTATGCGGAGTTCAAGCAATTTTTTCCCAACAACGCCGTGGAATATTTTATTTCTTATTACGATTATTACCAGCCGGAAGCTTATATCCCGCAAACGGATACGTATATAGAAAAAGACTCCGCCGTGAACGAGCATATAGATAAGCTGCGTTTAAAGGCCACCACCTCTTTGGTAACGCGCAAAGACGTGATTGTGGTGGCGTCCGTGTCGTGCATTTACAATATCGGCTCGCCGGACAGCTTTAGGGAAATGCGCATTTACGTAAAGAAAGGGGAGCAAATGACGCGTTCCCAATTAAGCGGGCATTTAATTAAAATACAATACCAGCGGGATGAGTTGGAGTTTACTTCCGGCCGTTTCCGCATGCGCGGAGCGTTTACGGACATTATGACCCCCTACAGCCAAAACGCCGTGCGCGTGGAAATAAACGGAAAAACCATTTCCCATATTTATGAAATCCACCCCATCACCGGTGACGTGGTGGCCGAACTGGACGAAGCTTGGATTTACCCCGCCAAACACTTTGTGGCTACGGAAGAAGAAACGGCAAACGCCATTGCCCAAATCCGCGCGGATTTGGAAACCCGCCGGGCCGCCCTTTTGGCCCAAGGCAAAGAAATGGAAGCCTACCGCTTAAAACAGCGTACGGAATATGATATTGAAATGCTGCTGACCGCGGGTTATTGTTCCGGCATAGAAAACTACTCTTTATACATGGATGGAAGAAAACCCGGGGAACGCCCGGCGTGTTTGTTGGATTATTTCCGCAAATTTGATGACTTTTTAATGGTGGTGGACGAGTCCCACGTAGCTTTGCCGCAGGTGCGCGGCATGTATAACGGGGACCGCGCCCGCAAGCAAATGCTGGTGGATTTTGGCTTTCGTTTGCCCACGGCTTTGGATAACCGCCCGCTTAAATTTGATGAGTTTGAATCGCTCCTGCCGCAAAGTATTTTTGTTTCCGCCACTCCCGGCCCGTACGAATTAACCGTTTGCGGCAACCATATTGTGGAGCAGGTAATCCGCCCCACCGGCTTGGTGGACCCGCAGGTAACCATTCACCCTACGGAAGGGCAAATCACCCACCTGACGCAAAAAATACAGGAGCACACCGCCAAAGGGGAACGCACCCTGGTGCTTGCGTTAACCAAAAAAACGGCCGAAGATTTAAGCGCCTATTTTGCCGAACATGGCGTAAAAGCCCAGTATTTGCATTCTGATTTGGAGGCTTTGGAACGGGTGGAAATACTTAAAAAATTCCGCCGCGGGGATTTTGACGTTCTGGTGGGGATTAACCTGCTGCGCGAAGGGATTGATATCCCGCAAGTGGGGCTGGTGGCTATTTTAGGGGCGGATAACGAAGGCTTTTTGCGCAACACCACCACGCTTATTCAAATTTCCGGCCGTGCGGCGCGCAACGCGGGCGGAGAAGTGATTTTGTATGCGGACCGGAAAACAGATTCCATTAAATACGCCCTTACGGAAATGAACCGCCGCCGCGCTTTGCAGCAAGCGTATAATAAAGAACACCACATTACGCCTAAAACCATTCAAAAAACGGAAGTGGAATTAAAAGAATTTGAACAGCAAGCCAAAACCAGCGCGTTTGGTATTTTAACGCAAAGCCTGCCTGTTCCTACCGCCAAAAACGCCAAAGCGTTGGCGGAGGACTTGGAACAGCAAATGCTGCAAGCGGCCGAAGCCCTTAACTTTGAGCTGGCCGCCGAACTGCGCGACCGCCTGTTTGAACTGCGCCAAATGCAGGTAAAAGGAGTTGGCGGTAAAAAAAAGCGCGCTAAGGAAGAATAACCTGCATATCAAAGCCGGCCAGCCGGGCGGTGCGGGGTGTTTTCCAGCGCAGCAAGCCGGGACGATAAAAAATATAATTGGTTGCGTGGTGGAAAAAGTCCCAGGCGTATTGGGAAAAACTTTTAAAGAAGGGTATAACGTGCAATACAAAAGTTTCTTGCGCAGGGAAATGGGTGGAAACGGAAAAAGGTTCCTGATAGTCCACATGGGCGGCCCCGGCGTGTATTACAAATAAAGCGTCCGGGTTTTCTTTTCGCCATTGTTGTAATATGGTTAACCAATGGGCGTTGCGGGTTTTTAAACCCATTAGCGTGGCTTGAACCGGCATATTGTATTCATCGCTTAACACGGCCATTTTAAGGGGGCAGGGCTCCTTTAAACCCACCCAGGCGATGCCTGCCTCTTCTAACGGGGAAATGTATTGTTGGAATAATGGATTTCCTTCCGCTTGTTCAAACCCCCATTCGTCCGTAAATTCTGAAAACACAATAATTTTTTTGTCCGGATGGCTCAGCGCAAAAGCTTTTAATGTGTCCTGAATATGCCGGGTAATTTTTTCGTTATGATATTCCCCTATAAAAATGTATTTTTTGTCCGCCGGGATTAGCGCCGCCAAGTTTTCAGCTGAAGGGACGACCGGCGTTTTTTGATTATCGTGTATAAATAAGTGGTTGTCTTTGAGTAGCTGGCGTATGTGCCTTTCGTAAATGACGCGTTGAGAAATAAACTGCTTATTTTCTTCCAGTGTCCAACCGTATACCATATTTGTTTTATATTGCCCAAGGGGTTCCTTTACCGCAAAAGAAGAACGGCTAAAAACAGGGGCGAAGTAATCTGTTCTGCTAAACGCATTATGCACCGCTTGGGCGCGGGAAATATTTTCCTGCAGTATTTTTTCCAAGCTGCCCGGGTGTTTGCTTGTGGCGTGCTGCAAGGTTTTTTCCGCTCGTTTTAAAGCCATGTGCCAATGCTGGGCAAAACCCGGCTGGGCGGTAAAAATAAGAACAGTAAAACATAACAGGGTAAGCTTTTTCATGTGTGTAAACTCCTTACTTAGGCAAGGGCAATATCACCTGTACGTCAAACCCGGCCATACGGGCATATTTTTGTTTTTTCCAAATTAATACGCCGGGGCGGAGGAGCTTGCCTTTGGTTATTTGGTGGAAGGTTTCGGCGTTATAGTCGGAAAATTTCCACCCGGATTTGTATGGATTAAATTTCATAACAAAAGTTTCCTGCGGGTTGAATGCCGCAGAAACAGTATAGGGCAATTGGTAATCAATATGAAAGCTACCCGCATGGATAAAAAACACCGCATTGGGATACATCTGTCGGAATGTTTTTAATTTTTCTATCCAATGTGAGTTACGGGCCTGTATGCCAATCAAAGAAGAGGCTGTTTTAGGTGAAGGCAAGTTATAACTAGAATAAAGGAATTCACTGTCTATCTCAAAAAGTTCTTCCGGGCGTTTTTCTTTCAGCCCTACCCAAGGAATGTTTGCGCGCTGGTATTGGCCTAAAACTAAGGTATAAAATTTATCACCTTTCACATAATAATACATATCTTCCGGTACAAATTCGCTAAATACAATGACTTGTTTTTCAGGGTGTAGGCGGGTATAAGCCGCTACAGTGCGCTGGATTTGAAAAGTTAAATAATTTTCGTGGTATTCCCCCATAAAAATATATTTTTTTTCAGGGGGGATAAGCCTTGCCAACTGTTTAACGGAGGAAAACTCTTTTTGTTCCAAAGCCTCTGCCCAGGCGGTTTTTAATAACTGTCTTTTGTTTTTTTCTTGAAGAACAGCACCAATCAGCCAAGCTTGATTATTAGCTAATATCCAACCTTGGGCAAGAGAAGATAATTTTGAATAAGGAGGAATCAACGGAGTATTACGCTTTAACCAATTTTTTTCATATTTCGTTTTTTTCAACGCATTGTAAACGGCCTTGGCTTGGGCTGAACTTTCTTTCAGCGCTTTGTTTAAATTGCCATTGTATTTGCGGGAGGCTTTTTCGGCTGCTTTTTCGGCGCGTTGAATAGCCTTGTCCCAATGCTGGGCAGATAAAGGAACCGCGCACATCATCCACCCTAAAAAAATATAAATAAAAGTTTTTTTCATAGCGTTTTATTAAAGGTTTATTTTACCAAGCTATACCATTTTTCTTCCAACGGTAAAATAACCTGCACATCAAACCCCGTCATACGGGCAAACTCTTTATTTGTCCAAATCAGCGTACCGGGCCGCAAATATTTGGCGCGGGTGACTATGTGAAATTTTTCCGTATTCAGCGGATAATCCGGCAAGTTGCCAACAAGCGGGATAAACTGCATCACAAAACTTTCCTGTGGTTTAAATGCGGTTGATACGGAGAATGGCTCCTGATAGCCTGAATGTAAACTGCCGGAATGAATAAAGAAAACCGCGTCCGGATATTTTTGCCGATATTCTTTTAATTTAGCTATCCAATGTTCGTTGCGGGCTTTAATGCCTGTCAAAGTGGCTTGGGGCGGCCAGCGTAAATCCTCCGCTACCAACAGAATTTCTTGCGGAACGACTTCTTCCAAGCCAACCCACGGAATGTCATTTTTCATATACTGGCTAAATAAAATGTTAGCCGTATATTCGTTTAAATCTTGGGGAGTCATCTCTTCGTGGGCGAATTCACTGAAAACGATGATTGTTTTTTCCGGGTGCAGGCGGCTGTATTCTACCACGGTTTGCTGTATTTTAAGGCTTAAATAGTTTTCGTGGTATTCTCCCATAAATACGTATTTTTTATCTGTGGGGATTAACTTTGCCAGTTGGTGCGGTTCCATTACCGGCTGTTGCTTTAAAAAAGCGGGGAATTTGTTTTTGTTTTTAAACAGCTCCTGGCGCGTTCTTTCATACACAATGCGCTGGATTAACCATTCCCGGTTTTCGTTTAATTTCCAGCCGTCGGCATAGGCAGTCATACCGTAGGATTTTTTAAGCAAAATAAAGTTGTTGGTAAAAGTATTATTGTAGCGGCTGACTGGCTTAAAGGCTTTGTTTACGGCATTGGCGCGAGAGATGCTTTCTCGTACAGCCTTATTAATGTTACCGTTATATTGTTTGGCTGCTTTTAAAACGTTTTTTCCAGCGTGTTTCAAGGCAGTATTCCACTGTTGGGCGGACAGCGGAGTACAAAGAAAAGCAAATAAAATCAAATGAGTAAAAATAATCCAAGTTGTCTTCATATACATATTGAAATACTTTTTAATTATAAAACAAAGGGTCTTTAGTCCTATGTCTTAGGGTTTTTGAGACCTAGGGTGTCTCTTCAGCAAGGGGGCTTTAAAATTGGTAAAATATAATTATGTTAGAAACCCAAATACCCGTACAAACGGTAGAAAAAGTAATCGGGCTGGAAGTAGTGGACAGTACCAATAATGTGGCCAAAGAACTGGCCGAACAGGGGGAAGCCGCCAATACCATGGTATTGGCCTGCCGCCAAACAAGCGGCCGCGGCCGGTTTGAGCGCACCTTCAGCGCAGAGGAAGGCGGAGTTTATTTTACCCTTATTTTGCGCCCGCGCGTTTACCCTTCCCGCAACCAGAGCTTTAGTATTAAAGCGGCGCAAGCGGTAAGTGAAGCGTTAAACGCACTGTTTCATATTAAAACCAAAATCAAAGAACCCAACGACGTGCTGGCGTGGGAACCGAACTCCCGCAGTTGGAAAAAGATTTGCGGTATTTTAATAGAAGCATCCGCCTCGGAAACCAAGACGGACTGGATGCTGGTGGGCATTGGTATTAATGTAAATAATAAAATACCCGCCTCTTTAAAAGACAGCGCCGTCAGCTTAAAACAGCTGCTGGGGCAAGACATCATGAAAGAAGTGGTGCTGGAAGAAGTGTTGGAACATTTTTGGCGCCGCTATGCGGAGTGGGAAAGATCCGTTTGTTAATTTTACGCAGCATCAAAAAACCCCGCCTAAATTTTAGGCGGGGTTTTTGTATGGATTTAAATTAAAAATCCCCAATGGCTTGTTTTACTTTGACTACCAGGTCCTTGAGTACAAACGGTTTGGCGCAAAAGTCTTTTACTTGCGGGAAGTTCTCAAACATTTTTTGGGATTCTACCAAAGCGGAAGTAATAATCACCGGGATAGAACCCAGCTGCTCGTCTTCATTTAACACTTTAACGATAGAAACCCCGTCCATGCCCGGCAGCATAACGTCTAATAAAATCAAATTCGGGTGGAATTCTTTAATCATAGCCACCGCTTCACGGCCGCTTTGGCAGGATTTTACTTCATATCCTTCACGCATCAGCACCAGCATCAGCAGTTCTACGATAGACATTTCATCTTCAATAATTAAAATTCTTTTTTTCATAGTAATCACCCCATAGTAACTGTAATATTTATTATACTTTTTTATATGACAAAAAAAAGTTTTGAAGCTTCCGTTTTGCCGCGCATGCGTGCGTTTGCCTCGCAATTTATTACACGCGCAGACAGCGTTTTAGTGGGGTTTTCCGGCGGGCCGGATTCGGTTTGCTTGCTTCATTTTTTAAATTACCTGTCTAAAGAAAAACATTTTGAACTGGCCGCCCTGCATGTAAATCATTCCCTGCGCGGCGCGGACGCTTTGGCGGACCAGAAGTTTTGTAAAAATTTTTGCGCCACGCATAATATTCCTTTTTTTACCCAAAAAATAGCGGTGCGCCAACTGGCAAAAAAGTGGGATTTAAGCATAGAGCACGCCGCGCGCAAAGGGCGTTACCAGGCCTTTGCCGCCATAGCCAAAAAGTGGGGGGCCAGCAAAGTGGCGCTGGGACATCATTTAGATGACCAGGCGGAAACGGTTTTGCTCAATATCCTCCGCGGCACCAAAGCCAAAGGGCTTTGCGGCATTCCCGCACGCAGGCCGCTGGCGGCGGGGGTGGAAATCATCCGCCCGCTTTTGTGTATTACCCGGGCGGAAGTGGAATTATATTTAAAAAACAACTCCCTCTCTTGCGTGACGGACCAAACCAACGCGGATGACGCCTACACCCGCAATTGGATACGCCACCGGCTGCTGCCCCTTATGGCGGAAAAACAACCCCAAATCCGGTTGCATTTGGCGGGAATGGCGCAGGAATTACAAGATTTATTTGAAGAAAAAAATGCCGGCAGATAATACCCAACACCAACAAGTTTTTTCCCACCTTCAAACTTTTCCGGACGGGGCGGAAGTTTTTACCCGTTGCCGGTTTGAAAACTGCCGCTTCTGCGGCGCCCGGTTGGATAAATTAACATTTGAAGACTGCACCTTCTACGGGTGTGATTTGTCTTTGGCCCAAGTGCAGGGTACGGCGTTTAAAGAAGTGCTTTTTGAAGAATGCAAAATGCAGGGGTTGCCGTTGTATACTTGTGCGCGCTGGCTGTTGGCTGTGCGTTTTAAAAATTGTGTAATGCGTTTTGTTTCTTTTGCCAACTTGCCGCTTAAAAATACGGTTTTTGAAAATTGTGATTTAAGGGAATCTTCCTTTTCCCACACGCTTTTGCAAAAAGCGGTGTTTTCCCGCTGTGATTTAACCCGCGCGTCTTTTGTGCGCGCGCATTTGGAACAGGCGGATTTTACCACTTCCGTGGGTTTGGTGCTAGACCCGGAGGCCAATTATTTGCGCGGGGCGCGTTTTAACGTGTATTCCCTGCCGGGCCTGCTTGCCAAATACGGGATAGAAACAGAATAAACTTCTTATCTTTTAGCTGGCGTTTTCCGGCGCGGTTTGGCGCGGCGGGCGGAGGGCAGGTCGTTATAGCTCATATCATCGCGTATGCCAAAGCGGGTAAGGCAGAAGTCATATTTTACGGGGTCATTGGGGCAGAAGCGGGCCAAGGAGCGGGTGATTTCCAAGGCGGTTTTCATGTCCGCCTGTTTGCGTGCCGTTAAGCCCAGCATAAGGCCCAGGCGGTGCATATGCACGTCCAGCGGTACAATCAGCTTAGCGGGGGACACCTGCCCCCAGCCGCCGGGGTCCACCTCATCTTGGCGCACCATCCAGCGCAAAAATAAATTCAGGCGTTTTAAAGCGGAGTTTTTGGCCGGGTCCGGCACTAAAGAAGATATTTTCCCTCCGCGGCGCAGCTGCCCGGCAAAAGCGCGCAGGGCGGGCAGGACACTTTCTTCTTCTTTTTTATAGTAGTGCAAAAAACAGCCTTCCAAAGTGCCGTATTGCTCCAATATGTGTTTGATATTTACCAATAGGGCGCACAGTTCTTGGGCGGTGGTAAAGCGGTATTTAAAGCCGGAAAATGTTTTTCTAAAATCCCCTGTGTTGTGTTGGGTAATAAAGGTATGGGGGCCGCTTGGCATAGCGGCCAGCAGATTGTCCACGTTTTTAATAATTTGTTTTACATTCCCGTATGCAAAACAGGCCCCCAATAAAGCGGCGATTTCGCGGTCTTTTACGTCTGGGTATGCATAAAGAAATTGAAGCGGGTCCGGCGTTACTAAGCCGCGTTTGTTAAAACGTTTATACAGGCGGTCAAAAAAGGCCTTGTCTTTTTGCATAACTAAATTCTACCAATTTGATAACATATGTATTATGAGTTTAAGCAAAGTGCTGGGGCTGGCCTATTTAAACAACTTGCCGGTGGCTGATTTAACCTTTGATTCCAAGGCCGTACGGCCGGGGGCTGTCTTTTTTGCGTTAAAAGGTTCCCGGGTGGACGGCAATTTATTTATTGAAGACGCCGTTTCCCGCGGTGCGGTGATGGTGGTTTCTAGCCAAGCCGCCGCAAAAGATTACGGGGTATTGTATTACCAGTCAGATGATATAGAGCGGGACATGGCTGACGCCGCCTGTGAATTTTATCAGCGTCCTTCCGACCGTTTAAAAATCATTGGTATTACCGGCACGAAAGGAAAAACTTCCATTGCCTATTTGGTAGAAAGCGTACTGACGCATGCCGGTAAAAAAGTCAGCGCGCTGGGTACAGTCAATTACCGCATAAACGGCAAAGTGCAGTGTGCCGCCCCCAATACGACGCCGGCGGCTCTTCCGTTGTTTAAACTAATGCACAAAATGGTGCTGAAAGAAAGCGAATTTTTGGTAATGGAGGTTTCCTCCCACGCGCTGGACCAAAAACGCGTGCGCCGCATTGATTTTGATACCGCCGTTTTTACCAATTTGCAGCGGGACCATTTGGATTATCACCTTACGTTTGAAAATTATTTTCAGGCCAAACGCAAATTATTTGAAAACCTGACCAGCCTGCAAAACAGCAAGCCCGGCCGCTGCGCCGTTATTAACGCAGATGACGAATACGGCCGCCGTTTAATCCACGAATTACGGGGCCGCGTGCAAGTGCTTACTTACGGGTTGGAATATTCCGCCGATTTTATTGCTGAAAACATACAAGAGTCTTTAGACGGCACTGCCTTTACCGTAAACGGACAGCTTTGTAAAATTCATTTATTGGGGCGGCATAATGTGTATAATGCTTTGGCGGCCTATGCCGTATGCGTACAGCAGGGGTTGGACCCCAAGACCGTCATAGAGGGATTAGCCAGCCTGCCTGGGGTGCCGGGCCGCATGGAACGGGTGCGCGGCGGGCAGGATTTTTACGTATTTGTGGATTTTGCTTATACGGACGAAGCCCTTAACCGCGCTTTTGATACGGTGGAACATTTTAAAAAAGGACGTATTATTACCGTATTTGGCTGCGGCGGCGAGCGCGACCGCACCAAACGGCCTTTAATGGGGGCTACCGCCTGTAAACGAAGCGATTTGGTTTTTATCACCAACGACAACCCCCGCCGAGAAGACCCGCAGCAGATTTTTGCCGATATTTTACAAGGCGCGCAGGGGTACTCCAATTTTGTGGTGGAGCCGGACCGCGCCCAAGCCATTTGCCGCGCGCTGGACGCCGCCAAAAAGGACGATGTGGTTATTATTGCCGGCAAAGGGCATGAAGAACAGCAGATCATCGGTGCGGACAAAAAACATTTTTCTGATAAAGAAACGGTGCTGGCACATTTAGGGAGTAAAAACCGTGTTTCATAAGAATAAATATAAAAAAGCGTGTATCATTGGCATTGGCCGCAGCGGGCGCGCCGCCGCCGTACTACTTAAAAAACAAGGTTTTGAAGTTTTAATCAGCGAAGAATCGTTTATAGAGCATGCCGATTCTTTTAACCTTCCCGCGGGCGTATTAGTGGAAACGGGCGGACATACAAAAGCGGTTTTTGAGAGCGATTTTATCGTAAAAAGCCCGGGCATTTTACCAAGAAGCCCCGTCCTGCAGGAATGTAAAAAACGGGGAATTCCCGTTTTTAGTGAGTTGGAAGTCGCACTGGCGTTTGCCCCCAAAGACATTACCGTTTTTGCCGTTACCGGTACCAATGGCAAAACCACCACCACCTCTTTATTGGGTGAAATTTTGGACGAGCACTGCCAGCGGGAGGGAAAAGGCCGCCAAACATATGTATCCGGCAATATCGGCACGCCGGTTTCCAGCGTGGTGCAACAGCTTAAACCGGGGGATTTTTTAGTAATAGAAGTGTCCAGCTATCAGTTGGAGGACAGCACGTACTTCCGCCCCAAATACGCCTGTATTTTAAACGTAACGCCGGACCATTTGGACCATCACGGCGGAATGAAAAATTACATTAAAGCCAAAGCCAAAGTGTTTAAAAACCAACGGGAAACAGATGTGTTGGTGTTAAACGGGGCGGATGCGGCTTGCGCGCAAATATCCGGCAAAGCCAAAGGGGAGCTGCTGGCTTTTTCCACCCACCCCAACCATTTGTTGAAAACCGATGTATTTTTTGACGGGGATGAAATCATCTTTAGCGAAGGACACCAACTGCGCCCGCCGCATTTAAAAGGCATTCATAATGTGGAAAACGCCATGGCCGCCGCTTTGATGGCTTTTGCGGCCGGGGTGTCTCCCGCCACCGTGCAAGCGGTTTTTGACCGTTTCCATGCCATGGAGCACCGCATTGAGCAATTTGCCCACCACGGCGGAGTGGTGTATGTAAACGATTCCAAAGCCACCAATGTGGATTCTACCGTTACCGCTTTAAAGTCTTTTGATAAAAACCGCAATATATGGCTTATTTTGGGCGGGCGTGACAAAGGGGCTTCTTATGCGCCTTTAATCCCGCTGTTGCAGGAGCGCTGCAAACGGATTTTGTCTATTGGGGAAGCCATGGATAAAATAGACGGTGAGCTGGGAAGCTCTTTTCCCGTTACGCGCTGCTGGGATTTGCCCCGCGCGGTGGACTACGCTTTTGAAAACGCCGTCAGGGGAGATATTGTGCTTCTTTCCCCGGCGTGCGCTTCTTTTGACCAGTTTAAAGATTTTGAGGAGCGCGGCCGCGCGTTTAAACAACTGGTTAATACGCGCATTTTTGCTTCCCGCATGGATGGAAATAAAAAATAAATGCCCGCACAAAGCGTAAAAAGTTTGTTTTGCAAACCAAATAAAAACCCCCGCCGTTAAGCGGGGGTTTTAAATTATTTGCTGTAAGCCATACAGCAGTTGCCCAGCAGGCATTCTTTACAGGTGCCTGGTTTTTTGTGTTCGCGCAAGGCGTCTACAATTTTACGGGCAAAGTCCGTCAGAGTGGGGTCCCGCGCGCCCAGTACCAGGATTACGTCCCCCGGTTGGGCGCTGGCGGCAATATCGGCCAGCAGGCGTTCGCGGCAGGAATCATACGTTACTTTTACTCCCCGCGCGCGCAGGCCTTCGTAAATGGTTTGGCAGGTAACGCCCTGCGGGATTGTGCCGCCCGGGTAATATACTTCCGTCAACCACAGGTGGTCGTCGGCGCCGATGTGTTTGGCAAAACTTTCCACAAATTCCGGCGCCAGTAATTTAACGGAAGCAAAAGCATGGGGTTGGTAAAAAGCCAATACCCGTTTGCCGCGCAGGTGGGCGGCGTCTATCGTGGCACCTAATTTATGCGGGTTGTGGGCAAAGTCATCAATTACTTCTATTTTATTGTACGTTCCCACACTGGCAAAGCGCCGCGCAATGCCTGTAAATTTATTTAAAGCTTTGGCGCAGGTTTCCAAATCAACGCCCATTTCCAAAGCGGCGGCTACCGCCGCGGTGGCATTGGCTACGTTATGCAGCCCCGGGATATGCAGGCGGAATTCCTGCCCGTTAATCGTAAAGTCAGAACCAAACCCGTCTGCCTTAATGGCGGAGGGGTGTATATCCCCGCGGGTAAGGCCAAAGGTTTTGGCGTCCCCGGCAATTGCCGTCAGGTTGGGCTCTTCGGCATTGATAATGGCTTTTTGGCAATGGCTGATAAATTGTTTAAAGTAACCTTGCAATACGTCAATTTCTTTGTGGTCTTTTTGCAAATTTAAGCAAATACCCAAATGCGGGCGGTATTGCACGATAGAGCCGTCGCTCTCGTCTGCCTCAATTACCAGAATGTCGCTGTCTCCTTTATAAACGTTGCCAAAAACGCCTTGGTCTTTTTGCAAGGAAAGAATGGCCGCCCCCGTGATGACGGACGGGCTTAAGCCCGCAAAAGCCAAAATATCGTATACCATGGCGGTGGTGGTGCTTTTGCCGCTGGTGCCGGATACGGCAATGGTGCGGTGTTCGGCCACGTGTTTGGCAAGCAGGTCCGAACGGTGAATAATTTTAATGCCCAGCTTTTTGGCTTTTTTAATTTCCGGATTGTCTTCTTCTATGGCGGAAGAAAGCACCACCAGTTCGGTTGTTTCGTCAATGCCGCTTCCGTCTTGCGGGAATAGGGAGATGTTTAATTTTTTTAAATAATCCCAAAGGGCCAAATCCGTATATCCTTTGCTGATTAAACGGTCAGAACCGGTTACGGTGTCTTTTCCCATTGCGTGCAGCTGCGCCAAGGCGCTCATACCCACGCCGCCAATTCCTACGAAGTGAATTTTCATTTTTTCTTTTCCTTAAGTTTAAATTTAGCGTAATCAGACATGGTGTAGAAGCCCGCTTCTCTCTGCATAAGCCACAGGGCGATATGCAGGGCGGAATCGGCGAATAAATCCCGGTTTAAGGCTTTGTGCTCCAGGGTGATTGCGTCCAACGCACAGCCAAAAGTAACGCGGTGCGTGCCTACGGTTTCCCCTATGCGTTCATAGGTTACCTTTTCCCAAGGCTGGTGAAGGGCGTCCGCCAATTTTTTAGCGGTGCCGCTGGGGGCGTCCTTCTTATGCACATGGTGTATTTCGTGCATGGCAATTTCATAACCCGGGAACATGCGCGCGGCGGTTTTGGCCAGTTCGGTAAAGAAATATACGCTCAGGCTAACGTTCGGCGCGTAGAACACGGGGATTTTGTCTTCTTCCTGCATTTGGAAAAGGAAAGTTTCCGGCAAGTTGGTGGTGCCGGTTAAAAAAGGTTTTTTCTTCTCGCGCGCTAGGTAAAAAGCTTCCTGCGCGCCTTGCGGGGAGGAAAAATCAATCACGCAGTCAAACCGGGCGGGCAGTGCGTCCCCCGCTTCATGCAAAGCGGCTACGCTAAGGCCCAGGGAGGGCGTATTTTCTATAATGCGGGCCATGGCTTGGCCCATTTTTCCCTTTCCGCCGTTTATTAAAATGGATTTCATTAAAATTTCTCCAAGAGCAGTTCCACTATTTGCCGTGCGTTCATGGCGGCGCCTTTTAACAGGTTGTCAAAGGTGATAAAGTAATGGATGATGTTGGGCTCATATAAATCCCGGCGCAGGCGGCAGGCATAGGTGGTTTCCTGCCCGCTGGCTTGTTTGGGGGTGATGATGTCGTCCGTATATTTTAAATTAGGGAAGGCGTTCATCCGTTTTTTAATTTCGTCCAAATCGGCCGGTTTGTCCAGCTTGGCCGTTACGCCTAAGGAGTGGGAGTTTTCCACCGCTACGCGTACCGTATGCGGATACACTTTTACATCCGGCAGGTCTAAAATTTTGCGGGTTTCAAAAATGCCTTTTAATTCTTCGCTGGTATAGCCGTTGGGCTGTATGGAGCCTATTTGCGGCACGCAGTTGTTGGCGTATAAAGAGCCGGGGGCGTGAAAGTCTTCCAGCAGTTTTTTCCCGCCGCCGCTGATGGCCTGGTAAGAACAAAAGAAAATTTCCAAAGGCGTATAATGCCCGCGCAGGGCGGCCAGCGTCATCACTAAACCGGTGGTGGTGCAGTTGGGGCTGGCGATAAGGTGTGTATCGGCGGTAATGGTTTGGGGGTTGATTTCCGGTATCACCAGGGGAACGTCTTTCTCCAAACGAAATTCGGAAGACATATCCACTATAAAACGCACTTTGTCTTTTAATTGCTGCGCCAATACGCGAGAGTCCGGGTTATCCGTACACAATACGGCTATATCCAATGGGGTGATATCGTCTTTTCTGCCAAAAGTTTTGGTTTCAAACGGGGTTTTGATTTTTTGAAATTCGGCCAGCAGTTTTTGCCCTACCATGCCGTTAATGCCAATAATACCTACGGTTTTCATAGAAAGTCCTCTTAAATAAAAAGATTGGCGTCTGCTTTTTCAAGCAAAGCGTCTATTTTGCTTTTGGTTTCTTTTGCTATCGGGCCTAAAGGCAGGCGGACCGTTTCCCCGCACACGTTCAAACGCGCCAGGATGTATTTTACGCAAGTGGGGTTGGTTTCAAAATAACATGCTTTAATCAGCGGATAAAGCGGTTTGTAAATTTTCCACGCTTTTTGCGAGTCGCCCTTTTGGAAAGCTTTGTATACGGCCACAAACGCCGGGGCAAAGATGTTTGCCGCCGCGCTGATGATGCCGCTGGCTCCAATAGAAAGGAAAGACAGGAACATATCATCATTTCCGCACAGATAATTTACTTTATCGGCGTGTTTTACGGCAAAATCCGTTACCGCGGCCATATCGTAATCTGATTCTTTTACCGCGCGGATTTGGGGTACCTGTTCCAGCAGTTGGTTCATTACCGCGGCAGGCACTTTTAAACCGGTTCTGCCCGGAATATGATACAGCACAATGGGCGCACCCAGCTGGGCTACCGCTTGATAATGGGCGATGAGCCCGGCCGGATTGGGTTTATTATAATAAGGAGTTACCACCAATACCCCGTCCGGCTTATAACCTAGGGCCATGCGGGTGTTTTCCAGCGTGGTTACCGTGTTATTGGTTCCGGTGCCAATGATGATTTTTACCCGTCCGTTAATTTTATTTACGGCAAAATCCAATAAATCTTGTTTTTCTTTTGCGGTCATGGTGGCGGCTTCCGCCGTGGTTCCCAGCAAAACCAGCCCGTCCACCCCGGCTTTTATTTGCGTTTCCAGCAAAGACCCCAAGGCGGGGTAATCAATATTGCCGTTTGCGTCAAACGGTGTAATGAGTGCGGTATAAACCCCGGTAAACATAAACCCTCCTCCGTGCAACAGCGCGGGTTTTAAAAATCGGATAAAAATATTCTAGCAATTTAAATTGTATAATGAATTAAGATTTTACCGGAGAGGATTTTTATGACCATGAATACCGAAGATTGGAAAGACGCGTTTCCCACGTCCCCCAATCAAGACAAGTTAGAAAAAACCTGGGAAAAGCGTTTGCTGGAAAATGAAAAGACCGCTTCTACTTTAGGGCTTCCCGCCCCGTTAAAACCGCAGCCCTTGCCTATTCCGCAAGATGTGGTGCACCCCACGCGCGTGCAAGAGCCGCAAGAGCCTAAACAGCAAAAGACCGCTTCCGCTCACAAAGGGCCTTCTTTCTCCGGGCGCAGTGTTTGGAGTACGCTTTTATTATTGGCGTTTGTGGTTTCTTCCGTTTGCGGGGTCATGCTGGTGTTAAAGCCCGGCGTTTCCTGCCCGACGGCGAAAGATGCGTCGGAAAAAGCGGCCTTGGTGGGAAATTTAAATAAAAAAGCCCAGCCGGGTATTGCTTGGATAAAAATCCGCGGGGTCATTGCGGAAAGTAATGACTCAAGTCCTTTTTCCCGCAATCAAGGGGCTTCCTCCATTGCCAAAAGCATTCGTTCCGCCGCGGAAGACAAAAACGTAAAAGCCATTGTGCTGGATATCAATTCCCCCGGGGGGACCGTTGCTTCCGTACAAAATATTTACGGGGAATTGCAAAAAGCCAAACAGCAGGGTAAAAAAATTGTGGCTTTATTTCGCGATGTGGCCGCCAGCGGCGGTTTCTATGTGGCGATGGCTGCGGATAAAATTGTGGCCGAACCCGGCACGATTACCGGTTCCGTAGGGGTGATTATGCAAACCAGCAATTTGGAAGGTTTGTTTGATAAGCTGGGTATTAAGATTACTCCCATTACTTCCGGCAAATATAAAGACATGGGTTCTTACGCCCGCCCAATGACCGATGCCGAAAAAGCGTTGCTGCAGGACATGGTAAGCGAAACATACGGCCAATTTTTTGCCGCCGTCAAAGCCGGGCGCCCCAATGTGAAACCCGAAGATCTGACCGAATATACCGACGGACGCGTATTCACCGGCGAACGGGCTTATAAACTGGGCTTTATTGATAAATTGGGCGGTGAAGAAGAAGCCTGCCTGCTGGCCGGGGAGTTGGCGGGGTTAAAAGACCCTAAAATTCTTACCCAGCGCGGCGAGGGGTTAAGGGAATTCTTCTTCTCTTTGGGCAGCGGCATGGACAGCCGCGCCTTGGCTAAACAGCTGGAAAGCCTTACCACCCCCAGCGTATCTTATTTGTGGATGAACTAGAGGCCTTATGCACCATTTGTTACAAGCCTACTTTTTGTACATGAAAGACCCACGGGAAGGGTTGGAACGTTTGTTTTCTTCCCGCGCGTATGGGGCGGCATTGCTGGGATACTTGGCGGCCGCTTTGTCCACCGTATGCGTTTTTAACGCGGGGGACGGCATTGGCCTGTTCTCTTTTCTGTTTAAAACCGTTGTTTGGTTTGTAGCGGAAATTTTGCTGGGTTTAGTCATGTCTTCCTGCGCGGCCTTGTTTTTGGATTTTTCCGGCAAGAAAGCATCCCCGGCGGAGCTGTTTATCTTAATAGGGACGGCCGGTTTTATTAAAGGGCTGTTGATTGCCGCCAGCGTAATTGCTTTGGCGGTGCCGGCAATATCTTTTATTGTGCCTTTGATGGCGCTGACGGTTTTGGGGCTGCAGCTGGGGTATTTGCTGCGTAACATCAGCCGCATGTGGGAAGTGGGCGGTTGGCGCGCTTGCGCAGCCGTGTTCTTTTGCGCGGTGCCTTCCGTTGCGGGTGCGGCGCTGGCCGGGATATTTTTCATTTGGGGATTGGTGTTGTTGTTTTAGCGGGATTTTGCTTTCAAGTTATCCCGCCGCAGAAACGCGGCGGGATATTTTTTGCAATCAATACCAAACAAAATTTACACTTGAATAATTGTTTTTGGTATAATATACTTACCGGTAGGTAGATTACAAGCCGGCGGTTTTATTATGAAACAAAACGAACATCCGAAAACAGACAAACAAGACCGGGAACGGCGCATGCGCCATGCCATTAAAAAAGCGGCTTTTTTTCTAATGGCGGAAAAAGGGATAGACCAAGTATCCATGCGTGAAATTGCCGAAAAGGTAAAAGTAACCAAGCCGGTATTGTATTACTATTTTAAAAACAAAGAGGACCTTTGCCGCAGCATTGTAGACGAGCACGAGGAGCGCTTTTTTGCCCAGATGGAAGACGCCTACTCCAAGGGGCATAGTTTGGAGGAAGTATTAAATTTATTGTTGCAGGCGCATATGGAATTTTTCCGCAAAAGCCCGGTAAATTCTAAATTTGTCATGCAAATGATTGCTTATACGCTCAACCGTAAATTTCCGGCGGAACAGCGGAGGCCTTTGCCGGAAGTGGTATTAGGGAAATACTTGGCTCAAAAAGAAGGGGTGCATCATTTGCCTGCCGGTGCGGCGCAGGATATCAGCCGGTTAATTTCCGCCTTGTTTTTTAAGGTAATGCTTAATGCCTATGTGAATACTTATGTTCACGGGGGCGCTGTTCCCGCTACGTATGACGAAGAAGTCATCTCCCGCACGGTGCGGATCATTTTATTAGGTGTTAAAAGATATTATGAAGATAAGAAAAAATAATGTGAAAAAATGGGTTGCCGCGGCCGTACTGGCCGCCGGTTGTGCGCCAATGTGTTTTGGCGCGATGGCCCCCACCCCCGCGTCTAACTTATTTGCGGAACAAGACGTGGGAGGGGAGAAGATTACCATTTCCGATGCCATTAAAATGGCTTTGTCGGACAGTTATCAGGTAATTGACGCCGAAAAGCTGAAAGCCATTTATGAGGAACAATTGTCGGAGGCCCGCTCGGGTTATTATCCTAAATTGTCTTTAGACGCGTCTTATTCCCGCGCCATTAAAAAAGCACAGTTTGCCATTGGCGGCGGAGCCATGATGGAAGTGGGTAAAAACAATACCTATGCGGCGGGGCTGAACTTAAGCCAGGTATTGTGGAGCGGCGGGCAAATCCGCGGCGGGGTGAATTTGGCCAAAGTGGGCGCGCAGGAAGGGGTGTATAATTTAAAACACGTGCGCGATTTGGTAACCCAGCAGGTAGTGAAATTCTGCTATGACATTATTTACGCTTCCGCCTATATCCGCGTGCAGGAAGAATATTTAAAAATCGCCAAGCAGCATTTGGCGGAAACCCAAGCCAAATATAAACAGGGTTTGGCCAGCAGTTTGGACGTGCTCACCCAAAAAGTAAAGGTGGAAAATATTGAGCCTACCGTCATTCAAGCCAAGAAAAACTTTGAATTGGGGAACTTGTATTTGCGCCAAATTTTAAACAGAGACCCGGAAGACAAAATTTATCTTACCTGGACCCGTAAGGATTTGACGCTGCCTCAGGTTCCTTCGTTGGAAGTGTTGTATCAAAAAGCCATGGAGTACCGCCCGGAGCTGATTCTGTCTAAATTGGCGGTGGACGCGGCGCATTATAATGTAAATATTGCCAAAGCCGGGCATATGCCGGTATTGGCTTTGAATGCGGATTACACGTATAACGGTTTGACGGAGCAAGGTTTCCCGAACCAAAAGCAAGACCGGTATTGGTCTTCCACCGCCGGCGTGACGCTTAGCATTCCGCTTTTTGAAGGGTTTAAGGTCAGCTCTCAAGTGGCGCAGAAAGAATTGGCGTACGAACAGGCTGTAGCTGCTTATCAAAATAAACTCAAAAACGTGCGTATTCAGGTAAAAGAAGCATGGCTTAATTTGGACGAAGCCCGCAACCGCATAGAAGCCACCAAAGGGGTGGTGGAACAGGCGCGTGAAAACTTGGAAGCGCAAATGAAACGTTACCGCGCGGGTTTAACCAGCCAGCTGGAGTTAAACGACGCCATTGCCAACGTAAACGATTCCGACTTGCAATACGTGCAAGCCGTGTATGACGGCGCTATTGCGCTTTCTGATTTAAAATTTGCCGTAGGGGTAGAGGTTGAACTGTATGAAAAAGAAAACAAGTAAAAAAATTAAAATAGTTATTGTCTTATTGATGATAGCCATGGCGGCTTTTGTATTTTTAAAACCTAAAGCGGGTTCCCCGATGGATACGGTGGCTTTGGACGTTTTTGCCGTGCGCCCGGAAACGGTGCAAAAGCGGGATTTAAAACACCAGCTTTTAATGTCCGGCAGTATCAAAGCGTGGGAAGAAGCCACCTTGTACCCGCGTGTAGAAGGAAAACTTTTGGAAAACTTATTGCGCGAAGGGGATGCGGTAAAGAAAAATCAAACCGTTTCTTTAATTGAGCGCGATGAAGTGGGCGCCGTGTATGAACCGGTGGTCGTTCCGTCTACCTTAACGGGTGTTATCGGCCGGGTGTATTTGGACCCGGGCGCCAATGTAACCATTTCCACTCCGGTTGCCTTAGTGGTTAACCAAGAACGCGTGCGCGTGGCGGTGGACATACCGGAACGCTATATAGGGGAAATTTACAAAGGCCAGCCGGCCACCCTGCGTATTGACGCTTTGCCCGGTAAAGAGTTTGAAGCCCGCCTGCAAATCATCAGCCCGGTGGTGGACGCCAACAGCCGCGCGGTAGCGGTGGAATTCTGGGCCGATAACCCCAGAGACATCTTAAAATCCGGCATGTTCGCCAAAGTGGATATTACACTGGCTGAAAAGAAAAACGCCGTTTCTATTGCCAAGAAAAGCCTGTATACCGAAAACGGCGAAAGCTATGTGTTTGTGCCCGCTTCTGACGGGAAGACCGCTCAGAAAAAAGCGGTAACCGTGGGCTTTGAAAATACCAATTATTTGGAAATTACCGAAGGCCTGAAAGAAGGGGACGTGATTTTGGAATTTGCCTACGGCCTGCAAGACGGAAGCAAGATTGATATGGGTAAATAAGGCGGGGTTATATGGAAGAAGAAAAACAAAACGCAGCGCAGCAGCCTGCCGGCCCGGCTAAGAAAGGCGGGTTAACGTCTATCTTTATTCACCGCCCGGTTGCCACTATCATGATGTGTGTGGCCGTGGTGGTGTTGGGGTTGATGTCTTATTCCGGCATGGGCGTGGGGATGTTCCCCAACATTGACGTGCCTTATGTATTGGTGCAGACCACGCTGGCCGGCGCCAACCCGGAAGAGGTGGAAACCTCCATTACTAAAGTAATTGAAGAATCCGTCAACCAGGTGGAAGGGATTGACGAAATTAAATCCCAAAGTATGGAAGGGGCGTCTTTGGTCAGCATTAAGTTTGACATGGATAAAGACCGCGACGTAGCCGCCCAGGAAGTGCGCGATAAAGTGGAACTGATTAAAAACGACCTCCCGGAAGGGACGGAATCCCCCATCGTGCAGAAACTGGATATGGACGCTATTGCCGTATTAAACGTAGTGGTGTCCGGTGACCGCGATATTGTGGACTTGACGGAAGTAGCCAAAAAGAAAGTAAAAGAAAACATTGAAAACATCCGCGGGGTGGGTTCTGTAAACATCGTGGGCGGACGCGAACGCGAAATTCACGTCATTGTTAATCCGTTTAAGTTGTTTGCTTTGAATTTGCCCATTAGCGATGTTTCCCAAGCCTTGTCCGAGCAGAACGTAGAAATCCCCGGCGGGCGTGTGGAACAGCAACACCAGGAATACAATTTGCGTATTTTGGGCCGTATCCCTACGGTGGAAGCTTTTAATGACGTGTTTATTGCCAAACGCAAAGGCGCGTCCATTAAAATTTCTGATATTGGCTACGCGGAAGATTCCGGCGAATACGAACGCGAATCCACTTGGCTTAACCAGCGCCGTTCTGTTACGTTGGAAGTGACCAAACAGTCCGGTACCAACACGCTGGCCGTGGTGCAAGGGGTAAAAGATAAGCTGGACTTAATTAAACCCACGCTGCCCAAAGACATCAGCATTTCTCTCATGATGGACCAGTCCGGCAACATTAAAGCTTCCGTACACACGGTGCTGGAACACTTGGTGCTGGGCGGTTTCTTGGCGGGGGTCATGGTGCTTATTTTCATGGGCTCTTTGCGCTCCACGTTTATTTCATTCTTGGCCATGCCTATTTCCATCATCGGTTCGTTCATTTTTATGAAAATGAGCGGTTTTACCATTGATACCATGACGCTGTTGGGTTTAACCGTAGCCGTAGGTATCGTGATTGACGACGCCATCGTGATGTTGGAAAACATTTTCCGCCATATGGAAAAGTACGGCAAAACCCCTATGCGCGCCGCGTTGGACGGTTCGCGTGAAATTACTTCTACGGTTGTGGCCACCACGCTTTCCATTTTGGTTATCTTCTTGCCGCTGGCGTACATGAGTGGTATTATCGGCCGCGTGGTAAACAGCTACGGTATGACGGTGGTGTTTGCCATCGCCCTGTCCGGGGTGGTGGCGCTTACGTTAACGCCTATGCTTTGCGCCAAAATGTTAAAACAGGGGCAGGGCAAAACCAAGCTGGACTTGGTGGTAGACGGCGTAAATAAAAAATTGGTGGATTGGTACATCCCGCTGTTAGACTGGTCTATCCACCACCGCAAAATCATGGTGGGCGTGGCGGTATTTTGTGTAGCCATGCTTTTCCCCATGTTGGCTAAAATAGGGGGGGAATTTATCCCGGTGGATGACAGCGGTAAGGTGCAAGTAACCGTGGAAGCCCCTGTGGGTACCAGCTACAGCGATACCTTGGACATTCTGCGCCAAATTGAAAAAGACGTATTGCGCCTGCCGCATGTAAAAGACACGTTAGTGGTAGCCGGGGTGGGCAGCAACAGCTTTGCCGATTCCAACCCCGCCAACAAAGGCTATGTTCGCTATGAGTTGGAAGACCGCGAAAAGCGCGAAGGTTTAACCACCAACGATTATTTGGAAGTAACCCGCCAAATGATGAAAAAATACAAAGGCCTGCAAACCACTTCTTATATTGTGAGTGACGGCCCTTCTGCGGGTTCGTATGAAATACAGTACGTGCTTTCCGGCCCGGATTTGGACCAGCTTGCCAATTACGGCAACACCATGATTGCCCAGCTTTCCAAAGACCCCCGGTTTATTGATTTGGATTTGTCTTTAGACTTGTCCAAACCGGAATACCGCGTAGTCATCAACCGTGACAAAGCCTATAATATGGGTGTTAAAGTGTCTGATATCGCTTCGGCGCTGCGCACCATGGTAGGCGGCGAGGACGACATCACCAAATATAAAGAAGGGGATGACTTGTACGAAGTCCGCGTGCGCGTGGGTGAGGAATACCGCGACACCAAAGAAGCCATTGCCGCTTTGATGGTTCCGGCCGATAACGGCGAGGACGATATTGTGCGTTTGGACTCGGTAGCCACTATTGAAGAAGGCACCGGCCCCAGCCAAATTGACCGTTTTAACCGCCAGCGCCAGGTAACCGTGCAGGCTAACTTGAACGGAATTGACCAGCGCAGCGCTTTGGCTATTATGGAGCAAACTTTTAAAGACCTGCACGCCGGGGTGGAATATACCGGCGGCGTAACGGGGGCTTCTCAAGAAATGGGCAAAATGTTCATGTCGTTTATCATGGCGTTCTTCTTGGCGTTCTTGTTTAAATACATGATTTTGGCCGCCCAGTTTGAAAGCTATACCCACCCGGTAGCTATTATCGTATCTTTGCCGCTGACGGTTCCTTTTGCCGTGCTTTCGCTGTTGCTTACTGGGCAAACCATGAATATATATAGTTTGCTGGGTATATTCATGTTGGTGGGCGTAGTCAGCAAAAACGCTATTTTGCAAACGGACTATACCAACCAGCTGCGTGCCCGCGGCTATGGCCGTACGGAAGCCATTTTGCAGGCCAACCGCGTCCGCTTGCGCCCTATTTTGATGACCACGCTCACCCTGATTATGGGTGTGGCCCCGATGATTATTTCCAACGGGGCAGGCGCGGAGGAACGCCGCAGTTTGGCCATCGTTATTGTGGGCGGGCAGGCGCTGTCCTTATTGGTTACCCTGCTGATGACGCCTGTAACCTATATTCTGTTGGACGAATTTGGCGACTGGCTGAACCTGAAGCTTTTTGGCATTCCGATACCAGAAGACAAAAACAAGGATGTCATTTTGTCGGAAGTTCCTCCGGAAGAGGATTAACCTCTTTTGGAAACAGTCTAAAGCCGGGTTTACTATAAACCCGGCTTTTTTATTGTAGGCGGAAGATAGTGGAAGTTTTCGTTTTAGGACTACTGTTTTTACACTCGCTTTGTGGGGTTCTCTTTTTGCAACGCTTTTTGTCTGCAAAAGAGGGAACAAAAAAGCTATAAAAGAACACATGGTTTGATTATATTTTACAGATAGTTTGATTATTTCGGGCAAAATAAATTTAAAATGTTAAACAAATGAGCAATGTTTTCATTAATACATTCTTAATAAAACCCTGTTTTTAATACGGATTTCTTATAATATTCTATTTCATTGGGTACATACACATTAACTCTGAGAACAAAGCATTATCCCCCTATTTCCGACCTTTGTTTCGGTTTTGTATCAATTATGATATATTTAACTTATGCAAATTAAAGAAATA